>NZ_BSTC01000004.1 GCF_030269305.1 Kineosporia sp. NBRC 101731
CGTCGGCTCGGCGTTCTTGGTGGCTGCGGGTGTCGGGGATGCCGGCTCGGCGGAGGGCGTCGCGGTAGCTGTCGGCCAGGGCGTCGAGCATGGAGTGGATGAGCATGGCTTTGTCGGCGCGTAGTTTGACGGTCAGTCCGCCCATGCCGTCGGCCAGTGGGTAGGCGTAGACGCAGCTTTCTTTGACTGCTTCTTCGTAGCGGTTGCGGGCGGCGTTGGGGTTGACTTTCTGGATCTCGCGTTGGGCGGCGTGAATGGCTTGGCGCTGGTTCTTGCCGGGTAGGTGCTGGGCCAGGGCTTTCTGGACGGCTTCCCAGGCGGGGCTGCCGGGGGTGAGGCGGTTGCGCATCTGGGTGTTGACCGAGACCGCGGCGCGCCAGTCGAAGGTGCCCTGGTAGACGAGTTGCCAGATGGCGGGGAGGTCTTGGCAGATCTCTACCGCGTTGACGACCTGGTTCGTGGCGGTGGTGCGGGTGATGCTCAGGGAGAGGCAGCTTTCGGCGGCGACGGCGTCGATGCCGTTGATCGGGTCGAACGTGGCCCCGGGTGGGACGGTCTGGGCCTGGGCCGCCAAGGTTGCTGCCTGGGCCAGGGATTGGGCCTGGACGGCGTCGAGGTAGCGTTTGACGCGTTCGGCTGCGGTGGCCGTGCCCAGGCAGTGGTTCTCGGAAGATGAAGGCCAGGAGAAGCTTTCAACTTCCTGGAAAAGGTCGAGAGGTGACATGGCCGCCAGGTTGACCTGGGGCCAGGCTGATAACACGTTTTCCTGCATGACCGCGCCCCCGCACCGTCGGATCGAACAGTTGTTCGAATTCTATGCCATGTGGGCTTGTTTTCCTACTTGGGGTTGCCGGGCCGGAGGGCGAGGGTTGCACCGCCAGATGAAATGAAAATCAATGACCAGAAGCATGTCACGATGGTTCCAGGGCTGATGATGCCGTCATGGGTCGGGCGCCGACATGGGTCTGGCGCCAATCGGCTCGGCCGGTGCCATCGGCGGGACCAACTCGGCATCGTCCAGGAGATCATCATCTTCTTCGAGATCCACCGAAACTGGCCGTGCCGGTGAAAAACTGGGTACACGTGGTCCTGGCGCCCCCGAAGGCACCTGGTCGCGAAAGTGAATCCGGGCTCAGATGGCGGTGGTTCCGCTTTCCACGACCAGTTCCAGGCCGTTGACGTACCACGAGTCGTCGGAGGCGAGAAACAACGCGACGACCGCCGGAGTGTTTCCAGTGTCGTTCCGGCCTTGCTCGCCGTGCTCGCCGTGCTCGCCGTGATGGTCAAGGTCGTGCTGATCAGCATCACTCTGCTTCAGGTGACGCAGGGCCATGGCTTCGCGGGGAAATCACAGCCTCTGGCGGTCGACTGGGCCCGGCTGGTGGGACTGACCGGGCTGGTCTGCCTCGTCCTCGGCGTTCGATCGCTCGTGCGTGGCTGGGGGCGTGAGGGCCCGCAGGACGGAGCGATGCTGATGGCGCTGGCCGGTGTGGGCGGACTGGTCCTCGTGTCGGTGATCGCATCGGGTGAGATCATGGCGCTGAGCGTCGTTGCGATGTTTTATTTTTCGGCGTTGGATTCGATCCGGTAAACGGTGCCACCCGGAGTTCTCGGGGTGAGTCGCTTTCCGGTGATCCGGCACCGGGTCACACCGGTACCAGGCTCCTTGATCCGGCCGACGGGTCGGCCAGCTCTCGAGCGCGCCTTCTCTACCGGGTCAGCACGAAATGTAGCTCCGCGATCCCATCGCCAGGACCGGGTGCGTGAGGGACCTGCTCCTGGTGGAAGCCGCATTTCTCCAGGACGCGGATCGATCCGGCGTTGTGCGCGGCAACGTGAGCATGGAGCGACGGGTTCGTCACCTCGTCCACGAAAAGTCTGATTGCCTGCGTCGCCACGCCACGGCCCCAGTAACCGCGCCCGATCCAGTAGCCGATCAGCCACTGCTCCTGGTCCTGGTCCTGCCAGCAGGCAACATGCCCGGCAACGGCCCCGTCGACGAGAACGGTCCGTAGGTGCCCCGTCGGGTTGAGACGGATCTTCGCCCAGTGTGCATCGAACTGATCGCGATCCTGCGACGCGACGGCGGCCATCGCGGCCGCCCCCGCATCGGCCTGGTACTCGAAGAACAGAGCGAGATCGCGGTCTTCGACAGTTCTCAGGCTGACCCGTTGCGGTGCGTTCACGCCTTCCATCATCGCCGACCCGGAACGTCGACGGTGGTGAAGTGCTCTGATTGCTGTGCGGCAATCCCGGGAACACCGACACACCGTTGTCGCGTCGGCGTTCAAGAGTGGCTGCATGACCAAGAACGCGAACCCCACGACCGCCTCCACGGCCCGGCACTCGCTCGATCTGTGGCTGACGATGTGGAACACCGACGGCGGCATTGCCCGGCAGATCTGCGCCGACGACTTCCGCATCCGCTTCGCCGTGACCGAGCCTGATGGGTCGACCCCCGCGGACGACATCCGCACCGCCGAGGATTTCGCCCAGTATCTCGGCTGGTGGCACGGGCAGAACCCGGGCGTGGCCTTCACGGGCGTCGCCGATGCGATCGACGGGGACCACGGCCGGCTGCTGTGGGACGTCGAGGTGGGCGGCCACCGCGCGGGTGGCGTCGATGTGTTCGATTTCGCCGAGGACGGCCGGATCCGGCGGGTCTGGTCGGTCGGTGGGCAGCGGAGCATGCGCAGCTGACGTAGGACGCTGAAAGTGACTGTCTCTGGCAGAATTGAGGTATGAAGCGAGCCGAGCGGCAGTACGCCCTCGTCGACCTGCTCCGTGGAGCCCGTCGGCCGTGGTCTGCCGCCCGGCTCGCCGCCGAGTTCGGGGTGTCCTCGCGGACGATCGAACGGGACATCGGATCGCTCCAGAGTGCCGGGGTCCCGATCTACGCCGATCACGGTGCGGCGGGCGGTTACTCGATCTTGCGGGAGTATTCGCTGCCGCCGCTGAATCTGTCCGCTGCCGAGTCGCTGGCGGTGCTCGCCGGGCTCGCGCTGTTGGAGTCCTCGCCGTACCAGGGGGCCGCCCGCCGCGCCCGCGCCAAGATCGTCGCCGTCATGGCCGAACTACAGCCGCACATCGTCCCCGCTCCGGCGCCCGTGACCGCCGACCGGCTGGACGCACTACGGGCCGAGGACGCGACCGAGGTACCACCGACAGAAACACTGGAGCGCGGTGGCCTTTTCGAGATCAGCGAGCGGACCGTCGACGGGCCGGTGGGGGTCAAGGCTGCTGATCTGCACCCCGGTCGGCCCGGCCGGACCGCGTCCGGTGATCTACCACACGCACGGTGGCGGCATGTTCAGCGGTGACCACCGCATCGTCCTCGATCCGCTGTTGGACGAGGCACAGGCCCTGGGGGCGACGCTCGTGTCGGTGGCCTACCGGCTCGCTCCCGAGCACCCCCACCCGGCGCCCCTCGACGACGTCCACGCCGGTCTGCTGTGGACCGTCGAGCACGCGGCCGAGCTGGGCATTGACCCGGACCGGATCATCGCCGCGGGAACCAGTGCGGGGGGCGGTCTCACGGCGGCGCTCGCGCTCACCCTGCGCGACACCGGCGGCCCGCGCCTGCTGGGCACGCCGGACGAATGACCCCGCCAGACGAGGCGACCCCGTACCCTTCAGGAGGAGACACACCAGATGAGCGGTGCACCGGAGACTGCGGACGAGCAGCGGGTGGAGAAACACGTGCGGACCCTGGCGGCCGGCCCGCGTGGGCGCCGGCACCACCCGCAGGCCCTGCAGCAGGCCATGGACTACATCGCCACCGAGCTCGACGGCTACGGATGGACGACCCGGCACGTTCCCTTCGTGATGCGCTGGGCCATCGGGGTCACGGAGAAGGGCGGCACCGCACCCTTGTGGCGCCGGGTCCGGCTGTACCGCCGGCTGGAGGGCACGAACCTGCTGGCCCACCTTCCGCAGCACGCCCCGGACGCCCCCGCCGTGCTCCTGATAGCCCACGTCGACAGCGTCGAGAACAGTCCGGGCGCCGACGACAACGCCTCGGGCGTGGCCGCGGTGCTGGAGTGCGCGCGGCTGCTGGCCACGCTGCCCGACCCGCCCGTGGTGCGGCTGGCCTTCGTGGACATGGAGGAGCTGGGCAAGATGGGTTCGCGGGCTCTGGCCGGTGACCGTCGTTTCCGGCAGGGGCTTCGTCACGTGGTCTGCCTGGAGTCGGTCGGGACCTTCACCAGTGAGCCCGGCTCCCAGCAGGTGGGTGTGCTCAGGTGGGTCTTCCCGCAGGCCGCGGCCGAGATCGCGAGCCAGGACGGCCGGGGCGACTTCGTCCTGGCGATCTGTAAGCGTTCGTCCCGCCGGGCCGCCGACACCATCCGTGAGAGTGCCGACAGGGTACGTGTTCTGGTCGGTCAGGAACCGCGTCCGGACGGTCTGGCCGGTCGCCTGGTGACGCAGATCGCGCGCCCCCTGAGGAACCTCGACCGCTCCGACCACGCGCCGTTCTGGGACAGGGGCGTGCCGTCCCTGATGCTCACCTGCACCGCGTCGTTCCGCAACCACCGCTACCACCTTCCCGAAGATGTCGCGGAGGAAGTCGATTTCGGGAAAGTGGCCCAGCTGTCGACGGCGGTGGTCCGGGCTCTTGCGCGCGGGTTCTGAGGGTGGTCGGTGCAGGTCCAGGGGGTCTGGGGGCACCATCGAGTGGCGTGGGGCGCTACCTCGGGGAAGATGTCTGCATGGCTGATCCGTTCCCTGCGCACGAGACATCCTCCGGCACCTGCTTCTGTGGTTACCACGTGCAGGCGAGTTCGACGGGGGTCGTGCCGCCGTGCCCCGAGTGCGGGAACGGCCCCTGGGACAAGCCGTTCCCGCGCCTCGCGGACCTGCCCCGGCAGAATCGCCAGGAGATGCGCGACCCGGGATCGCTCAGCCGAACGTGACCAGATCCTTGAAGATCAGCTGACCCCAGGTGGTTCCGCTCGCCTGCACCAGCAGCCCGCCCTCCGCGAGACCGCCTAGATCGACCGGCGCGAACCCGAGAGCCTCCGCCAGCGCGCCGACCTGCGCTGCCGCACCCTCGTCGTCACTCGCCAGGAACACGACCCTCCTACCGCCCTGGACGGCCGGATCCTGCTCGAGAACTCCGGCGACCAGATGATTGAAGCCCTTCATCAGCTTGGCCCCGGTGAAGGCCTGGGCGACGACCTGGGCGGACGACTTGTCTCCCAGTTGCTCGGGGGAGACACCGTAGGCGTTGGTCACATCGACGATGGTCTTTCCCGTCCAGGACGGCAGCGCCCGGGCGACATCCGGGTGTGATCCGAAAGGGACGGCCAGGAAGATGATGTCTGCAGTGAGGGCCTGGGCCAGATCGGTGGGGACGAGCTCGGGCCCGATCGCGGCCGCGGCGGAGGCCAGGCTTTCCGGGGCGCGGGTCGTCGCCACGGACACCTGGATGCCGCTGCGGGCGAAGGCCTTGGCCAGGGCCTGGCCGATGGTGCCGAAGCCGATGATTGCGTAGTTCATGTGTTCTCCAGAAGGTTTCGGGGTGCGCAGTTGACGGTGCCACCGGCTCGATGAGGTGTCCAAGACCTCTTTCAGCGGCTGCGATACCCTCAGGACATCGCCGGACCGGGAGGCTTCATGGATCTGGACCTGCGCAAGCTGCGCTACTTCGTCGCCGTCGCGCAGACCCTGCACTTCGGCCGCGCCGCCGAGGAGCTGCACATCGCACAACCGGTGCTCAGTCGGCAGATCCGCGCACTGGAAAAAGATCTCGGCACCCCGCTGCTGATCCGGGACAGTCACGGCGTGGCACTGACCGACGCCGGCCGCCAGTTGCTGACCGACGCCGGCCCGCTGCTGGCCTCCACCCGGGCGATCCGCCGCCGGGTGACCGCGGCCGCGCGCAGCGGACAGCGGCTCATGGTCGGCTTCCGGGCGGGCATCACGGTCACCCCGGCGATCCGCCGGTTCGCCACCGGGAACCCGGGTGTGACCGTGGACATGCAGCGGATCGAGGCGGACGACCAGGCCGCGATGCTGCTCGACGGCCGCATCGACATCGCCTACGTTCGCCTGCCCATCGATGAGGCCGGCCTGCGCGTCATCCCGCTGTACACCGAGCCGCGGGTGGCGGTGCTGCCCGCGGGCCACCGCCTGGCCGGCAAGGAGCAGATCACCGAGGCGGACCTGTCGGGCGAGCCGCTGCTGTGGTCGGCCGACGCCGGCACGCAGCCCACCCGGCATCCCCACCCCGACGCCGGGTACCGGGTGCGCGGGGTGGACGAGACGCTCGAGCACGTCGCGGCCGGTCGCGGCATCGCGTTCCTGGCCCGTTCGGCGACGGTGTTCTACTCCCACCCACAGATCAGTTACGTGCCCGTCGTGGACCTGGCGCCCGAGGAGGTGTGTCTCGCGGTGGCGGCGTCGGGCGCCCCGTCCGGGGTCGACGACTTCCTCGCCGCGGCCCAGCACTCGGCCGAGGTCACGGCCGAGTGCGGGAACTACGAAATGTGGTAGCTGGGAAGCCTTTCCAGTTCCTAGGGCCTCGGTTCAGCGCTTGACGGTGAGCAGGTGGCTGATCTGGAACATGTCGTAGAGCTGCTGATTGAGTGCTTCCATCCGCTCGTTCTGGGGCTGGACCAGGTCGCCCAGGCCCATCCTGTCGACGACCGTGCGGAACGGCCGCTCGCCGTGCGGGAGATTGATCAGGTCGACGATGGCGTCTGCGACCAACCGGGGACTCTGGGCGGGGTTGGCCGCGAAGGTGCTCTCGAAGGCCTGCAGGAAACCGGCCGGCAGGGCGGCGACGTCGCCGTAGTCACCGAGGCGTTCGGGCTCGCTCGGACCGCTCAGCTTGCCGATGAATTCGGTCGGCATGCCGCCCGGTTCGATGATCGCGGACTCGATACCCAGCTGCGACAACTCGGCCCGGTACAGCTCGGCGAAGTTCTCGGCGGCGGCCTTGGAGGCGCCGTAAGGGCCCTGGAACGGAATGGCCAGACGGCTGGTGAGGCTCGAGATCAGGACCAGCAGGCCGCTGCGGCGCGCCTTCATGTGCGGGATGATCGCGCGGTTGACCCGGTGCACGCCGAACACGTTCACGTCGAAGACCTTCTGCAGATCCTCGGTGGTGAAGCCCTCGAGCAGATCCAGGGCTCCCAGCCCGGCGTTGTTCACGACCACGTCGATGTGGCCCAGCTCAGCGATCGCCCGGGCGACGCCACGCTGGACGCTGTCCTCGTCGGTGACGTCGAGCTCGATGACGGTGACGTCCTGGGCGGCGAGTTCGCCGGCGGCCTGCTGGTTGCGTCCGGTGACGTCACGCATGGTCGCGGCGACGGTGTGGCCGGCGTCCAGCAGGCTCTCGACGGCCAGGCGGGCGAAACCGGTTGCTGCTCCGGTGATGAGGACGGTGGACAAGGTGGTGCTCCTTCGAGTCGTAAAACGTTCCGGGACAACGTGAAGCAGTCGGTCAGCCCAGAAGGCCGCTGGTCCAGTCCCACAGGCGGGCCGCCGTGGCTTGGTCGACCGCGTGCGGGACGACTCCGACCGGACGGGTGCCCTGCATGCGCTGCTGGTGCACCTCCTGCTCGGAGGCCAGCGGGACCAGGGGTGAGATCTCGGTGTTCTCGGCGTAGGCCCCGCCGCGTCCGCTCAGCCGGGGATCGGTGGCCAGCCAGGTCTGTGTCGAGGCGCCCTGCTGGGGGTTCTTGAGGCCGGTCTCCGGGTCGTAGAAGGGCAGGCCGTCCTGGTCGAGGGTGCCCAGGACCTGCAGATCCGCGGTGGAGGCCCAGACGGAGAGGTTGGTCTCGACGATGGTGCCGGGGTGGCAGGAGAACCCCTCAATGCCCTCATCCTCGCCGTGGGCGGTGATGCCTACCGCGTGCAGGATGTTGGCACTCTTGGACTGGCCGTACGCCAGGGTGAACTCGTAGGGGCGATGGCGGTCTTTCCGGTGAGGTCGATGCCGGCGATCACGTCATCGGCGGTGGAGGACGCCGTGAAGCCGGACCCGATGGGCTGCTGGATCTCTGACGTGGTGAGCATGGGATTCCCCTGAACAGAAGGTCGTTGGTGCTGGTGTGAAGAGAGGTCGGCCGCGTACCTCCGGGGCGCCTTTCGTGGTTCACGTCATCAAGCTAAACGCCCACGTCTGGTCGGTGAATCACGTAGAGGCCGCAAAAGTTGCGCTAAAGTACGGACATGCCCAGGGATCCTCTGTCGGACACGCTGGCCCTGATCGATGCCCGCTGTGTCGTCTCGGGCGGGTTCACCGCCGGCGGAACGTGGGGCCTGCGGTTCTGGCCGCAGGCTCAGCTCAAACTGGTTGCTGTGGCGAGGGGTTCGCTCTGGCTCTCGGTCGACGAAGGGCCGGAGCCCGTGCTGCTGCGCACCGGCGACGTCGCCGTGGTGAACGGCTGGCGGCAGGTGGTCCTGGCCGACGATCCGCAGAGTGAGAACGCGGATCTGACGGAGGCCTTCACCAGCAGCGAGACCGGCGTGATCAGCGTGGCCGAGGGCGAGGAGGTGGCGGTCGTCGGTGGCCACGTCGAGGTCAACCGGATGGGGGAGGAACTGCTGCTCGCCGTCCTGCCGCAGATCACCTGCATCCGGGCGGTGGCCGAGGAGGCCCACGCCATCGGCTGGCTGCTGCAGCGCATCCTGAGGGAGATGACCACGAACCCGCCCGGATCGAGCTTCGTGGCCCACCAGCATGCACAGCTGCTGCTGGCCGAGGTCTTCCGCGCCTACTTGGCGGACGTCACCTCGCTGCCGGTGGGCTGGTTGCGGGTCATCGCCGAACCCGGGCTGGGCCCTGCCCTGCGAGCCATGCACGCGGATCCGGGCCGGGACTGGTCGCTGGCCGAGCTCGCCCGCCTGGCGACGATGTCGCGTACCACTTTCATCGACCGCTTCAAGGCCACTGCGGGCGTCCCCCCGATGACCTATCTGCAGCAATGGCGGATCCGGCTGGCCGAAAGGGAACTCGGCACGTCGACCACCTCGGTCACCGACTTGGCGGCAGCGCTCGGCTACAAGTCCAACAGTGCGTTCAGCACCGCCTTCAAGGCCGCGACCGGCCTGTCACCGCGTCACTTCCGAGAAGCGCAACTGGCGCTCCGGTCGTGAGCTGGACGCCCGGGCAATTCCGCTGCGCACCCGCACGCCGTCCCAGGTCAGGGCCTCGACCTCGGGGAGGGCCCGGCCCCACACGGCACATCTGAGCGACTCGTCCATGCTTGCTGGACAACGCCCTCAGGGGTGCCCTGTCATGGCCTCTTGGGCGGGTGGCCCTGATGCTGGTCCAGGGACGCCGCGAGACCCTGGGCGATCATCGTCAGCGCGTCGGTGAAGGGGTCCTGAGCAGAGGGAATGTCGTCGGTCTCGAGCAGGCCGAGCGCATCTGCCACGAGGCGCTGCTGCTCATGGAACGTGAAGCCGACCACGAAGTGCATGACCGCCTCGGCCGCCACCTCCGACAGCGAGTCGGGCACGCCCCGGGCGCGCCCGACGCTCAGCAATGGGGGACGCACGGGGGAGTTCACGAGCCCGAGGGCCAGTGAGCTCGACACCAGTTCGGAGGCGTCGCGGTGGGCGAGCAGGCTCTCGTGCATCCGGGCGCCCACCACGAGCACGGCCTGCGGCACGGTCAGGTTCTCGACCGTGACCTCGCCCACGGGCGCGAGGATCCGCTCGCTGACCGCGGCCAGGAGAGCCTGCTTGTTCGGGAAGTGCCAGTACAGGGCGCTGGGCTGGACGCCGAGGGCGGTGGCCAGGTGGCGCATCGTCAGGTCGGGCAGTCCACGTTCGTCCAGCAGGTGCAGGGCCATGTCGGCCACGTCGTCCCGTGTTCTTCTGGGCGGACTTCCCGAACCTGCCATTGGCCCATTATGGTCATGAACGCTGTTCAGGTGAACACCGTTCAGGAGGGCGAGTCGATGGCAAAAGGGCAAGGTCCGACGCTCGGACCGGTCGATGCGACGGATCTGGCGCGCGTGGCGGTCTTCGCGGCGCTGACGGCGGCGCTCGGGCTGCCGGGCAGTTTCAGCGCGTTCGGCGGGGTTCCGATCACCGCGCAGACGCTCGGGGTCATGCTGGCGGGGGCGATCCTCGGTCCCCGGCTCGGCGCCCTGTCGATGATCGTCCTGCTCGTCCTCGTTGCGGCCGGGCTCCCGCTGCTGGCCGGTGGGCGGGGCGGCATCGGGGTGTTCGCCGGGCCGTCCGCGGGTTACCTCTTCGGGTGGGTCGCCGGGGCCTTCGTCACCGGGCTGATCGTGCACGCCTCGTCGCGCAGGCCCACCCTGCTCCGGACGGCGCTCGGCCTCCTGATCGGCGGCATCCTCGTGGTCTACGCGATCGGGATCCCCGTGCAGAGCCTGGTGACCCGACTGCCGCTGGGGCGCACCCTCGTCCTCAGCCTCGCGTTCGTCCCCGGCGACCTGATCAAGGCGGTGATCGCCACCAGCACCGTCGGCACCCTCCTGCGGGCCTACCCCCGCGCGTTCCGGCGTACCTGGGCCGGGGGCTCTTCCCGCGCGGAAGCCCGACGATGACGTCCCGGATCGTCGTGCTGCCGGGTGCGCCCGGCGAACTGCTCGACCGGCTGCGCGAGGTGCGCCACCGGGGAGACGTCCCGCTGGTCGGCGACGAGCGCTGGCCGGCGGCGCACTGGTCGGCGGTGCGCGACCTGGTGTCCTCCGCTGCGGTGCCCGACGATGTGGCCTGGGCGACCCTGACGTCCGGGACCAGCGGACGACCTCGCGTCGTCCTGCGCACGGCGGCGTCGTGGCAGCGATCCTTCGCCGCGATCTCGGCGATCCTCACCGACCAGGTGCTGCTCCCGGGGCCACCGGCCTCGTCCCTGACGCTGTTCTCCCTGGCCCACGCGCTCGAGGGCGGCCCCCACCCCGTGCTCGACGGTCGGGACGCCACCTCGTTCCACGGAACACCGCACGCCCTGCGCACGGTCCTCGACACCCACCCCCGGCTCCGCGTCGCCCTCGTGGGCGGTTCCCACCTCGACCCGTCCCTGCGGGCCGCCGCCGAGGACCGGGGAATCCGGGTCGTCTCCTACTACGGCGCGGCCGAATTGTCCTTCGTCGCCCTCGACGAGGGAACGGGACTGCGGGCGTTCCCCGGAGTGGATCTGGACGTGCGGGACGGTGAGCTGTGGGTGCGCACGCCGTACGCGGCGCTCGGCTACCTGGGCGGGGCGGGCCCGTTGCGCCGGGACGGGGCCTGGAGCACCGTCGGCGATCTCGCCTCCCTCGACCCGCTCGACCCGGGCGTGCTCACCCTGCACGGGCGGGCGGACAGCGCCATCCTCACCGCGTCGGCCACCGTTGTCCCCGAAGAGGTGGAAGCCCAGGTGAGGACGATCGCCGGGGTCCGCGACGCGGTGGTCTTCGGCATCCCCGCACCGGGTGTCGGTGAGATCGTCGCGGCCCTGATGGAACCGGACGGCCCGGCCCTGACCGCGGGCCATCTGCGCACCACCGTGGACGCCGGGCTCGCCACCGCCCATCGTCCGCGCGTGTGGTTCACCGGGGAGATTCCGCGCACCGCCTCCGGGAAACCCGCCCGCGCCGAGGCCCGGCGCCGGGCTCTCGCCGGGGAGGTGCCCCGCCTTGCCTGACCAGCCTGACCAGCCTGACCGGCCTGACCAGGAACGGGCCGATGCGGTCATCGTCGCCGCCCGGCGCACCCCGATCACCACGCGCAGCCGTGCTTTCGCCCGGCTCGGCCTCGAAGACCTGGCCGCACCCGTCCTGCGCCACGTGCTGGGCGATGCCGGGTCCGCGACCGGTGCGCCCCTCGTCGTGGCCGACGTCGTGCTGGGAAACTGTAGGGGGCCCGGGGGTAATCCGGCCCGGATCGCCGCGCTCGCCGCCGGGCTCGGCGTGAGCGTGCCGGGTGCGACCGTCGACCGGCAGTGCGGCAGTGGTCTGGCCGCCGTCCTCGAGGCGGTCCGGGCGATCCAGGCGGGCGACGACCGTCCCCGTCTGGCCGGTGGCGTCGAGAGCGCCTCGACCGCCCCGACCCGGTCCGTCGGCGGAAAGAGCTACGCGCGAGCGCCCTTCACCCCGGCCGGCTGGCCGGACCCGGACATGCCGGCCGCGGCGCAGGCCCTGGCCGACGCCGACGGGATCACCCGCGAGCGCCAGGACGCCCACGCCGCCCGCAGTTACCGGCGAGCCCGCGCGGCCCGCGACGCCGGACGCTTCGACCACGAAATCGTCCCTCTGCAAGGAGTGTTCGCCGACGACTCGATCAGGTGGGACGAACGCCTGCTGGCCCGACTGCGTCCTCAATTCCCCGACGGCACGCTCACGGCGGGAACCTCGACGCGGATCAGCGACGGCGCGGCGGCGGTCGCCGTGATCCCCCGGCGGATGCGGGGCCGGGCACCCGGTCTCGTGGTGCGGGGACAGGCCGTGGTCGGTTGCGATCCGGCCCTTCCCGGCATCGGTGCCGCCCCGGCCGTACAGGCCGCGCTCGCGAGCGCCGGTGCGTCCGTCGCCGACGTCGCCGCCTTCGAGATCGTCGAAGCCTTTGCGGCACAGTCACTGGCCGTGCTGGCCCGGCTGGGAATGGAGGACGACGATCCCCGGGTCTGCGCCGACGGTGGCGCTCTCGCACTGGGTCACCCCTGGGGGGCCAGCGGCGCGGTCGGCCTGGTCCGGCTGTTCAGCCGTCTGGTGCGCGCGGGTGCCCCGGCGGGGACGCTCGGGGTGGCGGCCGCGTCCGTGGGTGGCGGTATGGGGGTCGCGGCGGTCGTCGAGGTGGTCCGGTGAGCGGATTGCTTCTGGACGAGGTGAGCGTGCGTGGGGGAGACGTGGAGGTACTGCACGACGTCACCTGCGCGCTGGATGACCGCACGATCGCCGTCATCGGCGAGAACGGTTCGGGGAAGTCCACGTTGGCCCGGCTCGTCGGTGGCCTCATCACGGCGTCCAGCGGCACGGTGCGTGTGCTGGGGCTGGACCCGGCGCGGGACGCGGCCCGATTACGGCACCGGGTGGCCATGGTCTTCAGTAACCCGGACGCACAGATCATCATGCCGACCGTCGCCGAGGACGTCGCGTTCTCCCTGCGCCCGGAAAAGCTTCCACGGGAGGAGAAACGGCGTCGGGTCCAGGCCGCGCTCGAGCGGTTCGGACTGGACGGGATCGCCGACCGTTCGGCCCACGACCTCTCCGGTGGGCAGAAACAGTTGCTCGCCCTGTGCGGGGCCTTCGTGCGGGAACCCGAGCTGGTGATCGCCGACGAGCCGACCGCGTACCTGGACGCCCGCAACGCCCGCCGGGTCACCGGTCATCTCCTCGAGAAAGGCTCGCACCGGCTGCTGCTGGTGACTCACGACCTCAACCTGGCTCAGCGCTGCGACCGGGTGGTCTTCGTCAAGGACGGGACGATCGCCGCGGCCGGCGACCCCGACCAGGTGGTCACCGCCTACGAGGAGCACCTCGCGTGCTGAGCCTCTACCGGGCCGGTGACAGCCTCTGGCACCGGCTGCCGGCCGGTCCGAAAGCGTTGCTGCTCATGGTGATCGTGCTCGGGGTGGGCCTGCTGCCGGTGAGCCGGCCGGGCCCGGCGGTGGCGGCCGTCATCGCCGTCGGCTGTTATGCCGTGCCGGGGGTCGGCCTGCGGGAACTGGGCCGTCAGCTGGTGGCCGTCCGCTGGGCGATCCTGGTCACCGCGGCCGGGCAGCTCCTGTTCCTCGGACCGGAGCGGGCGGCCGCGAACACCACCCGGGTGGGCGCGGCCCTGGTGATCGGCGCCCTGATCGCCCTGACCACGCCCGTCGGGGCCCTGCTGGACGCCCTCGAGCAAGGCCTGAAACCGCTGGACCGGATCGGCATCGACCGGCAACGCGTGGCCCTGCTGCTGATCGTGACCATCACCATGCTGCCCGTGCTCGCCCGACTCGCCCACGACGTCCGTGAGGCCCAGCGCGCTCGCGGCGCACCGCCGGGTCTGCGGCACTTCGCCCTGCCGTTCCTGGTCGTGGCGCTCAAGCACGCCGATGCGCTGGGCGATGCGCTGAGCGCCCGGGGTGTGCGGTGACCTGTCGACGCCGTTGTGCTCCATGAACTGGCATGACCTCCCGGACGCAGCCGCCCGTCCGCCGGGGGGTAGTGCCAGTACCGGTCATGACAGGAACTCCCCAGGTCAGGGCCGGAGACGTTCACTGGTGGTGTTCCGACGAGAGGAAGACCATGGAATACCGCCTTCTGGGACGCACCGGGTTGTCCGTCAGCCCGCTGTGCCTGGGCACGATGATGTTCGGCCCCTGGGGCAACGACGACCACGACGACTCGATCCGGATCATCCACCGGGCCCTGGACGCCGGTGTCAACTTCGTCGACACCGCTGACGTGTACTCCGGCGGGGTGTCGGAGGAGATCGTCGGGAAGGCATTGAAGGGCCGCCGCGACGAGGTGGTCCTGGCGACGAAGTTCTTCATGCCGATGGACGACGCGCCCAACCACGGTGGTGGGTCGCGGAAGTGGATCGTGCGGGAGGTCGAGAACTCCCTGCGCCGGCTGGGGACCGACTACATCGACCTCTACCAGGTGCACCGCCCCAGCGCCGTGATGGACGTCGAGGAGACCCTGGGCGCCCTGACCGACCTGGTCCGGCAGGGGAAGGTGCGCTACATCGGGTCCTCGTCGTACTCGGGTTCGCAGATCGTCGAGGCTCAGTGGGCCTCGCGGGAGCGGCATCTGGAGCGGTTCGTCAGTGAGCAGCCGCCGTACTCGATCCTGGTGCGCGGGATCGAGGAGGACGTCCTGCCGACCACACTGCGCCACGGCCTGGGCACCCTGGTCTACAGCCCGCTGGCCGGTGGCTGGCTGTCCGGTCGCTGGCGCAAGGACGCGGCCGGCCGGCCGACCTCGGCGGCCCGCCCGAACGCCCGGTTCGACATGTCCAGCCCGGCCAACCAGCGCAAGCTCGACGTCGTCGAGGAACTCGCGCTGCTGGCCGAGAAGGAGGGCATCACGCTGATCGAGCTGGCCCTGGCCTTCGCGATCAACCACCCGGGCGTGACGTCGGCGATCATCGGGCCACGGACGATGGAGCAGCTGGAGTCGCAGCTACCGGCGGCCGACCTCCAGCTCAGCGAGGCCGTGCTGGACCGGATCGACGAGCTGGTGGCCCCCGGCGTGACCCTGAACCCGGACGACAACAGCTACGGCGCGGCGGAACTCACCCCCGAGGCGCGCCGCCGCTGAATCGGCGGGCAGCTCTCAGCGGAAGGATTCGGCCACGACGGCCTTCAGGGCCTCGCCCACGGTACGCACCGCCGGTCCGGTCCGTCCCGGCCGGTAGGCCAGGCTGACGCGGCGGACCTCCGGGGGCACCCCCACGAGGTGGGTGATGTGGATACCGTCCAGCACCTCGGCCGGAAGCTTCTCCGGCACGACGGTGATGCCGGCCCCGGCCCGCACCAGCGCCAGCTTGCTCAGCCAGTCGGCGCCCTGGTGCAGGATCCGGGGCCGGCCCGGCAGGCCGGGCCAGACGCCGAGAACCGTTTCGCCCGAGGGAGACCGGTCGACGATCCAGGCTTCGTCCCTGATCTCCTCGGGGTTCACCGACGCTCTGCCCCCGAACCGGCCGTGAAGGGGTACGGCCAGAGCCAGGGACAGGTCGGTCAACGGGGTCGACCGCAGCGGCGGTGTCTCCTGATCGAGGGCGCGATGGGGCGGACGGGAGGTGAGCACGGCCAGGTCGAGCGCGCCTGCCCGTAGCGCCCGGACCAGTGACGGTGTCGTCGCCTGCCGGGTGGACACCTCGATCGCGGCTTGCGCCCGGCTGATCCTCGCCAGAAGGGCCGGCAGCAGAAGGGGCCCGGCAACCGGCAGGTATCCCAGACGCACCTCGGCCGTGGGGAGCGGTGCACCGGACATCTCACGTTCCGCGGCGTCCATGGCCTCCAGGGCGATGGACGACTGCCGCACCAGGACCAGTCCTGCGGCCGTGGGTCGGACCCCTCCGGTCTGACGATCGAACAGCTGCTTCTTCAGGACTTTTTCGGCGTGGGCGATCTGACGGGAGACGGCCGACTGGCTGTACCCGAGTTCGCGGGCGGCGGCAGTGAAGCTCTGGCGCTGCGCGACCTCACGGATGATGCGCAGGGTACCGAGACTCAGGTCCATGCGAACAAAGCATAGGGGGGACGCAGGACTTGCGCTTGTCTCATGAGTAGAAGGCGACCTAGCTTCCGTAGCAAGAGAAATCGATAGAAGAACCAAGGGAGTACGCCATGCCGTTGATCACCATCAATCTCCAGGCCGGGACCCGGACGCAGGACGAGCGTCTGGCCATCTCCACCGCACTGCACCAGGCGATGGTGGAGGTGCTCAACGTTCCGGCGGACGACCGCTTCCACATCTTCAACGAACTGCCCGAGGGGAACCTGCTGCACGACGACGTCGTGTTCGGGTTGCCGCGCAGCGAGCGGATGATCTTCATCGCGTTCTCGTTCAACCACCGCGACGCCGATCAGAAGAAGGCGCTCTTCGCGGCTGCGGTGCGGCTGCTGGCCGGCGCCGGGGTGCCGGAACACGAGCTGG
Source organism: Kineosporia sp. NBRC 101731 (assembly GCF_030269305.1). Classification (NCBI taxonomy): domain Bacteria; kingdom Bacillati; phylum Actinomycetota; class Actinomycetes; order Kineosporiales; family Kineosporiaceae; genus Kineosporia; species Kineosporia sp. NBRC 101731. The sequence goes on from NZ_BSTC01000004.1 coordinate 16,557, forward strand.
CGATGATGATCATCGAGACCGCCCGGGAGAACTGGTGGGCAGCCGGCCGGGTGGTGAACCCCCGGACCGGTTACGACGAGCGCATGGTCGAGGTCGGGGCCTGACGTCCGGCACGTCCGGCCGAGATCCGGATGCTCCTCCGTTTCGGGGGTTAAGGTGGTGCCGACCGCATCGGCCTCGTCCGGCCGGTGCCAAGAACTGTGGTGGAAGGGAAAAGGGCACCTCATGGATCTCGGCATTCACTACTTCACATTCACCCACCCCGAGTGGGAGACGACCCTGACCGACCGCTTCACCGAGACGGCGCGGATTGCCGACGAGGGTGGCGTGAGTCTGCTGACGGTGATGGATCACTGGTTCCAGATGCTCCACGCGGGAGGGCCTTTCGAGCCGATGCTGGAGGGGTACACCTCCCTGGGATACCTGGCCGGCGTGACGAAGAACGTCCGGTTGAGTTTGCTGGTCACCGGGGTGACCTACCGGCACCCGGGTCTGCTGGCCAAGATCGTCTCCACGGTGGACGTCCTCTCCCGTGAGCGCGCGATGCTCGGTCTGGGGGCGGCCTGGTACGACCGGGAGCACGCGGGGCTGGGCGTGCCGTTCCCGTCCACCGCCGAGCGGTTCGAGCGGCTGGAGGAGACGCTGCAGATCTGCCGGCAGATGTGGTCGGACAACGACGGCGCCTACCGCGGCAAGCACTACCAGCTGGAAGAGACGATCAACCTTCCGCAGCCGCGCCGGGGGAGCGTCCCGGTGATGATCGGTGGCGGCGGGGAGCAGAAGACCCTGCGGCTGGTCGCGGAGTACGGGCAGGCCTGCAACCTGTTCGGGGCGCCCGGCGCCGAGGGGCTGGAGACGATCCGGCACAAGCTCGAGGTGCTGCGCGGGCACTGCGATCGCCTGGGCACCGACTACGACGCCATCGAGAAGACGATGCTCTTTCGCGGTGAGGTCCTGGGTGACGTGGACACGTTCCTGTCCCAGATGCAGGAGTACAGGGCGCTGGGCATCAGCCTGGTCGCCCTGACACCCACCCCGTACGAGAACCCGGTTCCCTGGGCCACCGCTCTGGCCGAGAAGGTCGTCCCCCGGTTGCGGGAGATCTGAGGGGACCCACGACGGGTCCGGGAGCGTTCCGGCGTCCACCATCGGCTGTTTGAATGGTGGACGCCGGACCTGGCCCACGGGGGCGGCTCGCGGGAGAGTGTGGTCGGCGGAGCGGCCGATCCGGCCGGGAACGGTCTCAGGCCTGGACGACCCGGCCGCGGCCGGCGGTCTTGGCGCCGTACATCGCGGTGTCGGCGCGTTTGATCTCGGTATCGGGGTCGGAGCCCGGGGGCGCCAGGATGACGCCGATACTCGCCCCGACCCGCACCGGTGCTCCCTGGATCGTCATCGGCACCGAGACGGCCGCGACGATCCGGGCGGCGATGTCGCCCGCGTGCTCGTCGGTGGCCCCCGGCAGCATGATCGCGAACTCGTCACCGCCCAGGCGCGCGATCACGTCACCGCTGCGCACCACCTGCCGGATGCGGTCGGCCACCGTCTGCAGGACAGCGTCACCGGTCTCGTGGCCGAGTGTGTCGTTGACGGCCTTGAAGCCGTCCAGGTCCAGGTACAGCAGGGCGGTCGGGCCGGGAGCCTCGGCCAGCGACCGGCTCCACCTCGAGTAGAACAGCCGGCGGTTGGCCAGGCCGGTGAGCAGGTCGGTGTTGGCCTGGGACTGTGCGGTGTCCAGCGAGGAGGCCAGCTGCTGCACCACACCGTGCAGACGCGCCAGCACCAGCAGGTACAACCCGATCGAGCCGCCCGCGATGACCGGGGCGTCGATAGCCTCGTGACGCAGCCACTCGATGATCAGCACCAGCGGGGCCATCAGGCTGGCCACGGCCAGGGCGTACAGCCGGCGCCGGCCGATGACCCCTTCGGGGACCGGCGGAGTGGGCTGGGAGAGTTCGGGCATGGACGGGTGGAGCGCGGCGGAGGCGAACAGGATGTGCGACACCAGCCAGCCGGAATCCAGGACGCCACCGGCCTGATAGGCCCCGGCCAGCTCGAGCAGCGTGTAGATCGCGTCGGTGACCAGAAGCGTGATGACACCGCCGACCAGGAGCCGGTAGGCGACGGGTCTTCGGCCCGAGCCGATGGCCAGCCGCAGCAGCACGGCCAGGGCCAGCAGGTCGAGAATCGGATAGGCCAGGGAGACCGTCCGGCCCAGCACCGACAGGTCACCGCTGTGGGCGGTCGGCGAGATCAGGTACAGCCAGGCCAGCATCCCGGCACCGATCGAGAGCACCGCCGCGTCCAGCAACCCGGCCCGGTCCCACTCGCGGTGACGGGCCAGGGTGAAGGCGATCAGCACCACGATCAGCAGCAGGGACGAGGGCAGGTACAGGGCATCGGCGATCGAGGGGAAGGCGTCGCGTTCGGTCGACAGGCTCTGCACCCAGTAGGCGACCTCCGCGGCCCCGAACAGGGCGACCTTCACCGCCAGCACGTACCAGGACCAGCTGGTTCCCGGCCGGTGACGCCGGACGCCCACGAGGATCGCGACCATCGCCGTGAGATACACCAGCCCGGCGATCACTGCCTGGGCCGTCTCGGACGGGACGGCGAGATAGCCGAGCACGACCACACCGCACACCCACGTGTACCACTGCCAGCCACGTGACCCCGGCACACCAGCCCCCTCGAACTTCCCGATGCCGAGGTCATCGACAGGTCCGGGGCCGGGGTGAAGCGGGCGGGGCGGCCCAGCGCCTGGCCCAGCGCCTGGCCCAGCGCCTGGCACAGCGCCTGGCACAGTGGTGCGCTCGCAGTCGCGGCGACAGGGGGGCACGATGACGGACGATGCGGTGAGGTTCGGGGGTGGAGACCTGCGCAGCCTCACCGCTGCGCTCGAGCAGGTCTCGCAGGGCTACGCGCAGCGCTTCGGCATCGAGCGCGACCCGGCCTGGTTCCTCCTCAAACTGCAGGAGGAACTGGGGGAGCTCACCCAGGCGTACCTGGCCGTGAGCGGGCAGGGGCGCTCACGGGACCGGACCCCCGGGCAGCTGCGCGAGGATCTGGAGAACGAACTGGCGGATGTGCTGGCCCACGTGCTGATCCTGGCCCACCACCACGGGATCGATCCGGAGCTTGCCGTGCAGCGTAAGTGGTTGTCCTGGTTGGAGACTCCGAACGGGAACTGAACCTGCACGTCAGCTCACCAGCACCGGCCGGCGCTCGGCGGCCCCGATCGCCTCGATCAGATGAGCCATGTCGGGGTTGGCCTCCCGGGCCTCGCACAGCGCCTTCTCCAGGGCGGCGTTGTGTTCCTGGCGGGCGCGGGTGAGCAGGTCCGCGCCCTGGGGGGTGGCCTCGCTGTAGATACCCCGCCGGTCGTCCGGGCACAGACAGCGCCGCAGCAGGCCCCGGTCTTCGAGGCGGGTGACCAGCCGGGTGGTCGCGGCCTGGCTCATCGCCATGGCGGTGGCCAGCTGGCCCATGCGCAGGTGGTGCTCTTCCTGGCGGGAGAGCAGTTCCAGCACGCCGTACTCGTTGACGCTCAGCTCGAACTGCCCCTGCAGGACCTGCTCCAGGCGCGCCGCGATGCGGGTGTGGAGGACAGCGAGCTGGCGCCAGCCGTGGACCAGCGCCTGGACCTTTTCGTCGGGCAGCGACATGGTGTGAGCCTCCTCGTCCACGGACGTCCTCGGGCGGACGCGTTGTTCTCCCACTGAAACTACCCGCGTCGTCAACGAACGGACGACGCGGGTAGTTTCCGGGTGGTGTCGCCTCAGCCTGCGGATTCGCTCTGGCGGGCCAAGGCCGACGGCGCGTCCTCCGCCGGTGCTGCCGGTGCGGCCGTGGCCTCGCGGGGGAGTGCCGCACCGACGAGCAGGGCACCCACGCCGCCCACGGCCAGGGCGGCGCCGACCCACAGGGGCGAGGCGAGACCCAGGCCGGCGGCGATCGTCAGGCCCCCGATCCAGGCCCCGATCGCGTTGCCGATGTTGAAGGCGGCGATGTTCGCGCCGCTGGCGACCGTCGGTGCGTCCGGGGCGTAGACCATGATCCGCACCTGCAGGCCGGGGGCGGCCGACAGGCCGACCGTACCCATGAGCAGCAGGAGGACGACGGCGGCCGGCTTGCTGTCCACCAGGAGGGCGAAGACACCGAGCACCACCGTCAGGACGGCCAGGGCGGTCATCAGGGTCCGGTCCAGGTTGTGGTCCGCGGCGCGACCCCCGACGTAGTTGCCGATGAAGGTGCCCACCCCGAAGAGCACCAGCAGCCACGGCAGGGCGGACGTCGCGAAGCCGGTCTCGTCCGTCAGGGTGAAGGCGACGTAGGTGAAGGGACCGATGACGGCGGCGAAGGCCAGGGTGCTGACGGCGAGGGACACCCAGACCTGGGGACGTCGGAAAGCGGCCAGTTCGCGCTGCAGATGGGTGTCCTGCGGGGCCGGGGCGGAGGGGACCAGGGCCTGGATGCCGATCATCGTGACGACTCCGAGGGCGGTGATCACCCAGAAGGTGGCGCGCCAGCCCAGCTGCTGACCCAGCAGGGTGCCGAACGGGACACCGAGCACGTTCGACAGGGTCAGCCCGCCGAACATCAGGGCGATCGCCCCACCCTGACGGCTCTGCCCGACCATGTCGGCGGCGACCACGGCACCGATCCCGAAGAAGGCCCCGTGGCACAGCGCGGCCACGATCCGCCCGGCCAGCAGGATGCCGTAGCCGGGGGCCACGGCGGAGATCAGGTTGCCCAGGATGAACAGGAGCATGAGTCCGACCAGGACCTTCTTGCGGTCCATCCGGATCACCGCGGCGCTCAGGGCGACGGCCCCGAAGGCGACGCTGAGGGCGTAGCCGGAGACCAGAAAGCCGGCGACCGATTCCGAGACTCCGGTGTCGGCAGCCACTTCCGGGAGCAGGCCGACGATCCCGAACTCCGTGAGGCCGATGCCGAACCCCCCGAGGGCCAGGGCGAAAAGGCCGATAGGCATGACGAGACCCTTCCAGGCCAAGGAAAGAATGTCTGACGTCTGAAACTATTCCGCACGCGGGCTACCACTGCAAGTGGCCTTATCGCTCTTGGTTGAGAAGGGCTGACCGATCGGTGAACCGGAATGCCGGTCCATGTCCACCGAGCGGATCACGGCGGCCGGGAGCAGGACCTTCTTGCCGAAGATCCACGGGCTGGTGTCGACCGCGATGTAGCTGCTGTCGGTGTCGTAGGTGGCCCGGGCCGGGAGGTGGTTCTCCTGGGGGGCGGGCCCCGAAAGTGCCGCCGGCATCTGATCCGGCGGGCCGGGCGCAGCGGGTGGGCGCTCAGAGGGTGGGCGTGACCTGCCGGTCCGCGGGGGCGTTCGGCGGCAGTCGCGGCACGGTGTGAGGACCGGCCGATCCGGCCCGGGACAGGATCCACGGCCGCAGATCGGAGTACGGCATCGGCCGGGCGAAATGGAAGCCCTGCAGGACGTCGATCCCCAGGTCGCCCAGGATCGTCGCCGCCTGCGCGTCCTCGACGCCCTCGGCGACCGTGCGCAGCCCGAGGCCCTGGGCCAGCGAGGCGGTGGAGGCCACGATGGTCCGGCTGCGGGGATTGGAGGCGACGGTCGTGACGAACGACCGGTCCAGTTTGAGTTCTCCCACGGGCAGGTCGCGCAGATACGCCAGGGAGGAGAAACCGGCGCCGTAGTCGTCGATGGCGACGTCCAGTCCGTGGCTGGTGATGTCGTGGAGCGTGGCGGTGGCGCGGTCGGGGTCGGCCAGTAGTGAGTCCTCGGTGATCTCCAGGACGAGGGTGCCCGGGGCCAGTGCGGCCCGGTCGATCGCCGCGAGCAGCCGGGCGATGAGGGCCTGGTCGAGCAGCTCGGCCGGAGCGACGTTGAACGACATGCGGCAGTGGATCCCGGCCTGGAGGAGCCGTTTGATGTCGGCCAGGACCGTGTCCAGGATGATCTCGGTCATGATGGGCATCAGCCCGGACCGACGGGCCACGGGCAGGAACTGGCCGGGTGGGCGCAGTCCGGTGTCGGGGTGCTGCCAGCGGACGAGGGCCTCGATCCCGGCCAGCTCGAACGTCCGGCTGTTCACCTGCGGCTGGTACCAGGCGTGGATCTGCCCGTCGGGCAGGCCCCGCCGCAGGTCGGCGGCGATCTCCAGGTGCTCGAGGGTGAAGTCGTCCCGGTCGGCGTGGTAGAGCAGGGTCCCGGTCTGCTGCGACTTGGCCTGGTACATGGCGACATCGGCCTGGCGCAGGAGTTCGTCACCGACAGTGGTGCCGGGGTGGCGGACCGAGACGCCGACCGAGGAGCCGAGAGCCAGTTCGTGGCCCAGGATCTGCAAGGGGCGGGCGATGACCTCGCGCAGTTGGGCGGCCTTGGCCAGGGCGTCCTGCTCGCCGAGGATCGGCAGGACCACGATGAACTCGTCCCCGCCGGGGCGACCGAGCATCACCTCGGCGGGGGCGACCTCCCTCAGCCGGCGGGCGATCGTCCTGAGCACCTGGTCGCCGGCGGGATGGCCCAGCGTGTCATTGACGATCTTGAATTCGTCGAGGTCGGCCAGGAGCAGGCCGATCGACTCGTCCGCGGAGTCGGCGACCTGGATCCTGGCCAGGACGGCCCGTCGGTTGGGCAGGTCGGTGAGATCGTCGATCAGCGAGAGACGGTAGGCCTCGGCCGCCCCCCGGGCATCGTGCAACGCCAGAGCCATCCGGGCCATGGCCGCGGCCATCGTGACAGCGGCGGGGACCACCAGCAACGGGGCTTCACCGATGGTCTCCACTGTGAGCACGGCCCCGGCGGCACAGGAGGCCAGAAGGGTTGCCACCATGCCGGTCCCGTCGCGTACCCGGGTGGCGGTGTCGGACCGGGGACCGCAGGCGGACGCCGTGGCCAGGAAGAACCCGAGACCCCACAGGAGGGTGGTGGCCGGGGTGTAGATCGGCTCGGTGCCCGGGTCGACCCGCATCAGCAGCAGGTTCCCCGCGAGCAACAGCGTGAGGCCGGTGCCGAGAGCGGCGGTGTGCCCGGACCACCGTCGGCGGCCCAGCACCGTTCCGGAGACGACGGCCAGCAGCATCACCAGGGCGATGGCGGGGAACAACAGGGCCTGGTCGAGTTCATGACCGTGCAGGTGCGTGAACCACCCGGACAGCGGCGTGGTGAAGGCGAACCCGGCGAAACTTGACGCCCCGCCGCAGATGATGACCGTGTCCAGGGCCACCACCCGGGTCGGTTCCAGGGTGGTCTCCCCGTCCAGCACGATGAAGGTCGCCAGCGCGAACTGGGCGGCGAGCATCACCAGGAACGCGGTGAGGGAGACCTCCCGGGGTGCCGGGTCCACGGCATCCACCAGGATCGCCCCGACACTCAGCAGTCCCAGGCAGGAGGCCAGCGTGACCGTGGCCCGCCGGCGTTGCGGCCAGGCGATGGCCGCCGCCACCAAGCGGCCACCCAGGAGTGCGTACATCAGCACCAGGACCGCGCCCCGGGCGGTCGGGGCCCACCCCGCACCCCGGGTCAGGCCGGTCTGCTCGAGCAGGAAGCCGGCCCCGAGGACAATCAGGAGCGCTCCCGAGGCCAGCGAGAAGACCCCTGACCAGATCGCCGCGGCGGGCTGCCCGGGGACGACGACGGAGCCGGTGTCCCTCAGCCAGGCCAGGACATCGGATCGCGAGACCCTCCGAGAGCTTTCAGGCGGCACAGCGGGTGATCGACCGACCGGCCCGCGACCTTGAACCATGGCTGTCAAGTTACTCGTGGCCGACGGGCTCGGGACGTAGGTCCCTGGCGCCCTCGGGGCCGGGCCCCGCAGGCCCTGAGTACCGCCACCGACGGGGTGGCCGATCTGCTGGAGGCGACCGGAACAACGTCCGAAAAGCTTTCCCTGAGGCCCTTCTGAAGGAAAGGATTTCTTGTGACCCTTTCCGTCCAGCGCCCGCGGTGTGCTGGTGCCGGGCTTGACGTATCCCTGGCCGCCGAACGTGGCCCAGGGACAGGTCAAGCCCTTGAACTGGCCGGGTCCGCCCGTGGGCTTGTTACCTGTGTGTCGCCGGTGCGGGATGATGTCACAATCACCCGATAAATGTCGCAGGCCTCCCCTGCGGCCCGACCTGGCGAGACCGCCCCGGAGGCTTCCCCCCTCATGCCTGGAACTGACGCACGCTCCGGCACGGCGCTCTGGCCGGCCCAGCATGCCGGTCTGACGGTGCTGCCCATCTCGGCCGCCGATCACGAGCGCTTCGCCGTGAAGAACGCCGCGAGCATCACCCAGACCCCGGCCTGGGGCGGGGTGAAGAAGGCCTGGCGCAACGAGAGCATCGGCTGGATCGAGGACGGGGAGGTGATCGGCACCGCCCTGGTCCTCTACCGGCCGGTGCCCGGCACCAACCGCAGCCTCGCCTACATCCCCGAGGGACCCACCCTGCCCTGGGACCGCGTCCTCAAGGCACCGTCGTGGTGGCTCAACCCGTTCCTGAACCACCTGCGCTCGCAGCACGCGTTCGCCGTGCGCATGGGCCCGACCCAGCCCACCCGCTACTGGAGCACGGCCACGGCCAAGCGCGGCATGTCGGCCGAGGGCGTCACTCGGTTCTCGGAGCTCGAGCCGGACGAGACCTACCCCGACGGCGCCGCGCTCCAGCAGGCCCTCAAGGCCCTGGGCTGGGTATCGCTGGAAGACGAGTCCGGGCAGTTCACCGCCGGGCAGCCGCGCCTGGGCGTGCGCGTCGACCTGCGCGACCGCACCCCCGAGCAGCTCCTGAAGAACATGAACCAGCAGTGGCGCCGCAACGTGAAGAAGTCGGCCGCGGCCGGTGTCGTCGTGCGCCAGGGCGACATGGCCGACCTGCCGATCTTCCACCGGCTCTACGTCGAGACCGGCGAGCGCGACCAGTTCACCCCGCGCCCCGCCAGCTACTTCACCACGATGTGGAAGGCCCTGAACGCCGGGCCCGAGCCGGTGCTGCGGCTGTGGATCAGCGAGTACGAGGGGGAGCCGCTGGCGGCGGCGCTGACCGTCGACGTGGACCGCACCTGCTGGTACACCTACGGTGCCTCGACCTCGCGCCACCGGGAGGTGCAGGCCCCCACGGCCATGCAGTGGACGTCGATGCGGGCGGCCCTGGGGCGCGGGAACTGGGTCTACGACTTCCGGGGCATCGCCGACACCCTGGACGAGAACGAGCGCCTCGCCGGCCTGCTGCGGTTCAAGCTGGGTGCCGGTGGTCACGTGGTGGAAACCGTGGGCGAGTGGGAGTTCACCCTGTCGCCGCTGTGGCAGAAGGCTTTCCAGACGTACCAGAAGGTCCAGGCCGCGCGGTCCTGAGAACGGGGATTTACACCGAACCGGATATCGTGACCAGTTCATGAACATCGACAGGTCGCCACGGGCACTGCGCATCGCGCTGTTGTCGTACCGCAGCAAACCGCACAGCGGTGGCCAGGGCATCTACGTGCGGAACCTGTCCCGGGAGCTGGTGGCGCTCGGGCACCACGTCGAGGTGTTCTCGAGCCCACCGCTGCCCGAGCTCGATCCGGGCGTGCGGCTCACCCACCTCCGCAACCTCGACCTGTACCGCGAGCCCGACCCGTTCCGCACCCCGGCGCTGCGCGAGTTCACCTCACCGGTCGACGTGCTGGAGTGGGGTCTGATGTGCACGGCGGCCTTCCCCGAGCCGCTGACCTTCTCCCTGCGGGCCTGGCACCACCTGCGCTCGCGGCTGAGCGAGTTCGACGTGGTGCACGACAACCAGTCGCTGGGCTACGGGCTGCTCGGACTGCGGGCGCAGCTGCGCCGCCGGGGCGTCCCGCTGGTCGCGACCATCCACCACCCGATCACGGTCGACCGCGACCTGGAACTGGCCGCGGCCACCGACCGCCAGCGCCGCTACTCGCTGCGCCGCTGGTACGCGTTCTGCCGCATGCAGGGGCGGGTCGCCCGGCAGCTGCCCTGGCTGACCACCGTCTCGGCGGCCTCGCGCGACGAGATCGTCCGGGCCTTCGGCGTGCGCTCCGAACGCCTGCGGGTCATCGGGGTGGGGGTCGACGAAGAAACGTTCACCCCAGCCCTCGAAACCGAAGTGAGGACGCCCGCGGTGCCCGGTCGCGTGGTCGCCGTCGCCAGCGCGGACGTTCCCCTCAAGGGGCTGGGTGACCTGATCGAGGCGGTCGCCAAGGTCGCCGTCGAGCGGCCCGTCGAACTCGTGGTCGTCGGCGCCGCCCGCCCCGGCGGCCCGGCCGACCGGGCCATCCACCGGCTCGGCCTCACCGGCATCGTGCGGTTCGTCCAGGGGATCAGCGAGGAGGCCCTGGCCGACCTCTTCCGCAGTGCCCAGGTCGCCGTGGTGCCCTCCCGCTACGAGGGTTTCTCCCTGCCCGCCGTCGAGGCGATGGCGTGCGGCGTGCCCCTGGTCGTCACCACGGCCGGGGCCCTGCCCGAGGTCGCCGGTCCCGACGGGCTCACCGCCCTGCACGTACCGGCCGGCGACAGTGAGGCCCTGGCCCACTCGATCGGCCGCCTCCTGGACGACGCCCCCCTGCGCGCCCGCCTCGGCGCCGCCGGGCGGGCCCGTGTGGTCGAGCACTTCACCTGGCAGCTCACGGCCAGCCGCACCGCCCAGTGGTACAGCGACGCCATCGACGATCTGAAAGGTGAGGGCACGTGCTGACGCTCGACTACGACCGCCTCGACGTACGGGCCGGGACGACTCTGCTCGACCTGGGATGCGGGGAGGGCCGGCACACCTTCGAGGCCTACCGGCGCGGGGCCGACGTCGTCTCGCTCGACCTGAGTGCGAAAGACCTGGTCACCACCCGCACCTGGACCGGCGCCATGGACCTGGCGGGGGAGCCTCCGGCCGGTGCCCGGACCGCCCCCGTCGTGGGTGACCTGCGCTCGCTGCCCCTGCCCGACGAGTCGTTCGACCGGGTGATCGCCTCGGAGGTGCTCGAGCACATCCAGGACGACGCCATCGCGATCGCCGAGATCGCCCGCGTCCTCAAACCCGGTGGCCTGGCGGCGATCACGGTGCCGCGCTGGCTGCCCGAGCGGATCTGCTGGGCCATGTCGGACGAGTACCACGCCAACGAGGGCGGGCACGTGCGCATCTACCGGGCCTCCGAGCTGGCCGCGCTCTGCCGCGACGCCGGGCTGGAGCACACCGGCACCTCTCACGCCCACGCCCTGCACAGCGTGTACTGGTGGCTGAAGTGCTTCTTCGGGATGGAAGACACCCCGATCGTGCGCGCCTACCACCGGCTGCTGGTCTGGGACATCATGAAGAAGCCCCGCACGACGAAACTGCTGGAGCGGACGCTGAACCCGCTGATCGGCAAGAGTGTCGTGCTGTACCTGCGCAAGAGCGCCTAGGGCCGCGCACCCTGGCTGTACACAACGCAGAGGTCTCCGGCGCGACCGTCCGCACTCGTGACGGTGACCTCTGTGCGGACCGGGACGACATCATGGCGAGGCCGTCACGCACCACTGCGCGCCCGGGATTCGGGCCGAACCGGATATTGTGATCAGCTTATGGACACCGCTGCCGCTCGACCCCAGCCGCACGTCACCCCGTGCCCCCGGCCCGAGCGGCGGGCGAGTTGACGTTCCCCACCGCGGCCGAGGTGCACGCGACCGCGCTGAGCATCGCCGCAGCTCAGGAAACCTCCGGTGCGGTGCCGTGGTTTCCGGGTGGTGAGACCGACCCCTGGGACCACGTCGAATGCCTGATGGCCCTCGACGTCGCCGGGCTGCACGAGGCGGCCCGCTGCGGGTACGACTGGCTGCGGCGCACGCAACTCCCGGACGGCAGCTGGCCCGGCCGGGTCCGCGGGGAGATCGTGGTCGAGGCCACCGCCGAGACCAATCACGCCGCGTACGTCGCCGTCGGGGTGCTGCACCACTGGCTGAGCACCGGTGACGACGAGTTCCTCGCGCGCTACTGGCCGATGGTCCGCGACGCCCTGGGTTTCGTTCTCTCACTGCAGAATCCGGACGGCACCGTGGGCTGGGCCCGCTCCCCGAAGGGATCTCCCGACCCGGCCGCCCTGCTGACCGGCTGCTCCAGCATCCATCACGCGCTGCGGTGCGCGGTCACGCTCGCACAGGCCCGGGGGGACGGCAACCTCGCAGAGATGTGGGACGCGTCGGCGCACCGATTGCGCGAGGCGATCGTTCACCGGCCGGGCGCCTTCGTGGAGAAGACCCGGTTCTCGATGGACTGGTACTACCCGGTGCTGGGTGGCGCCCTGCGTGGTGACCAGGCCCAGGAACGGATCTCGGCCGCCTGGGACACGTTCGTGGTGCCGGGCCAGGGCATCCGCTGCGTGGCCGACCGCCCCTGGGTGACGGGAGCCGAGACCTGCGAACTGGCCCTGGCCCTGGCGGTGATGGGTGACACCCGGCGGGCGGCCGAGCAGGTGGCGGCCATGCAGCACCTGAGGGAGGCGGACGGCTCCTACTGGACCGGCCTCGTCCTCACCGACGGACAACGCTGGCCGGTTGAGCAGAGCACCTGGACCGGAGCGGCCATGGTACTGGCGGTCGACCTGATCAACGGCGGCAAGGCCACGACCCCAGCGTTCGGTACGACGGGGACGGACCTGCGGGAACTGGACCTCGACGACCTGGTGTCCTGAGCCGGGCGCCTTCAGGCCCCGTGACAGGAGAACTGCACCCGTCCTGTCGGTCGTCGCTCGGGTGAACCGGTCAGGGTTGGGGGGTGGTCGGTGTCCGCAGGCCTGCCGACGCGGCCGGAACAGGGTGGAAGGCGCCGGGTAGTCCCTCGAGGAGCGCGGTTTCGGCCACCTCTTGCACCGTGCGGACGAAGGCGGCCACCTCGGGTGAGCGCGACCCGGTTCGCCAGGCGACGGTCAGGGTCACGGGTTCCAGGTCTTCTACCGGCCGATAGGTGATGTGCGGGCGGGGGAATCGGGCCGCGATCCATTGCGGCACGAACCACACGATGCTGCCGACCTCGACCAGGCTGAAGATCTGCGCCAGGTCCCGGGTCTGGCGGTAGCCGGGCGGGGTCTCGAGGCCACCGAGTTCGGCGGCGGTGCCGTCGGGCAGCGTGCGCCCGGCCAGGTCGCACCGGCGCAGGCTGGTGCGGGCCGCGAGCGGGTCGGCGGCCGAGAGGGCGACCAGACGGGGCCCGCTGAGCAGGTCCTCGCGTTCGAGACCGGTCTCGTCGTACGGCGTGGGCAGGAGGGCCACGTCGGCCTGGTGACTGGTCAGGGCGGTGATCTGTTCTCCGCGCCCTCCGAGCAGAAGTTCCAGCGGGACGGTGTCGAAGGCGTCGACGATCTTCGGCAGCAGCCCGCCGTCGTAGTCGGCCTTGAGGGCCAGTCGCAGGGGCCGCTCGGGCCGCCCGGCGTCCTGGACGCGGCGGGCAATGGCCTCGATCTCCCCGATCAGCCGGCGGCCCTCGGTCAGGAGCATCTCACCGGCGGGAGTGAGAGTGACCTGGCGGGTGGTCCGCACGAGCAGCTGGGACCCGAGCTGCCGCTCGAGGTCACGGATGGCCCGGGACAGAGGGGGTTGCGCGATCCCCAGCCGGACGGCGGCCCGGCTGAAGTTCTTCTCCTCGGCGACGGCCACGAAATACTTCAGCTGCCGGGTCTCCAGGTCGTTCATACCTCCACGGTATAGGCCTAGAGGTAAGAGGTCTTTCCCTCCGGGTCGCCGACGGGCCTTCACTGAGAGGGCAAAGTCTTCTCCGGATAGGACGAACCATGATTGTTGTGACGGCACCGACCGGGAACATCGGCTCCGGCGTGGTACGTGGGTTGCTCGAGAACGACGAGCAGGTGCGCGTCGTCGTCCGTGACCCGTCCCGGCTCGATCCGCAGGTCGCCGGGCGGGTGGACGTCGTGGTCGGCTCCCACGCCGACGCGGACGTGGTCGACCGGGCGTTCGAGGGCGCGGACGCCGTGTTCTGGCTCGTCCCGGCCGATGAGGCCTCCGTGTCGATGGACGAGGCCTACTCGGGTTTCGCCCGGGCCGGCATCGAGGCCTTCACGGCCCGGCCGGTTCCGCGGGTGGTCGGGATCTCGGCGCTCGGGCGGGGGACGCCCGTGGCCGGGCAGGCCGGGCACGTGACCGCCACGCTCGCGATGGACGATCTGATCGCGGCCACCGGGGTGCCCTACCGGGCCCTGACGAACCCGTCCTTCATGGACAACTGGCTGTGGGCCGCGGGCTCGATCAAGTCCACGGGAACGTATTTCGGCCCCTACGAACCGGACCTGGCGATGCCGTCGGTCGCCACCGGGGACATCGCCGCCGTCGCCGTGGACCTGCTCCGGGACTCCTCGTGGACCGGTTTCCAGGAGCACCCGGTCCTGGGCCCGGAGAACCTGACCTTCACCGGGATGGCTCAGATCGCCTCCGATGTCCTCGGTCGCCCCGTGAGGTACCAGCAGATCCCGGGCGAGCAGTTCAAGGCCACCATGATGAAGTTCGGCAACTCGGAGGCCATCGCCCAAGGGCTGCTCGACATGGCCCTGGCCAAGAACGAGGGCCTGGACCTGAACGTCGCCCGCACCGCCGGGAACAGCACCCCGACCACGTTCGCGCAGTGGTGCACCGACGTCCTCAAGCCGGCCGTCGACGGCTGAACCACCGACCGAACCGGTGCTGGGAGCCCTCGCTCCCAGTGCCGCCGTGATCAGGAGCCCGCGGTGCCGGTGGCCCATATTGCGCTGGCGACCCAGGGCTTGGTCCAGTCGGAATAGACCGACGGTTCCGCACAGTAGATCACCAGGTTGGAGTCGGCCTGGGCGGAGAGGGCCGGATAATTGAGGCCCGTGCCGACACATTCGTCCTCGGTGTTGCTGGCCCACACGTGCCTGGCATAGTTCGCCGTGTACAGCACCAGGTTGCCGTCCCTCTGCAGGAGCAGCCGCACGGCACCGGACCCGGTGGTGTTGCTGGCCCAGATGTGCCGGGAGTAAATCTTTTTGGCGTAGTCACCCTTGGGGTACATGACCAGGTTGTTGTCGGGCTGCAACACCATGTCGACGTTGCCGAAGGACCAGTAGGGCCCGCTGCCCCAGGCCGTCGACCTGTCCAGCCAGGTGTACGCCAGGCTCAACGGGGCACGGACCTTCTGGGGCCCCTGGACATGGTTGGCAATGTAGGAGCCCGCCACGACGGGCAGACCTTCCGGGCCGGTCGCCGCACTGGCCGAACTCGGTGCGACCAGCCCAAAAACCCCTGCGATGGCCAGAATTGGCAAGAACTTCCTGATGAACACGCCATCCCCTCCGCGCTGTCCATTTCTGTGATCCCCGTGTGCTGCCAGCTTGCTACGAAAGGGTGTAAATGGGGTGCAAACGGATTTAGTCGCGGCGGCGCAGGAGTCGCAGGGAGTCGGTGCCGTCCAGTTCCTCGTAGTCGCCGCTGTCCAGGGCCGTGCGGTACATCCGGTAGGGAGCCTGACCGCCGTCGGCCGGGTCGGGGAAGACGTCGTGGATGGCCAGGGTGCCGCCCGGGGCCAGGTGGGGGGCCCAGGCGCGCAGGTCACGCTGGGCCGAGTCGTCGGTGTGACTGCCGTCGATGAACAGGAACGCCAGAGGAGTGTTCCAGAGCTGGGCCAGGGTCTCGCCGCGGGCGATCACGGCCACCACCAGGTCCTCGGCGCCGGCCTGGGCGATCGTGCGGCGGAAGGCCGGCAGGGTGTCGACGAGCCCGGTGGCGGGGTCGATCAGGGTGGGGTCGTGGTACTCCCAGCCGGGCTGGTGCTCCTCCGAACCGCGGTGGTGATCGACGGTGACCACCCGCGTCCGCACTTCGGAGGCGGCCGCGGCCAGGTAGAGGGCGGACTTGCCCATCCAGCTCCCGACCTCCAGCAGGGGGCCGACCGGTGGCGCGGCCAGCGCCGCGCGGTAGAGGGCCAGGCCCTCGTGGGAGGGCATGAAGCCCGGGGCGGCCTGGGCGGCGGCGAGAAGAGCGGTGGAGTCCGGCACGAGGGGAAAGCATAGGCTTCGCCCCATGGCTGGGAACCTGACCCGAGATGAGGCTGCCGAGCGTAGCCGTCTCCTCACCGTGCACACATATGCCGTCGAACTCGACCTCACCACCGGCCCGGACACGTTCCGGTCGGCCACGGTCGTGCGCTTCGACGCCTCCCGGCCCGGCGCCTCCACGTTCGCCGAACTGTTCGGCGCGAACGTGCTGGAGGCCAGCCTGAACGGTGCGGCGCTGCCCGCCGGGCAGAACGGTCGCATCACGCTGCCGGACCTGGCCGCCGAGAACACGCTGCGGGTCGTCGCCGACGTCGACTACTCCCACACCGGGCAGGGCCTGCACCGCTTCACCGACCCGGTGGACGGGCGCGTGTACCTGCACAGCCAGTTCGCCACGGCCGACGCCCAGCGTATGTTCGCCTGCTTCGACCAGCCCGACCTGAAGGCGCGGTACGAGTTCACCGTCACCGCCCCGGCCGACTGGGAGGTCGTCTCCAACGCGGCGCACACCTCCGTCGAGGAGGTCGCGGCCGGTCGCCGCTGGAGGTTCGCGCCGACCGACGTGCTCTCCACCTACCTGGCCGTCATCGTCGCCGGGCCGTACCACGTGGCCACGGGCGAGTACCGCAATGACCCCCTGGGCACCGGGGAGATCGTCATCCCGCTGCGCGCCCTGTGCCGTCAGTCGCTGGCGCCGCACTTCGACGCCGACGAGATTCTCGACGTCACCCGCCGCGGCTTCGACTTCTACCAGGCCGCGTTCGGCATGACTTACCCGTTCGGCAAGTACGACCAGGCCTTCGTGCCCGAGTTCAACCTCGGCGCGATGGAGAACCCCGGCTGTGTGACCTTCACCGAGACCTACGTGTTCCGCTCGCGGGTGACCGACGCCGAGCACGAACGGCGCGCCTCGACGATCCTGCACGAGATGGCGCACATGTGGTTCGGCGACCTGGTCACCATGCAGTGGTGGGACGACCTGTGGCTCAACGAGTCGTTCGCCACCTACGCCGCGGCCCTTTCGCAGACCGGCGCCACCCGCTGGACCGACGCCTGGGGCACGTTCGCCGACAGCGCCAAGGCCCGCGCCTACCGCCAGGACCAGCTCTCCACCACGCACCCCATCGCCGCGGACATCCCCGACATCCGCTCGATGGAGGTGAACTTCGACGCGATCACCTACCAGAAGGGCGCGTCGGTCCTGAAGCAGCTCGTGGCGACCATCGGGCAGGAGACGTTCCTGGCCGCGCTGCGCCGTTATTTCGCCCGCCACGCCTGGGGCACCGCCACGCTCGGCGACCTGCTGGCCGCCCTCACCGACGAGACCGGCCGCGACATGAGCGGCTGGTCGGCGCAGTGGCTGGAGACCACGGGCCCCAACACCCTGCGGGCCGACTTCACCCTCGACGAGTCCGGCGCCTTCTCCAGTTTCGCGATCGTGCAGAGCGCCCCCGAGGGGCACCCGACGCTGCGCTCGCACCGGATCGCGATCGGGCTGTACGACGACCAGGCCGGGGAGATCGTGCGCCGCCGGCGGGTGGAGCTCGACGTGCAGGGCCCGCGGACGCAGGTGCCGGCATTGCTGGGTCAGGCCCGCGGTGATCTGGTGCTGGTGAACGACGACGACCTGACCTACGCCAAGGTACGTCTCGACGAGACGTCACTGAACACCGTGCTCAGCTCGATCGGGCGCATCAGCGACCCGCTGGCGCAGGCCGTCAGCTGGACCGTCATCTGGGACCTGGTGCGCGACGCCGAGCTGTCGCCCGCCCGGTACGCCGAGGTGGTCATGGCCGGCGTGGGCTCGGTGAGTAACGCTTCGGTGCGGCGCACGCTGCTGGCCCAGGCGGTGTTCGCGGTGAAGGCCTACGTGCCCACCGCGCAGCGCCCGGCGGCGCTGACCGAGCTGGCCGACGGTCTGCTCGGACATGCCGTGGCGGCCGAGCCCGGTTCGCACGAGCAGCTGGCCCTGGTGCGGGCGTTCGTGGCGGCCGCGTCGTCGGGCGGGCAACTGTCGGTCCTGGAGGAACTGCTGTCGGACGAGGGGACGGGTCTGCTGGTCGGCGTGGTCGTGGACGCGGACCTGCGCTGGAGCTTGCTGCTGCGCCTGGTCGCGACCGGGCGGGCGGGGCAGGAGCGCATCGATGCCGAGCTGGCGGCCGACCCGACGGACAAGGGCCGTCAGCAGGCCGCGGCGTGCTCGGCGGCCATTCCCTCCGTGGAGGCGAAAACCGCTGCCTGGCAGGAGTTCGTGGCCGGTGAGCAGCCGCTGAACACGCTCCGGTGGGCGCTGGACGGGTTCTTCACGGCTGAGCACACGGACCTGGTCGAGGGGTGGGCGCAGGCCTACTTCGACGTGCTCACGCAGGTGGCCGACGTCTGGCCCAGCGAGCGCGTGCAGACCTTCGCCCGGGGTGCGTATCCGCCCGCCCGCTCGCAGGCCGACCTGCCCGCGCTGACCGAGCAGTACCTGGCGCAGGCCCAGCCGCCGGCCTGGCTGCGCCGTCTGGTGCTGGAGGGGCGCGATGAGGTGGTGCGGGCGCGATTGATCCTGGCGGGATAGGCGCTTCGGCCGACGGCGCTGGAGTCGCCCGTCGCTGCCTGTCGTGGGGCGCTGCCTGTCGTGGGGCGCTGCCTGTCGTGGGGCGCTGCCTGTCGTGGGGCGCTGCCTGTCGTGGGGCGCTGTGCGCCCGCGCATCGCCGCGTCTCGACGGTCACTGCGGGCCCACGGTGACGGGGATGTCCCCAGCTCGTTGTTGGTGTCAGGTGCGGACCCGGGTGCCGTGCGTTGTGTACACCTGGTACATCCGGTACCGGATGTACCAGGTGTACACAACGCAGCCGGTCCACTCCGGACCGTTGTCCACAGGGTCTGGGAGAGTCGGCGCCCATAGGTGGTGATAACAGGCTTTCGCTTTGGTGATCAGTGACCCGTAACCCGGCTTCGCGCCGTGGGTAGTCGGCAACGGCCTGTCGGCCTGTCGGCCTGTCGGGCGAGACCGGTGTGGCTCCGGGCGAGACCGAGGTGACAACGGCGTCCTCAGTCAGGTGTGTTCGGGGCCTGGCCGGGACGGTGCGCACACCGTTACCTTGGCGTCGCAACGTGTCATGCCGGTAGGTCACTGTCGACCGATGGGGGAAACCCGTATGTCCGCACGCTCGTCGTCCCTGACCGCCATCGCCGTGTTCGCGGCGATCGGCCTGCCCCTGGGCGGGATCGCGGCCCTGCAGCATTCCGACACCACGCCCCCGCTGGCCGGTCCTGGCCGCACCGACGTGATGGCCAACCTCTTCGAGTGGAACTGGGCCTCGGTGGCCTCGGAGTGCACCGATGTTCTGGGCCCGGCCGGGTATGCCGGGGTGCAGGTGTCCCAGCCGGCCGACTCACTCAGGCGCACCGAGCTGGGCAACGGCAGCGACACCGTGCTGCACCCGTGGTGGGAGATCTACCAGCCGGTCTCGTACGGGCTGACGAGCCGGATGGGTACCGAGGCGCAGTTCCGGGCGATGGTGAAGACCTGCCGCCAGGCCGGGGTGAAGGTCTACGTCGACGCCGTGGTCAATCACATGACCGGGCAGGGGTCGGTGTCTTACGGCGGCACGACATACAGCCACTTCGCCTACCCCGGACTGTACGACGCCTCGGACTTCCATCAGAAGGGCACCGACTGTCCCTCGTCCACCGGGGGGATCGAGGACTTCAACCATCTCCAGCAGGTGCGCACGTGTGAGCTGGTGGGTCTGGCCGACCTGCGCACCGACAAGCCGAAGGTCCAGAACGAGCTCGCCGCCTATCTGAACCGGCTCATCGGCTACGGGGTCTCGGGATTTCGGGTGGATGCCGCCAAGCACGTCGGTCAGGACGACATGATCGCGTTGCAGAAGAAGCTGAACCGCACGCTGGACGGCGACAAGCCGTACGTGGCGCTGGAAGTCTTCGGCGGGGGACCGGGAACCCTGTCACCGGAGGCCTTCACCGGGGCCGGGGCGGTGCTCGGGCTGGATGCGGACATCCAGCTGAAGAACGCCTTCAAGAGCTACCCGGCCGACGCCACCGGCAGCCTGGCCACGCTGCGGGACTTCGGTGCGGGACTGCCCCCCTCGGGCAAGACCCTGAGCTTCGTGCAGAACCACGACACCGAGCGCAACGGTGACTCCCTGAACTACAAGGACGGCGCGACGAACCTGCTGGCCCAGCAGTTCCTGCTCGCCTACGGCTACGGAACGCCGCAGGTCTACAGCAGTTTCGCCTGGTCGACCGCGGACGCCTCGCCGCCCTCGTCCGCGGACGGCCTCATCACCGACACCGACTGCACCTCGCAGGCGTGGGTCTGCGTGCACGCCGAGAAAGCCGTGACCGGGCTGGTCTCCTTCCACAACCACGTCGGCCGGGCACCGGTGACCAACTGGTGGGACAACGGCGGCAACGTGATCGCCTTCAGCCGGGGCAAGGCCGGCTGGGTCGCCCTCAACAATGACAAGGCGCCCCACACCGAGACGTTCGGCACCGGCCTGGCGGCCGGCACCTACTGCGACGTCACCCGCGGATCGGTCACCAAGGGTCGCTGTTCGGGCCCGACGGTCACCGTGGACGCACGGGGCCAGGCACGGGTCACGGTCCCGGCGAAGGGGGCGGTCGCCTTCACGAAGGCAGATCGGGTGTAGCCGCTGGCGGCACGTCGAGTGCCGCCAGTTGCCGGTCGAGGTGGGCTGCGTAGGCCTTGATGCCCACCTCGACGTCGGAAGGGCTGCGGAAGATGTCGTACAGCCCGTAGCTCTCGAGCACGGTGTAACCGACGAAGGCGTAGCTGGTGGTGACGCCGAGCAGCAGGTCGTCCACGCTCTTACCCCCGAGCAGCACACTGTCGGCGTTGCTGAACGTGGCCGCGGGAGCGTTCCAGGTGGAGGAGACGAAGAAGCCCCGGCCGTGCAGGTGGCCTCCCGTGCCGTACTGCCGGGTCGGGTCGGAGCGGGTGCGCCCGTCGGTCTCGAGGAACTTCTTGCTGTGGAGACCGGCGTTGAAGACCTCATCGACGTAGCGCTTGTAGATCCACGGGGCGCCGAACCAGTTGACGGGGGTCTGCAGGATCACCAGCTGGGCGTCCAGGTGCCGCTGCACCTCGATCTGGGGATCGTAGGAGTCCTCGATCCGGGTCTCGGTGACCTCGTGCCCGAGGTCGAGGAGGTGTGTTCTCGCGGCCTCGACCATGGTCCGGGTGAGGGCGCCCTCCGACCAGTTCGGGTAGGTCAGGTGGGCGTTGACGATGTGTACTCGCACGGTCTGGGTGCTCCTGGAGTTCTACGGAGAATGCTGTCGCCGTTCACTCTTCGCGATCACCGCTGACCGAGGCAGTCCCCGGCTACAGGGTTCATGCTGGTGACCCCCTCGATCGCCGGGGCGGCCGTAGATTGGCGGGTATGGACGGTCCGAACGAGATCCGCGAGTTCCTGATCTCGCGCCGTAACCGGCTCACCCCGGCGCAGGCCGGGCTGCCGGACTTCGGTGGGCGCCGCCGCGTGGTCGGTCTGCGTCGTGAGGAGGTCGCGCTGCTGGCCGGGATGAGCGTGGAGTACTACGTGCGTCTGGAGCGGGGCAACGCGAGCGGGGTGTCCGAGTCGATCCTGGAGGGCATCAGCCGGGCACTGCAGCTCGACGACGCCGAGCGCGATCATCTCTACGACCTGGTCCGGTACGCGAACCGTGGCGCCCGTCCCCGGAACCGGCGCGATGCCGGTCGCCTCGAGCAGGTCCGGCCGGTGGTGCAGCAGATCCTCGACCAGATGCGTGACGTGCCGGCGCTCGTGCAGAACGGCCGCCTCGACGTCCTGGCCGTCAACGACCTGGCGGCCGCCGTGTACGCACCCCTGTACGAGCAGCCGCAGCGCCCGGCGAACTTCGGCCGGTTCATCTTCCTCGACCCCCGGGCGCAGGAGTTCCACCGCAACTGGGACGAGGCAGCGGCCCAGACGGTCGCCCTGCTGCGTGCCGAGGCCGGGAGGGTCCCCCACGACCGGCGCCTCACCGCCCTCGTCGGGGAACTCTCCACCCGCAGCGATCACTTCCGGCACCTGTGGGCCGCGCACGACGTGCGCGAGCACCGCGCCAGTGTGAACCGCTTTCACCACCCCGTCGTCGGCGATCTGGAACTCGTCTGCGAGGGAATGGAACTCACCAACAACCGCGGACTCATCCTGATCGCCTATGCGGCCCTCGACCAGCCCTCGCAGGACGCTCTGCGCCTGCTCGGGAGCTGGTCGGCCGTGACCTCGGGCGAAGCGGCCGACCAGCTCTGACTAACCGTTCGACCGGGTGCTGGAGCTCTGGTAGTCGGTGTAGGTGTAGGGGTTGTCGAGGATCTTCGTCTCCGGCACGTCCGGGTTCATACCCTGCTGCCAGGCCTCCTCGCCGATGGAGGCGCGCAGGTGCTCCACGGTCTGCTCGACCGCGTGCCGGGCCGCGGTCAGGTCGATCCCGACCAGGCGGCCGTCGCGCTTCACGATCCGCCCGCCGACCAGCACGGTGTGCACGTCGCCGCGCCCGGCCTGGAAGGCGATGTGGCCGTGCGGGTTCAGCAGCGGGAAGGAGACCGGCGAGTGCTCGTTCTTGACCAGCACGAGGTCGGCCTTCTTCCCCACCTCGACGCTGCCCAGGTCGTCCTGGCCCAGGGCCGCCGCGCCGCCGCGGGTGGCCCATTCGACGACCTGGTCGGCCCGTAGCGCCGTGTGGGTGACGGTCTCGCCGAGGGCGTGCGCCTCGAGGTGGGCGCGGGAGCGGTCGGCCCCGAGCGTGGTGCGCATGGCGGAGAAGAGGTCGGCGCTCCACCAGACGCTGGTGTCCATCGACAGCGACACCGGGATGCCGTGGCGGCGCAGGGCCCAGGTGGAGGGGTAGCCCTGCCCGGCGCTCTGCTCGCTCTCGGTGGAGACCGAGACCGACCCGCCGGTGGCGGCGATGCGCTGGTACGAGTCGTGCGACAGGGAAGAGCCGTGCACGTAGACGGTCTCCGGGGTCATGA
This sequence comes from Kineosporia sp. NBRC 101731, assembly GCF_030269305.1. Lineage (NCBI taxonomy): Bacteria > Bacillati > Actinomycetota > Actinomycetes > Kineosporiales > Kineosporiaceae > Kineosporia > Kineosporia sp. NBRC 101731. Next base: position 39,534 of record NZ_BSTC01000004.1, read on the forward strand.
AGCCGTTCTCGTACATCAGGCGGATGCTGTCGTCGCCGGTGGCGCCCCAGACGCCGGCGTGCGTGGTGACCGGCACGCCCAGCTCGCGGGCCACCTCGAACGCGGCCCTCTCGGGGAAGGCCGGGTCGCCGGTCACGTCGAAGGCCAGCTGGAAGCCGAGCATCTCGTCACCGGTGATGCGGCGCTCGACGAAGTCGCGGAACTGGGGAGTGGCGGTCCAGATGTCGGGGGAGGCCTGGATGTTGCCGTAGGCCAGCACGAAGCGGCCGGGCACGGCCTGGAGGGCGTCGACCGCGGCATCGGCGTGCCCGGGGGTCTGCAGGCCGTGGGACCAGTCGACGGTGGTGGTCACGCCCGCGTCCAGCGCCTCGATCGCGCCGAGCAGGTTGCCCGCGTGGATGTCTTCGGGGCGGAACGTCTTCCCGTGCTCCAGGTAGTACCAGACGAAGTACTGGGTGAGGGTCCAGTCGGCGCCGTAGCCGCGCATCGCGGTCTGCCACAGGTGGCGGTGGGTGTCGATCATGCCGGGCATCACGATGCCGTCACTCGCATCGATCTCGATCGTGCCGTCGGGCAGGTCCCTCAGGTCCGGCCCGATCGCGGCGATCTTTCCGTCGACCACGAGCACGTCGTGCCCGGACAGCACCCGGCGGGTCGCGTCGACGGTGAGGACGGTGCCGCCGCGGAACAGGACGGGCCGGTCGGTGGGGTTCGTCATGGAGGGGCTCCACACTCACGGACGCATGTCCGCCATCGCGCCATTGGGATGAGCAGCACCTTCCGCCCGATGCCGATCCGTTGTCAAGGCTTGACCCGAGCGGCCCGACCTCGCAGAATCATTCAACGGACGAGTGTCCGCTGTGCGGACGTAAGGATTTCCTGACATGCCAAGCAGCTCTGACGGACCGCTCGCGGGGATCCTGGTCGCCGATTTCTCGCGGATCCTGGCCGGCCCCTACGCCACCATGCTGCTCGCCGATCTGGGGGCCGACGTGGTCAAGGTCGAGGGGCCCCGGGGGGACGACACGCGCACCTGGATGCCGCCGGTCCGGGAGGAGGTGTCCACCTACTACCTCGGGGTCAACCGGGGTAAACGGTCGATCGCCCTGGACCTGCGCCAGGAGGCCGACGCCCGGGTCGCCCGCGAACTGGCTCGCCGGGCCGACGTCGTCATCGAGAACTTCAAACCCGGCGGGCTGGCCAAGTACGGTCTCGACTTCGACGCGGTGCGGGCGGGGAACCCCGGGGTCGTGTACTCGTCGATCAGCGGATTCGGTTCCGGGGCGGGCAAGGACGTGCCCGGTTACGACCTGATGGTGCAGGCCGTCTCCGGGCTGATGAGCCTGACCGGTGACCCCGACGGATCACCGTTCCGGGCCGGTATCTCGGTGTTCGACGTGATGGCGGGCAACCACGCCACCATCGGCATCCTGGCGGCTCTGCGCCACCGTGACCGCACCGGCCAGGGGCAGCACGTCGAGGTCAACCTGCTCTCCTCGGCGCTGACCGGCCTGGTCAACCACAGCTCGGCCTGGGTCGCGGGCGGCGTGGTGCCCTACCGGATGGGTAACGCGCACCCGAGCCTGTTTCCCTACGAGCCACTCCCGACGGCCGACAACGACCTGATCGTGACGGCCGGCAACGACGGCCAGTTCCGCAAGCTCTGCCAGGTGCTCGGGGTGCCCGAACTGGCCGAGGACCCACGCTTCGCCGGGAACGCCGACCGCACCCGCAACCGGGAGGAACTGCGGCCGCTGCTGGTGGCCGAGCTGGCCCGTCACGGCGCCCTGGAATGGTTCGAGCTGCTCACCGCGGCCGGAGTGCCCAGCGGCCCGATCAACACCATCGACGGCGGGTTCGCGATGGCCGAGCGGTTCGGGCTGGACCCGATCGTCGAGGTCGGCGAAGGGGAGCGGGCCGTCCCGACCACCCGTCACCCGATCCGTTTCTCCGAGACCCCGGCCCAGTACCGGCTGCCGCCGCCGGGCCTCGACGAGCACGGTGACGAACTGCGCCAGTGGCTGGAGGCCCCCGCATGACCGGCAGGACGGGCACGAACGAGAAGTACCGGACCGCGCTGGGCGCCTCGTCCCGGCACCACATCACCCTGCTCGGCCAGGACCTGGCGGACGACGTGATGGGCACGGTCGGCTTCGGTGAGCTGGCCTTCTGGCTGGCCACCCAGCGCCGCCCCACCCCGGGGGAGACCCGGGTCTTCGAGGCCGTGCTGGCCGCCCTGGCCGACCACGGTTTCACCCCGACCGCCATCACCGCCCGGCTGACCTTCCTGTCCGCGCCGGACTCGGTGCAGGGCGCCCTGGCCGCCGGCCTGCTCGGCGGCGGCTCGCGGTTCCTGGGGGTGACCGAGGACTGCGGGCGGTTCCTGCACGAGGTTCTGCAGCAGGCCGAGAACCTGCCCACCACCGAAGCCGAGTGGGACGCGCTCGCCGTGACCGTCGTCCAGAAGCAACGGGCCGAGAAGAAATTCGTTCCCGGTCTGGGACATCACGTGCACAAGGACGGCGATCCCCGCACACCCCGGCTGTTCCAGATCGCAGCCGAGGAGAACCTGTTCGGGCCGCACCTGTCACTGTTCGCCGCGATCGGCCGCGTACACCCGCAGGTACTCGGAAAGACCCTACCGCTCAACGGGGCCGGGGTCTGCGGAGCGGCCCTGGCCGACCTGGGCCTGCCGCTGGAACTGCTGCGGGGCTTCGCCCTGCTGGCCCGCACCGCCGGGCTGATCGGCCAGCTGGCCGAGGAACTGCGCCGCCCGGTGGCAGGAGACATCTTCCTCTCGGTGGACCTGAACAACCAGTCCGTCCCCCCGGAACCCTTCGAACAACCAGCCCTCTGACGTCGACGGAGACCCAGCATGGCGCAACTCGTGGCGGTCATCGCCTCCACCCATCACCCCTTCTACTACAAGGCCAGCCAGGCGGTCGGTGAGGACCGGCCACCCTTCGCGGACGAGTGGGTCCGCAAGATCCTGAGCTTCCGCGAGACGCTGACCGCGGCCCGGCCGGACGTGCTGGTGATGGTGGGGTCGGACCACTTCCACCAGTTCTGGCTGGACAACATGCCGCAGTTCCTGGTCGGCAAGGCCCCCGTCTACGACGCGAACTTCTACAACGAGGAGCGCGAGTTCGGCCTGCCGAAGATGGTTCTCCAGGGCCACGAGGAACTCTCGGCGCACGTGCTGCGGCAGGGCCTGGACTCCGGCTTCGACCTGGCCTTCTCCAACGAGCTGCGGATCGACCACTCGATCACCTGCCCGATCATCACCCTGCGGCCGCAGGCGGACCTGCCGATCGTGCCGATCTACACCAACATCTTCGCCCCACCGCTGCCGCAGCCCCGGCGCTTCGTCCAGCTCGGCCGGGCGATCCGGGAGATGATCGAGTCCTGGCCCTCGGACCAGCGGGTCGCGGTGATCGGCACCGGGCACCTGTCGCTGGAGCTGGGTGGACCGCGCCAGTTCGGGCCGCACGGGCCCGATCCGGAGTTCGACCGCCGGGCGGTGGAGTGGATCGCCGGTGGGGACATCGAGAAGTGCCTGGCCGAGGTGAGTCTCGACAGCCTGCACCTGCCGGGCAACGCCACCCACGGCTTCATGGACTTCATGCTGATGATGGGTGTGGCCGGGCAGGGGAACCAGGCCGACTACGTGGACACGTACGACCTCTTCCACACCATGGAGGCGTACTTCACCTGGTACCCCGGGGGTGTGGCGTGAGCAGGTACCTGCTGAACAAGTTCCTCTACACCGTGGACCGCGACCCGGATCTGGTGGAGCGCTACCGGGAGGACCCGCGCGCAACGGTGACGATGTGGGAGCGCGAGTACGCCAACCGGATCCTCAACTGCACCACCGGGGAGTCGTCCACCTGGCTGGCCTTCGACGACATCGAGCGCGAGGCCCTGGGGACGCACGACTACCCGAAACTGTTCGAGCTCGGCGCGCACCCGTTCCTGACCCTCACCCTGTTCATCGCCCTGTTCGAGCGCGACCACCCGCCGATGGGCTACCAGACGGCCTATGCGCAGGCGCTGTCGCACATCACGATGCCCTACCCGGACATCACCACCTGATGCCCCCGTAGGCTGGCCCGCCGATCACTACCGCCGAAGGGAGGCGTCACATGCCCCGTGAGGGAACCGGCCCGGACTTCGTCGAGGCCCTGGCGCGCGGCCTCGAGGTGATCACCGCGTTCCGGCCCGGGACGTCGGTGATGACGCTCGCGGACATCGCGGCGGCCACCGGTCTGGCCCGCCCGACCGCCCGGCGGCTGCTGCTGACCCTGGAGGAACTGGGCTACGTGCGGGGTGCTGACCGCGGATACCGCCTGACCCCGCGGGTCCTGCAGCTGGGCGTGGCCTACGTGCAGTCGATGGGTCTGTGGGAGGTCGCCCGGCCGCACCTGGAGAAGCTGGTCGAGGGCACCGGCGAGTCCTGCTCCATCGCCCAGCTGGACGGGTCCGACATCGTCTACGTCGCCCGGGTGGCCGTGCCCAGGATCGTCTCGCTGGCCGTCCAGATCGGCACCCGTTTCCCGGCCCTGCCGACGTCCCTGGGCAAGGTGCAGCTGGCCGCGCTCACGCCCGGCGAACTGGAACGGGTCCTCGCCGAACCCAGCCGCTCCGGTCTCGTCGCGCGCTGGCAGCCCGGACCGGCCGAACGGGACGCGGTCCTGCGGGACGTGCGGGCCCGGGGATGGGCCATGACCGACGAGGAACTCGCCCTCGGCATTCGTTCGGTCGCCGCGCCGTTGCGCGACGGGTCCGGCCGGGTGATCGCCGGCCTCAACGTCAACGCCCATGCGGCCGAGACCTCGGTGGAGCAACTGATCGAGCACCACCTTCCGTTACTGCTGCACGCGGCGGGGGAGATCAGCGCCGACTTCGCCCGGCGCGACGAACTGCCGCTGGCCACGGTGTCAAGGTCCTGAGCACGGGAAAGGGCCGCCCGCCGGTCCTGCCCGGCCGGGCCTGATGGCGGGTGCAAGAAGTCCCTTCCATCAGTGTTTGTCAGTATTTCTTTTTCTTATCAGTATTCTGCGCTGGTGAACTTTCGTCGCAGCACCTTCCGGAAGCGCTACATCACCGGGGCCGCGGCCCTGGTGGCCTCCGTAGCCGTGGTTGCCCCGTTGGCTCCACAGATTGCGTCGGCCATGCCGATGGCGTCGAAGGCCACGAAGGCCAAGCTGTTGGTGTCGGCCACCCAGAAGGTGGCCGGAGGCGCTCCTGAGATCGATTGGCCGGGTGCCGGGCGGGCACGCCTCGAGGTGGCCGGCCTGGGCACGATCGGTCAGAAGTACAGCAGCGCTACTCAGGTGCCGATCGCCAGCGTCACGAAAGTGATGACGGCGTACACCATTCTGAAAGATCACCCGTTGGCCGCAGGGGCCAAGGGGCCGACCGTCTCGATCACCAAGAAGGATGTGACGACCTACAACCAGCTCAAGGCCGACGGTGCGTCGGTGCTCAAGGTAGAGGCGGGCGTCAACCTCACCCAGCTGCAGTTGCTGCAAGGGCTGCTCCTGGAGTCGGGTTCCAACCTGGCCGTCACGCTGGCCCGCTGGGACTCCGGTACCGAGGCCAAGTTCGTCGCCAAGATGAACAAGAACGCCAAGGCCCTGGGGATGACCGACACTACTTTCGTGGATGCGCACGGGGTGGACAAGAAGTCGTCCAGCAGCACCGAGGACCTGCTCGACCTGGCCCCCGCGGCCATGAAGAGCGCGGCGTTCCGCAAGATCGTGAGCACCAGGACGGTGAAGATCCCGCTGCACACGCTGACCAACACCAACAAGCTGCTCGGTGCGGACAACGTGATCGGGATCAAGACCGGCACCACCTCACCGGCCGGTGCCTGTCTGCTCTTCGCGGCCACCGACACCGTCGGCGGTAAGAAGTACACGATCTACGGTGTGCTCCTGGGGGTGAAGGGCTCGTCCGCCGACAAGGCCAAGCGTTTCCCCTACGCCAAGGCGATGGTCCAGACGGCCCAGGCCGAACTGCGCACGGTGACCCTGCTCAAGAAGGGCACAGCGCTGGTCTCGGTCACCGGGGCCGACGGCACGGTGCGCAGGTACGGCGCGAAGAAGTCCCTGGCCGCTCCGGCCTGGGACGGCCTGTCGTACAAGCTCAGCCTGCCCGCCGGTCTGGCCGCGGGCGAGACCCCGAAGAAGATCACCGTCAAGCAGGGTTCGCACACCTACTCGGCGGCGCTCGCGCGCGTCAGCTAGCCGGCTGACGCACGCAGGACGAGGTCCTCGGCCGAGGACGCAGATCCGCAGAACCTGTCCTCGGCCGAGGAAGCTCGTTCCGAATGCAACCTGGCGCCAAGCGGATTCCGTTCATATGGGCATGACCAACACCATCGCCCGCCGCAACGTCCTGATTCCCGCGGGGATCGCCGCCGCTGTGGCCGCCGGCGCACTCGCCTTCACCCTGATGGGCTCCAGCTCGCCGGTGGTCGCCTCGCCCTCGCACTCCACCACCACCATCTCCGCCGCCCTCACCTCGTACGAGGGCAAGGCCGTCGACGGCTTCAGTATCGACAAGGTCCCGGTCGGCTGGGACACGCTGGCTGCCGACCAGGGCAAGCTCGTCCTGGCCGACAAGAAGGCCAGCAACCAGGACCCGAACGAGTTCACCGGCAAGATCCTGGTGCACGCCGCGAACGAGGCGGAACTGTCGACGAAGTCGGACACGGGGAAGTCGGTGAAGGTCGGTGACGTCACCGGGACCCTGGACTCCTTCACTGACGGCGACCCCCGTCTGTGGGTTCCCTCCGGCACGTACACGCTGATCTTCCAGTTCCCGGACAACCTCGACTGGGACACGGCGACGATCGTTGAGTTCGCGGCCGGTGTGCACCTGACCGGTACCCCGGAGATCGCCGCCGGCTGATCGGCCTTCTCCCCGGTGGGCCGGTGTGACTTGGACCGTCACCCCGGCCCACCGGGCCCCGGCCCGGGGCTGAAATATCGGGCGCATGGGTGACAGACCGGCGTGACCGGACCGCGGGATCGGGTCAGCCGAGGGAAACTCGTTGCCGGTGAATGCAACCGGCGATCCGGCGAGTTCCGTCAAAGACGTATGAGTACTTTGGAGCCGCGATGAAGACGGGCTATGACGACGAATTCCGGGCCTTCGTCCGGGAACGGCGCGCCGGTCTCCTGGGCACGGCGACCCTCCTGACGGCCGGTGACCACCACCTGGCCGAGGACCTGACCCAGACCGCGTTGACCGCGTTGTACGTGAAGTGGCCGGCCTTCCGCCTGGCCCAGCACAAGAACTCCTATGCCCGGCGCTGTCTCGTGAACGCCTTCATCGACGAGAAGCGACGTCCCTGGCAGCGCCGCGAGCGGGTCACCGACGAGATCCCCGAGCATCTGGTGCTCAGCACCCTGATGCCGATCGACCAGGGCGAGCCGAACCAGCGGACCGAGGCCCTCTACACGGGCCTTCGGGCTCTTCCGGTGCGGATGCGAGCCGTTCTCGTGCTGCGGTACTTCCAGGAACTGAGCGTGGAAGAGACGGCGGAGGCGATGAACTGCTCGACCGGAACAGTGAAAAGTCAATCGAAACGGGCGATCGACAAGCTACGCGAACGGATGTCACCCCAATTCGCCGTCCAGGGATCCCACGGAGCTCACGATGCATGATCTGCGCGATCTGATGAAAGAAGCGGTGGCCGGCATCGCGAGCCCTTCGGACCTGGCGGTCGAGGCTGATGTCCGCCGCGGCCGTCGCGCCCGGGCCCGCCTGGCCCGCCGGCGCACGCTGGTCCCGGTCGGTCTGGCCGCCGGGGCGGCTGCCGTGCTCGCCTTCTCCGTGGCCGACATCGGTGACGGAACCGGGAACCCGGCGCCGCCCTCGTCCACCATCTCGGTCGCCCTCACCACGTACCAGGGGAAACAGCCCAAGGGCTTCTCGCTCGACAAGGTCCCGGTCGGCTGGGACGTGCTGGCCGCCGATGCCGGCCAGCTCGTGCTGGCCGACGAGGATGCCAGTAACCGGGACCCGAACGAGTACCCCGGCAAGATTCTGGTGCACGTCGCGAACGAGGCGGAGCTCTCGACGAAGTCGGATGCCGGGAAGTCGGTGAAGGTCGGTGATGTGACGGGAACCCTGGATGCTTATAGCGATGGTGATCCCCGTCTGTGGGTTCCCTCCGGCAAGTACACCCTGATCTTCCAGTTCCCGGACAACCTCGACTGGGACACCGCGACGATCGTCGAGTTCGCGGCCGGGGTGCACCTGACCGGTACCCCGGAGATCGCCGGCGGCTGACCGGCCTACCGCGTTGTGAGGGCCAGCGCGGCGCGGACGGTTTCCTCTCCGGCCGGCTGGCCCTGCGTGTTCGAGTACGGCCCGTACGGGGTTCCCCACACCGGTGTGACCGTCGCCTGCCGCCAGCTGTCGCTCAGCCGTCCCGCGTCCACCACCCCGTACCCGAGGGATTCGATGAAGGCGGTGACCGCCGTCTTCGCCGGCACCGAGTCAGCGGCGACGGGCAGGAACGAGCGGTCGGGGGCCCCGGCCGGGCGGGGCAGCGACAGCAGATGCTCGAAGAAGATGGTGTTGAAGGCCTTGACGATCCTGGCATCCGAAAGATATTGCAGCATTGGCTCGCTCGAAGTGGGTGAGGCGTCGTCGAGCTGTGGGACGGGCCGTCCCACCTGGTACCCGGCGTCGACGGCCAGTCGCGCGAGCGTGGTGCCGATCGCGCCGCTTCCGATGAATCCTACGGTGGTCAGGGTGATCGCCTTCAGCGGGAGGGGAAGTAGCGGCCGTTGTCGAGATCGCTGAGCAGGCGCGGCTGAACCGGTTCCCAGCCGAGGGTCTCGCGGGTGATGCGGTTCGAGGCCGGGTAGCTCTTCGTGACGATGTTCGCGAGGAAACCGAAGTACCCCGGCAGCATCAGTTCGTCCACGGGAATGCTCACCGCGGGCACCCCCAGACGGCTGCCGACGGCCTCGGCGATCTCGCGGAACGGGATGCCGCCGTCCTCGACCGCGTGCCAGTAGTAGCCGGCCGGTCCGCTCTCCAGCGCCCGGCGGAACACGGCGGCGGCGTCGCGAATGTGCACGGCGTTCCACAGGTTCGAGCCGTCGCCGGGGTAGCCGGCGACGCCCTTCTCCCGCGCGAGCGCGATCAGCGAGGGCAGGAACCCGGCGCGATCGGTCGGGCCGTGCACGATGTTGGCGATGCGCACGACCGAGGACCGCACGCCCTGATCGGCCAGGCGGATGACGGTGGACTCCACGACGTTGCGGGCCCGCAGGGTGCCCTTGTACTCGTCGCTGCTGGGCAGGGCCGGGTCGTCCTCGGTGGCCGGCCGGCCCAGGGCCCCGGGCGAGCCGATGCTCCCGGCCGCGACCAGCGGCTTGCCGGTTCCCGCGAGCGCCTCGCCGTACGCGAGCATGATTGGGAGCTCCGCGGCCGCCACGGCGTGGATCCCGCCGGAGGGCAGCAGATCCTGCCGGTGGGCGACGTGGACCACGCCGTCGGAGTCCGCGGCCGCCTTCTTGAGCCCGTCGAGGTCCTCGATGTCACCGCGGATGACCGTCGCGCCCTGCGCGGACAGTGTCGCCGCGGCCGTGTCCGACCGGGCCAGGCCGGTGACCTCGTGCCCGGCGGCGATGAGCTCGGGGACGATGTACGAACCGGAGTGGCCGGTCCCTCCGGTGACGAGAACGCGCACGGTGCTTCTCCTGACGAGTCGGTGGCGCCGGGGCAGAACATGATGTGCCCCGGCCTGATTCACGGTGTCACCGGCCGCAGGTAGTGTCCAAGACCTCTTTCGGCCGCGGCGATACCCCGAAGACATCGCCGGACCGCGAAACCTGGGCGGGTAGGGGCGTCTGGTAGAACTCCGCCGTGCTCACGATCACCGGCGCCACCCGCATCCTCGTCGACCCGGCCACCGAGACGACCGGAGACCTGTCCGCCGTCGACGGGCGGATCACCGATCAGGCCGTCACCGGTGGCGAGACCCTGGACGCGGCGGGTGCGGTGGTCACGCCCGGCCTGATCAATGCCCATCACCATCTGCTGCAGACCGCGTTCCGCACGCTGCCGGGCACCCGCGGGGTCCCGATGCGCGAATGGCTCGGCGTGATGGCGGCCGGGTACCGCGCGGCCGGGGTCACCCCGGAACTGACCGGGGCCGCCGCGTCCGTCGGGGTGGCCGAGGCGCTGCTGAGCGGCGTGACCACGATCGCCGACCATCACCTGACCTGGCCGGACGGGTGCGACGACGTCGGGATGGCACAGGCCACGGCCACTGCTGCCCGGACTCTCGGCGCGCGGCTGGTGTTCGTGCGGGGCAGCGCCGGCGACGACCCGCAAGCGGCCGCCGATTCCGCCACCCGCATCGTCGAGGCCCTGCTGCCCGGGACGAGCACCGGAATCGGCGACGACGGGATGCTCCAGCTGGCGGTCGGGCCGGCCGGGGTGCACAGCGACCGGCGGGAGACCTTCGAGGCGTTCGCCGAGGTGGCGGCCCGGTTCGGACTGCGCCGCCGGACCCAGGCCAACGAGCAGGTCGACGTCGAGATCGCGGCGCAGCGGTACGGTCGCCGTCCGCTGGAACTGCTGGCGGAGTGGGGGTGGCTGGCGCCGGACGTGACCGTGGCCCACCTGTGTGACGTCACCCCGGCCGAGATCGCGCGTCTGGCGCAGGCCGGCGTCACCGCCACGCACGCCCCTGGTTGTGACGTGCCGATGGGGTGGGGGATCGCCCCGGTCGCGGCGCTGCTGGAGGCCGGGATCCCGGTGGGTCTGGGCACGAGCGGCGGGGGCAGTAATGACGCCGGTCATCTGCTCGCGGACGCCCGCCTGGCGATGCAGGTCTCGGCCCTGGTGGGGCGGCAGCTGAGCGCCCGCGAGGTGCTGGCCTCCACCACGCACGGGTCGGCGGCCGGCCTGGCCCGCCCGGAGCTGGGGCACCTGCGGCCCGGTGCGGCGGCGGACCTGTGCGTCTGGGACGTGTCCGGGGTGGCGGACGCCGGGGTCGCCGACCCGGTGGCCGGGTTGTTGTGGGCCCGTCCGGGACGACGCCCGCGGCACGTGGTGGTCGGTGGACGTGTGGTGGTGCGGGACTACCGGCTCGTCGGTACCGACGAGAGCGAGCTGGTCGGGCGGCTGGGTCAGGCGCTCTCCTGACCGTCCTGACCTTCCTGACCGTCTTCCAGGTACACGGTCGTACCGGACTCCAGGGCTTTCAGCGCGACCACGATCTCCTGGGCGATGCGCGGGGAGGCCAGGCGTTGCACCTGCGAGGGATCGCACCAGGCCCAGGACTGCAGTTCCTCGGCCTGGAGCACGATGTCCGGCCCGTGCACGGGGGTTCCGGCGAAGACCCAGTTCAGGTTGTCGCCGCCGTCGGGGCGGGGTGCGCACCAGTCCACGACCAGCAGACGCCCCGGGGTCAGGCGCAGGCCGAGTTCCTCATGGGTCTCGCGGGCGGCGGCCGACCGGGGTGACTCCCCGGCCTCGACGATGCCGCCCGGCAGCAGCCAGCCCTGCCGGTACGTGGGCTCGACCAGGAGCACCCGTCCGTCCGGATCGGTGATCAGGACCCCGGCGCCCATGTGCTTGCGGGGGAGCGTGGCCAGCCAGGCCAGGTGTTCGGCATCGGTGTAGGTCATTCCCGCGACGCTAGGGGCGCACCGCCGGGTAGGTCGCAAGGGTGCAGTCAGCGGGCGCCCGGGTTCTCCTTCACGATGAACAGCCGGTAGACCTCGGGCCCGCCCGTGCTCCAGCGGTGCGGTGTTCCGCCGCTCAGGTACAGCGAGTCACCGGGGCCCAGCGGCTCGATCCCGTCGGGGCCCAGGTCGACGAGGACCTTCCCGTCCGTGACGTGGATGAACTCGTCCTCGGCGTGCTGGTAGAACTCGCCCGGGTCGGTGTTGTCGCCCTCGTACAGCATCGGCTGCAGGCGCCGGTTACCGGTGGTCAGCAGGCGGGCCCGGCCCAGGCCGTAGGAGCCGGCGGTGCCTTCGCCGGCCCGGTGGACGGCGCTGACCTGTACATTTCCCTGCCCGGCCAGCAGTTCCACCTGGCTGGTGCCCAGCGCCACGGTGATCCGGTCGAGCGAGGCCATGCTCGGGCTGGCCAGTCCCCGTTCCAGCTTGCTCAGGAACCCGTGGGTCAGCCCGGCCGCGTCGGCCAGCTGGATCAGGGTCAGACCGCGGGTGCGCCGGACCTGGCGGATCCTCCTCCCCAGGGCCCGGACCGGATCGCTAGTGTCTGCCGGATGACTGACGGTGATCGCCTCCCTGAAGCTTTACAGCGTCGACGTCGTGTGTGACACGACCGAAACGACAGATGCCTAGATTCGCCGATGTTCCTCACAGGAACATTCGTGCACATCCTAGGCAAGGGCCGTACGGCCCGACCAGTAGTGAAGAACGACAGGAGCACCGTGCCGGCCCATCAGCCCCTTCCGCAGAGCCTCCGTCGGCTGATCGGCGCCACCCTGCCCGACGGGCGGGTCGTCGATGTCGAGATGGAGGACGACGTGGTCACCGCGGTCGTTCCGGCCACCCCCGGTGCGGTGGCGGCCGACGGCGAGCTCGACCTGACCGGCTACCTGTTGCTGACGGCCCCGGCCGAGCCGCACGCGCATCTGGACAAGGCGCTGTCGTGGGACGAGATCTCGCCGCCGATGGGTGATCTCGGCCTGGCCATCGACTCCTGGCGGGCCCACAGCCGGGGTATGACGACCGAGGGCATCGCCGCCCGGGCCACCGCGGCGCTGCGGATGATGCTGCAGGCCGGCACCACGGCCGTGCGCACGCACGTCGACCTGCTGTCCGGGCCTCAGCCGCTGCGGGGCGTGCAGGCCCTGACCGGTCTGCGCGAGGAGGTCCGGCACCTGATCGACCTCCAGATCGTGGCCCTGGCTGCCCCCGACACCCCGGACGCGACCGTCCACGCGGCCCTCGACCTGGGCGTCGACCTGATCGGTGGCGCCCCGCACCTGGCCCCCGACCCGGTGCGCGACCTGGACCGGCTGCTGACGATCGCGCAGGAGCGTGGCGTCGGGGCCGACATCCATACCGACGAGAGCCTGCACGGCGAGCCGACTCTCACCCACTACGCGCAGACGGTGCGGGACTGGCCGGCCGACCGGGTCCGCTCCGCCGGGCACTGTGTGCGGCAGGGCACCCAGAGCGCGGCCGACCTGGTCCCGGTGATCGAGGCCGTGCTCGCGGCCGGCATCGGTGTGATCAGCCTGCCGATCACCAACCTCTATCTCCAGGGCTGGGAGCACCCGGCGAGCACCCCGCGGGGCCTGACCGCCCTGCGCGCCTTCCTCGACGCCGGTGTCCCGGTCGCGGGTGGCGCCGACAACCTGCGTGACCCGTTCAACCCGGTCGGGCGCGGCGACGCCCTGGAGACCGCGTCGCTGCTGGTCACCGCCGGGCACCTGACCCTCGACGAGGCCTACCAGGCGGTCTGCTCCAGTGCCCGCTCGGTGCTGGGTCTGCCCCCGGCCGGGGCCGAGCCCGGCCACATCGCCGACTTCCTGGCGGTGCAGGGCGCCAGCCTGGGCGAGGTGATCGCCGCGGCCCCGGCGCAGCGCCGGGTGATCCACCGCGGCGCGCTCGTCGCCCGTTCGTCCGTCGTCCACGATTCCGCATTCTGAACCGTCAGCACCGTCAGCACCGTCAGCAAGGACAGCCATCATGACCGTGGATACTTCCACCCTCCTCGACTTCCGGGACGTGTCCATGCGTTTCGGTGAGACCGAGGCACTCACCGGCGTCGACCTGAGCGTCCGGCGGGGCGAGTTCGTCTCCGTGGTCGGGCCCTCCGGCTGCGGCAAGTCCACCCTGCTGCGTATCGCCTCGGGCCTGGAACAGGTCTCGGGCGGCACCGCGTCCGTGACCTCGCAACGCATCGGGTACGTCTTCCAGGACGCCACCCTGCTGGCCTGGCGATCGGTGCGGAGCAACGTCGAGCTGCTGGCCGAACTGCACCACGTGCCGAAGGCCGAGCGGGCGGCCCGGGCCACCGCCGCGATCGACCTGGTGGGCCTGAACGGGTTCGAGAAACACCTGCCCCGGCAGTTGTCCGGCGGTATGAGGATGCGGACCTCCCTGGCCCGTTCCCTCACCCTCGACCCCGAGCTGTTCCTGTTCGACGAGCCGTTCGGGGCCCTGGACGAGATCACCCGCGAGCGCCTGAACGACGAGCTGCTCAAGCTTTTCGTGCAGCAGAACTTCGCTGGGCTGTTCATCACCCACTCGGTGGCCGAGGCCGTGTACCTGTCCACCCGGGTGCTGGTGATGTCGGGGCGCCCGGGCCGGATCGTGGGCTCCTTCGACGTGCCGTTCGACATGCCCCGGGATCCCGACATCCGGTTCACCCCCGAGTTCGCCGCCCTGGTGGGCCAGATCTCCCACGCCCTGCGGGAAGGACACCGATGAAGCGCATTCCCTGGTGGCAGCCGAGCATCGTGTTCGGTCTGGTCGTCGCCTTCTGGTACGCGATCGCCGCGTGGTACGACAAGAGCAAGGAACTGGCGTTCGTCGTGCCCTACCCGCACCTGGTGCTCCAGGAGGCGGTGACCGACGGCCAGTTCCGGCAGCAGCTGCTCGAGAACCTGTTCCAGACCATCGTCGTCACCGCGACCGGCCTGCTCATCGCCACGGTGATCGGGATGGGCTGGGCGGTGCTGATGTCGCAGGCCCGGTGGCTGGAGCACTCGCTGTACCCGTACGCGGTGATCCTGCAGACCATCCCGATCCTGGCGATCGTCCCCCTGATCGGCACCATCTTCGGCTACGAGTTCACCTCCCGGGTGATCGTGACGGTGATGATCGCGCTGTTCCCGATGGTCTCCAACACCCTGTTCGGCCTGGCCTCGGTGGACCGCGCGCAGCGGGAACTGTTCCGGCTCAACGGTGCCGGCCGGTTCACCACCCTGACCAAGCTCCAGCTGCCGGCGGCGCTGCCGGCGATCTTCGTCGGGCTGCGCACCGCGGCCGGGCTGGCGGTCATCGGCGCGATCGTCGGTGACCAGTTCTTCCAGCGCGGCACCCCCGGCCTGGGCGTGCTGATCCAGGTGTCCAACTCGCGCCTCAACGGCCCGGGCACGTTCGCGGCCATCATCACCGCCTCGCTGCTGGGTGTCGTCGTCTTCCTGCTCTTCGGTCTGCTGGGCCGGCTGGTGACCGGCAAGTGGGCCGACCAGTCCTGAACCCCGGAAAACCCCCGAAAACCCGAACTTTCGAAGGAAAACCAACCATGATGCGTCGTCCTCTGGCCACGGGCCTGTCCGTCGCCGCCGTGCTCGCCCTGGCCGCCTGCGGCGGTTCGTCGTCCTCGACCGTGAGCGCCGCCCCGGCCGCCGCCGGGTCGGTGGACCTCACCGCCGACTGCCCGGCCACCGTCGTACTCCAGACCGACTGGAACCCCGAGGCCGAGCACGGCCACCTGTACCAGCTGCTGGGCAAGGACTACACGGTGGACGCGGACAAGAAGTCGGTGTCCGGGCCGCTGATGTACCAGGGCAAGTCGACCGGGGTGAACGTCGAGATCCGCTCCGGCGGGCCGGCGATCGGGTACTCCACGGTGACCAGCCAGATGTACCAGGACAAGGACATCATGCTGGGCTACGTGAACACCGACGAGGCGGTGCGGATGTCGAAGGACAACCCGATCACCGCGGTGTTCGCGCCGCTGGAGAAGAGCCCGCAGATGATCATGTGGGACCCGCAGACCTATCCCGGCGTCACCGACATCGCCTCGCTGGGCCAGGCCCTGAAGAGCAGCGGCGGGGTGACGCGCTACTTCGGCGGCGCCGCCTACATGGAATACCTGATCAGCTCGGGCAAGCTCGACAAGAGCGTCACCGACGGCACCTACGACGGCACTCCGGCCAAGTTCGCCGCGGCCAAGGGCAAGGACGCCCAGCAGGGCTTCGCCAGCGCCGAGCCGTACATCTACCAGACCGAGGTGAAGGCCTGGGGCAAGGCCGTGAAGTACCAGCTGGTCCACGACGCCGGCTACCCGTTCTACTCCTCGGCGATGACGGTACGCACCGGTGACCTGGAGAAGGACAGCCCCTGCCTGAAGAAGCTGGTGCCGGTGCTGCAGCAGGCCGAGGTCGACTACTTCGCCGACCCGGCGGCCACCAACGAGCTGGTGCTCGACCTGGTCACGCAGTTCAACAACGGCTGGGTGTACAGCCAGGGCGTGGCCGACTACTCGGTCAAGACGCTGCTGGCCGACGGGATCGTCAGCAACGGCGACAACGACTACGTGGGTGACTTCGACGCCGAGCGGATCCAGAAGATCATCGACATCGACACCCCGATCTTCACCGCGAGCAACACCGCCCCGAAAACGGGCCTGAAGGCCGCCGACCTGTTCACCAACGAGTTCCTCGACTCCTCGATCGGGCTCAAGTGAGCGGCGTCGCTGCCCTCGCAGCAGAACTTCGCACCCTGCTCGGGCCGGAGAACGTCAGTGAGGACGCCGCTGCCCTGGATCGCGCGTCGGTGGACGGCGCGCGGTTGTCGCCGATCATCCTCGAGCAGCTGCCCCTGGGCCGGGCCGAGCTCGTGGCCTGGCCCACCAGCGCCGACCTGATCGCCGCGACGGTCGCGGCGGCCGTGCGGCACCAGGTCCCGATCACCCCCCGCGGCAAGGGCACCGGCAACTACGGCCAGGCCATCCCGATGTCCGGTGGCCTGGTGCTGGACACCACCCGGGCCCGCGCGATCGTCGAGTTCGGTGACGGCTACGTGGTGGTCGAGGCCGGCGTGCCGATGGCCCAGATCGAGCACGAGGCCAACGCCCGCGGCCAGCAGGTGCTGATGTATCCCTCGACCGCGAACTCCAGCATCGGGGGCTTCCTGTCGGGCGGCTCCGGCGGCACCGGATCGATCCGGCACGGCATGCTGCACCAGGACTTCGCGCTCGCGCTCGACGTGGTGCACGCCCGCCCGGACGCGACCCTCGTGCACGTCGAGGGGGCCGAGGCCGAACCGTACATCCACAACTACGGCACGGCCGGGATCATCGCCCGGGCGAAGATCGCCCTGGAGCCGCTGCAGCCGTGGAAGGGGCTGTTCGCCAGCTTCGCCACCTTCGAGCAGGCCCTGAGCGTGATCCGGCCGTTCGCGCAGCTGGAGCCCACCCCGCGGCTGGTCTCGGCCGACCCGGCGACCCTCGCCGGGGCCCTGCCGGCCGACGAGGGGATCCCGGCCGGGCGGGCCAGCCTGCGGGCCATCCTCGACGCGGCCTCGCTGGAGGCCGCGATCGCGCTGGTCGAGCAGGCCGGGGGCCGGGTCGAGCTGATCCGCGAGGGCACGCAGGCCATGCTGAAGATGAGCCGGATCTCCTACAACCACCCCATCGAGTGGCTGCAGAAGTCGTTTCCGGGCAAGTACTTCCACGTCGAGGTGGCCGGCGACGCGCTGGTCGACCGGATCGCCGAGGTGGAGCAGGTCTACCCCGGCGGCCTGCTGCACATCGAGGCGCAGAAGGGCCGCCCGATCGGCATGCTGACCGGGATCTACTCCAGTGCCCAGGAGGTGTACGAGGGGTTCGACCGGCTGACCGAGCTCGGGGTGGGCTTCCACAACTGCCATCAGTGGTTCGTGGACTACCAGCCCGAGCGCACGGCGGAACTGGCCCGCACCACCGACCCGCTCGGACTGCTCAATCCGGGAAAGCTGCAGCAGGAGCTCACCGTGCGCACCGGGCGGCAGGCATGAGCGGCCGCTACCGACTCGCGGAGCTCTCCGGGCCCGCGGTCGCGACCGAGCTGACCGCCTCGTCCGTCATCGTGCTGCCGACCGGGGCGATCGAGCACCACGGCGCCCACCTGCCCCTGATGACCGATGCCCTCATCGCCGAGAGCGTGGCGGAGGCGGCCGTGGTGGAAGGGCGCTCGCAGGGGCTGGACCTGTGGCTGCTGCCGACGCTCACCTACACCAAGTCGGACGAGCACGCCTGGGCCCCCGGCACGATGTGGCTGTCGGCGGAGTCACTGTGGTCGACGCTGGTGGACCTGGGCCGGTCGATCGCCACGACACCGGCGCGCACGGTCGTGTTCGTCAACGGTCACGGCGGGAACACCGCCTTGCTCGGGGTGGCGCTGCGGGAGCTGCGCCGTCAGTTCGGCCTGGCCACGTTCAGCATGCCGGCCGGGGTGCAGCGGGCCGGGCGGGGCATCGAGGGTGAGCCCGACGAGCTGGGCATGGGCATCCACGCCGGGTTCGGCGAGACCTCGCTGGTGATGCACCTGCGCCCGGACCTGGTCGACCTGGATCTGGCCGAGCGCAACGTGCCGGAGAAGATGGCCGCCCTGAAGTACGTCGGGTTCAACGGGTACCCGGTCAGTTTCGGCTGGACCAGCGACGACTTCGGTTCGGGCGTGATCGGTGACCCGACGGGATCGACCGCGGCGGTCGGGGCGCAGCTGTTCGGGGAATCGGTCCAGCGGGCCGTGGGGGCGCTGACCGAGATCGCCGGCTTCCGGCCGTGAGCATCGAGGGTGAGGCCTGGGAGCTGCTGTCGAGCTGGCTGCCGGTCAACGGTGACCCGCAGCGCCCGCGGATGCAGCTGGCGACCGTGACCGGGCAGGGGGTGCCCGACGTCCGTACCGTTCTGCTGAGTGAGTTCTCACCCGAGGGCTTCTGGTTCCACACCGACAGTCGTTCGCGCAAGGTCGCCGACCTGGCGGCCTCGCCCCAGGTGGCCCTGTTGCTGTTGTGGCCGGACTTCTCCCGTCAACTCAGCGTGCAGGGCGTGGCGTCCCTGGCATCGGCGGACGAGATCGCGGCCGCCTTCGCCGCCCGCACCCCGTTCCTGCAGCAGGTGGCCTGGCAGAACACGGACGACCTGGCCCGGCTGCCCGACGACGAGCGGCGGGCCCGGTGGGCGGCCCACGTGGCCACCGACGAGCCGCCGGTCACCTGGACCGGCTACCTCGTGCGCCCGACCCGGCTGACGTTCTGGCGGACCCATGAGGGCACGGCCAGCCGCCGGACGGAATTCACCCGCTCGTCCTCGGGGTGGTCCCGGCAGTACCTGGCCGGATAGCGCGGTTGCCTCCGTCATCCCCCTGTGCATGATCACGACCAGGAAGATGGTCTGCGCGGGAGGAGCGGCGTCCCGGGACGGTGACCGTGGCGCGCCTGACCGCCCGAGCGCGGCGGGCGCCCGGCTGGGTCTTAAGTCCCAGCTACATCATGGCGGGCTCGCCGGACCGTCATGGTTACCTCAAGTGGCCCCGATCGCCTTGACCGCCGGTCGCGAGGGGGACAATTCTCCGGGGTGAGCAATCCCTGAATGACCTGGTGGCGCAGTGCGGCCCGGCCCTTCCGGCCGGGCCGCACTGCGTCCGCCTCCCGTCAAGCTCACCGAGGAGTCAGCAATGCCACCCCCCGTTTCCCGTCCGCGTGGTCGCAAGGTCCTGGCGATCCTGATCGGCTCGGTCCTGGCCCTGATCGCGGGGCTTTTCGCGTTCGGCCCGATGGGGCCCGCCACGGCCGCCGAGCCGGCCGCCGCCGAGCCCACCGCGACCGAGCCCGCGGCCGACGAGGCCACGCTGCCGACCTCCGACACCCCGGACTTCGGCGAGAACGTCAAGATCTACGACTCGTCCACGTCGGCCGCCACCATCCAGAAAGACGTCGACGCCGCCTTCGACGCCCAGAACGTCAGTCCCACGGCCCAGTTCGGCGACCAGCGCTACGCCTTCCTGTTCAAGCCGGGCACCTACGACCGGGTCTGGGCCAACCTGGGCTTCTACACGTCGGTGGCCGGGCTCGGCCGCAACCCCGACGACGTGACCATCAAGGGCGCCGTCAACGTCGATTCCGGCTGGAACTACGGCGACACCGCCAACGCGACCCAGAATTTCTGGCGCAGCGTGGAGAACATCGCGATCGACCCCGAGGGCGGCACCGATCGCTGGGCCGTCTCCCAGGCCGCACCGATGCGCCGCGTGCACATCAAGGGTGACCTGACCCTGGCCCCCTCCAACCAGGACAACGGCCAGGGGTACTCCAGCGGTGGGTACCTGGCCGACAGCCTGGTCGACGGCAAGGTCTCGTCCGGTTCGCAGCAGCAGTGGTACACCCGCAACAGCGACATCGGCAGCTGGGAGGGCGGCGTCTGGAACATGGTCTACTCCGGCGTGAAGGGCGCTCCGGCCAACGCTTTCCCGGACAAGCCGCACACCACGCTGGCCACCACCCCGGTCACCCGGGAGAAGCCGTACCTGTACGTGGACGACGCGGGCAAGTACCAGGTGTTCGTGCCCGCGTTGCAGAAGGACTCCTCGGGCACCAGCTGGCCCGACACCGCCGGTGAGTCGATCCCGATGAGCCAGTTCTACGTGGCCAAGCCGGGTGACAGCGCCGCCCGGATCAACCAGGCCCTGGATCAGGGACTCAACCTGTTCTTCACCCCGGGCACCTATCAGGTCGACGAGACGATCGCGGTGACGCGGCCCGACACGGTCGTCACCGGGATCGGTTTCCCGACGATCGTTCCCGAGGGCGGGGTCACGGCGCTGAGTGTCGCCGACGTGGACGGTGTGAAGGTCAGCGGCCTGACGTTCGACGCCGGCACGACCAACAGCAAGACGCTGATGAGCGTCGGTGCCGAGGGCGAGCACGCCGACCACGCCGCCGACCCGACCAGCATCCAGGACGTGTTCTTCCGGGTCGGCAGCAGCGTGCAGGGCAAGGCCACCACGACCCTGCAGGTCGACAGCGACGACACGATCATCGACCACATCTGGGCCTGGCGGGCCGACCACGGTGGCGCCGCCACCGGCTGGGACGTGAACACCGGTGACACCGGTCTGCTGGTCAACGGGGACGACGTGCTGGCCACGGGGTTGTTCGTGGAGCATTACCAGAAGTACGAGGTGATCTGGAACGGCAACCGGGGTAAGACGATCTTCTTCCAGAACGAGAAGCCGTACGACGTCCCGAACCAGGCCGCCTGGATGAACGGTTCCCAGAACGGTTACGCCGCCTACAAGGTCGCGGACGCCGTCACCGATCACGAGGTGTGGGGCGGTGGCTCGTACGCGTTCTTCAACACCGACCCCTCGGTGAAGCTGGACCACAGCTTCGAGGTGCCGCAGGCGGCCGGGGTGAAGCTGCACAGCATCCTGACCGTGTCCCTCGGCGACAAGGGCACGATCAGCAACGTCGTGAACGACACCGGTGGTGCGGTGCCGAACCCGGCCGGGAACACGACACCGCGCAACCTGGTCGCCTACCCCTGAGGTAGTCCGCCCATCGGCTCCGCCCGGAAGCACCGGGCGGAGCCGATGGGGGTCAGGGGCTGATGCGCCGCCCGGTCACCTGCGACCGGGGGAGCCGGCCGGCCCGGGAATGCCCGCGCATCTGGTCGCTGACGGTGCCGCACCCACTGGAACGGCTCGTGTCGGCGGACACGGTGATCGTGCCGGGCCGCACCCTCAATCGCCGGTTCGCCGAGGAACTGGGCACCACCCCCAGCGGCTGGCTCACGCGCTCGCGGGTGCGCCGGGCCCAGCGACTGCTGGAGACGACGGACTGGCCCATCGACCGTGTCGCCGCCGCGTCCGGGCTCGGCTCGGCCCAGAACCTGCGCTCGCGGTTCGGGCCCCTGGTCGGGACCAGCCCGGCGCGGTACCGGGCCGCTCTCGGCCCCTCGGTCACCGGGTGAGAGGTGCGGGGGGTCCAGGTGCTGAAGGTGGCGCTGGAACTCGAGGTGGTCCTCGCCGGGCCTGAGGGGACGGTACACAGCGCGTGACCAGACACGCCGGGCCCGACGGTGGGGCGGAGGATGACCGATGCCGGCCGAGGGTCCGAGAGGTACTGACCAGTTACGTGTTCGGCTTGTCGCACCTGTCGCAACGTCCCCTTTTTGTCCTTCGCGACACGCCGACCTCATTACACTCCTGTAATTCATTGGCTACCTAGAGTCACTCACGCTGCAATAGGAATTCTGGGGGAGTTCACGAATGCGTGCGTGGGGTCAGTGGATCGGCGATAACAGGCCGACAGCGAAATGGTTGACGGTTGTCACCGACCGATATCGGCTCGAGAACAGGGCCGAGGATGCCAGGCAGTCCGACCGTCCGGCCTCCGAACCGGGAGGTGGGCCGGCATCGGCCCCGGCGGGCCCGCAGCGACCGGTACGCGGCCTTCGGCCCTCACCCGACAACGCGGCCGGCCGCCTGGAGCGTCGTTCGCCGACCTGCTCGGCCACGCGCTTTCCCCGCGCCACGCGCTTTCCCCGTGCCGTGCGGGTGACCGCGGCCCGTGGCCTCACCGGGCTCCTCGTCGCCGGTCTGATGATTCCGCTCGGCGCGCAGCCGGGTTCGGCCTTCACCGGCACGGTCATCGCCAACGCCAACGTACTCAACGGCAGCGTGACGCTGCTGGCGGCGGCAACGGTGAACATCGCCACCGTCGCCCGGTCCCAGTACCCGGGCACACCCAGTGCCCAGCTGGCGAACCTGTCGGGGCTCGGCCTCGACGCCGTCGCCTCGGCCGGGGTGGTCCAGACCGCCGCGACGGCCGATCCGCTCTACGACACGGCGAACTCGAGCTCCGACCTGGCCAGCCTGAACGTGGCCAGCGGCCTGGTCTCGCTGGGCCCGACGCACTCGCAGTGCGTGGCCACGGGCAGCGGGGTCACGGCCTCCTCGACCGTCACCGGACTGGTTCTGGGCGGCGGTCTGATCGGGTCGATCCCGACCGGCGCGGTGGCGCCCAACACCACGGTGCCGCTGACCCTGAACGTGCTCGGTATCCCGACCACGGCGGGCTCGATCATCCTGAACTACCAGAGCACCGCCAACCAGGGGGCCGGTCAGTACTCGACGAAGGTCGTCGCGGCGCGCATCGTCATCAGCGTCGCGGGTCTGGCCAACGTGAATCTCGACGTCGGTACCAGCGAGTGCGGCACGAAGGTGCCCACGCAGCCGGCCGTCTCCGGTATCTCGCCGGTCAAGGGTCCCGAGGCCGGTGGCACGTCCGTCACCGTGACCGGTTCGGGCTTCCTCGGCACGACCGACGTGAAGTTCGGCTCGACCAGCGCCACGAGCTACACGATCAACTCGCTGACGAGCATCACGGCCGTCGCGCCGGCGGGCACCAGCACCACCGACGTGCGGGTGGTCAATCCGGCCGGTACGTCCGCCAACACCGCCGCCGACGACTACACGTACGTGCCCCGGCCGGTGATCACCGCCGTGGCGCCGGTCCGCGGGCCCACCGCCGGCGGCACCACGGTCACCATCACCGGTACCAACCTCACGGCCGCCACGGCCGTCAGTTTCGGTGGCACCGCGGCCACGGGTTTCAGTGTGGACAGCGCCACCCAGATCACCGCCGTGGCCCCGGCCGGGTCGGCCGGGCAGGTGGACGTGCGCGTCACCACCGTCGGCGGCCAGTCCACCGTGGTCACCGCCGACCAGTACACCTACGTCGCGGTCCCGGCCGTCACGAACATCAGCCCGTCGGTCGGCACGATCGCGGGCGGCACGAGCGTCACCATCACCGGTACGGCCCTGGACAACGCCACCGCGGTGAAGTTCGGCAGCGCCTCCGGCACCATCACGAACAACACCGGCACGAGCATCACCGTCACCAGCCCGGCGGGCAGCGCCGGCGTGGCGGACGTCCTGGTGACCACCGCGGGTGGGACGTCGGCCGACACGGCCGCGGACAACTTCACCTACGTGAGCCAGCCGACCGTGACGAACGTCAGCCCCGGCAGTGGTGCGGCCGCCGGCGGCACCTCGGTGACCATCACCGGTACCGGGTTCGCGGGCCTGTCGGGCGCCGCGGCCGTGAAGTTCGGCGGCACCAACGCCACCAGTTACACGGTGAACTCGGCCACGAGCATCACTGCCGTCGCGCCCGCCGGATCGGCGGGCACGGTCGACGTGACCGTCACCAACCCGGCCGGCACCAGCGCCGCGAGCGCCGCCGACCAGTTCACCTACGTCGCCCTGCCGACGGTCACGAACGTCACCCCGGCGACCGGCCCGATCGCCGGTGGCAACACCGTCACGATCACGGGTACCGGGTTCACCGGGGCCCCGACCGTCAGCTTCGGCACGGGCAACACCTCGAGCCTGGTCACGGTGGTCAGCCCGACCCAGATCACGGCGACGGTGCCCGGGGGTTCGGGTTCGGTCGACGTGCGGGTCACCACGACGGGCGGTACCTCGCCCAACACCGGCGCGGACGACTACCTGTACGCCGGGACGCCCACGGTGACGAACGTTTCCCCGGGTGCGGGACCGGTCGCGGGCGCCACGAACGTCACGATCACCGGGACCAACCTCACCGGCGCGACCGCGGTGAGGTTCGGTGGCACCAACGCCACGAGCTTCACCGTCACCTCGGCCACGAGCATCACCGCGGTCAGCCCGGCGGGAAGTGCCGGGGCCGTGGACATCACCGTGGTCACGCCGGGAGGCACCAGCGCCACCTCGGCGAACGACCGGTTCACCTACACGGCGCTGCCGGTCATCACGTCGATCACGCCGAACCAGGCGCCCGCCGCCGGTGGTGCGCTGTCGGTGACGATCAACGGCTCGAACTTCACCGGGGCCACCGCGGTGAAGTTCGACAACACCAGCACCACCTACACGGTGGTGAGTGACACCCAGATCACGCTGACCCAGGTGCCCGCGCACGCGGTCGGCCCGGTGTACGTGAGCGTGACCACGCCCGACGGCGGTACCACGGCCCAGACCCCGGGCTCGGTGTTCACCTACGTCGGGGCACCGACCCTGACGACGGTGTCGCCGGCGTCCGGCCCGACCGCGGGCGGTAACACGCTGACGCTGACCGGTACCGGCTTCACGAACGTCACCACCGTCGACGTCGGCCCCACCGCGGTCACGAGCTTCACGAAGGTCTCGGACACGCAGATCACCCTGGTCGCCCCGGCCGGTGCGGCGGGAACGGTGAACGTCTCGGTGACCGGCTCGTACGGCACCTCGGGCACGCGGAACTACCAGTACCTGGCGCTTCCCACGGTCACGCAGGTCTCGCCGGCCGCGGGCCCGACGGCCGGGGCGACGACGGTGACCCTGACCGGTACCGGCTTCACCGGCGCCACCCAGGTGCAGTTCGACTCAGTGCCCGGCACCACGGTGACGGTCAGTTCCGACACCAGCCTGACGGTCACGGCCCCCGCCCACGCGGCCGGCCCGGCCGAGGTGACGGTGATCGCCCCGGGTGGCACCTCGTCCACCGCCGGTAGCGCGAACGACTACACCTACGTTGCGGCGCCCGTCATCACGGCCATCACGCCGAACTCCGGTCCGACCGGCGGCCTGAACTCGGTGACCATCACCGGTACGGGGTTCACCGGCACGACGAGCGTCAGCTTCGGCGGGAACACCGCGCCCGGGGCCTCCGCGGGCAGCGACACGAGCATCACGGTCCCGGCTGTCCCGGCCCACCCGGTCGGTGACGTGACGGTGGTGGTGACCACGACCGACGGCGGCGCGAGCAGTGCGTCCGCCGGATCCACGTACACCTACCTGGGCGCCCCGACCCTGGCCGGCATCGCCCCGGACAGCGGCCCGCTCGCCGGTGGCAACCAGGTCGTCCTCACCGGCACCGGGTTCAACCAGGCCACCTCGGTGGACTTCGGCGCCGCCGGCGCCACCTTCACCACGGACTCCGACACCCAGATCACCGCGACCGTCCCGGCCGGCACGGGCACCGTGAACGTGACGGTGACGGCGGGGGCCAGCGGTGCCTCGAACACCCAGCCGTACACCTACGTGGCGGCCCCGGTGGTGACCACCGTCGCCCCGCAGTCCGACTCGGTCGAGGGCGGCAAGACGGTCATCATCACCGGCACGGGTTTCACCGGGGCGACCGACGTGAAGTTCGGGACGACCTCCTCGCCCGGGCCGATCACGGTGAACAGCGCCACCCAGATCACGGCGACGGCCCCCGCGCACGCCGCGGGCACGGTCGCGGTGACGGTCGTGGCCCCCGGTGGCACCTCCGCCGCCTCGCCCACCGCGACCGACTTCACCTACATCGCGCAGCCGGTGGTCGGCTCGGTCTCGCCCACCGCGGGCCCGAATGCCGGCGGCACCAGCGTCACCATCAGCGGTAGCGGCTTCACCACGGCCACCGGTGCGTCCGCCGTGCAGTTCGACGGCGTCAACGCC
Source organism: Kineosporia sp. NBRC 101731 (assembly GCF_030269305.1). Taxonomy (NCBI): domain Bacteria; kingdom Bacillati; phylum Actinomycetota; class Actinomycetes; order Kineosporiales; family Kineosporiaceae; genus Kineosporia; species Kineosporia sp. NBRC 101731. Next base: position 65,728 of record NZ_BSTC01000004.1, read on the forward strand.
ACGAGCTACACGGTGAACAGCGACACCAGCATCACCGCCGTCACCCCGGCGCACGGAGCCGGCCCGGCCGTGGTCACGGTGACCACGCCCGACGGCGGAACCAGCAGCGGCACCACGGCCTTCACCTACCTCGGGGCCCCGGCCGTGACCGGCGTCTCGCCCGGCGCCGGCACCACGGCCGGCGCCACCACGGTGACGATCAGCGGCGCCGGCTTCACGCCCGGCAGCACGGTCAGCTTCGGCGCCACCCCGGCGACGAACGTGGTCGTGAACAGTTCCACCAGCATCACGGCGACCGCCCCGGCGGGCACCGGAACGGTGGACGTGCGGGTCACCACGGCCGGGGGGACCTCACCGAACACGGCGGCCGACAACTACGCCTACGTGGGTACCCCCGTGGTCTCCGGCCTGGCGCCGACGGCCGGCGGGGTGGCCGGCGGTGAGTCGGTCAGCATCACCGGGTCCGGGTTCACCGGGGTCACGGGCGTCGACTTCGGCGGCACCACGACCACCTACACCGTGCAGAGCGACACGCTGATCACCGCGACGGCCCCGGCCCACGCGCCCGGCGCCGTCAACGTGCACGTCACCACGACGATCGGTGGGGTCTCGGCCAACCAGGCCGCGAACCAGTACACCTACGTCGCGGCCCCGGTCGTGACCGCCCTGAGCCCGAGCTCCGGCACGGTCGACGGCGGTACGACGGTCACCATCACCGGTACCGGGTTCACCAGCGCCACCGGCGTGAAGTTCGGCAACATGCTGGGCACCAGCCCGAACGTGGTCAGCAACACCCAGATGACGGTGGTCTCCCCGGCCGGCGCCGCCGGCACCGTGAACGTGACCGTGGTGGGTGTCTACGCGAACTCGGGCACCTCGTCCTCCAGCCAGTTCACCTACCTCGACCGCCCGGACATCACCGGTGTCGCACCCGACGCGGGTACCGCCGCCGGGGGCACCGAGGTGACGATCAGCGGCACCGGGTTCACTCCGGCGTCCACCGTCGCGTTCGGCGCCACCCCGGGTACCGGCGTCGTGTACGTCAGCGCGACGCAGATCCGGGTGACGTCCCCGGCCGGGGTCGCGGGCCTGGTCGACATCGCGGTCACCACGAACGGGGGGACGTCGGCCACCGGTGGTACCCGCGACGACTTCCGGTACGTGGGGACCCCGACCATCACCGGGCTCAGCCCCACGGCCGGGGCGGTCGCCGGCGGTGACACCGTCACCATCGACGGCACCCAGTTCTACGACGTCACCGGGGTGACCTTCGGCGGTGTGGCCGCCACGAACGTCAACCGCACCAGCGCCACCCGGGTCACCGTCACCACCCCGCCGCACGCGGCGGGAGCGGTCAGCGTCGTGGTCAGCACCACGGCGGGCGGTGCCTCGGCCGGGTCCACCTTCACCTACGAACCGGCTCCGGCCGTCACCACGGTCACCCCGGACAGCGGGCCCACCGGTGGCGCCACCACCGTGACCCTGGCCGGTAGCGGGTTCACCGGGGCCACCCAGGTGTCCTTCGGCACGGTGCCGGCGACCGGCTTCACCGTGGACTCGGACACCCAGATCACCGCCACCAGCCCGGCCTCCAGCACGGCCGGTACCTTCTACATCACCGTCGACGGGCCCTACGGCACCTCGGCGACCGGCCCGGGCAGCGAGTTCACCTACGCCGGGTCACCGACCGTCAGCGCGATCACCCCGACCCGGGGCGCGCTCGCGGGCGGCACCGAGGTCACCGTCACCGGTACCGGTTTCACCAGCGGCTCGACGGTGAGTTTCGGCGGGAACGCGGCCACGGTGGTCTTCGTCAGCGCCACCGAACTGCGGGCCACCACCCCGGCGGGTTCGGCGGGCACCGTGACCATGACGGTGAACAACGGTTACGGCACCTCGGCGCCGGTGAACTTCGCCTACGTGGACATCCCGGCGATCACCGCCCTCTCACCCTCGAGCGGACCCCAGGCGGGTGGAACGGCCGTGGTGATCACGGGTTCCGGTTTCACCGGGGCGAGCGCCGTACGGTTCGGGACCGACACCGCGTCGTTCTCGATCATCAGTGACACCCAGATCCAGACCACCTCACCCGGTGGCACCGGCAGCGTGAACGTGCGGGTCGTGAACGACGGCGGCATCTCGGCCACCGGGTCCACGACCGGGTTCGACTACGTGCCCCCGCCGGCCGTGACCGGCCTGACCCCGGGCGCGGGCCCGATCGGCGGTGGTACCACGGTGACGATCACCGGCACCGGCTTCACCAACGCCGCGACGGTGCGCTTCGGCTCCACGCCTGCCACGAGCGTCACCTACGTCAGCGCGACGCAGCTGACCGCGGTGTCCCCGGCGGCGGGGTCGCCGGTGACCGCGAGCGTCTCGGTGACCACGGTGAACGGCACCTCGTCGACCACCGGCAGCGCGGACGACTTCGCCTACGTGGGAGCACCGTCCCTGAGCGGGGTCTCGCCCTCGGCCGGGGCCCTGGCGGGCGGCACGATCGTCACGATCAGCGGTAACGGGTTCACCGGCGCCACCGGGGTCTTCTTCGGCGGCGTCGCGGCGACCAGCTTCACCGTGAGCACGGACGGCTCGATCACGGCCACCGCCCCGGCCGGGACGGCGGGCGCGGTGGACATCACCGTGGCCGGTCCCGGTGGCACCTCGGCCACCGGCCCGAACAGCCAGTTCCGGTACCAGGCGGCGGCTGCGGTCTCCGGCATCTCGCCGGACACCGGATCGGTGCAGGGCGGCGTGACCGTCACCATCACCGGCAGCGGGTTCACCGGCACGACGGACGTGACGTTCGGTGCGACCAGCGCCACCTCGTTCACGGTGGTCAACGACTCCACCATCACCGTGGTGACCCCGTCGGTGGCCCAGGCCGGTGCCCGCACGGTGCGGGTGCTCGCCCCGGGCGGCACCTCACCGGTGACACCGGCCGCCACCTACACCTACGTGGCCCCGCCGACGGTGGGCGCCCTGTCGCCGGCCGTGGGCCCCATCGCCGGCGGCACGTCGGTGACGATCACCGGGACCGGGTTCACGGCGGCCACCGCGGTCGCCTTCGGCACCACCACGGTGACGCCGACGGTCACCAGTGACAGCACGATCACCGTCACCACCCCGGCACACGCGGCGGGCCCGGTCGACGTGTCGGTGACCGGGCCCTCCGGCACCGCCGTCCTGAACAACGCCTTCACCTTCCTGGCACCGAACTCGGCGCCGGTGCTCTCGGCGGTCGACCCGGCCCGCGGGCCGGTGGCCGGTGGTAACCAGGTGACGCTGACCGGCTTCGGGTTCACCGGTGCCACGGCCGTCACGCTCGGGGGAGTGAGCGCGGACTTCACCGTCGTGTCGAACACCGAGATCACCCTCACGGTGCCGGCCGGTGCGGAGGGCACGGTGACGATCCGGGTCACCACGCCCGAGGGCAGCAGCACCGACGTGGTCGGCTACACCTACGTGCCCCTGACGGAACTGCCGCAGGTGCTGGGCATCACGCCCGACGTGGGGCCGGTCGCGGGCGGTACGCCGCTGACGATCACCGGGGCGAACTTCGACGAGCAGACCACGGTCCTGTTCGACGGGGTGCCCGGGACCGGGCTGACCCTCGGCCCGGACGTCGGCGGGGCCGGGTGGCGCCGCCTCCCGGTACGGACGGTGCCGACGGTGCCGACCGTGCCGGCTTCGATCCGGGCGACGTACTCGAACACACTGACCGTGATCTCTCCCGCTCATGAGGCGGGGCCGGTGACGGTGCAGGTGACGAACGCGGCCGGCACGATCAGCTTCGTCCAGGCCTTCACCTTCATCCCACTACCGAGCGCGTCCGTCACCTTCTCGGTGTCGGTACCGACCGGCAGCACGTCCGTGATCGCCCCGCAGGGGGACGATTACCTCGAGCTGGGTGTGGACGCCTGCTCGGCCCCGACCGGCGGTGGTTCGGTCGAAGTCGGCCCCCGGGGCCTGGCCTGCGTCTACACGGCGCCCGGCAGCGTCGGCACCGACTCCTTCACCATCGACGTCACCGACGCGATCGGTCAGGCGAGCACCCAGACCGTGCAGGTCACCGTGACCCAGAGCGACGGCACGGGCAACGGTGGCGGTGGCGGTAACAACGGTGACGGCGACGGTGAGGGTGACGGCGGCGGTACCGGATCCGGAGGCGGCGGCGGTAACGACGGTGACGGTACCGACGGCGGTACCGGGTCCGGCGGCGGAGGCGGCAATGACGGTGACGGATCGAGTTCCGGTTCCGGTTCCGGTTCGGGCCCGGGTTCGGATTCCGACGGCGGGCTGGCCTTCACCGGCACCCCGTACTTCCTGATCCCCGCCATCTCGGGAGGCCTCCTCCTGATGCTCTTCGGCACCGGCCTGATCAGCGCCGAATCACGGCGCATCCGGGTGCGTGCCCGCCGCCGCGAGGACGAGGAGAGCACGCAGCAGTAATGCTCGGTTGCTCTCGCACCCTCGCGTGATCATGCACGGTCCGGCCAGGTGACCTTCGAACCACCTGGCCGGCCGTGCATCGTCACGTCCGCCCTCCCGGCGGGAAGAGGCCGAAGGGCCGGCCGGTTGCCACCGTCGTCCGTGATCGTGTGCCCATCGTGCATCCATCGTGCGCTGTCGAAGGAGAACTTCTGTGAAGGCGATCGTCTACACCGATACCGGGGACGCGAACGTGCTGTCCGTCGTCGAGCGGGACATCCCCGCACCGGGGCCGGGTGAGGTGCGGGTGCGGGTCGCGGTGTCCGGGGTGAACCCGACCGACTGGAAGAGCCGGGCCGGGTCGAGCACCCGCCGGCGGGTGTCGGTGGAGTCGGTGCCCAACCAGGACGGATCCGGAACGGTGGACGCGGTGGGCCCTGGCGTCTCGTCGGTGTCCGTCGGCGACCGGGTCTGGATCTACCTGGCCGCCCCCGACAACGGGCTGACCGGCACGGCGCAGGAGTACACGGTGCAGCCCGAGCACCGGGTGGTGAAACTGCCCGCGGAGGCGTCGCTGGACGTCGGAGCGTCGCTGGGCGTGCCCGCGATGACGGCGCACCGGGCCCTGACGGTCATCGAGGGTGGCCCCACGCGGCTGTCACCCGGAGCCCTCACCGGCCGCACGGTGCTGGTGGCCGGAGGCGCCGGAGCGGTCGGGCACGCGGCGATCCAGCTGGGGGTGTGGGCCGGCGCGACCGTGATCACGACCGTCAGCGGACCGGAGAAGGCCGCCCTGGCCGGGGCCGCCGGGGCCGACCACGTCATCAACTACCGCACGGACGACGTGGTCGCCCGGGTGCGGGAGATCGCCCCCGAGGGGGTGGACGTGGTGGTCGAGGTGTCGCCGTCGAAGAACTGGGACATCGACCTGGCGGTGATCAAGCCGCGCGGCACCGTGGCCGTCTACGCCAACGACGGTGGCAACCACCTGGACCTGAACATCGGGGCCGGGATGGGCCCGAACGTGCGGCTGCAGTTCATGCTGCTCTACACGGTGGGCGACGAGGTGATGACCGCCGCGGCGCAGGACATCGGCGCGGCCCTGGCCGACGGCGCCCTGCCGGTGGGGGAGGAGCACGGGCTGCCGCTGCTGCGGTTCGGGCTGGAGGACATGGCGGCGGCTCACGACGCGGTTCAGGCCGGCACGGTCGGCAAGGTCCTGGTGGACGTTCCCACCGGGTGAGGTGCCGCGGCGGACCGTGATCGTGGTTCCGCGTGGCGGTCGGCCGACCGGGTGGCCGGGGACACGGTTGCTCGTGCGGGCGCGATCACCGCCGACCGAGTACCCATGCTGAAGCTCGCGGCGAGGAGCCCGGGCCTCTTCCTCCTGGGCGTGGTCACCGTGGTCGGCGTGCCCCTGGCCACCCTGCCGGGCTACGCGGACCCGATCAGCGCGACGGCGTACTTCGTCGTCTTCTGCCTGTGCCAGGTACTGACGGTGCTGGCCGTACGCCGGATACCGGGGCGCCACCGCGGGCCCTGGAGCCTGATGCTGGTGACGTCCTTGATGTGGTTCCTGGGTGAGGCCTACACCCTGGGGATCATCCTGCGGGGCGACGAGGCGTGGCCGACCCCGGCCGACGGGGGATACCTGATCGCGTACGTGGTGATGGCGCTGGCGGTGCTGCGCCTGGACCGGGAGGAAGCCCGCCACCTACGGTCCGGATCGCTGCTGGACGCCACCATCGTGACCCTCAGCGCGGCCACCCTGACCGTGGTGTTCCTGGTGCAGCCGCTGGTGACGGACGGGACGCAGTCCATTCTCGTGCGGGTCGTGTCGAGCGTGTACCCGCTGATCGACGTGCTGCTGGTCTATCTGGTGGCCCGGCTGCTGGCCAGCGGCCGTACCCGCACCCCGTCGCTGGTGTGGCTGGCGGTGGCCATGGTCTGCACCCTCGTGGCCGACACGGTGATGAATCTGCAGTCACTGGCCGGGGACTTCCTGCACTACCCGCGCCTGCTCAACCTGCTGTGGCTGATGTTCTATCTGTGTGTGGCGTTCGCGGCGCTCGAGGCGGGACGCCCGGTGAAGGCCCTGCCCGGGCCACGCCCGCGCGCCGACGGGGGTGCCCACCGCGGCACCGCCGGTGACCTCGGTGTGGCCCGGCTCGCCGTGCTCGCCCTGGCGGCCATGCTGCCCTCACTGGTGATCGTGACCTACGGATGGTGGGGAGGGGGCTCGCTGACCTCCAGCGCCCAGCTCGGCGCCGGGTCGGTGGTGCTGATCTCCCTGGTCGCGGCCCGGATCTGGGGACTGATACGGCAACTGCGCTCGCAGGCCCGGCAGCTGGACGAGCTGGCCGCGACCGACCAGCTGACGACGGTGGCCAACCGCCGCACCTGGGACGCCGAGCTGGCCCGGCTGGTGCGCCCGGGCGAGGCGGCCCCCGAGGGGGCGGTGCTGGTGGCACTGCTGGACCTGGACCACTTCAAGCGGTTCAACGACTCCTTCGGGCATCAGGCCGGCGACGACCTGCTGCGCAGCACGGCCGCGGCCTGGCAGCGGGCGCTGCGGGCCGACGGCAGTGACGGGTTGCTGGCGCGCTGGGGCGGTGAGGAGTTCGGGGTGATCCTGCGGGTGGACGACGAGCGCCGGGGGCTGGCCGTGCTCGATGGGCTGCGCGCCGTGGTCACCGACGGGCAGACGGTGTCCATCGGGGTGAGTGTGTGGGACGGGAAGGCCGGTCCGGACGACCTCATGCACGCGGTCGACCGGGCGCTCTACCAGGCCAAACACGGTGGGCGCGACCGGCTGGTGCTGGCCGCCCCGCTGAACCCTGAGCCGGCCCTCGAGCAGGCCCCTGAGCCGCCCCCGGAGCAGGCCACTGCGCTGACCAGCTCGGTGCCCGGCCGCGTCCCCGTTCCCCAGGGGCGATCGGGCGTCCGTTCTCCCGGGACGCGTTGAGGTCGTTGACGGACGAACCGGCACCGGTCACCGGGGTCTGGGCCTCTGCCTCCCCACCCAGGGAATCGATGGGCATCCCGGGCGGGACGCGTTCGCCCGGTTCGCCGTCACCGTGAGTGACTCACCAGGGGCCGGTCTGATCCGAACCGGTCGTGGCGGCCCGGTTCTGTGAGCCGGGGCCCGGGGCGGCCGAAGGACTGGACGTGACCGGGCAGCCATTTCGCAGCACGCGCCGTGGCCCCTTCGTGGCCGGCCGGCGCCGGGTTCAGGTGGCGGTTCGGTGACGCGGGCCCGTGCGGCGGGTGTCGCGGTGGAGATCCGGATGAGTCGGGGAGCCGGGGGAGCCGGGGGAGCCGGGGGAGGTCGCCGGTGACCCCCGATGAGATCGGTGCCGCCGCCGTGCTCCAGCGGCCGGGCACCCATCAGCGGCCGAGCCGGGCCGACGGGGCACTGGACGGGTCCGGCCGGGATCGGCCGGTCGCAGCATGATCGTCCTCCTGCCGCGGCTGCTCCTGGTGGCGACGGGCATCCTGGCCACCCTGGCGGTGGCCGGGCTGACCCGGCAGAGCGAGGGCACGACCGGCATGACGGTCGCCTACACCAGCTCGGTCGGCCTGAGCTCGGCGTTCCTGCTGCTGGCCGTCCGCCGGATACCCGCACACCAGCGCCGGCCCTGGTACTGGCTCCTGGCCAACATGGGCCTGTGCCTGACCGGGGAACTGGTGCTGGCCTACTACCAGGTCATCGGCGACGACCACTGGCCCACCCCGGCCGACGCGTTCTTCGTCGTGGCCTACCTCACGACCGCCCTGGGCGTCCTCGGTCTGGACGCCCAGCGCCGTCGACGGCCACCGTTCGGAGCGGTCCTGGACGCCCTGATCGTGGCGACCGGCATCGGGGTGCTGGCCCTGGTCTTCGTCGTGCTGCCCCTGCTGTCGGACACCACCCAGCCGATGGCCGCCCGCGTCGTCGGCACCGTGTACCCGCTGGCCGACCTCCTCCTGCTCTTCCTCGTGATGCGCCTGTTCGCCGCCGGCCGCGGGGCGGGCGCCACGGTGTGGTGGGTGACCGCCTCGATGCTGTGCACCCTGACGGCCGACGCCGCGCAGAACCTGATCGAGCTGACCAGCGGCGGCAACAAGTTCGCGGTCTGGATGAACGTCGTGTGGGCGAGCGCCTACCTGTGCTGGGGATTCGCCGCTCTCAACGCGTGGCGTCCGGTGCACCCGGTGACCGTCGTGGAGCCCTCGGACCGGGCCGAGGGCCTGACCGTGCCCCGCCTGACCGTGCTGGCGCTCGCGGCCGGGCTGCCCTCGGTGGTGCTCATCGTGCGCACCGCGACCGGTCGTCACGACGGTGTGGTCCTGCTGGGGCTGGGCTCGATGGTGCTGCTCGGGATGGTGGTGACCCGGATCTGGATCCTGCTGCAGGACTTGCGGTGTCAGTCCGACCAGATGGCGCTGCTGGCGCGCACCGACCCGCTGACCGGCCTGTCCAACCGCCGCTCGTGGGACTTCGACCTGGCCCGGGCGATGGGGACGGCCCGCAGCACCGGATCGGTACTGATGGTGGCGCTGCTCGACCTGGACCATTTCAAGACGTACAACGACACGCACGGGCACCAGGCCGGTGACGAGTTACTGCGGGAAGCGGCCCAGGCGTGGAGTGCCGCGCTGGCCCCGGCACCGGTGCTCGCCCGCTGGGGCGGTGAGGAGTTCGCCGTCCTGACGCACTGCTCCGGTACCGGCACCGGGTTCGAGCGGCTGGACGCCCTGCGCGCCGTGGTACCCGGCGGGCAGAGCGTGTCGATCGGGATGGCCGTCTGGGACGGTGAGGAGGACGCCGGCCGACTGCTGCAGCGCGCCGACGCGGCGTTGTACCTCGCCAAGGCCGGCGGCCGCGATCGCAGTGTGCTGGCCGAGGTTCAGGCTCCGCTCGACCCGCTCGACCCGGCCGAGTCGGCCAGCTCGGTCAGCTCGGCCGTCCAGTCACCGTCGTCGTCCTTCTCCAGCTCGGTGAACCCCACCGACGCGTAGAGCGTGCGGGCATCGGCGTTGTCCTCGTGCACCGCGAGCCGGACCCCCGCGCAGTCGGGCAGTTCCAGCAGGTAGCTGAGCAGGGTCACCAGGGATGCGCGCCCGATGCCCGAGCGCTGCGACGGCTCGTCCACGAGCATGCCGCCGACCCAGTAGCGGTCGTCGTCCTCGTCGTAGGCATACATGATGTGCCCGGTGACCTCGTCGCCCGCATAGATGCCCAGCGACGTCCACAATCCTTCGCGCTCACTCAGCAGCAGGTACCGGGCGCCCGAGGTGGCCACCCAGTCCCGCTGGTCGTCCCGGGGCACGACATCCGCCACGGCGCGCCAGTTGTCGTCGTCCACGCCGCGCAGGGTCACAGGCCGGCCGGCCCGGTCGGTGAGGCCGGCGTCGATCATCTTCATCACCCGCAGACCATCTCATGCCCGGCATACCGCCCTCGCCGCTCCATATCATCATTGTGATAACAGGCTAATGTGAAATGAATACACGGCAGCGGAACGCATCACCGGGGCGGCAGCCAAGAAGCCACCTGCTGGCTGCCGCCCCTTCCCGTCGAGAACGGCTCAGGGCTGGCTGTGCTCTGTGTGCTCTGTGCGGCGGGCCGTCACCATCGCCCCGAACGCGATCAGCGCGGCCGCGAACATGACCACCGCGAGCGGTCCGGCCGTGTTCTCGCCGCGGATGCTGACCAGGGGCGATACGACGGCGGCGAGGCCGAACTGCAGGGCGCCGAGGGCGGCCGATCCGCGGCCGGCGGCGTGCTGGGCGTGGCTGAGAGCCAGGGCGGTGGCGTTGCCCATCACCAGGCCCAGGCTGGAGACGCCGGTGAACAGCGGCACGGCCAGCCAGCCCGCGGGAACACCGGCGAGGACCAGCAGGCCGAACACGGTGGTGGACACGAGGACGCCGGTGATGCCGGTGGACGTCATGCCGGCCGGGGTACGGGTGGCGGCCAGGCGGGCCGCGAGCCCGCTGACGACCATCAGTCCCAGGGCGTTGAGGCCGAAGGCCAGGCCGTAACCGACCGAGCCGAGCCCGATCATGTCCTGGTAGAGGAACGGGGAGGCCGAGATGTAGGCCATCATCACGGCGAACCCGAAGGCGAACGTGAGGGTCCAGGACAGGAATCCGGCGGAGAGCAGGCTGCCCGACGGCGTGGGACGTTCCTGCCTGACCTCGCCACGGAAGCGGGGATGCGTCTCGCGGATCACGCCGAGCACGCTCACCAGCATCATTGCGGCCAGGGCCAGCACCACACCGAGGATGCCGCGCCAGCCAATCGGGTCGACGAGGAAGCCGCCAACCAGGGGCGCGATCACGGGGGCGACCCCGCCGACGATCATCATCAGACTGAACGCAGACGCGGCGGCGCGGCCGTGGGCCAGGTCCGAGACGATCGCGCGGCCGATGACCATGCCGGCGGCGCCACCCAGCCCTTGCACCAGTCGGGCGGCGATCAGCACGCCGACATTCGGGGCGAACACGGCCACCACGCTGGCCGCGACACACAGCAGGGCACCCGCCACGAGTGGGGCCCGCCGGCCGAACCGGTCCGACAACGGCCCGAACGCCACCTGTCCCACGGTGATACCGAGCAGGAACGCGGTGAGGGTGAGCTGGACCGTGGTGGTGGATGTGGACAGCTCGTCCGTCATCTGTGGAAAGGCCGGCAGGTACAGGTCGGTGGAGAACGGTGCGACGGCCGACAGGAGCGCGAGCACCAGCAGCACGGGCCGGCTCACCTCGCTCCGGGGTTCCGTTCGTACGACGGTGACATCCTCAATCATTGAATTATGAAAACATAACCATTGTGAGGGGGCCAAGGCGGGGGAGGTGTGCATGATCATGAGAGGGGTAGGGCGCACCTCGCGCACCTCGCGCACCTCGCGCAGCCGCGGTGGCGCCCCCCATGTTCGCGGATCATGCAAACCTTCCCCGGTACATCGACGGCAGGGGAGTGGTGATGACGGCGAGCAGGTGGGACGGGCTGGACCCGGGGGAGAGGCTGGCGGCGCGTCTGGCCGATCTGGTGTTCGTGGTGGCCCGGGAGGTCGAGCCGCACGGGCGCCGGCGGGCCGACGTGATCGAGCTGACGAACATCGAGGCCCTGGTCATGCACTGGATCGACGACCATCCGGGCACGTCGCCGAGCGCAACGGCCGAGGCGGTCAGCCTGCAGCGCAGCAACCTGAGTACGGCTCTGAAGGGCCTGGAGGGGAAGGGGTTCATCACCCGCCGGCCGGACGAGTCCGACCAGCGTCTGGTGCGCCTGTACCCGACGCCACTGGCTCACGAGAACGTCACGAAGCTGCACCGCCACTGGGCGCAGCTGGTCAGCGGTGCGCTGGGCGGTGACACCACGGGCCTGGCGGCAGCGATCGAGGTACTGGAGCGCATTGAACAGGGTTTTCGCCCATCAGCCTGATAACAGGCTATTGCACAACTTTTAGCTCTCAAAATCAACAGCGACAGCAGGGGACGAGAGGCTAGGGTCCCGCACGTACGTTGTCCTAGGGGTGCTCGGGCAGATCATGTGCGGTCCGTGCGTTCGGCGCGCATGAATGGCCCACGATCTCGTTCGACGGGGAGTGGGATGAGTAGGTATCTGGTCACCGGCTCGTCCGGGCATCTGGGCGAGGCGCTGGTGCGCACGTCGACGGATGCCGGCCATGACGTGACCGGCATCGATGTGCGGGCCGGTGAAGGCACGACCGTCACGGGTTCGATCGCGGACAGCGCACTGATGAACGAGTGCCTGGCCGGCGTGGATCACGTGCTGCACACCGCCACGCTGCACAAGCCACACGTCGGCTCGCACAGCCGGCCGGACTTCGTCGACGTGAACGTGACCGGCACCCTCACCGTGTTGACGGCGGCAGCCCGTGCCGGGGTGAAAAGTGTTGTCTTCACGAGCAGTACGAGCACGTTCGGGCGGGCGATGACTCCGGTTCCCGGCGGGCCGGCCACCTGGATCGACGAGGATGTGCGTCCGCAGGTGAAGAACATCTACGGTGCCACGAAGGTCGCGGCCGAGGACCTGTGTGAGCTGGCCGCGCTCGACGGTCTGCCGGTGGTGGTGCTGAAGACGTCGCGATTCTTCCCCGAGCGGGATGACGTCCAGACCGATGCCCACGACACCGCGCTGAAGGTGGCCGAGTTCCTGTACCGCCGGGTCGATCTGGAAGACGTGGTGAACGCCCATCTGATCGCGGCCACGCGAGCGCCACAGATCGGTTTCGGTCGCTACATCATCAGCGCCCCGACCCCTTTCGTTCCCGGGGACCTGACCGATCTGGCGGATGATGCGCGCTCGGTCGTGCGCCACCGGTACCCCGACCTGATGGCGCGCTTCGAGGAGAAGGGCTGGCCGATGCCGTCCACGGTCGACCGGGTCTACGACAGCCGGCGGGCCCAGGCCGATCTGGGCTGGAATCCGCGGCACGACTTCGTCGCGGTGGCCGAAAGGGCTCTCGCTACAGGGGAATGGCGTAGTGACCTGGCATTGCGCGTGGGCTGGAAGGGCTACCATGACCACCCCACCGGCGTTTATACGGGTCCCTGACCCCATTTTGATAACAGGCTTTGGCCTGTCGATTTGATGCGAAAACCGTTCGGGTCTGAAGACTGCCTCACGGCAGGATGAACTCATGGACGTGCTCTCTGCTGTTGCTTCGTTCGCCGTGGTCGCCGGGCTGCTGACGATCATGCCGGGCCTGGATACCGCGCTGGTCTTGCGGAGCGCCGCCGCTCAAGGGCGCGCTCATGCTTTTGCGACCGCGCTGGGTATCAACACCGGGGCCCTGATCTGGGGTGCCGCTGCTGCTGGTGGAGCTACGGCTCTGCTCACTGCTTCGCACACCGCCTATACGGGACTGCGGATCGCCGGTGCCGTGTACCTGGTGTGGATGGGGGCCGGGATGCTGCGCTCGCTGGTGCAGAGGTCGTCCACACCAGCGCAGGTCGAAGGAGAGCCCGTACCTGTCGAGCGCGCGGTCTCCCGGCACCGGTTCTCGGGCTCCTATCGGCGTGGGTTGACCACGAACCTGCTCAATCCCAAGATCGGCGTGTTCTACATGGCGATGCTGCCGCAGTTCATTCCGGCGGGTGTACCGCACCTACCGATGGGTGTGCTGCTGGCGTTCGTGCATGATGTCGAGGGCATGCTCTGGTTCACGCTGCTGATCTTCGGTGTCGAACGGGTGGGGGTCCTGCTCAAGCGTCTTCGCATGAGCAGGCGCACCGCACAGCGGTCTCTGGACGGTGTCACCGGGACCGTCCTGATCGGGTTCGGTGTGGAACTGGCCCTGTCCGAGCGCTGAGCCTCCACCTCCTGAACACGGAGGTCAGGGGGTGGTTTCCTGTTCCTCGTGGCCGACGGCCAGGTCGAACTCGTTGCCCTCGGGGTCTTGCAGGCACACCCACTGGATGCCGTATTCCTGATGTTCGGAGACCTGGGTGGCGCCCAGGGCCAGGATGCGCTCGAGTTCGGCTTCCCAGTCGCAGTCTTCGTCGAGGGTGAGGTCGATGTGCATGCGGTTCTTGACTTTCTTGCCTTCGGGCACGGCCAGGAACATCAAGGACAGCTCTCCCTCGGCGCCGGGCAGGTTGGCGAAGTACTGATGGGCGCCCGGAGCGACCGTGCGATCCAGAAGTCCGGCCCAGAAACCGGCGAGCTTCTCGGCGTTGGCGCAGTCGAGCACGACCTGGGCGGCGGTGACAGACATGGTGGTTCCCCCTCGATGGATGTGATGCGGGTGATGCGTTGGGTGGTGCTCAGGCCGGGATGTGCGTGATCGGCCAGCAGACCTCGGTGCACAGCGAGCCCGGGTCGTCGGTCTCGGCCGGGCTGACCAGGTAGTTCTCACGGATCGGCCCCGGCGCGGCGATCCCTTCGGCGTGGACGTGCTCGCCGAGAGCCCCGTAGGTGCGGTCGATGTCGGCGTACGGGCCGCGATGCACCGCGATCGCGTACGGCTGGGACTCCAGCACCCTCACCTGCACGTCCAGGTCGGTTCCCTCGTCCCCTGCTGCTGGTGCTGCCGTGACCGGAAGCAGCGCTGTCACCGCGGCGTCCTGACCGGTGAACCAGTCACCGCTGTAGAGCGCCCCACCCACCCCCGACGGCGCCACCTGCAGTGCCTGGGCCGCGGTGAACAGCCGGGGAAAGACTTCTCCCGCCCAGGGCGCAAGATCGTCGTGACCGACCTCGTCGGTCAGCACCAGGGCGTTCTCCTGCGTACCCGGGCGGTACGTGACCGCGAGCGCCGGGTCGGTGTGGTGGAGCATCTGGTGCAGGGACAGGAGTGCTGTGGCGGTGGCGGCCAGGTCGCGTTTGAGCTGGTCGAGGTGCTCGCTGATGAGGGTGTTGCGGGTGTTTGGGTCGGTGGTGGTGAGGACGTCGCGGATGTGGGGTACGGGCATGCGTACGTCGCGTAGGCGCCGGATCAGTTGGGCGTCGGGGATCTGGTCGGGTGTGTAGTGCCGGTAGCCGGTGAGGGGGTCGATGAGGGCCGGCACCAGGAGTTCGACGTCGTGGTAGTGGCGCAGGGTTTTGGCGCTCAGGTGGGTCAGGCGGGAGAACTCACCGACCAGGAAGAAGGTCTCGGGCACGGATTCAGCATGGGGGTTCCGGTAGCGGGAAGGTCCAGTCGTTCAGCGGGCCGTGCGGTGGGCCTGGATCAGGGTGCGCGAGGAGTGCGCCACGAAGGGTTGCCCGGCTCGCATCGACGCGTCCAGGGCCCGTAGCTGGGGGGTGTAGCGGTCGATGCTGAAGTCGGGCACCCACCACACGCATTTGCGCAGGATCCAGACCACGGCGCCGATGTCGTGGAACTGCAGGCGGCACCGGGCTGTCTGCACGCTGGTGATGTTCAGGCCGGCTGCTGTGGCGTCCTTGGTCTCGGTCTGGGGGTCGCGGGTTGTGTGCGTGCGGGGGAGCGGTCCGAGGAAGACTTCGATCAGTTCGAATGCCGAGGCGGGGCCGACGTGCTGGGCGAAGTAGGTGCCGCCGTCGCTGAGGACCCGGGCGATCTGTGACCAGGCTGGTTTGATCGGATGCCGGCTGGTGACCAGGTCGAAGGATGCGTCGGCGAACGGCAGTCGGTCGGTGGAGGCCTGTATGACCGTTACGCCTCGTGGGGCCAGGGTTGCCTGCGAGCGCAGCACGTTCGGGCCCCAGGCTTCGGTGACGGCCATGCGGGCGGGTAGTACGGGCATTGTGGCGATGATTTCTCCGCCGCCGGTGTCCAGGTCCAGGGCGCTGGGGGTGTTGGCGTACCACGTCTGCAGGTGGCGGGTGTATCCCCAGGGTGGGCGTTCCTCGGTGGCGCGCCCGTTGAGCCAGGTGAAGTCCCAGCCGGTGATGTCTGCGTCCTGGGCCTGGGTGAGAAGGTCTTCGAAGGATCTCATGGTGACCTCATCGGCTCCTTGATCAGGGCGAGTGTCATCTGCAGGTTGTGTTCGGCGATGTGTTGCATGGGCGTGCGGTCGGGGAAGTCTCCGTCGAGTAGTCGTAGCGGGCCTGTGACCAGTGAGAGCCGCATTGCCAGGCGGTAGAGGCGGAGGCGGTCCTCGTCGAGGGCGTCGACGGCGAGGGCTGTGTACCGGTCGTGGAAGCGTAGTTCCAGGAATGCGTGTTCCCATTCGATGTCGAAGAACATCAGTCCTTCGATGTCGATGAGCACGCTTTGACCGGCGGTGTCGACCAGGACGTGGTCGGGGCCGAGTTCGCCGTGGATGAGCGAGTACTTCTGCCGTGGTCGTACGCGGTCGTGCAGGTCGTGCAGGCGTTGGAGGATGAGGGGGTGGGCTGCTCTGAGTCGTTCGTCCCGGCGGGCGCCTTCGTCCAGGTCGCCGCGGGCGCGCTGGAGAACCATCTGTTCGCAGGAGGTTCCGTAGTTCTCCAGATGTCCCAGGGGTCCGTAGTGGTCGGTGGTGCGTGCGTGCAGGCGGGTCAGGGAGGCGGCCAGGTCGTGCAGGACGGTTTCGGCGCGTGCGGGATCGGTGTCCATCAGCGTTTCGAGGGAGCCTGCGGGCACGTCTTCGATCACGGCGACATCGGCCGGGTAGTGCTGGTGGGAGTCGTCGGACCACAGGACGCGGGGTGAACGGACGCCGGCGGTCTGGAGTTCGTGGGTGGCGGCCAGGAGGCGGGGCAGGCCGGTGGCGGCTGCGAACGGATCGCCCGGGTCGGGGGCGTCCGTCGCACGGGGCCAGAAGTTTTCTTCCTGCGCCCAGCTGTACACCATCACGCTGGTCGGCGGCCCACCGAGATGAACCCGGTACACGCCTTTCTTGCTGCCACCGCGTAACCGCTGGATCCCGGTGACCGGCACGGCCGTTCCCAGAGCGATCTGGACGAGCCCGGCGAGGTTCTCGGTGTCGGCGGTTCGGTTCACCCGGTGACGTTACTGCGGGGCGAACGATGACGAACAGCGGTTTTCTACGCGGCCCACCAGGCTTCGGTCGCGCAGGCTACCTCGTACTGCCACCAGCCGGCCGCGGCGCCTTCTTCCAGGAGCACCTTGATGCTGCGGAAGTTCGCGTCGGCCGGCACGTCGAACGCGACCAGCGGCAGTTCCGGGCTCAGTACGGCACCCTGAAGGCCGAATTCGGCGAACTGCGCGTTCACCATGTCCGCGCTGGAGCCCAGGGGTCCGGAGGCTTCGGGGAAGACCCGTACGACGCAGTTGCCGGAGGGCTCCACCGTCTCCAGCGCCCAGTGCGCTCCCCATTCGTCGGTCTCGAACCGGACCACGTCGCCGGGGGCGACCCCCACCTGATGGAACGGTGCGCTTGCCACTCGCGCGGTGCGTGCGCTGATCGGTGCCGCCCAGACCTCCTCGGTGTCCTGATCGTGCCCCGCCCGTGGCGGATATTTGAAACAGAGTCTGATCATTGGATGGTTACCGGTCATCCGGGACATGATGCTGCCCCGGCCACACTGATGCCAACGATGCTCAGAGATCACCGGTCGATGCGGCGTTCGGCGGGCGCTGGCCGGCCACCCGCGAGCGCCGTGTCACGGGCCGGGCTGCGGGTTTGAGTGCTGGTTTTCCCTCGGTCAGTTGCTTCCTGAGCTGGGCGATCTGGGCGTCGGCGTGTTCGCGGACCCGCTGCAGGTCGCTGTCGTGGCGGGCTGCGGACTCGCGGGTGTGTTCCTCGTGCCGGGCTTGTGCCTGCCGGTGCTGCTGCTGTTCCTGTGCCAGTTGGGCGCTTAGTTCCGTGACACGATCTGCCGCCTGGTGCAGTTGCACGCCGGTGGTGGCCACCTGTAGGTCGAGCTGTGTGATGCGGGCGCGCTGGTCCTGGACGGTCTCCAGCAGCTCGGCGTGCTCGCGCCGTTGTAGTTCCAAGGATGTGCGCACGGCCTGGAGCTCGGCCTCGGCCTGGCCGCGGGCGCGTTCGTGCTCGGCGACCTGTTTCCAGGCTTCGTCGCGGATCTGCTCGGCCTCGTGGCGGGCCTGCTGTGCGCTGCGGGTGGCGCGGTCCTTGTCCTCGCGGTCGGCCCGGGCGGCCGCGAGCGCTTCCCGGCGGGCCTGCTCGGCCTGTTGTTCTCCTTCGGCGGCCCGGGCTGCCTCGGCGTGGGCCTGCTCGGCCTCGGTCTCGGCGGCCGCGACCCGCGCGAGGGCGCCGTGCTCGGCCTGTTCGAAGCGGGCCATCAGGGCGGTGAGTTGTTCGCTGAGCTGGCGTGCGACCGGCAGGACGCCTTGCGTGGCTTCTTTGGCCAGGGCCAGCGGGTCTGCGATTGAGGCCAGATCGTTGGCGCGCCGCTGACGGGAGGCCGCATCCGCGTGGGCCTTGGAGCAGAACCGGGCTCGTCGTCCGCCCTTGGGGCGCCCCAGTTCATCGCGCGGGCGCGCGGGCAGGGGTTCCTGGCAGCCGTCCAGCCCGCAGGTGCTCGCCGCCGCGTCCGCGGCCTCGTCGGTTCCTGCTCGTGTTCCTACGCGTGGTCCTACGCTGTGCGTGCTCACCTGCAGCAGTCTTCCGTATCGCCGGATTCGCCCGAGCACAGCCTGATCTGCCTCCGGTGCCGGCTGCACGCTCCTGCCTCACCTATCTCACCTGGTCTCACCTGTCTCATCTGATCCGGAGGGCCTTACCCTGTGGATCACCATCCCCCGGACCGAGGAACGATGACGTGAGCGACCCCGTGCTCGACCCGACGCCCCGCCCCGAACCTCGTCTGGTTCTGCTGACCCGCTGCGTCACCGTGGTGCTGATCCTGCTGGTCCTGCTCCCGTTCGTGCAGCCGCTCGAGCGCCGCGAGGACAATCCCGTCCTGGCGGTGGTGGGCCTGCTGGGCTGGGTCTTCCTGATCGCCGGGGGCAGTTATCTGTTCGGACGGCACGGGAGCCCGCACGACCTGACCCTGAGCGACGGGATCCTGCACCTGCCCACCCCCTTCGGGTCCCGCACGATCCGTACCGCTGATGTGCGGGCGGTGCGCTGGCGGCTGGTGGTCAGTGATGAGGACGCCGAGACCGAGATCGTGCTGCGCTCGCGGTGGCGGCGGATGCGACTGCGCTTCGATGCTGTCAGTACCCGCCCGGTCCCGGTGCTGGCCCAGGCCCTGCGTGAGATCCAGGCCCACCGCCCCGCAGCGGTCCCGGCCACCGTGATGCCGGGAGAGGACGACATCGTCGCCCCGCTGGATGTCCAGGCTCCCGGGTTCCTCGGCGGTGTGATCGCTCTGCTGCGCATGCTGTGGCACTACCTGCTGGGCAAGGCCCGCTTCACCGTGCTGGTCGTCGGCGGCGTGTTCGGGTACCTGGCCCTGGTGCTGTTCCTGCCGTTTCCCTGACCGATCCGATGTTGGACGTTCGTCCCCCACCGGATCGGTCAGGTCACCGCTCCGGTGCGGTCAGTGGGCCTTGTCCTCGAGGTCCTCGAGGACGGCCGCGCCGTCACTGTCACTGACCGACCACCGGCCCGAGGCCACCCTCGCATCTCAAGACGGCCCGCTCGGCGGCCGATCATGGGGCCGTGAGCACTCTGCGACTTCCCCATGGTTCCCGCATGAGCGAGACGTCATGGCAGGCGCGCCATCGCATCATCCGCGGCGCCGCCCTCAGCAGCGTCCCGGTCCTCATCGCCGTCGGCGTGGCCGGGCCCACCCCCACCCTCGAGGCCGTGCCGCTGTCTCTGGTTCCCCTGGTGCTGGTCGCCCTGGCCGGGATGGCCCGGGGCCGGCGCCTCACCTCCGAACTGACCAGCCTGGCCCTGATCTCGAGCGCCTTCATCGGGATCGACCTGTCCGGCGGCAGCCTGCACGCCCACTTGTTCCTGCTGTCGGCCATTCCGTTCGTGGCGCTCTACCAGCGCTGGTCACCGTTGCTGGTCACGGTCGGGGCCGTGGTCGTCCACCACCTGCTGTTCGGATTTCTGGCCCCGGCCCGGGTGATGTCGATGTCGATGCAGTCCATGCACGGCACCGAGCCAGGGGCGCGCGAGGTCGCGATCATGGTCATCACGCATGCGGTGTCCGTGATCGTCGAGATCGTCGCCGTCCTGATGTGGTGGCACTTCGCCGAGATCACCGAGGCCGAGACCGAGAGCCAGCGTGCCGCCCTGGACGCCGAACGCGAGGCCACGGCCCGGCTCCAGACCCGCAGCGCCGAGGCCGAGACCCTCGTTCAGCGCGAAGCGGCCCAGGCCGCGGCCCGCCGCGAGGAGAGCCTGGCCGCGGATGCCGAAATCATCCGGACCCTCGCCGGCAAGGCCTCGGCCGCCATCGACGACCTGACCCGCCAGTCCGACATGTTGGAATCCGCCGTGAACGACATCGCCCGCCGGTGCCAGGAAACGGCCAGCACCGCCCAGCAGGGCCAGGACGCCGCCGAACACGCCGTCCACGACGCCGCCCGGCTCGAGACCGCCGTCAGCGAGATCTCCGGTGTCAACGCCATGATCGAGAGCCTCGCCGAGCAGACCAACCTGCTGAGCCTGAACGCCACCATCGAGGCGGCCCGCGCCGGTGAGGCAGGCAAAGGCTTCGGCGTGGTCGCGCTGGAGGTGAAGTCCCTGGCCGCCGCAACCGCCGAGTCCACCCAGAAGGTCCGCACCGTCGTGGACGTGGTCTCCCAGCAGGCTCACAAGGTCGCCGACAGTTTCCGCACCAGTAACACCCTCGTGGCCCAGATCGGCGACTCCCAGACGGCTATCGCCGCGGCCGTCGATGAACAAGCCGCCGTACTCGCCGAGGTCGGGCGACGCACCTCCGAAGCCGCCGACGCCGCCCGGGAGATCACCCAGGCGCTGGAACGCATGCTCCACAACGCCGGCCGGTAGACGCCGCGAGCGCACCTTCGGGGCACGGTGCTCAGCAGGGCTGAGGTTCCGTTCCAGCGGCGCATCAGCGCGATTTCAGCGCTGCGGGAGAGTCTTCTGGGACAGACGAGCGTGTCGTTCTCGTCGGAATCAGTGAACTCGACTGCACCATGCGTGGGGAGAAAACGATGCACATCCGCACCCTGATGCTCACTCTGGCCGCAGCTGTCGCCCTCAGCGGGACGACCGCGCTGGCCGGTGCTACCACAGCGAGCGCAGCAGTACCGACGGCCGGTGCCCAGACAGCGGCCGCTACCAGCGGGTACCACCAGATCAAGAACCAAGCCACCGGTCAATGCGTCGACGCGCCGGGCGGGCGTCGTAACGAGCGGCTGCGGCTCGTCGACTGCAGCTCCGCCACCACCCAGAAATGGGGATTCACGGAGCTGGAACCGGGCGTCTATCAACTGAGGAACCAGCACAGCTCGTACTGCATGGAAGTCAACAACGGGACGAGTGTTCCTGGGGAAGCCGTCGATCAGTACGACTGCAGCATCATTGCCTCTTCGGAGAAATGGGTCCAGGACGACTTCACCGTCTTCGGCACGACCTACGCCCGGTTCCTGCACCAGGGCACCAACCTGTGCCTGGACACCGTATCGGGCCGCAACAGTCAGCTGATGCAGTGGACCTGCGATCCGGAAGGCAGTAACGGCGCTCAGAGCTGGCGCATCCTCTAGCGATGGATTCGCCGGGGCCGGAAAGGGACCGCTTCAGGCCTCTTTCCGGCCACCCTTCGACCGGTCAGGAACCTGACCTCGGCCCTGGCCGCCCGGAACACCTTTGTTCACAACGCGAACAAGCCCTGTACCGCGGTCGATGGCAGCAGAACGACCACGACCGGTCTCCGGCGTGGTCTGCGGGAGGGCAAGAAGCTGGTACCCGGAATCCCTCCGGATCCGCCGTCCTCAGTTGCGGTCCGAATATTTTCAGGAACCGAAAGCCCGGTCCATGGGAATCGGGCCCGAACTGTACGGCCTGCGTAAGAACGGCACCCAATGTCCCGTCGAGATCAGCCTCAGTTCGATCGACACCGATGAAGGACCACTGGTCGCCAGTTCCATCCGCGATCTCACCGAAAGGCATCTTGCGGAAGAGGCCAACCATCAGCCGGTCGCCATCGTCAATTCTTCCAACGACGCCATCATCGGCTCCACCCTGGACGGAACCATCACCTCCTGGAACCGCGCAGCACACGAGCTCTTCGGCTACACCGAGTCCCAGACACTGGGCTCCTCCTTGTCCATGCTGCTGGCCGACGCGGTCCGCCGGCACCAGGACGGCCACACCCTCGACGTCTCCATCAGCCTGTCCGCGATCCGGTACCAACGAGGCACGCTGATGGAAGCCTCGAAGGTGATACCAGGACATCAGCGTCCGCAAGGAGGCGGAGGAGGCCCTGGCCCTCGCCCGGGACGCAGCCGAAACCTCCAGCGCCGCGTTCGAGGCCTTCAGCTACTCCGTTGCCCACGACTTGCGCGCTCCCCTGCGGGCCATCGATGCGTTCAGTGCGCTGCTGGCCCAGGAGTACGGGGCGGGACTGGACGAGATCGGGCACGACTACCTGGCCCGCGTTCGCAGCTCGGCCCAGCACATGGCCCATCTCATCGACGGCCTGCTCAAGCTCGCCTGGGTCACCCACCGCGAACTGGGTACCGACGTGATCGATCTCAGCATGCTGGCCACATCGATCTGCCGACAACTGCAACAGAATGGCCCCGAGCGCCGGGTGAGCGTGACCATCCAGCCCGCCGTGACCGGTCGCGGCGATCCCGTCCTGCTCAAAAATGTTCTGGAGAACCTCCTCGGCAACGCCTGGAAGTTCACCTCCGGCACCACGGAGCCGCACATCGCCTTCGGTGCCGACGAGCAGGGCTTCTTCGTCCGGGACAATGGGGCAGGATTCGACATGGCCACCCCTACGAGGAACGGGACCCCAACGATCAGCCCCTCGTGGTAATCCTCGACCTCAACATCCCCAAAACAGGCCCGGGCGGTGCACCACCTGTCTGAAGGCGAAGGCCCACGTGTCGTGGTGAAGACACCACTGTCGCGAGCGCGCCCGGGCCACCCACGCTGGAGCCCGTCAGCCCCGGTCCCCTCCGTGCCCGGTGATCGTTCTGCCTCGGCGGGGTGAAAAATTACCCGGGGATGTACATGCCAGAGGCCATCTGCGCGTTAGGTGCACGTGAGAGACGACGAAGCCGAGGCAGAAGCGTAGGCAGCGTCGGCTGGCCGCCACCGCTTCAGGAGTGCTGCTGGCCGTGGCGGTATCCGTGGTGGCCGTGAACCTGCCGACCGACCCAGAATCCTGGCCAGGACGCACCTCCGCCGCACCTCACCAGCGGATCGACGTAGAACTGGCCGGCTGGTCGGTGCGGTCCAACGCCGACTCCACCCTCACGATCACCTTGCGCGATCCGCATCTGTTCGACTTCCAGCATCCTCAGCTGATCGATGAGGACCGACTCACGTCCACCCTGGCGAGCGCCGGCGTGCCGATCGTCCTGGAATTCCATGACCTGACAGCACAGGGCGGCGTTCTGGTCGATTGCCACGACACCGGCGACGACTTGGAGCAGCAGGTGGTCGTTCAGGATCCGGGAGCATCCGACGGCAGCGACGGTCATTCCTGGGTCATCACGCTTCGACCGGACCGGTTGCCCCAGGGGGCAGTCGTGAAGCTGGTGCTGACCGCGGACCGCACCACGATCGTCGACAAGAACGGCCAGGTGTCACACGGGTATGGCTGGGGCACTGCCGTCATGGTGTTCCCGGGTACTCCGCCGGCATGCACCCTCACCCGCTTGCCCGACGGCGATCTCCCGTGAGGCCGGACCCAGACGCCATCGGACCGAGGAACGCCAGGCACTTCGGCGAATCGCCATCGGGCGCTGCAGTATCGCCCCTCGTAGGCTCACCTGGCCACGAAGGTCGAGGCCAGGTTG
Organism: Kineosporia sp. NBRC 101731; assembly: GCF_030269305.1. Lineage (NCBI taxonomy): Bacteria > Bacillati > Actinomycetota > Actinomycetes > Kineosporiales > Kineosporiaceae > Kineosporia > Kineosporia sp. NBRC 101731. Next base: position 89,439 of record NZ_BSTC01000004.1, read on the forward strand.
GTGACCGTAGTGGCGATGACCGGTGGTACACAACAGCGAGGGAGTGGTGGGCTGTGCGGGGGACAGCCCACCACGGGTGATCAAGAGGGCTCTGGGGCATGCCGATCTGGGGAAAGCACCTCGGACGAAGGGCAGGAAGTATGTCCTGGATACGGGGAGCATCCATGGAGCATCTGGGGGAACTGGTCCATGCATCAGCACCCTGAGCATCGGAGCTGCCCGCGTCCAGCTCCATCGCCGACCGGCACCCCCCAGCCATCGACCGGTCGGAGGGTGACACCTGTTGCCATAGCAGCGACCGTGCTGACGGTGCGGCGAAGCCATGACTCAGGTACTGATCAGCTGGGAGGCCGGCCGGTGTCTGACGCGGTGGACGCGACCTTGAGGCGGCGCCGGGGGACGGGCGTCCCCTTGCCCGAGACCGTGGCCGGGCCCATGGGACAGGCCTTCTCCGCGGATCTGAGCACCGTGCGTGTTCACCACGATCAGGAGGCCACGGCTCTGGCCACAAGCCTCCAGGCCAGAGCTTTCGCCTACGGCAACGACCTCTACTTCAGTGCCGGGGCCTTCCAGCCCGGCACAGCCTCCGGACGCCGGCTGCTGGCCCACGAAGTGGCACATGTCCTACAGCAATCCGCTGCGGGAGGATCCGGTGCACCGACCATCGGGCGCAGCGACGATCCAGCTGAGGCTGCCGCGGACGCCATGGCGGACCAGGCTCTGAGAGCTTCAGATCCCGGACGGACAGATCGGGGGTTCGTGGGCGAGGTGCCCGTGAATCCTGACTACCGGACGTTGCGTCGCGACATCGGGTTCGAGTTCGAGATCAAAGACCTGGGCGTCACGTCCCTGGAGCATGACGGTGGGCCGCAGACGCTGAAGAAAGGGCTCTCGCTCTTGCAGAACAGCGAGCAATGGATCGCCCAGCATCGCTTCGATATTCAGGTCGACGAGATCGGCTCAGAGTTCGATGTCGAATTCGTGACGCCAACCCCCCTGAGCGACAAAGACGGGTCGGTCGCCACGAGCCGGGAGAAACTTGATTGTGCGGCGCGCGAGGTGATGAAGATCGCCGAAGCACTGAAGAACTGGCCTGATCAGAAGGGACCCGCGACGTCGCACCATTTCCGGCCCGGTCTGAGCATCGCTCATCATGGTAACGAGACGGTGAGCGGCACTCTGCAGATGACCGTCGGGCTCAGCCTCGACGAACTCGCGACCGTCCGTAGGACCGGACTCCTGCAGGAGGACGAAGAAGACCGGGGCTTGGGGCTGCGTGCCGGGCGGCCCCAAGCCCAGAGCCAACTCCCTCTACCGTACGACCAGCATGTCTACACGAAAGCCGACGGGGAAATCTCGAGCTCCGCACGTGTCTTCGGGCTCCTCAGTATCATCGCTCAACTTCCGCTGAAGGCTCACGACCGGCACCGGCGCTTGGGGTCCGCTGCGAGCGCGAAGGCCCTCGAGGAGAAGCGGACGAGCATCGGGACGAAAAGTGTTCTGCAGCAGCAGCTCGACACTCTCCAGGAGGAATCGCGCCAGAAAGAGGAGGCGGCCCGCGACGACGACGCCGACGAAGACACCCTGCGCGGCCTGAAACGGCTGGCTGAGGCGAAGGCCTGTCCGCTCCAGGACAAACTTTCCGGGCTACCTCAGGCATGGCGTGAGCATCGCAAGACGGCCCAAGCGGTGGAGTATCCCAAAGCCCTACTCGACCTGCTCTACCGCACGGATATCCCGGCCATGCTGAGTCTGCTCGCCCCGGACGAACTGGCCTGGCTGGCGCACAAGACCGACGGTGTCTCGAACCTGTGCTCAGCCGTGCTCACGATCACCGGGACGAAGGCGCAGGATCCGGTCCTTCCCCCGAACGTGATCATCGGGCACGACGGGCCCTTGAACTATGCGATCACGATGGGGCCATGGCTCACCGGCCTGCTCAACCTCGACGAGGAGGCCGTCGGACGGGGCGAAACTGTCTACCGTTCGGTCGATCCGCTGACCAAGGCCAAGACCTCGTACATCCTGACCGTCACAGCAGGCACGGTGCGCATGGACAAGACGCCGTCCGCGGCGGCGGACAGCTACAGCTATGAAGATGCCTACCTCGAATCCATCGGTGCCTACGGCTCCAAGACCGACGCGGCCCGTGCCGACGGGCAGCCACGGCGGGCCATATTCGAGATCCGTGGAATCCCCCGGCTGACCACCCGCGATCTGCCGGCCACGATGCTGAAGATCTACGACGCCGTCCAGGCCTTGAGAGAACGCGGCGCCTCCGGCTGATTCAGGTCTGTCAGCGCTTCCGGCGTACATCATCACCTCGTACCCGGCAGCGACCTCCGCCAAGGTGGGGCAAGGGCTGCATCAGGCGGAGGAGCGGTCACGTGCACGTCTGCGGCCTAAATCTTTTGTTCACGGCTTGAACATGTCGACAGCAAGGGTGGGTCTCCGTCTCGGCGGAGAAAAAGCAGTGCAGCTCCCCACCGTTCTGCACCGCTCCATCCTCACCGTGAAACCGAACCGTCGATAGGCCCAGCAGCGTTCCACCGCCGAGCTGGCCGCACCGGGCCGGCGCTCCCCGTCGAGGCACCTGCGTACCCGAAGCGTCCTGCGTCCTCCATGTGACGCGAGTGGACCCTGACCTTCGCGTGCCAATTCTCCCCTGCAGGCTGATGAACTGCGCCTACTAGCTTTCGCGTACGCGTGGCGCATATTCAAATCGCGCACCGCGTTACGCATTACCATGATTCTTCAGGAACACTATCCAGAAGGAAACTTCTAGATAGTTGATGCCAGGAGCGCCTCAGAGAGGCCCCGAGGAGGCTGCGGTAACGCGAAACGGGCACTGACGCGAATGCCCGCACGCGTCGATCGCGCAGGGCCTGCCACCACCCGTCATGACAGGCAGCGGGCTACTGGAAGGCGCAGGCGGTGGCACCACAGCGAAGAAGCCGTTCTCATCCGTGTGGACGCTCCGATCTGCGCACAGGGGTGAACCCAGGTCGGTGCGAAGGTCCCGGTCCAGGCACCTGCCGGCGCGCACCGACCCGGGTCGGCTGTGCCAAGCCGTGCCAGCGCGTGCCGATATCGCCGTCATGACAGCAGGCGCCGGCCGATCGTCGGCGCGCATCCCCCGAGAACCGATGGTGGGTAGGAGCTGAAGGCTGCGTCGGGTCACCAGTCACCTACGTGACGCGATGGCCATGAAAAGCCATGATGGATGGTATGGCTGAAATGGCTGATTCTGCCCACATCCTGGATACGCCTGAATCGCCGTGGACGGGCAAGCGGGTCGGGCTTTTCGTGGTGGCGGCACTGTGGGCGCTGGCCACGACCGCCGTCATCGTGATTCTTGCCGGGCCGCTCGTCCTCGCCTCGGCCGGGATCGGCCCGGCGTCCGGGACGGTCTCGGTCAGCTCCTGCTTCGTGGCGAGCACCGCCGACGGCTACATCGACGGTCACGAATGCCAAGGGTCGTTCACCCGCAGAGGCGAGCAGACGCCCGGCGAGATGGTCACGTTCCGCTCACGTGGCCTGCACGAGAGCGGAAAGATCGACGTGCGGTTCGCCGTCAACCACTACACCCAGGCGTATGTCGGAGGTGTCCTGAACTTCGTCTGGTGGTGCCTGCTGCTCGCCGCGATGGGCTGGCCGCCGCTGGCGTGGCTGATCGTCCGGGGTCGCAGGGACTATTCCACGAGCGATGACCTCGTCTTCGGTCAGTTGGGCCTGATCTTCATCGTGCTCGTCCTCGGTCTGCCGATGACGTTCTTCGCCTGACAACCGCACGGTGTCTGCGGGGTGGACACACGCTCGCGAGCGCCTCGCTCCCGTATCCGTTCCTGACGTCTCGCCGAGGAAATCCAGGTACGGGGTAGAGCCAGCTCTACCCCACTGGTAGCGCAGCCTCACCCGGATGCCTCAGTTCAGGCACCATCGTGCTTTGGACGCTGCGTCTTTACCGTCGTGCCATGCGAAATCGACCGATCACCACACCTGCACCGACCCCCGTTCCCGGCCGCGAAGCCGTTCGACGGCCGGCGCCGTCGGTGATCGGGTTGCTGCTGGCGGCCGCCGCTCTGACGATGAAGCTGGGCCTGGCCGCCCGGCAGCATCGACCCGACCTGGTCATCACCGATGTCCGTATGCCGCCGGGCTTCACCGACGAAGGGCTACGGGCTGCGGTGGCACTGCGCGCCGGCGATCCGGGCGCGGCGGTCCTGGTGCTGTCGCAGTACGCGGCCACCGCGTACGCCGCTGAACTGCTCGGCCGCCGGCGCACGATCAACCCCCTCGACCGGTTGAGCGGGCGGGAACGGCAGGGCCGGTGCTCGGGCAGATGGCCGAAGGCCACAACAACGCCTCCATCGCCCGGGCACTGAGCATCAGCTACGCCGCGGTCGCCAAGCACATCGGCAACATCTTCACCAAGCTCGACCTGCCCGAGGCCGACGGTCACCGTCGGGTCCTGGCGGTCCTGACCTACCTGCGTCACTGACCGCCACCGGGCCGGCGGCCGGTCACGCCGGCAGGCCCGGCCCGGTGGCGCCCACCCACCTACCGTGCGGGACGAACGTCCTCCATCACCGGGCCTGAAGATATCCACTACATGTGGTGTCGGCGTGTCGCATGAACCAGCAGATGTAGTTTCCGATCATGACGGGCAAGCAGACACAGATTGACGCCGTGGCCACGGTGACCGAATACCTGGAGCGCAGCGACTGGCGGGTGAACGCCAACGCCAATCAGGGATACTCGCTGGGCGGGCTGATCCTGAACACCGCCGGGAAGGTCGTGGCCAACTACTGGCTGGACCAGGTGTACCCCCCGGCCGTAGGGGCCGCGCACCGCGAGGGCGACCTGCACATCCACGACCTGGACATGCTGGCCGGGTACTGCGCGGGCTGGTCGCTGCGCACCCTGCTGGAGGAAGGGTTCAGCGGGGTACCCGGGCAGATCGACTCCGCACCCCCGCGGCACTTCTCCTCGGCGGCCGGGCAGATCGTCAACTTCCTGGGCACCCTGCAGAACGAGTGGGCCGGCGCGCAGGCGTTCAGTTCGTTCGACACGTACATGGCGCCGTTCGTCCGCCGTGACGCGATGACGTACGAGCAGGTCCACCAGTGCGTGCAGGAAATGGTGCACAACCTGAACGTGCCCTCGCGGTGGGGCACGCAGACGCCGTTCACGAACCTGACGTTCGACTGGACCTGCCCGGCCGACCTGGCCGATCAGAGCCCGGTGATCGGTGGTGAGGACATGCCGTTCACCTACGGCGACCTGCAGGCCGAGATGGACCTGGTCAACCGGGCCTACATCGAGGTGATGAGCGCCGGGGACGCCACCGGGCGGGTCTTCACGTTCCCCATCCCCACCTACAACATCACGGCGGACTTCCCGTGGGACAGCCAGAACGCGCACCGGCTGTTCGCGATGACCGCGAAGTACGGGTTGCCGTACTTCCAGAACTTCATCAACTCCGACCTGGAACCGGGCCTGATCCGCTCGATGTGCTGCCGCCTGCAGCTGGACCTGACCGAGCTGCTCAAGCGCGGCAACGGACTGTTCGGCAGCGCCGAGCAGACCGGGTCGCTGGGGGTCGTCACGATCAACTGCGCCCGCCTGGGGTACCGGTACGCCGGGGACGAACCGGCCCTGCTGGCCGCCCTCGATGCCCTGCTGGACCTGGCCCGCGACAGCCTGGAGATCAAGCGGGTCACGGTGCAGGACCTCATCGACGGCGGCCTGTTCCCCTACACCCAGCGGTATCTGGGGTCGCTGGGCAATCACTTCTCCACGATCGGCGTGAACGGCGTCAACGAGATGATCCGCAACTTCACCCACGACGAGCACGACATCACCACCGAGCACGGGCACGCGCTCGCGGTGCGGCTACTGGATCATGTCCGCACGCGGATGGTTGCCTTCCAGGAGCAGACCGGTCACCTGTACAACCTGGAGGCCACCCCGGCCGAGGGCACCACGTACCGGTTCGCGAAGGAGGACCGGCGCCGCTTCCCCGCCATCCTGCAGGCCGGCACCGACACCCACCCGTACTACACGAACTCCTCGCAGTTGCCGGCCGGATTCACCGACGACCCGTTCGAGGCCCTGGAACGCCAGGACGAACTGCAGGGCAAGTACACCGGCGGCACGGTGTTGCACCTGTACATGTCCGAGGCGATCTCCACGCCGGAGGCCTGCCGTTCCCTGGTGCGCCGGTCCCTGGAACGTTTCCGCCTGCCTTACCTGACGGTGACACCGACGTTCTCGATCTGCCCCGGGCACGGGTACCTGCCCGGAGAGCAGCCCGTGTGTCCCTCGTGCGGTGGGGACTGCGAGGTCTGGACACGGGTCATGGGCTACCACCGGCCCGTGTCCTCGTTCAACATCGGCAAGCAGGGTGAGCACGCCGAACGCATCCCGTTCGCCGAGCCCGCGAGCGCGGTGTGAGCGTGGGGATCCGGATCGGTGGCTGGTCGCGGCTGTCCACGTGTGACTGGCCCGGTCGCCTCGTCACCACCGTCTTCTGTCAGGGCTGCCCGTGGCGGTGCGGCTACTGCCACAACCGGAGCCTGCTCGATCCCCGGGCCACCCCGTACGTGGCCTGGGAGACGGTGACTGCTCACCTCGTGCGTCGGCGGGGGTTGCTCGACGCGGTCGTGTTCTCCGGTGGCGAGCCCCTTCTGCAGCCACACCTGGCGCAGGCCATGCATCAGGTGCGGGACCTGGGGTTCGCGGTGGGGTTGCACACCGGTGGCGCCTACCCGCGGCGTCTGGGGCAGATGGTGGACGCACATCTGCTCGACTGGGTGGGTTTCGACATCAAGGCCACCCCGCAGCGGTACGACCACGTCACCGGCACCGCCAACAGTGCCGTTGCGGCGCTGCGCAGCCTGCAGCTGTTGCGGGATGCGGGGATCGCGTACCAGCTGCGCACAACCGTCGATCCGTGTGTGCTGACCGATGAGGACGTCGCCGATCTGCGGGTGTGGCTGCGCGAGCAGGGACTGGCCGAGCATCACCAGTGGCAGCAGGCCCGGCCCGTGGGATGACGGTGTTCACTGCGGGGATGGAGTTTTTCGTCTTTCACCGTGACCGGCCCGGTTCGCTGCCTGCGCGCGATGACCTGCTCCAGGAGCACTGGTCGTACATGGACCGCTTTGCCACGGGCATGATCGCGCGCGGGCCGGTCTTCACCGCGGACGGCGAAACCCTCGTCGGGAGTGTGCACATCGTCGACCTGCCCGACCTGACGGCCGGGCGCGCGTTCGCCCTGCAGGAGCCCTACTACCAGGCGGGTGTCTTTCGTGACGTGCTGCTGCGACGGTGGCGCAACGTGCTGGGCCGCACGATGTGGGAGTTCCCCGGCGGCACGGTCGGTGAGGACGACGGCGGGTACCTGGTCCTGGGTCTGGGCACGGCTCCCGTTCCCGACAGCGAAGCAACGGACGAGGTCCTCGCCCGCGACGCCCCGGTCGCCTACGGGCCACTGCTGTCCGACGACGGACGCACCCGGGTGGGCACGGCCGCGCTCGTCCAGGCGGCGAGCGCGGCCCAGGCCCGAGAGGTACTGGACCCGGACGATGGCATGAACGGTGATGTGGACGATGATGTGGACGATGATGTGGACGGGTATGCGGTGGTCGAGGTGTACCGGTGGCAGTTCGGTGGGCGGCGCTGAATCCTGAGACCGGGCACCGGCCGACGACCCGGTTCCGAAGGCCGGAGGCTCTCTTCCCTTCTCCCGGTCCACCCGACCTGATCCCTTTGTTCAGGTCGTGAGCATAATGTCCGGTGTGATGGCACCGGCTGTTTCCTCCACCACCGATCTGCGGGGTGCCCATCTGTCCCGGGCGCTGCGGGCGGTCCACTCCTCGCCCCAGGCACTGAGCCGCGCCGATCTGGCCCGCGTGCTGGGCTGCACGCGCGCGACCGCCGGCGCTCTGGTCGCGGACCTGGAGCGTCTGGGCCTGATCGAGCAGAAAGACGTGATCGTCTCGGGTGGGCGCGGGCGCCCCAGTACGTTGCTGGGTCCGTCCGCGAACGGTCCGGTGGTCGTGGCGGTGGAGATCGGTACGGACGCGGTGCGCGCGGCCCATGTGCCGGTGACCGGTGGGCTGGTGGACGTGCAGACCCGTCCGTTGCGCTCGCATGCGGTGCCGGATGTGCTCGCGGTGGTGGGTGAGCTGCTGACCTCACGCCTGGACGCGCTCGGTGCGCGGGTGGCCGGTGTCGGGATCGCGGTGCACGGCCTGGTCGACCGGGTCAGCGGTGAGGTGCTGTCGGCGCCGGGCCTGGGCTGGTTCGGCCCGGCAGTTGATGTGCTGGGGTGTCTGGGTTTTCGGTCGGAGCACGCGTCATCACCACAGGAACGGCAACGGATGCACGTGGGCAACGTCGCGACGCTGGTGGCCGTCGCGGAGACCGTCCGGGGCCGGGCCGTCAAGGACGCCGGTGAACCGACGGGCCCCGGCGAGGCGGACACTCCCGGCTCGGGTGCCGATTCTGGTGCGGTCGGGACCGTGCTGGTGCTGCACGCCGATGTCGGGCTGGGCGGTGCGCTGCTGATGGATGGGCGTGCGGTCACCGGGCGCCGTGGTCTGGCCGGTGAGTACGGGCACCTGCCGTTCGGTACGCAGGATCGGGTGTGCCGGTGTGGTGCGCGCGGTTGCTGGGAGACCGAGGTGGACCAGATGGCGCTGGCCCGCGAGGCCGGGCTCACCGTTGCCCCGGGTGCGGCGAGCGCCGCGGCGGACGTGGTCTTCGCGGCGATGACGTCCGCGGCCGGTGGCGTCTCTGCTTCGGGCCGGAGGCGTGGTGCGGGTGGCCGGTCGGCTGACCGGGAGACGGCGCCGGTGCCTGCCGCCGGCGCCGCGCGTGCTACGCCGGGGACCGCTGACCCGGCGAACGGACTGGTGGCGGTTGATCCGCAGCGTGCTGCGGAGGCCGTGCACCGGGCCGCAGTGTCTCTGGGGCGGGGTATCGGGGCGCTCGTGCTGGTGCATGATCCGGATCTGGTGCTGTTGTCCGGGCACGCGGCGGCGCTGCTGAGGGCTGCCCCCCAGGTGGTGCGTGCAGCGATCACGGCCGATGGTGGTGGGCCTGGTGGGCTTTTCGGCGCCGGGTACGGTGTGCTGCCGGTGGAGGAGATCGCGCTCGGCGCCGATGCGGGTCTGGTGGGTGCGGCCGAAGCGGTGTTCGGTGCGCTCCTGGACGACGTGTCACTGCTGACCGCCGGCTGGGTGCGTTCCTGATGGGCACCGAGGGAGCGCGGCGTGGGACGTGGCCGCGATCGCCCTGCTGGTCACCGAGGCCGGTGGCACGGTCACCGACCGGCTGGGCGCGGCTCAGCGCTACGACCGGCCGGTGAACGGCTGCATCCTGTCCAACGGTCGGGTGCACGAGGAGCTGGTGCGCGCCTGGACCCAGGACTACGTCCCCCGGCGGTAGCCGTCGATGAGGGAAACGTGCGAGGTGAGCGAACACGTGGCCAGCTCCGACGCGCTGTCCGAGGCTGCCGGCAATGGCGATCTTCGCGCTGTCCGAGCGCTCCTGAAGTGCGGCGTAGGCGTTGATGGCACGTCTTCGCGGGGGGACACCGCGCTCGTGGCGGCCGTCGAGCACCACCATGTCGAGGTCGCCCGGGAACTACTGGCGGCTGGGGCCGACCCGGACCAGCGCATGGGGCAGGGCCGCGAAAGTTTCCCTCTTCGCTACGCCGCCATGCACGGTCTGCTCCCGATGGCCTGCGTCCTTCTGGAGGCCGAAGCAACCGTCCAAGGCCACCCCCTGTCACAGGTAAGGATGCCCGAGGTAGTCCTGCGCCAGATCCGATCAGACCTGGAGATTCGTGCAGCGCCACAGTTCGTTGCGCGTTCTCCCCTGACAGAAGCGGCCGGCCGAGGTCACACAGACATCGTGCGCTTGCTGCTGGAGCACGGTGCAGACCCCAACGACCCCAAGACCACCACCGGTGAACCGCTGAGGACCGCGGCCTATGGCGGACATCCTGGTGTGGTCCGGCTGCTGATGGAACGGGGAGCTCGCATCGGCGCTGACACGCTGGTCTGGGCCAGGAGGGGCGCTGCCAGGCCCGGCGCACACGTCGATGCCTACACCGAAGTGTTCACGCTGCTCACCGCGAAGTACGGCGGCCTCCCTTCGTGATCTCTGTTTCGGTGAGGAGATCGGCCGGCAGCGGGTAGTGGTGGTCAGGATGGGCCAGATCGAGATTGCGGGCCTGGTCGAGGTCCGCCCAGATGAGGTCGTCGTGTTCATCGGGTGCGGCGTCGGTGGGGTGCCGGTCCAGGGCTCGATCAGCCGTGCGCGCTCGCGGACGAGGTGACCGGCACCGGCTCAGCCGCCGAGGATGGTGGTGGCGCTCGCCCATGCGCGCGCCCGCTCCAGTTCACCGTCGGCCCCGCGGAATCCCGTCCACCAGCCGCGGTCTGCTGCCCAGAGCGCGGACTCCACTCCCCGGGCCGTCGCCCAGGCCGCGACCCGCGCACCGTCCAGACCCGTCAGGTCACTCAGCAGGCGCGTGCGCTCGGCGAGCACGCCGGCTGGTGGTACTGCCTCCGTCCAGTGGCCGACCTGCGTGATCAAGGGCCAGGGGTCCCAGGCGAGGTCGCCCACCACTGCTTTGGGGTCGATGGCGACCCAGGTGGCCGTGCCGTCAGTGTCATGGCGCAGGATGTTGCCCGGGTTCAGGTCGCCGTGCGCGAGTCCTTCTCGGGGAGCGCCGACCGGCAGCGTTCGTAGAAGAGTCACCGCGTGCAGGAGCAGGCCCCTGTCCCACGGGATCGGGGCGGAGCCGGCCAGCCGGTCCATCCGTTCCCCGGCGATGTCGGCGAGCTCGGCCGCGACCTGGACCAGCCGGGGAAACGGCGCATCGGGCGCCACCGTCACGCTTGCCATCCGCTCGATCAGCTCGGCACCGATGCGGATGTGCGCGGCCTCATCGAGGTCTGCGTCGCGCAGGGCCGTGCCGGGCCGGCAGCCGGTCAGCAACAGGGCCCAGTCGTCCTCGTGCGCGTCCAGGATGCGCACAGCCCCGTTCCCGGCCCACACCCGCAAAGCGTCCGCCTCGTACCGGGCCTCGGAGTGCGGGTAAGAGATCTTCAGCACCACGGGGGCTCCGGTCGGCCCGACCGCCGGGGCGGTCCAGGCGGCCATGCCATCGTCGAAGGGGCGCTCAAGCGTCAACTGCCAGCGTCGCGCGTTGCGCTGCACGAGCGTGGGGAGAGCCTCGAGCCACTCATCGCCCCCCGGGCCACCGGCAACCGAATGACGAAGACGCTCGGGCACGTGGATCATCGCTCGAGCATGTCACTTCAGAGGCCGGCCGGAGCCGGCTGTTTCGGCGCTGTTGCCGACCGGACTCGTGGAGCTGATCGAGTCCTTGGCGCTGCAACGGCACTGGGCTGCTGTGGCCCTGAACCTCGCCGAGGGCTGGTTCTCATGGCCGACCAGCTCCTACTCCTAGTGCTGTGTGTCCCGACAGGACGGGGCTTAGGCGGGCCGTGGTGAGACGGGCTGGTCCCGGTCATGCGACGGGGACCGCCCGCCTCACCCGCGGGTGGACGGGGTGGTGTGGTCGACCGAGGTCAGGAGGCCTGGAGGTCGGCGTGGGCGGTGTGGACCTGCTGGATCTTGTTCCAGGACTTGGGCCGGGTCGGGGTGGTGTCGGTGTCGGCGGTGCTGCGGCGGGCCAGGGTGGTGCCGACGCCCAGGTCGGGGCGTTCGGGGGTGAACAGCCAGGTGGTGAACAGGTCGTCGAGTTGCTGGCCGGAGATCTTCTCGGCCAGGGCGATGAACTGATCGGTGGTGCCGTTGCCGTACTGGTGCTTCTGGAGCCAGGTGGGCAGGAGCTCGAAGAACGCGTCGTCGCCGATCTGGAGCCTCAGGGCCTGCAGGGTGAGGGCGCCGCGGTCGTAGACGGCGCCGTCGAAGACCTTGTCGGCGCCCGGGTCGCCGGGCAGGACCTGCCAGAACGGGTTGTCGGCGGGGTAGCTGGCGTAGGTGAAGTCGAACAGTTCCTGGGGCGTGCCTTCGCCTTCGTGCTCGGACCAGAGCCATTCGGCGTAGCTGGCGAAGCCTTCGTTGAGCCAGATGTCACGCCACTGGGTGACCGAGACCGAGTCGCCGAACCACTGGTGGGCGTTCTCGTGGGCCACGACGTAGGTGTTGCTGCCGCGGCGCCAGAATCGTCCGTCGTAGACGGGGCGGGTCTGGGTCTCCAGGGCGAAGCCGGGGGCGCCGGGGATGGCGGCCACGCCACCGCGGGCCTCGAACGGGTACCTCCCGAACCAGGTTTCCTCGGTCTCGATGATCTCGTTGGTGCGGTTGATACCGGCGCGGGCGGCGCCCTCGAAGTCCCCGAGGGAGGTCGAGAACGCGTTCAGGATGGGTGAGCCGTCGGCGGCGGTGTCGGTCTCGATGTCGTACCGGCCGATCGCGAGGTAGGTCAGGTACGTGGCCTGGGGTTTCGTCGAGCGCCAGGACCAGCGGTTCCAGCCCTTGAGTTCGAGGTTGGGGCCGCTGGTGAGGGTGCCGTTGCTGATGACCTGCACGTCGTCGGGGGCCAGCACGGACACGTCGTAGGTCGCCTTGTCGGTGGGGTGGTCGTTGCTGGGGAACCACCACCAGGCGCTCTCGGGTTCGTTCACGGCCAGGGCGCCGTCGGCGGTGCGGCTCCAGCCGGTGTACCCGTTGACCTCGACCTGGGAGGGGATCCCGGCGTACTTGACGGTGACGGTCAGGTTCGCGCCCTTGGGGATCTGGCGGGCGGGGGTCACGACGAGCTCGTGCTCGCCCTCGCGGGTGAAGGTCGCGGCCCGGTTGTTGACCTGCACCGAGGAGACGTCCAGGGCGAAGTCGAGGTTGAACCGCGACAGGTCCTGGGTGCTGTGGGCCAGGATGGTGGTCGTGCCGCTCAGCTGGTCGGTGGCGGGCTGGTAGCGCACGCGCACGTCGTAGTGCTGGACGTCGTAGCCGCCGTTGCCGTAGTCGGGGAAGTAGACGTCACCAGCGCCGGGTGCGCCCGGGGTCGCGGCGGCGTTGGCCACCCCGGCGCCCAGGGTGAGGGCGACGGACGTGGCGGCCGCGGTCATGATCGTTCGGAGTGATCCTCTGCGCATGGTCGAGAAATCCGATCGTCAGGGTTTCTTTCTCGGTCGTCCCGGTAGGGACTGCGACATTCTCCATAAATATGGTCTAAAAGGACACCCCTGGGGGGTTCAGCTGTCATCGCGGGGCATGACCTCGAAGACGGGGACCCCGGTGGGCAGGGCGTGCAGGGCGGGCCCGAGGACTTCCAGGCCGTTGGCCCGGGCCAGGCGGTTGACCTGGGTCCACAAGGTGGGCAGCCCCGGGGTCGGCTGCTCGGTGAGCGGGGTGTTCTGGTTGCGCTGCGGGTGGGAAATCATCGAGGCCTCCGCTCGGGACAAGGTGATCGGTTGCCGGACTACGCGTCTGGTCAGTGCTCGGGGTCCGGGCCGGGGTTCAGGTGCGCGGATCGGTGTCGAGGTGCCCGACATCGTTGAAGCTGATCAGGGCCGGTGGGCGCCCGGGCCGCTGCGGGTCGTCCGGGGCGTGCGGGTCGTGACTCCAGCGCACGACGGTGATCGCGCCGTTGGCCTGGTTCAGGCCGAGCCAGCGCCATTCGGGGGCATCCAGCACGTGCCGGACGAACCAGCCGATGACGAAGTTGTGCGTGATGACCAGGTCGGTGCGCTCGCGCTCGCCGACGGCACCCAGGTGCTCCACGGCGGTGCGCAGGGCGCGTGCGCCCGGGTCGCGTTCGTCGTCGGGGACCTGCGCGAAGAAGTCGCGGTAGCGCACGGGGTAGGTGTCGGGCACCGGGGTGCGGTCGCGCACCAGGTCACACGCGTGCACCGCGACCCCGGGCAGGTGACCGGCAACAATCTGCGTGGTCTGCACGGCCCGCGCCAGGCTGCTGTGGTGCACGGCGTCGAACGATGTGCCCGAGGCCTGCAGGCCGGCCAGGCGCCGGCCCAGCTGCTCGGCCTGGATGCGACCGGTGGGTGACAGGCCACTGTCGCCCTCGTGCTCGTCCTCAATTTTCTGCTCGCCGTGACGCACGAGATACAACGTGGTGGTGGGCATGGGGCTCCTAGGACGTCGGGCAGGGCAGAATCGCGGTGTATCAGGCAGGCGCGTAGACCGTGACGGCGACCGTGGTGACGGCGTTGAGCAGGGCATCGGCGAGCTCGGCCGGCAGATCGCCGCTGGTGTGCACGCCCACCGGGCCCGGCAGGAGAGAAGGCGGGGGCTGGTTCGGCATGCCCATAGGGGTATCAGCCGGGTGCGACAGTCTTGAAATGTGCGAACGGGGCAGAATGGGCACATGACCTCCTCCGCCGTTCCTGATCCCGAAACCTGGCGTGAGACGTCCGAACTCGCCGTGATCGCGGCGGGGGGTGAGCTGGATCCGGCGTATGCGTACGCGGCGCGGCTGGCGGCGATCGATGAGCAGGCCGCGCAGGACTCGCTGGCACCTTCGACGCGGGCGGCGTACCGGCGGGCGTGGGAGTCGTTCGAGGGGTGGGCCGGTGAGAACGCGCTGGTCGCGTTGCCGGCGAGCGCCTCGACGGTGCGGGCGTTCGTGGCGCACCTGCGGGATCGGCAGGTCCCGGCGAGCCTGCCGACGATCAACCAGCATCTGTCGGCGATCTGGGCGCGGCACGCGGAGCTGGGTCTGCCCTCGGCGCGTCAGGACGGTCAGTTGCGGTTGCGGTTGCAGGGGTATGCCCGTCAGGACCAGGAACGTCTGGTGCGCCAGATGTCGGCGTTGATGGTGCGCGACGTGCAGCGGATCGTCGACACGATGGATCACGACCTGGCGGTGGAGCGGCGCGGGGTCAGCGATGTGCGGGCGCTGCGCAAGGCGGAACTGGTGTGCCTGCGCGACCGGGCGGTGATCCTGGTCGGGCTGGCCACCGCGATGCGCCGCTCGGAGCTGGCCCGGATCGAGGTCGAAGACCTGCGCGAGGAGGTGGAGGGACTGGTCCTGACGCCCCGCTGGACCAAGCGGGACCAGGCCGGCACCGAGCGCAACCCGCGGGCCGTTCCGCGCGGTGCCTCCCGGGTGACGTGCCCGGTGACGGCCTTGACGACGTGGCTGCAGGTCGCGGGGATCACCCGTGGTCCGGTGTTCCGGCCGGTGACGCGCTGGGGCACCGTGGGGACGAAAGCGTTCACGCCGCAGGTGATCCGCACGATCGTGGCGCAGCGTGCGCAGGCGGCGGGCCTGCCGGGCACGTGGGGTGCGCACTCGCTGCGGGCGGGTTTTGCCACGCAGAGCGCGAAGAACGGCGTGGCCCGGCACGTGATCATGGCCGACGGTGACTGGCGGTCGGCGGCCGTGGACCGGTACATGCGCCGCGGTGCCCTGTGGGACGGTGCGGCCGCCAAGAGCCTGGGCCTGTGAGCCAGGACCAAGCCCTTCTGCGTGGTTCTGTGTGGTTCAGCCGGTCAGGCGGGCGGTGAATGCGTCCAGGTCGGGCAGGAACCACAGGTGCCGGCCGCGGTTGCTCTCGCGCACGAAGTCGCCCAGGGCGTCGCTGGCCGTGGTGTGGGCGCTGATGTCGCCGGTGACGGCCAGGCCCAGGTGGTAGGTGACGAACTTCTGGGTGATGGCGCCGGCCAGGCCGGTGCGCAGGTGGAAGAAGTCTTCGCCCAGGCGGGCGGCGGGCAGGAGTACCCAGGTCGCGCCCTGCCAGGCGGCGTTGCCGACCAGGTCGGTGGCCTCGCGCTCGCTGGTCAGGGGTGGCCCGGCCGGGTCGCAGACCAGCGTCGTCACACCGGCCAGGGTCTGCAGGGTGTCGGTGGGCTCGCTCATGGTGGGCTCCTGGACGCTGGTGTCCGGCATCCCCGGTGTTCGGGCAGGGGGTGGGCTGCGCGCGGGGCCAGTGTAAGGGTCACCGGACGAGGGGACACCGGTCCTGTTCAGGGGCCTGACGCGCAGACACCGCTGAGCGGAGGGCCACCCGTCGTGCAGGCGCACGCAGGACCGTGCCTGGATCAGGTGGTGCGGGTGTTCGGGGATTCGTTGGTCGAGATCCAGTAGACCCCCAGTTGCTGGACTCGTTCGGCGAACTCCTCGAATTTGACGGGTTTGACGACGTAGCTGTTCGCGCCGTTCTGGTAGCCGTCGATCAGGTCGACATCCTCCCGGGAGGAGGTCATGATCACGACCGGCAGCAGACGTGTGCGCTCGTCCGCCCGGATCGCTTTGAGCACGTCCAGCCCGCTGATTTTGGGCAGGTTGAGATCGAGCAGGACGACGTTGGGCTGGACCATCACATCGCGGTCCTCGAACTGGCCCACGGCGAAGATGTAGTCGAGGGCCTCGGCGCCGTCTCGCACGACCGTGACGTCGATGCGCCGTGTGCTGGTGCGCAGTGCCCGGCAGGTGAGAGCCTCGTCGTTGGGGTTGTCCTCGACCAGCAGGACCTCTGGGCGTTGGTGGTTCATCAGGGTTTCTCCGCGAGGGTGAAGTGGAAAGTGGCTCCGTGCCCGACGCTGCTGTTGGCCTGGATGTGTCCTCCGTGTCGTTGGATGATCCGTTGCACGGTGGCCAGGCCGATCCCGGTGCCCTGAAACTCCTGCGGGCTGTGCAGGCGCTGGAACACCCCGAAAAGCTTCGCGGAAAAGGCCATGTCGAACCCTGCGCCGTTGTCGCGAACGAAGTATCCGGCGCCGTCACGACCGAACTCGATGCGGGCCTGGGGTGCGTCGCGGGTGAATTTCCAGGCGTTCGTGAGCAGGTTCTCCAGGGCGTTGGCCAGTAACGTGCGGTCCCCGAGCGTGGTGAGCCCGGGTTCGACGAGCACGTCCACCCGTCGCAGCGGTGATTCTTCCTGCAGGCGGGCCAGCACAGTGGTGGCGAGGGCGCTCAGGTCGACCGTCGTGGTGGAGATTTCGCTGTGCGTCACCTTGGCCAGGCTGAGGAGGCCATCGATGAGCGCGGCCATCTGTTGGGCGGAGGTGCGCACCCGTTGGAGGTAGTCAAGGCCGATCTCGTCGAGGATCGGAGTGTATTCATCGGTGAGGGCCTGGCTGAACCCGTCGATGGCCCGTAGGGGGGCTCGCAGGTCGTGGGCCACTGAATAACTGAAGGCCTCGAACGCCTTGCTGGAGGTTTCTGCGGCATCCTTGGCCTCGGCCAGGGCCACCTCAGTTTGTTTGCGGGCGGTGATGTCGCGGACGACTTTGGCCGCGCCGATCAGGGTCCCGTGCTGGTCGTGGATGGCGGACAGGCTGATCGAGACGTCGATCTCGTGACCGTCAGCACAGCGGCGGACCGCGTCGTGGTGCTCGACTCGTTCGCCGCGCCGGATCCGGGCCAGCATTTCCTCGGCCTCGCTCGCGTGATCTGCCGGTATCAGGATGGACATCGAGGAACCGAGCACCTGGTCCGCGGTGTAGCCGAAGATTTCCTGGGCGGCGGGGTTCCAGCTGGTGATCGTTCCATCCAGGGTCGAGCTGAGCATCGCGTCGTCGGAGGAGTCGACGATCGCGGCCAGGCGGAAGCGCGCCTCCTCGGCCTGGCGGCGTTCGGTCAGGTCACGGATCGAACTGGAGACCCAGAGCCCGCCGTCCGTTTCCAGCGGGCTGAGGCTGATCTCGACCGGGAACTGGGTACCGTCCTTACGCAGGCCGTAGAGGTCGAGCCCGGAGGCCATCGACCGGGCCGTGGGGTCGAGGAAGTACTCGGCCCGGTGGCCGGGGTGGGCGGCCCGGAACTGCTCAGGCACCAGTTTTTCGACCTTCTCGCCGAGCAGTTCGTTGCGCGGATATCCGAACAGCCGTTCGGTCTGGGCGTTGATCAGGACGATCTGGCCGTCCTGATCGGCGATGACGGTCGCGTCCGGTGCCGATTCCACGAAGCGGCGAAATTCCTCGGCCCGCGCGCGCTCGGCCCAGCGTCCGATATGGGCGCTGATCGCCTCCAGCGCCGTCGAGGTGTCGGCGTCGGGTTCGTCCATCTGCGAGGCGAAGAAGACGAGCACACCCGGGCGGTCGCCGGAGCGCAGCGGTATCCCCAGGACCGCATGGATCCCGGCCTGCAGGGCCAACGGGGCCCGCGCGAAAGGCCCCGGCGCGCGGGCCAGATCACCGAGCCAGATCGGTGACCCGCTCGACCACACCGCCCCGGGTAGCCCTTGCCCGCGGGTGAAGGCCGGCTCAGCATCACCGGTGGAAGGCGACATCACGCCCGGAGACGGCCAGGATGCCACCCGGGCGATCAGGTCACCCCCGACGTCGGACTCCCAGTACTCTCCGCCGGCCCATCCCAGGCTCTGGCAGATCACCTGCAGGATGGCGACCATCCCGGTGCCGGCCGAGCCCTCTTCGGATACCACCCGGGCCACCGCCTGCTGAGCGTTCCGCAGTTCTTCAGCGCGCCGCTGCCCGGTGATGTCACGTACCACAGCCACCGCGAAAAGCGGTGATCCTGAATCGTCACGCACCAGTGAGGCTCCGACGCTGACCCAGACGGGTTGCCCACCCGGCCGGACGACTTGGCGTTCCTGGTCCGCGAGCGCGCCCTCGGCGATCAACCGGGTCAGGCTGCTGTTGAGCATGCCCATGTCCGCCGGGGCGTAGAGATCCTGGTACATGCTGCCGCGAAGTTGATCCTCAGTCCGGTTGACCAGAGCGCACAGGGCCGGGTTGACCTGAAGGATCTGTCCCGGAACCCCGTCCGTGACGCCCACCAGAACTATGCCGACCGGGGCCCGTTCGAACGCCGATCGGTACTGCACCTCGTGCTCGCGAAGTTCTCGCGCCACGTCTTTGGACAGGACCGACCATTCCAGCCGGCTCCACGCGATCGCGATCAGCAACCCACCACCGACGACCTGAGCCACATGCGGCAGCACATCCTGGAGCACCATCTCGCCCGTCGAGGCACTTGCCATGCCCGGCATACCGGTCATTGGCGCCAGATCCGCTCCCGGGCCGACCCCGTGCAACCAGTGGATTCCCATGCCGAGATGAGTCAGGGCGCACCCGGCGAAGAACGCCATGGCCCCCCACCGCGCCACGCGCAGCAGCCCCGGCTCCATCTGCTCCGCCCGAGCCAACTGTGGAAGCACCCCGAAAGCGATGATCGCGTACATCGCCGCCACGATGAACGCCAGCACCGCCGCCAGAAGCTCCATGCCCCCCCATCGGCACAACCCCGCACGATCCGTAGTCCGCGATCAGCCGTTGAGCATCCATCACCGACCGCATACGTCGAGGCCCGTCCCGTGCGGGTTCCCCTCCCGTGGGCCACGTTGATACGGACCGCGTTGGCGGCCTGCATGGTCCGTTCGCCCGGATGCCCACGCACGGCGTCCTGGGGTCTGAACGCTGATGTCCTGCACGACCTGCGGGGCATCCCGGTGCAGGGAGATCGGTGGACGACGAACCGCCTGCGCTCACCGCAGGAGGGTGGGCGCAGGCGGGGGTTCCTCGACCGGGCCGGGCGAGAGGGTAGGACTGTCAGCTGGCGGCGAGGGACTTGCCGGCCGCGGTGGCGGCCTCGTGGGCGTCCTTCTTCAGCTGGGCGCCGATCTCGGCGAACTGGTCCAGGGCGGGGTTGACGCCCACGAGGGTGAATTCGCGCTCCACGACGGTGAGGTTGGCGCCCCAGACCTCTTTGAGGACGCGGGTCAGGTAGCCGACGCTGTGGTCCCAGCCTTCCTTGGGGGTGCCGGGGGAGTAGTTGCCGCCGCGGGTGACCAGCAGGACGACGGGCTTGCCCTCCAGGATGCGGTCACCGGGGTTGGCGCCGGCGATGACCAGGTCGATCCAGGTCTTGACGTGCTGGGAGACGCCCCAGTTGTAGAGGGGGAAGGCCAGGACGACGTGGTCGGCGTTCACCAGCTCGGCGTGCAGCTCCTGGGCCAGGGCCACGGCGGACTTCTGGGCATCGCTGCGGGCGTCCTCGGGGGTGTAGCCGGCCATGACGGCGGTGGCCCAGGCGTCGGAGGGCAGGGGGTCGGAGCCGAGGTGGCGGGTGGCGACCTGCTCGTCGGGGCGTTCTGCGGTCCAGGCGGCCAGCACCAGGTCGGCCAGTTCGCTGCTGGCCGAGTTGGGGCCGAGGATGCTCGCGTCGATGCGCAGAAGGGTCATGGAAGGTGCTCCCAGTGAGATCAGATCGTTGGATTGAATGTTCAAGTCCGAGCAGGATGTTGCCACCTATCGGTTGAACATTCAATCCAGTAGCCTGGGCGTGTGAGTGACGACACCCCCTGGCTGACCCCCGAGCAGACCTACCGGTGGATGCACGTGGTCGCGGCCAGCTCGGCGTTACCCACCGCCATCGAGCACCAGCTCAAGCGCGACGCAGGCCTGAACTTCTTCGAGTACTCCGTCCTGTCCGGCCTCTCCCAAGCCCCCGAGCGCGCCATGAAAATGTGCGAACTGGCGATGTTCTCCCACGGCTCCCCCTCCCGTCTGTCCCACGCCGTCAGCCGGATGGAACGCGCCGGCTGGGTCCAGCGCCGCAGCTGCATGGAAGGCCCCCTGCGCTCGGTCGAGGCCGTCCTCACCGACGCCGGGTACGACAAGATCGTCGAGGCCGCCCCCGCCCACGTCCGCGAAGCCCGCCGCCTGGTCGTGGACGCCCTCACCGAGCAGGAGCTCCAGCAACTCCAGCACGCCCTGCGCAAGATCCTGCGCGTCGCATCCCCACCGCTGCTGGACGTCATCGACGCATCGTTCGCGAACGCCCACCCCACCGCCGACGCTCACGACACCGAACCCACCGGCCTCTGCTGAGCCCTGCTGAGCCCTGCTGAACCCTGCTGGGCCTGCTGGGCCTGCTGGGCCTGGTGGGCCCTGCTGAACTGCACCCTCTCACCTCCGGCACACGCTCTAGCGTTACCTGACATGGCTCCCGCCGAGATCACCGCCGACCTGATCCGCGACCTCCTGCGCGAGCAACACCCCGACCTGGCCGCTCGTCCCATCGAGCTGGGGGCCCGGGGCTGGGACAACCAGCTGTGGTGCCTGGGCGAGGATCTGGCCATCCGCCTGCCCTGGGCCACCGATGCGGCCGGCGAGCTCCTGCGCAAGGAACACACCTGGGTCCCCACCCTGGCCGGGCACCTCCCTCTGCCCGTCCCTGTTTCCCAGCGCCTGGGTGAGCCCTCCGGGCGGTTTCCCCGTGCCTGGATCGTCACCACCTGGGTGCCCGGTGAACCCGCCGACCGCGCCCCTCTCACCCGCGCCCGCCCCGCAGCAGAAGCTCTGGCCACCTTCCTGGGCGCCCTGCACCGGCCCGCACCCGCGCACGCCCCCACCGGCCGCGAGCGCGCAGGAGCACTCAGCGATACACCGAGGGCTTCACCCACCACCTCACCGTCGCTACCGACCTGGGCCTGATCGGTGACCCCGACGCGCTGCGCGCCCTCTGGGACGACGCGCTCGCCGCCCCCCCTCTGGAACGGCCCACCCGTATGGGTGCACGGCGACGTGCACCCGGCCAACGTCCTGACCGGCGAGGGAACCCTCACCGGCGTCATCGACTTCGGTGACCTCTTCGCCGGTGTCCCAGCCGTCGATCTCTCCGCCGCCTGGATCCTCCTACCCGACGACCCCGACGACCCCGACCAGCCCATCAACCACTTCCACCGCAGCTACCGCCCCACCTACCAACCGGCCCTGGACACTGCGATCTGGCGCCGCGCTCGCGGTTTCGCCCTGACGCGCGCTCTGGCCTATCTTCTGAAGGCCGGTCCTGGGCTCAGAGGACTCGTAGATGCCCAGCAGGTAACCCTTGCAGCCAGACGTCCGCCTCTTCCAGCGCTGCCCCCAACACCTCTACGGGGCTGCTCCCCTCCCACTCACTTGCCGGGTACTGCGTACCCGGCACCGGGATGGCGACTGTCCAGCGCCACAGCCCGCACTCTCCGGTGGGGGTGTACCCGACGCTCAGCTCCATGCCGGCGTCCTCGTCAGGCAGGTGGCAGCACAGACGCGCCACGTCCGCCAGCAACTGTGACCACCCGCGCCACAACCGAGCGGCTTGGTGGACGAGGTCCTCCACCTCGCTCGGCACCGTGACCTCTGCGACGGTGGAGATGGACGTGACCAGCTCTTCGACCACCGCCGCGGGATGACCCGCCAGCTCGTAGGTGTCCTGACCGCAGGGGCCAAGACCGAAGTTCACCTCCCAGGACAGGTCAACTCCTTCGTCCTGGCCCAGAGGACTGTGGGGCACATACGCCACGACGAAGCCGCAGCCCTCCGAGGATCGGGCGATCAGCGAGGCCATCGCGGCCTCGAGGGCTTGCTCTACGTCCGACCAGGGACGGGGATCACCCCACCCCTTGACGTTCGAGGGAACTTCGAGATCCTCTCGGCACGCCACCCATACAGCATGACCTTGATCTGCCATCCCTACGAACAGACGCGATGTGCAACGAATCAGCACATGGGAAATCTCAAACGGTGTACAACGCTCCGCCCATCACCAGACAATCGATCCAGCGGCACGACAACCAGGCACAACAACTAGGCACACCAACGCCCCACCACCGGTTTTCGCACCCCACCGGCACCACCGGGCCACCGTCCGCAGCTACCCGCAGACCGTGCTGTCGACATTGGCCCCGTCACCCACTGCCGCCGACCGATGCCAGCAACCTACGATGACCAGGGATCACCTAGACGACGGGTGGTGGGGGACAAGTGCCGAACACGCGAACCAGTGCTCGCCTGCGCATCCTCGTGGTCCAGCACGACCCCCACGTCGCGCGATCCCTCTCCCAGGCACTACGCGGCCACGGCTTCCAGACCCTGCACGCCGCCACCGCCACCGAAGCCGCAGCGTTGACCGGGGGAGCAGACCTCCTGCTGCTCGACCTCGGCCTGCCCGCACCACCCAGCATCACCAGCACGGTCAGCACTGCCAGCACTGCCAGCACTGCCAGCACGGCCAGCCCTGCCGGCACCATGACGGGCGACACCTCCACCCACGCATCGGACAAGACGTCCGCCGGTCATGGCGCTCGCTGGCTGCTCGAACACCTGCGCCAGTCCCACCCGCACTCCAGCGCCACCCGGATGCCGGTCATCGCCCTGACCACCCACCGTCCCCGGTCCCCGGACCCGGACCTCGACCCTCACATCGACGACTACGTGACCCGGCCCTGCAGCCTGGCGGTGCTCCTGGCCCGCATCGACGCCGTGATCCGCCGCGCGCTACCGCACCGCCTGCCACCGGCCCCGGTCGTCGACTTCGGCATCCACATCGACCCCGACACCCGCCAGATCCACGGCCCGGCCGGCACCGTCACCCTGACCGCCAAGGAATGCGACCTCCTCACCGCCCTCATGCGCCGCCAGGGCGCCGTGGTCACCCGCCAGAACCTGATGGAAGAAGTCTGGGACGTCACCTGGGTCGGCGCCTCCCGCACCCTGGACGTCCACATCGCCACCCTGCGCGGAAAACTGGGCGCCAGCAGCGGAACCACCGACACCAGCACCCGCATCGACACCCTGCGCGGCACCGGATACCGACTCGTCCCGGCGGAAGCACCCACCCTCATCGCCGCCGCCACCCACGCCCGAACCCACGAGCCCTTCGCGCCCACCCACGAATAGACGACCCCGCACCCGCATCGCCGACGTCCCACTACGGCGTCACCAAAGCGGCCCTCAACACCAGAGACGGCCCACACCTGCCGGCAGAGCGGAACATCACGACCGCACGAGCCGCTGGGCGATCAAACTGCGGGCGGTATCGACGATCGATTCCTCGGCGGGACGCGGCTCGAAGCCCAGCACCCGCCGGGCCTTGGCGTTGGAGGCCTGCCGCGCGTGGCCGAGGTTGGGAACGACCGGCCGGAACTCGGCCGAGAAAAGGGCACCGAACCTGACCACGAAGTCCGGGATGGAGCGCGTCAGCAGGTGCGGGGCAGCATCACCCAGACGCTCACGCAGGATCTCTCCGACCTGCTTCATCGAGATCGCCGGATCGCCCGAGACCAGGAACCGCTCGCCCGCAGCACCCTCGGCATCCAGGGCCGCCACGTGGGCCGCGGCGACGTCACGGACGTCCACGATCGGGAAGAACAGGTTCAGGTAGCCCGGCAGGGCACCGTCCAGAATGCGCTGGACCAGCCCGTTCGACCCGGAAATCTGCGGCCCCATCACCGGACCCATGACCGCCGTGGGCAGAATCGTGGTGAGCTCCAGCGCGCCTGCCTGCGCCGCCACGAAATCCCAGGCAGCCCGCTCCGCCAGCGTCTTGCTCTTGCCGTAGGCGTCCATGCCCGGGCCGTCCACGACGCCCCAGTCCGCCTCGGTGAACGTGCGGCCCCGGTCGTGCGGGTGCCCCCAGGCGACCGAGTGGAACGACGACGTGAGAACCAGCCGCCGCACACCGGCGTCACGAGCAGCGCGCAGAACCCGCAAGGTGCCATCACGCGCCGGCAGGATGACGTCGTTCTCGTCCTTGACCCCACCCGGAGCGACCGGCGAGGCGATGTGCAGAACGACGTCGCAACCGGCGACCGCCTCGGGCCACCCCGCATCGCTCAACAGGTCCGCGGCCACGAAACTCAGATCGGCGCCGTCGGACACGCCGGCCGCGGCCAGCACCGAGCGGACCACGGCCTCGCGCTCCAGCGAACGGACGGTGGTGCGGACGGAATAACCCCGCCCAAGCAGCTGCAAGATGCAGTGCCCGGCGATAAAACCCGACCCGCCGGTGACAAGGACACGCTGTGCGCTCATGGTGGAACCTCTCTCTCAGTCACCCGAGCCTCGCCACCCGGCCCACCGTTAGGCAGTCGTGCGGTTTTCGTAGGACTACCGGGGCCACGACAACACCCAGGCAGTACCGCACACTGCAGGAATGCCATCGTGGGAGTTCGGGCGCATGCTGCGCCGCTGGCGCGATCGCGTCGCGCCCGAGGCGGTAGGGCTACCGGCAGGAGGCCGCCGCCGCGCGAGCGGCCTGCGCCGCGAAGAACTCGCCGCGCTCGCCGGCATCTCACCCGACTACCTCACGCGGCTCGAGCAGGGGCGGGCGACATCCCCCTCCGTCCAGGTCGTCGAGGCCCTTGCCCGCGGCCTGCGTCTCACCGACCCCGAACGCGGCCTGCTCTACCGCGAGGCCGGTCACGTCGCTCCCGGACCCGACCTCGTGCCCTCACGCATCCCGCCGAGCGTCCAACGTCTCCTCGACCGTCTCGAGAACGTCCCACTCGTCGTCTACGACGCCACCTGGAACCTCCTACTCGCCAACACCCCGTACGACGCCCTCATGGGCGAGACCGGACACTGGCACGGCCTCGAACGCAACGCGATCTGGCGCAACCTCGTGGGCCCGGCCGGACGGGTCCTGACCACGCCCGACGAACGCGCCGAGCACCAGGTGCGACTCATCGCCGACCTACGACAGACCGTGTCGCGGTATCCGGCCGACCGCTCGGCCGCACGACTCGTCACCGAACTCACAGCCCAGAGCCCACGCTTCGCCGAACTCTGGAAAACAGGCAACGCCGACCCCGGCCGCGACCCCGCCCGCCACAAGGTCATCGATCACCCCACGGTGGGCAGGATCACGCTCGACTGCGACACACTCCTCGTCGCCGGCGATGACCTGCGACTCATGACCTACACCGCAGCACCCGGCACCGCAGACGCCGAACGCCTCGCCCTGGCACTCGTCCTCGGCACACAAACCCTCGTCGACTGAAAGACACCCACGACAACACCCACCCATCCACCAGCCGGCCCATCAACCGGGCAAGAACGCGTCCTCAACCGCCGTCGCCACACTCGCCAACCGCGACAACGACCCCGCACCCCGGTCGTACGCCTTCGTATTGTTCAAGCTCGCATGCCCCATACCGTCCTGCAGCCGATCGATCTGCGCCCCCGCCTGATCCAGATAAATCGTCGCATGCGAAGCCCGCAACACATGCGGCGTCACATCCAGCCCCACCCGCGCCCGCCGCGACACCCGCACCGTCAAGTTGTACAGATCCCAGTAACTCAACCGCCCACCCTGCGCATTCACCAGCAACGCCCCGGACGTGCGCTCGCCGATGTACTCGGCCACGAGGTGGCCAGTGCCGGGGGACAGGGGCAGTTCCTGACGGCGCCCGCCCTTGTGCGTGACGGTCAGGGTGACGTGACCGAAATGCTGACGGACGTCGGTCACGTCGAGGCTGACCAGTTCCGTTGCGCGCAGTCCCCGGCCCAGCAGGATGCGCATGGCCACGTACGACAGTTCACCCAGACCCTGTGCGGCACTCAGGAAGCGTGCCGCCTGCTGGGTGTCCAGCGCGGCGGTCGCGGCGAAGTCGCCGCCCCGGGGACGTTTGATGTGGGCGGCGGGGGAGGCGGCCAGAATGTCCTCGCCCACCAGGTACGCGTACAGAGACGACACCGCCGCGAGCTTCAGGCGCACCGTGTTCGCCGAGGCCGGCCGGCCGTGGAAGCCGCCGGTGGCCTGGATCTGCACCCGCCAGTCATCCACGTCACCGCGGCGCGCGTCGATCGGATGCAGCGAGCGAGCCTTGCAGAACTCCCGCCACTGCAGCTCCGCCGTCATGTACGTCTTCACCGTGTTCTGCGCTCGCTGCGCGATCAGCCAGGCCCGCACGAAATGGGGCCACACGTCACCGTTCCCGACCTCGAACTCGTCAGGCAGGACAGACGTGACCTCCACCGGCACCAGCTGGGACTCGAACACCTGTCCATTGTCCCAGAACTGTCCGGTATGCAGGGCGCCGCCTGCTCAGGGCACTGCGGGAACCCGGAGCATGAACCGCGCAGGATCGGCCTCAGCGAACCCGTACTGCTCGTAGAGACCGTGCGCGTCGGCGGTCCCCAGGAACGTGCGGGGGAGTCCCAGCCCATCCAGGTCTTCCAGCACCCCGGCCACCAGCAGCTTCCCGGCCCCGTGCCCACGCACGCCCGGATCCACGAACACGTCGCACAGCCAGGCGAACGTGGTGCCGTCGGTGACCACCCGCGCATACGCCACCTGAGCGCCACGCTCGTCGTACACCCCGTAGTTACGGGAGGCGTCGATCGCGGTGTCCTGCGCGGCACGGGTACGACCCAGCGCCCAGTACGCCTGCTCGCTCAGCCACCTGTGGACGAGGTCCCGATCGATCCGGGCGGTCTCGGGGGAGAAGATCCATGTCACGTCCGGCACTGTAAGAAAGGAACCCCGCGAGACCCAACGTCCAATGTGCATCTGATGGCCCGAGCCCTGAAACGCACCGAAAACCCCTGTGTGGCAGATAATCACAGTTATCTAGGTGAAAGACGTCGAAAGGCACTGTCTCGCAACCGCTTTCGCGGTGACATAGAGTGAGGCGATGTCGTATCCGCAGGCGGGGGAGAAGCCCTCGTTCAACCCTTCCAGAGTTCCAGCAAGGTCCTTATGGCCCTCATCTCGGAGCCTGCGACCTGCGCAAATGTGTTCCCGGGAAGGTACTCATCCAAGGGTCGGTCCAGCTCCAGCAAGGTCAACGGCTCACCCAGACCGCCCGCGCCGGCGATGATCCGGTAGTACCAGGTCGCCGTGGCATCGACCTGCTCAAGGGTCGTGACGTCATGTTCCAGGGCGCCGTTCTCGCCGAGCGACCAGTCACCGTCCAGTTCGGTGTGCGCCCGTACCGTGATCATTTCCGGGCCGCCGGAAGTCCAGGTGAATCGTTGCGCCGCGAACCCGCCACCCCAGCCGGACCAGTACATCCAGCCCGTGCCGTCAGACCAGACACCTCAATTCCGAACTGCTCACCGCACACAGTATGGCTGCGAAAGAGCCCCTCTCGGCCCTGCTCCCCTAACGCCGATAATGAACATTATGACATTTCATCTGGAGAAGGGCTCCCCTCAGCAGAGATAACTGCCGCAGCGTTCTTCGTCCTCTATCCTCGGCGCGTGGATTTTGGACTCGGCCGATACGAAGCCAAAGCAGCACAACTCGAACCCGCTGCCCGGGCCGTGATAGCGGAACTGCACCCAGCCCCCAGCGACCGCGTTCTGGATCTGGGATGCGGCACCGGCAACGCCGCGCTCCTCGCCGCTGAGCAAGGAGCGAGCGTGATCGGCGTTGATCCCGCACCACGCCTGCTGACCCTGGCTCGTCGCCGCGCCGACCAGGCCGGCCTCACGCTGGACTTCCAGCTCGGTGAGGCGGCCCGGATTCCGTTGCCGGACGACTCCACGGACGCGATCGTCTCGGTCTTCGGAGTCATCTTCGCTCCCGATGCGACGACAGCAGCAGCCGAGATGACGCGCGTGCTGCGCCCCGGCGGCCGGCTGATGTTGGCCGCCTGGACTCCTGAGGATGCGCCCGCCGGCCCGGGACCGTTGCGCCGCGAAGCCCTGAGCGCTGCTGGACACGATCAGCCGGTCAGTCACGCCTTTGCGTGGCATGACCCCGCAGCCCTCAACAACCTATTCGAGTTCGCGGGGATGACCTTCACGATCCAGCGCGCTGACGTAACGATCACCGCAGACTCACCTCAGGCCTATGCTGAGGCCGACCTCGCCAGCCATCCGTTGTGGGTGGACGCCCGCTCCGTGCTCGAACCGGCCGGGCGCTGGGAGAACCTCCGCGAGCAGGTGATCCAGCTCCAGACCGAGGTGAACGAAGACCCCATGGCCTTCCGCATCACCTGTCCCTACGTGATCGCTACTGGTGTCCTCCCCCAGTAAGGCCAACAGCCAGGACAAAGGCGGCTTCTTCAAGTTGCCTGAGAGCGGGGATCGCCTCGACCGTCAGATGGTCAGGCCGGTCTTCTCCAGGATCAGCCGGGCCGCGCTGTTCCTGGCCACATCCTTGCTCGAATCGGACAACGGTTCCGCGATGGTCACCGTGCCCTGCGGGCCGAAGACCTTCATCTTGCCGACACCGGCGCGTTCCACCTCGCCGCCTGCCTTCTTGATCTTCTTGACCAGGTCCCGAGCAGCGGAGGAGCGCCAGCGTTCAGCCATGCCCCCAGCTTAGGTGCATCGTCGGGGACCCGATCGAGGGCCCACTCCCCCGTGCGCCGACAGTCCAAGATCACCGATTCATCCCCTGCACCTCACTGACCTGAGCTCATGGCAATTCGGTTCGCCGAGGTGCAGCGATACCCGAAATTCGGGGCCGAGCAGTGGTTCGGCATCAGGCCACCTGCTCACCGTCACCCCTAGATCCGTTACCGGTTGTCCCCCGCACCACCCAGCACTCCCCGGCCCTGGCGGTCAGCCAGCTTGGCCAGGTTGCCGGCCGCAATGTCGTCCAGGGACAGGTCCAGGTAATCCGCGAGCACCGCCACGTACCAGAGCACGTCCCCCAGCTCCTTGGCCAGATCGTCCCGGTCGATGCGCGACTCGTCACTGTCGAGGTCCCGCACCCACTTCTTGAACTTCTCGGCGATCTCCCCGGACTCACCCACCAGACCGAGCACCAGGTGCAGCAGCTCGTTCTTCTTCTCCCGCGGCGCCGCCGTGCGCAGGGCACCCCGCTGATACGCGTCCAGATCCATGGTCGAGCAGTATGGCGACCTCTCCCCCGGCGCCCCATCATTCCCGGGCCCCCACGAAAGCCCTGGATCGCGCTTTCATCCGGGACCACCCGGACCTCATCGAACGGGCCGCCCAGGTCAAGGGCATCGACATCGACGTCCAGAAGATCATCACCCTGGACGCCGACGTACGCTCCAGCCAGCACCAGCTCGACGAGTCCCGGGCCGAGAAGAAGCGCCTCTCCGACGGATTCCGCAGTGCAACCCCCGACCAGCGCGCCGACCTCAAGGAACGCAGCGCCACGGTCCAGGCCACCATCGACACCCTCACCCAGCAGCCCCAGAACCTCTCGTCGTCTGCCCCGCCGACGAGAACACCTCCCGGCAGTGGCACAACACCCTCCTGGCCTCGGCCGAGAACATCCTGACCATCCTCGAACTGCCCTACCAGGTCGTCGACTGCTGCACCGGCGACATGGGCCTGGGCAAGCACCGCATGAACGACATCAACACCTGGTTCCCCTCACTCGACACCTACCGGGAAACCCACAGCTGCTCAACCCTTCTGGACTGGCAGGCCCGCCGCGCCAACATCAAGTACCGCACCACCGACGGCCAGATCACCTTGGCCCACACCCTGAACAACACCGCCGCCGCAACACCCGTCTCCTGGCCGCGTTCCTCGAGAACCACCAGCAGGAAGACCACACCGTCCACATCCCACCCGGCCTGCGCGCCTACCTGCACCATCGCGACGTCCTCTGATTTAACGGCAGGACACCATCGCCACCCTCCTGCCAAGGTGAGTGCCGTGAGCAACACAGAACTCGACACCCTCAGCTTCCGCGGCGACAAGGCCGGCCTACGCGCCCGCCGCGCCGCCGACATCCCCATCCTGCACAACGAACTGCACCACGACCCCGTCGACAGCTCCCGCGCCAGCGGCCGAGCCTGGATCCCGATCTCCCCCGACAACCCCGACGACTCCCCCTTCGCCGTCAAACCCGACGCCCCCCACGCCGTCTTCTCCATCGTCGACCTCGCCACCGGAGACCTCGCCGGAGACGTCGGCCTCTGGGGCATCGACCTGCACAACCGCAACAGCCAGATCGGCCTCGTCCTACGCCCCACATTCCGCGGCCGCGGCCTGGGCACCGACACCATCCGCCTCATCTCCGACTACGCCTTCACCACCCGCGGCCTGCACCGACTCGAGATCCGCACCCTCGCCGACAACCGCGCCATGATCAAGACCGCGCTCGCCGCCGGCTTCACCCAAGAAGGCACCCTGCGCCACAACGCCTGGGTCAACGGCACCTACCTCGACGAGATCGTCTTCGGCCGCATCACCCCCCGGTAAACACCCCGAGCGGGGGCCCTACCGCTCCAGGTCCAGGGCCTCCGCAATCATCCGCAACCCCTGGCGCTCAAACCCCTCATCACCCACCTGATGAGCCCACGCCGCCGTCCCGATCGCCTCCCGCACCCGCAGACGCTCCCACGCCCCCACATCCCCCGGGCGCTCGCCGTACCCCTCGAAAAACGCCACCTCCAACTCCGGCCGCCCCCGGAACTGCTGAGCCGACAACCGCGCGAAATCCGTCAACGCAGGCCGTAAATCAGCCCGACCAAAATCAATGACGCCCACCACCGCGCCATCTGACGATCCAGCTCATCACCGGCCTTCACCACGTAGCGCTCGCCACCGTGCACGACCTTGAGCACCGTCGTACCCACGAGGTCCCAGCTGAGGTCGCGCACCACCTCAGCGCCCGGCAGCCACGCGGCCACCAGAACCCGCTGCCGCTCGTCCAATTTCTCGAAACCCGAGGTCACAGCGCGAGGATAAAGACTGTCGGTGGCCTCTGGCACGATCCTCGCCATGGACCCGGCAGCCCTCAAGACGCAGATCACCGATCTCGTCGAAGCCCTGACCCCGCACGACGATCTGGGCCGCGCCCACCAGGCCACCACGCGGGAATGGCTGGCCGGCACCGACGACATCTACCGCCGTGCCAAACCCCGCACACCCTCACCCCACCTGGTCGCGTACGTCCTGCTCATCGACCGCCAGGCCGACAGCGTCCTGCTCTGCGACCACCGCCTCGCCGGCCTCTGGCTCCCCGTCGGAGGCCACGTCGAGCCCGCTGAGCATCCCTACGACACCGTCCGGCGCGAGACCACCGAAGAACTCGGCATCACCGCGACCCCCGACCCCGTCACGGGCGCAGCGCCGTTCTTCCTCACCGTCACGCAGACCCGCGACACTCCCGAACGCCGCCACACCGACGTCAGCCTCTGGTTCGCCCTCACCGGCCGCGTCGACCAGCACCTGACGCCCGACCCGGGCGAGTTCGCCGAGATCCGCTGGTGGAAGCCCTCACAGATCCGCGCCGAAGACCCCGCCACCTTCGATCCGCACCTGGGGCGCGCTCTCGAGAGCCTGGCCCTGTGAGCCGGTCACCACGAGATCATCCACCCCGCGCTGCTCTCCCAGTCGTCGCAGGCATGCTCCCGGAAGTGCGCCGTCTCATCGACCATCTCTACCTCCACCTCACGCTCCGGGTCGTACTTCTCCCACCACACCTGACCCGGCTTCAATCCGTTCAGCGTCTCCTGGCTGAAAGAGGCCCTGATCGACCAGTCCTGGTTCTCCGACCAGCCGCCCAGGTCGTAGGTGGCATCCTCCAGAACCCCTTCGAAGGGGTGCCTGACCGTCCATTCCGACCCCGGGGATGCCAGCGGCACCTCCGCCGAACCCTTCACCGGCGTCGTGGCATCCAACTGGGCCAGCTTCACGAAATCGTCTTCGTCCTCGTCCAGATACAGCAGCAGTCCATTGACGTTTCCCTCGCACAGCGCGATCACCGCGACCGGAGCACCGTCCTCGTCCACGCTCACGCCCATGTACCCAGCGTCCGCCGGCGAACAAGCCGTCAGACACAACAACAGCCCACCGGCCACCAGAAGAGGCCGAGCCCTCACCAAGATCATGACCGTCAGTGTGCGATTCGTTCACTGACGAAATACGGCTTTTCGCGTAACGATTCAGCGAGACTCGCCCGGCGGTGGCGCCGCCGCGGACGCGGCACCGGAAAGCACCGCCTTCTGCACCACATACCTGGCCGCCACCCGGAACCCCGCTGGATCCTCATTCGCGTCCGAGGACAACCGCGTCAGTCGATCCCGTGCCTCCGGCCAGCGCCCACCGGCCTCCAGCGCCAGCTGTGCCCGCACCCACATCGGATGGTGCGCCAGCTCCCCGTCCACGAATGCCTCGGCAGAGCAGCAGGCAGTAATTGAGGCGCAATGCGTTCCTAAGCCCCGCCCTCCCATGAGATGGGAGCCAAGCGTAGGCCCCGGTTCATCCGGGCCGTTCGGCGCCGTAGGCGACGGATGTGTTGAGGAAGGGTTTGCTCAAAGCCTGTTATCGACGCAAGCTAACCTTGATGAACTCGCCACTCACGAGGAGGAAGACGCTACACCCAGCGCACCTGATTCCCCACCGCCACCGAAGTCGCCGGTCGCCCATCGAGATCCGCACAACCGGGGAAGCGGCCGCCGGTCAGGCTTCACCCCCGACTCTCCCCGCTAGCCCGGCCTTTCCAAGAGCTACCCATGGGGAGAGGTTACGTGCGTTCACAACGCAGGTGACCTCCCCCATCCCATCGCCACGGAAATTCGCCTCCTGCGCGCGTCCACACCAAGGACCCACTAGGGCCTGTCCTGGATGCTTGGCGCGGCGGCCATTACATTGGCGAGGCGGCAGTCTCGGGTGGGGCTCGGCCAAGGTTCCGCATCCACCGCTCTGGGCGACGACCTCCCCCCAAGTATCGCCACGCCGGTCGCTCCCTGTTCGTCCTTTGCTTTTTCTCGGTGAGTATAAATGGCAGAGCACAAGCCTGTTATCATCTCTAGAATGCAGGCCAGGACAGCGATCCAGTCATACCTCGGGATTCTCGATCGTTCCGGGGCCTCGCGATCCACCCGGCGGCAACGCGAGTGGGCGCTGAACCAGGCACTCACCGCTGCTGCCCTGCACCGCATCCACGGTGGTGTCCCTACCGAGGAACAGGTTCGCGACACCCTCCCCGAGCAGGTCTTCGCCGCCGGTCAGCGTATCGACGTCACCGAGATCCTCGGTGAGGACTTCGCCGGCTGGTTCCTCCCCTGGGCCGCCACCGGCATCCTCGCCCAGACCCAGGGCGCCGCCCGCAGCCAGGCCGCCTCCCGTGCCCGCGCTGCCGCGCTGCGCGCTCTGGCCCTGGCTCATGGCAGCACTCCCATCACGCACACCGAACCCGCCGTTCAGCTGCGCACCCCCACCCCCATGAACGCCCGTGCCCTGCGGCAGGTCGCCTTCGGACTCGTGGCCATCGACCCGCCGTCCAAGGCCGCGATACGCCTGAGCGCCATGCTCGCGATCATGATCACCACTCCCCTGCGCCCCATCGACCTGTGCGACATGACCCTCGAAGACGTCCGCATCGGCACCGACGGCAGCATCTCGATCCCCGCACTCCCCTTGCCTCCCGACGTCCCCGCCCCTGTCGGATACACCGGCCGGGCCCTGATGGAACCCGCCCTCGGCCACCTGGTCGAAAGCTGGCTCGAGACCCGCCAGATCCTGGTGTCGAAGCTGCAGGGCTCAGCCCCGAAGACACTCTGGGTCTCGGTACGCGCCTCCCCCACCGACGACGGAACCATCCGCCCCGCCG
This sequence comes from Kineosporia sp. NBRC 101731, assembly GCF_030269305.1. Lineage (NCBI taxonomy): Bacteria > Bacillati > Actinomycetota > Actinomycetes > Kineosporiales > Kineosporiaceae > Kineosporia > Kineosporia sp. NBRC 101731. Next base: position 123,667 of record NZ_BSTC01000004.1, read on the forward strand.
GTCTCCCCCTGCATCCGCGCGGGCTGGAACGCAGCTACGTCGGCCAGGCCAAGAACTTCAACGCCGAACTGCGCGCCGGCTCGCGCGGATCACTGCCCCTCGGCCGCGACGGCGTACCGGTCAGCCACCTCCCCCTATCCTTCGATCACCTGCGCCGTTCCCTCCTCACCCTTGAAGAAGAAGCCCAGGTCTCCCGCGCGGGTCACTGATGGCGGATGACCCCGGGCTCCTAGCTTCCAGGCGGGGTTGCCTGTGCTTTTGTTGGTGAGCGAAAGCCTGTTATCAGATATGAGTGATGGCGACGGGCAGCTCCGAATCACCAGGAAACGCTGCACCGCACCATCACGCTCGTACCTGACTCTCTCAGCAGCCCCGTCTCACGGCCGCAGCAGCTCGCCGCAAGGCCGAGTTCCACCCATCGAGCTCGGCTGGAGGGTCTTCTGCGAAACCGGACAGGACCACCTCCAGACGACCGCCCGCGTCCCCCGCCTTGGCCTTCCCTCCCCAGAGCCGGATCTCGGCCGAAACACGCCACCACCGGCGAGGTCTTGCACGATCACGAACGGGTGGGCGAAGGCCCCTCCCCCACCATCAGGCCGACCCCACGGGCGCCTCGAGGAGCAGACGGTTCTCCGTCACCCGGAACCCGGCCCGCCCCAACGCCCGCGCCATCGGGATGTTGGCCAGATCAGTGGTGGCGGTGATGTATTCGGATCCCTGCCCGGCATGGAAACGAATAATCTCGGCGAGTAGGTCATCGACGATCCCCCGGCCCCGGTGGGCGGGGAGGACGCCGAGGTAGCCGACATTGCGGTGGTAGGGGGTCGCCGAGGGAACGATGAAACCCACCGGCTCCCCCGTGGCGGTGGTGGCCATGCGCCACCAGTCCCGCTCACCGGGGCAGTCGAGGTAGAAGTCGTAGTCGTCACGGGCCTGGGCGGCAGGGGTCATGACCGCCAGGGACCTGCGGGTGTTGAGGTCCAGAGTGCCGACGGCCGCCCGTTCGAAGAGGTCGAGGAACTCTCTCTCGGTGCCGGGGCGCATACGCAGGCGGCCAGTCGCAGGTGGTTGCCCGGCCCTCGGTTCCCAGGCGTAGCGGAGTCGTTCCACCTGTTCGGTCAGGGCGGCCGCGGCGGCGGCGCGCAGACGCCAGCCGACGGCGTCCCGGGCAGCCGGGTCGTCACGCCAGTGCGTGGGCAGGGCCAGCTGGTAGGCGGGAGGCCGGGCCGACCCGATGAGCGCGCGATGCGCCGATATCAGCAGGTCAGCCGCGACCTGGGCGCGATCCGGGACACGTTCCAGCAGGTGCAGGCAGTCCAGGGCCAAGGGTGCGGTGCTGTCGGAGCGTCCCCACCACAGGGCCCGGCCGAGCAACGTGCCGTCCTGGTCGAGCACGAGCCAGGTCCAGGGCCATCGCAGACGCCCTGCGGCCAGTTCTTCCTGGAGGCGCCGCGGGCCGATGGTGCCGACGGCCCGGTCGAGGGGAAAAGCGAGCAGGGCGTCGAGGTCGGCCGGGATGGCGGGGCGGATGTGCACGACCTCTGGATACTTCACGGCAGCGGCGGTACCCAGCGAATAACGACTGTTGCCGCTCCCCCGTCGATGACAGCATCCAGATTTGTGACGAACCCTGCGAACCGCTACGACGCCGTCTTCCTCGAGACCCTGCCCCCGGTGGCCCACCTGATCGACGAGCCGGCGCTCACCGAGCGCTGGGACCAGGAGAGTGTGCTGGCCAAGATGTCCGTAGGGGCATTGGCCTGCCACCTGAACCGGCAGATCACGTTGGCGCACCAGTTACTGAGCACACCCACGGACTTCCCCGTGCTGAGCGGCGGAGCCGATGAGCACTATGCGCGGGCGGCGTGGGTCACGACGACCTCTCCCGACGACCCCGAGAACGACCGCAGCAGTTATGAGGAAGAGGCGCGGTGGGGCGTCCACCGTTTGAGGGAGGCCACCACGAGGGCCGCGCACGAGGTGACCACCCTGCTGACAGGCGATGGCGCAGGCGAGCTGGCGGGCTTGCCGTGGCAGGGGTGGGCACTGCGGCGGGACGCGTTTCTGCTGACACGGATGCTCGAGGTCGTGGTGCATGCCGATGACCTGGCGCTGAGCATCGGGGTGCCAACGCCGGCGTTCACCGCGGGGGTGTTCGAGCCGGTGGTGGAGTTGCTGGCGCGTCTGGCGGCGCGCCGGCACGGTCAGTCGGCGGTGATCGGTGCGTTGTCCCGTCGGGAACGCGACCGGGGTGTCTCGGCGTTCTGACCCGCTCTGACAGCTCTGACAGTTCTGAAACGGTCTCAGGCGGGGTGTTCGGGCAGCCAGGTGCGGTCCCAGGCGACGACGTCGATGAGGGCTGCCAGAGCCGGGCTTCGGGGGCCGGTGGTGCGCCAGGAGGCGGTGAGTTCACGGGTGGCCCGGTGGTCGTCGATGGGGATCTCGATGAGGTCAGGGGTGGGTCCGAGTGGGGGGACGATGGCGACGCCGAGGCCGGCGGCGACGAGTCCGCGCAGAGTGAGGACGTCTTCGCCTTCGAAGGCGGTGGCGACGCGGACCCCGGCGTCACGCAGGAGGGTGTCGGTGATGGCGCGCAGTCCGTAGGCGGGGGCGAGGGCGAGGGTGGTTTCGCCTTCGAGTTCGCTGAGGCGGATGGTTTTTCGGTGCGCGTAGCGGTGGGTGGGGGCTACGGCCAGGACGAGGTGTTCGGTGTAGAGGCTGACGGTGAGGACGTTTTCGGCAGGGTCGGGGGGTGGGGAGACGAGGACGAGGTCGGCTCCGGTGTCGAATTCGGCGAGGCAGTAGGCGCGGCCTCCTTGGCGCAGGTCGACGCGGGTGCCGGGGCGGCGGGTGACGAGGGTCTTGACCAGGGCGGGCACGACGGCGCGGCCCAGGGAGTTCTGGAAGACGATGGAGACGCGGTTGGCGCGCCGGGCTTCGTCGTCGCGGATCTGGGTGACGGCTTCGGTGACGAGGTCGAGGGCTCGGCGGGTGGTGGTGGCGAATTCGGCGCCGGCGGCGGTGAGGCGGACGCCGCGGCCGTCGCGGTCGAGGAGGTCGCAGCCGAGGTGGTGTTCGAGGCGGGCGAGGCCGCGGCTGACGGTGGATTGGGGGACGCCCAGTTCGTCGGCGGCGGCGGAGATGCCGCCGGTGTCGACGAGGGCGGTGAGGAGGGGGAGGGCGGCGAGGACCTTGCGGAGTTCGGCAGGGTCGGGAGGTGGTTCGTCGGCGTGATGCATGCATTGATGCTATGCGTTGCGCTCATTGATGCATTTGAGCTCGGTGAGGGCCGCACTTAGCGTCCGGGTTGTGAAGACTTCCCCTGCCGGCGTGTTGATGGATGGCCCGTCGAGCGTTCTGGTGACCGAGTTCTGGGAGGGGCACGCGGAGGGTTCCCGGGAGTACCGGCGCATCCTTCTGGCCCTGCTGTCGGCGGGGGTGGCGTGTTTTGCCGCCCTGTACGCGCCGCAGGGTGTTCTACCGCTGGTATCGGCGGATCTGCAGATCTCGGAGGCGCGCTCGGCGTTGCTGGTGTCATCGGGCACGATCGGTCTGGCGATCGGGGTGTTGCCGTGGTCGTGGGTGGCGGACCGGATCGGGCGGCTGACGGCGATGCGGGTGGCGATGCTGACGTCGGCGGTGTTCGGACTGGCATGGACGGTGTTTCCCTCGTTCGAGGGGATGATCGTGCTGCGGGTGCTGCAGGGCATGGCGCTGGGCGGGATCCCGGGGCTGGCGATCACGTATCTGCATGACGAGATCCGGCCTTCGCAGGCGGCGGTGGCGGCGGCCACGTACGTGTCGGGTACGACCGTGGGGGGCATCAGCGGGCGGATCATCTCGGGGCCGGTCGGGGAGGCGTGGGGGTGGCGCTGGGGTGTGGGCCTGGCCTGGGTGGTCGCGGCGCTGGCGTCGGTGTTGTTCGTGGTGCTCGCGCCTCCGGCGCGGGGTTTCGTGCGGGACACGCACACGCGGGTGCGGGATGTCGCGCACCATGTGGGGATGAACCTGCGCGACCCGGGGATGGTGACGTTGTACGCGCAGGCGTTCCTGCTGATGGGCGGGTTCGTCGCGGTCTACAACTACCTGGGTTTCCGCTTGCAGGCAGCACCTTTCGGGTTGAGCGCGGCGGTGACGTCGTTGTTGTTCCTGGCCTATCTGTCGGGCACGGTGTGCTCGCGGCAGGCCGGGCGGATCGTGGGGCGGTTCGGGCGGGGCCGGGTGCTGGCGTTCATGTCGGGCGTGATGGCGGTGGGGGTGCTGCTGACGCTGGCAGGGAATCTGGCGGTGATCATGGTCGGGTTGGTGACGCTGACCGGTGGGTTCTTCGGTGCACACGCGATCGCTTCGGGCTGGGTAGGTGCCCGGGCCCGGGTCGGGCGGGCGCAGGCGGCCTCGTTGTACAACCTCTTCTACTACCTGGGCTCGAGTGTGGTCGGCTGGGCCGGGGGGATGTTCTTCGCCGGTGGGGGCTGGGCCGGTCTGGTGGCACTGGTGGTGGGGCTGGTGGTCGTGGCCCAGGTACTGCGGATGGCGGCGGCCCGTCACCTGCGCGAGAGCTAGAGAGGCCGCACCCAGCGCGACCATTCCTCCTGCAGCCGGTAACCCCGGGCCCACCAGGCGCTCTGGGCGGGGATGTTGTCGTCGAGCACCATGGCGTCGGAGCGGGTGCCGCCCAGGGCGCGAAAGCGCTGCTCGGCCGCGTCGATGAGGGCGGTCGCGATGCCCTGGCGGCGGTGGGCGGGGGCCACGGCCAGGCGGTAGAGATGGCAGCGCCAGCCGTCGAAGCCGGCCACGACGGTGCCGAGGAGGTGGTCGTGGGCGTCCACGGCGACGATCAGGGCGTCGGGGTCGCAGGTGATGAGGTTCCTCACGGCCGTGTCGGAATCCTCGGGCCGGGCGGCGTTCTCGGCGGCGTCGCGCCAGAACTCCAGCAGGGCGGGCACGTCGTCGGGGGTGGCTGGTCGCAGCGTGAACACGAGGGCGACCCTATGGCGTCGGTGCCCTGACGTTTCCGGACCGGAAAAGGATGCCTGGTTTCAGGTCACGGTTTGGTCAACTGCCGGACACCGTGTGTGGACGCTTCTAGCCTCGATAGATGCCAGGTTTCCCGTTCGTCTTCACGCCCCGGGTGGGCCGTGCCGGGCGGGTGGCCTTCCAGGAGACCGGATTCCCGCCCGGCAGCGGGCAGCACGAAATTCTTCTTGGCACACCCCGTGAGTGTGCGTGTTCGGATGTTCCCGGTGCGGAATACTCGGCCTGGGCGGTCGGTGTGCGCTCAGGGCACGCGGTCGACCGCCTCGCCTCCGCGCCTCGCCCCGTCCCGGCGATGCGTGCAGACCAGGTACTCCTCACCTACTGAGGTGGTGCCGGGGCTCGTGAGAACCCCGGGTACGGCGGGAGTGGTTCAGGCTCCCCGCATCTCGCCGGCTGCGATGCCGTCGAGGAATGCCGACCATTCGTCGTTGCTGAAGCTGAGCACCGGCCCGAGCCCCTTGGCCTTGGTGTCGCGCACGGCCACGCCGCCGCCGGTGCGGAACGCGATCTCGACGCAGTTGCCGTTCACGGCGCTGAACGAGGACTTCCTCCAGTCCAGGGAATCGTCGTCATTACTCAGCAGGTTGACCTCGGTTGCGGACATGACCGCTCTCCCATCACTCGGTTCATCGGTGGTTCTGGTGGCCGCCCGATCTGGTCGATCGGGCCGGCCGGGCGGTGAGGCACCCGGTCGCGCATTCAGGACCGGGTGAGGTGCGACAGATCTGTGAGTACGAGAGGCTGGTCGACAACCTCCGGGCGGACGGTGAGCAGTGTCCGCCCTTGCTGGACGGTGAATTCCACCCGTCCCCAGCGGCCCGGTTCCCGTAGGGCACCCCGGCGGGCCAGCCAGCCCCGCAGTTCCTCGACCGGGATGTGCGCGTGTCGCACATCGCAGTACCAGACATCGACGCTCGAGCCGTCACCGCTGCGGGAAAGGGTCACGACGGACTGCTCCCCGGTGGTGGTGACGATGTCGATATCCATCCCGTTACTCCTCGTAGTTAATCGGTCAGTATCCGCAGCGCCGGTGACGCGGATACCGCCACCTCTCGACAGCTACGAAAGATAGCCTCCATTCCACGAAAAAGCCCAGTTCAGCCGTTCAGTCGAGGTGTCGTGACGATCAGTGGGCCGGACATTTCCCAGAGCGATCATGAGATTGCAGCAATCGATGTAAAGATTGCACTGTGTAATGCTCATATCGCCACTTAATTTCGGGGAGGGCCGATCATGGAATCCGCGCGCCGCGAGCGCGTCCATCCCTCCTCACGGCCGGCCCGTTGTGGGCGGGGCGATCTACTGGATGCGCTGGACGATCTGGAGGTGGAGCGGTGGGATACCGCGAGCCTGAGCCCGGGCTGGGCCGGTGCTGTTGGGGGGTCAGTCCGGTGTCCCGTTCTCGCCGCAGTGCTCCCCGGCGTTGATGCAGTTGCGCACCAGCGCCCTCAGGATCGTGGGCTGCCATCCGGTCACCACCCCGAATCCGTACGTCCCGCCGGAGATCCGCACGGATGCGCTCACGTCGATCGGGTAGACCACCCGTACCAGCAGGGTCGGGATGACCACGGGGTGGCTGGCCGGGCATCCTTCGCCGGCGGCCCAGGCCAGGTGGGAGCGGTGTGCGGGTACGTCCAGGTGGCGTCCGTCCCAGCATCCGGGGGCGGCGATCGTGGCGATCAGCTTGTCTCCGGCCCGGCAGGTGGAGGCCTGGGGCGGGACGGATGCGTCGTAGCCGGTGCACGCCCAGGTCACCGAGCTGTCCGGCGCCGAGGAGGGTGCCGCGCCGGTGCCTCCGGCGAGGATCCGGAGGCCGGCCGGGAACGGCTGGACGCTCGTGTAGTCGCGCACCATGCCCTTGTGCAGTATCTGGAACGACTCCGGCTCGATGTGCCGGCCGCGCTGCAGCAGGGACGGCACCCAGTACGTCGAGCGGTCGCCGGGGTTCAGGCACGAGGACGTTCCTGTCGGTGTTCGGCCCGGGGCGGCGAGCGTTGTGGCGGTGCTGCCGAACACGTCGTAGCGCGTTCCGGTGGTGGCCAGGCCGGTCACGGGGGCTTGGGTGGTGGTGCGCACGGGGGCGCACATGCTCGGGAATTCCTGGTAGACGGCGCGGGGTGGGGTTTTTGCCGGGCGGGCGGTGACGGCGGGGCGCACCCGGTAGGGGTTGGTGGTGTGGGTTGCCTTCGGGGTCGGGGTCAGCGGGGTGGGTGGGGTCGAGGTGGTGGACGTCGTGCTTGCCTGGGGGGTCGTGCTCGCCGGGGGTGCGGGGTCGTGGCCGGGCTGGATGAGGACCGGCACGACGGCGGCCACGCCCACGAAGATCACCAGCAGGATGACGGCGATCGTCACCTGGCGTGCGCTCCATTCGCCCCAGGTACCCGGCACCCGCATTCCCTGCTCCTCCCGTTCGAATTCAGTGCCCGACGTCGCGGCCGTTGCGCCCTCTTCCTTGTTCGTGATCGTGCAAGGTGTCCCGAGTGTTCTGGATCTGTGACGGCGGGAGTTCTGGAGCTTCGGGGTTGCTTTGCATGATCACGAACGGAAGCTGGGTTCAGGGGAGTGGGGCACTACCGGCGCGTCACCCTATGCTGCCCGCATGAACGGCCCGTCCCCCTCCCGTCGCCGGGCCCGTGAGCTCGTGGAACCGCAGCACTGGGTCGGTGGCGCGACCGAGAGTGTCGCCGGGCTCTGCCAGTTCGTGCTGCTCCTGCGGCTGGGGGCCACGCTGATGCTGGTCGTGGCGGCTGTCCTGATCGAGCCCGACCCGCAGACCTTGCTGCTGGGCACCCTGGTCGCGGGCATCGTGACTGCCGCCGAGCTGGCCGTTGTGGTGCGGCATCCGGTGGCGGTGGTGCGGTGGCCGGTGTTCGTGCTCGTCGAGCTGGCCGCGGGCGCCGCGATTGCCGCGCTGATGCAGGGTGGGCCGGTGTTCTTCTCGTTCTCCTGCGGGTCGGCGGCCGTGTTCGGGGTGGCCGCGGGGCTGCGGGCGTGGCCGGTGTGGGTGGTGCAGACGGTCGCCGCGTACGCGGTGGTGGCCTGGATCATCCGCCTGGACGAGGTTCCCGCGACGCTGGCCGTGTACCTGACGGGTGTCCCCACGTTGTATGTCCTGGTCGGCCTGGCCTCGGCGACGGCCCGTGCCGCGGTGATCCGGCACGTGAACCTGGCTCGTTCGGCGCTGGAGGCGATCGAGCGGTCGGCGGTCGCGGCCGAGCGCACCCGGGTGGCGCGGGAACTGCATGACTCGGTCGAGAAGACGCTGCGTGGGCTCTCGTTCGCGGCCGCGTCACTGCCCCAGGCGGTGCAGCAGCGCCCGCAGCTGGCCGCCGAGCTGGCCCGTACGGTGGCTGAGGGGGCTCGCACGGCCGCGGACGAGGCCCGGGAGCTGCTGGGCATGCTGCGGGCCGACGACCTGGATGCCACCTTGGCCCAGGCCATTGAACGGGCCTGCCGGGAGTGGTCGGCGAAGAGCGGTCTGCGGGCCGACACCGACCTGAGCGACGTGGCGGCCGATCTGCCGGTGCGGCACGAGGTGCTGCGCATCGTGCGCGAGGCCCTGGGTAATGTGGCCCGCCACTCCGGCGCCGAGCACGCCTGGATCGACCTGGTCCGGGAGGGCGTCAACCTGCGACTGACGATCCGCGACGACGGTCACGGCTTCACCGTTCCCGCTGACCTGGACCGGCTGTCGGCCGCCGGGCACTACGGCGTGGTCGGGATGGCCGAGCGCGCCCGGCAGATCGGCGGGCGTCTGCGGGTCTTCTCCGGCGAGGACCTGGGCGCGGTCGGGGGCACCCAGGTGGTGCTCTGGGCACCGGCTGGAGTGATGGCACCGATGTCTGACAGGGTCCGCACATGAGGATCCGGGTCGCGGTGGTCGACGACAACCCGATGGTGCGCGCCGGGCTGCGGGCCATGCTCGAGCTGGGCGGCATCGACGTGATCGCCGAGGCCGGCGACGGGCGCGCCGCCGTCGATGTTGTGACCCGGTACCGGCCGGACGTCATCCTCCTGGATCACCGCATGCCCGTCGCCGACGGCCTGCAGGTGCTCTCCCACCTGGCCGACCTCACCCGTGTGCTGCTGCTGACCTCTGACGACAGCGACGCCGTGATCAGCCAGGCCCTGGCCCGGGGCGCCAGCGGGTTCCTCAGCCACAACTGCCTGGGTGGTGACGAACTCCTGCGCGCGGTGCACGCGGTCGCGGCCGGTGAGGGCTGGCTGGCCCCGGTCGCCGCCGCTGTCGCCGTCCGTCAGCTGCGGGGGCGGGCCGAACGTGAGTCCGCGGCCCGCATCCGCTTCGATCTCACCCGCCGCGAGCGCGAGCTGATGGATCTGCTGATCAAGGGCATGACGAACGCCGAGATCGCCGCGCACCTGGTGCTGTCGGAGAAGACGGTGAAGAACCATCTCAACCATGTCTACGCGAAACTCGGCGTGCGGCACCGCACCGAGGCCGTGGCCCGCTGGCAGGGCGAGGTCTGAGAGGTCGGAAGGGTCGGAGAGGGATCTGAAGGGGAGGGGCCCACAGATCTGGGCCCCGCGCGTCCTTCATGTGGGACCCGGGACCGGCGAGCGCACAGCCGCCGCACAGCCAGACTTCGAGGCGTCCGCACGACGACGTCTCGAAGGGAACCGCGAACAGTGAAACGACGCTATACGGTGGCGGGGAGCGTGGCCGGGGCCGCGCTCGTGGGAGTGCTGGTCGCCGTGTCCAGCGGCGTTCCCGCGTTCAGCGCCCAGAACACCTCCAAGCACCACCCGATGACCGGCATGCATCACAGCGCGAGCGCCACGACCTCAGCCGCCCCTGAATCGGCTGAATCGGCCGAATCGGGTGAGCCCACCGCGGGGCCGACCGCCACCAAGCCGGCCGACGCGACGCCCCCCGGCGACAGCGACGACGACGCCTCCGACACCGCGGGAGGTGCGACCGGGACCGCCGACCCCTCGGCGCCCACGGCCACTCCGGACGCCACCAACGACCACAACATGCCCGGCATGGTCGCCCAGCCCGCCTACGGCCCGAATCTGGACCCGGGCGAGTCTGACACGGTCTCCCCCGCGGTCAAGGGCATCACTCCCGAGCAGAGCTTCAACCCGGGCCCGGACATCTCCACGCACCGTGAGTTCCAGGCCAACTGCTACATGAGCCACCACGCGGCCAACGACCCGATCGTGTTCCCGGGTATGACCGGCGCCTCGCACATGCACACGTTCATGGGTTCCAGCACCACCGACGCCGACACCACGACGAAGTCGCTGCCGGCGGGCAAGACCAGCTGCATCACCCCGGGTGACAAGTCCGGCTACTGGCACCCCTCGATCTACAACGGCGACAAGCTCGTGACGACCGAGTACAAGCAGACGATCTACTACAAGTCCGGGATCTCCGACTACCGCACGGTGCGGGCGTTCCCCTCGGGTCTGCGGTTCGTGGTGGGCAGCCCGACGCAGACCAAGGACGAGTTCAAGAACCACCCCGGCACTGTGGAGGGCTGGGAGTGCGGCAACAGTGCCAACAATTTCGAGATCCCCGACCACTGTGCCGAGGGCAGCTACCTGAACATCCGGATGCAGGCCCCCAGCTGCTGGGACGGCGTGCACCTGGACTCCGCCGACCACAAGAGCCACATGGCGTACCCGGTCGCCGAGAACTACCGCAAGGTCTGCCCGGCCTCGCACCCGGTCGCCGTGCCGATGGTCGAGTTCAAGATGGGCTTCAACGTCTCCGGTGACATGAGCAACGTGCGCCTCTCCAGCGGCACCGACTGGAGCTGGCACTACGACTTCTTCAACGGCTGGGACGCCCCCACCCTGGCCGCCCTGGTCAAGCACTGCATCAACGGTGGACTGCAGTGCGACCCGCGCGGTTTCGACCTCTACAAGCCCGGGCGCGGCGCGGCGCTGAACGAGAACTACGAACTCGCGAGCTGACCCCTCGCACCGCAGGCCCCGGTCGTCCCCACCCTCCAGGGACGGCCGGGGCTCTACCTTCCCGACGAATGCCGGCAGCCACCGAGAGCTGCCTAGAGCTGCAGGGTGAAGTACGCGCTGTTCGGGTCGTTCGTGTAGTCCGCGAACGGGTCGGCCTGCACGAACCCGTAGCGCGCGTACAGGCTGCGGGCCGGCTCGAAGAAGTCCTCGCTGCCGGTCTCCAGGCTGATGCGCTTGTACCCGGCCTCGCGCGCCTGGTGCACCGCGTGACGCAGCAACTGCCCGGCGATGCCCTGCCGCAACCGCGCCGGCAGCGTACGCATCGACTTCAGCTCCACATGGTCATCGTCCAGACGCTTCAGCGCCACGCACCCGACCACCTCATCGCCCTCCCGCGCCGCCCAGAACGAGATCGCGGGCCCTCGCAACGCCTCGACGTCCAGCGCGTGGACACTCTCGGGCGGCGACACCTCCCGCATCTGCGCCACATGCCCCTCCAGCAGGGCGATCACCTGCGGATCGGAGAGGTCGTCCAGCGATATCACCAGTTCAGCCACACCGAACATGGTCGCAGACCACCCCTGGTGGACGCCCGTCCGCCCGGTCCCGGCGTGGCCACGGGGGCGGGATACCCGTGGCGCGTTAGCCTGTTATCGACGGAGACGGGAGCATGGGGACGGCCTGCGGAGAGGGCGGGACTGACTCAGGACGGTGGCCGGCACATCAACAGCTCGGCCTCGCCCGCCACCTGCAGCGCTCCCGCCGCGTACGGCACCACCGTGGTGGTGCCCGCCGCCAGCCGTGTCACCGCCCCGGCCGCGGGGCGCACCTGCACCGACCCCGACAGCACCACCAGAACCCCGAATCCCGACCTCAGCACGGCCGAACCCGCCACCGACACGCGCTCGAGGACGAAGTACTCCCCCGCCGCCACCGGCAGCACCTGCGGGCCGACGCCGGCCGGGCCCACCAGCAGCGCGATCTCCTCGATCGTGCGGGCCGTACGTTCCACCGCCGCCAAAGCCACCCCGAAGCCCAGCCCCAGATGACCGTCGCGAGCGCCGTCGAGCTCGAAGCCCTTCCACTCCAGCAGGATCGACAGATCTTCGGGCTCCTGCACCTCGACCAGGAACACCCCCTCACCGATCGCGTGCAGCACCCCCGGCGGCACGTACACCACGTCACCACGGTGCACCTCGATCCGGTGCAGCAACCCCAGCAGAGCCTCGGTGTCCTGTTCCTGGACCAGTGCGGCCAGCTCGTGGGCCGGGATGTCCTCGCACAGCCCCAGATGCACCACGCCGCCGGACAGGATGTACCAGGCCTCCGCCTTGCCGTGCGAGCGGCCCAGATGAGTGGCCGCGAACGACCGGTGCGGGTGGGCGTGCACCGGGAGCCGCTGGCCTGCGTCCAAAAGCTTGACCAGCAGTTTCGTGTCGGCGCCGAACGTGTCCACGTGGGCCGGGCCCAGCCACCCGAGCGGGTCGGCCGTCACCGCCGCCGCCAGCGAGCGCCCGTCCGGCAGCGTGCTGCGGCCCCGGGTGGGTTCCCCGAACAGCGAGGTGGTGGAGGCCACCCAGTCTTCGGGCTCACGGGCGGGGGCCGGGCCGGGCTCACCCCGGAAGGAGACGATGCCCGCCCCGCCCCGGTAGAAGCGCTCGGGGGGACGGTTCGAGGAAAGCTCTACGACGTCCATACTTGTGTTCCCTCCTGCAGGACGGCCGACAGGAACCCACCGACGAAAGTGTCACCCAGACCGACCGTTGTGGGTACCTCCACCTCCAGCCGGAGGCCGGGACGGCAGCGCACCACCACACCGCACACGGCTGCGCTCGTCTCCAGCTCCCCGGCGAACGCCACCGACTCGGCCCGGCGCGGCAGGGCGGCGACGCCGGCCATCTGATCGTCCGTGAACCCGTCGCCGTGCACGTACCGCACACTGGCCATCAGCATGCCTGCCTCCAGCGCCGGACCGTACGCCGGTGCGTGCGTCCCGATCGCGGCCGACCAGTACTTGGTGTGCACCACCAGGACCGGCGCCGGGATCAGCCGGTGCAGCTCGGTCAGGGCCGAGCAGACGTCGGGGGCGCACAGCAGGTCCACCGCCCGTCCCAGGTAGGCCTGCATCTCGTCCTCGTTCAGGCCGTACACGTCGACCCGCCCCAGTACCGCACGGCGCACCCGGGCCCGGAACGCCGGCTCGTGGAACGCGGCGTCCTCGTAGTAGACGAACGCACCGCGCGGCAGCCGTTCCATGTCCCTGCTCATCGTGCCCAGGCGCGCGTCCAGCAGGTCCGGGTCCCGCACCGCGTTGAACCCGCTGATCAGGAACAGCCGCGCATCGGCCAGCAACGCCCCGAGCTCGTCACTGAGCAGCAGTTCCTCGTTGGCCACGTCGTTGACGTAGATCAGCCGGTTCGGGAACGGCGCGACCAGGTCGATGTCCCCGGCCCGCACCCGCAGCCCGGCCTCGTACTGCACGATCAGGTGCGGGTAGAGGCTGTCGTGCGGGGAACTGCACACGTAGTCGCTGCGCGCGGGCAGCAACCGGCGGAAGTGCTCATTGAGCGTCACCAGGTGCAGCGTCGAGGACAGGCCCAGACGATCGAGGGTGAATCCGGCCCGCACCGACGTCCCGCCCAGCGCGATGCCCCGGGGGAAACGGGCCGCGAAGCTCTCCAGTGCCGCGGGTGAGGCCACGAAGTGCTCCCCTCCGCCACCACGCCTCAGGTACCCCAGCACCGACACCAGCAGGTCCCGCTCGTCCGTGATCGAGGCGACCACCGACGTCCCCTGCTCCTGATATTCCAGTTCCGCGGCCCGCACCCCGTGCTCCCGCACGAGCCGCTCCAGGCCACGGGAGGTGAGCCTGACCTCGTAGTCCACACAGCCCCCCAGGCCCAGAACGACTCGGGAGCTCATCTCAGTACAGCTTCGCCTTGCCGGCCGCGTCGAACAGCTCGATCTTGTGCGCGGCCACCTCCTTCAGGGCGTCGATGCACGGCGGCTGGATGCTGTTGGGCTCGCGAAGACCCTTCTCCAGCAGCACCTCTCGCATCTTGTTGTGGTAAACGACCTTGATGTCGCTGGAGATGTTGATCTTGTTGACGCCCAGCTTCACGGCCTGTGCGATCTCGTCGTCGGGGTTGCCCGAGCCACCGTGCAGCACCAGCGGGATCCCGACCGCGGCCTTGATCTTCTGCAACAGATCGAGCTTCAGCTCCGGCTTCAGGGTCGGCGGGTACAGACCGTGGTACGTGCCGATCGCCACCGCCAGACTGTCCACACCCGTTTCCCTCACGAACGTCACCGCCTCGTCCGGGTCGGTGTACAGGATCACGTCCGCGCCCGCCTCGGCCTCCGGATCCTCGTCCATCTTCCCGATCGTGCCCAGCTCGGCCTCCACCGAGACACCCACCGCGTGGGCGATCTCGACGGTCTGACGGGAGATCGCGATGTTCTCCCCGAACGGCAGCATCGAACCGTCGATCATCACCGAGGTGAACCCGATCCGCAGCGCCGTCAGCATCTGCGGGATGTCCGCACCGTGGTCCCAGTGAATCGCGATCGGCACGCAGGACGTGTGCGCCCGCTCGCGGATCGCCGGGATCAGCTCGTGGCGGATGTGGGAGACCTCGTCCGGGTGGATCGCCACCAGCAACGGCGCGTTCGTCTCCTCACTGATCTCCACGATGCCGTTGAACATCGCCCAGTCACTGATGTTGAACGCGGGAACGGCGAAGTTCGCCTCGTTCGCCACGTCAAGGATCTTCTTACCCGTGGTCAGCATCGCAGCAGGTCTCCTTCGGGGGTGGGGGGTGTCAGGCCTTCACGGCGCCGGCGGAGAGCCCGCCGATGAAACGCCGCTGAAAGATCAGGAAGAGGACGAGAACCGGGATCGACCCGAGGATGCTCATCGCCATCATTTCGTTCCACTGGTACGAGTGCTGGCCCATCAGCAGCTGGATCCCGATCGGCACCGTGCGCATGTCGTCGGTGCGGGTCAGCGTGAGCGCGAAAAGGTACTCGTTCCAAGAGATCATGAACGTGTACACACCCACCGCGATCATCCCGGGCACCGAGATCGGCACCAGGATCCGCCACAGGGCCGTCCAGCCGGTGGCGCCGTCGACCTTCACCGCCTCGTCCAGTTCCCGCGGCAGGGTGTTGAAGTAGGCCGTCATCATGATGATCGCGTAGGGCAACGTGAACACCATGTGCGTGATGATCAGACCCGGATAGGTGTTGTACAGACCCATCGACACCATCAGCCCGAAGTACGGGATGACCAGCGTGATCGGCGGCACCGCCTGCACGCTCACGATCACCACGTTCACCAGGCGCTTGCCCGGGAACTCGTACCGGCTGAACGCATACGCCGCCAGGATCGCCACCAGTAACGTCAGCGCCGTCACCGCGAGCGCCACCACGTAACTGTTGACGAAGAACCGCAGCTTGTCCGGGTCGGTCAGCACCGTGGTGTAGGCGGCGAACGAGACGTTGCCGCCGATCAGTTGCGGCGGGGTCGCCATGACCTCGCCGTTGGGCTTGAGTGACGTGGACAGCATCCACAGCACGGGGGCCGCGGCGAACACCGCCCCGAGGCTGAGGCCTGTGATCAAGGCGGCCTTGGTCAGCCGGCGCCGGCGTTCTCTGGTGCGGTGAAGGGTGGACGTCGTGGTCACCGTGCTCACGCGGCTCACCTCTCCCGCTGCTGGCGCACGTAGAAGATCGCCAGGAGCATCGTCAGAAGCAGCACGATCACCGCAGCCGCGGAGGCCAGGCCGAACTCGTAGCTGCTGAAGGCCTGCTTGTACACGTAGGTGCTGAGCATCTCGGTGCTGTTCAGCGGGCCGCCGCCGGTCGTCATCCAGATCAGGGCGAACTGCTGGCTGGTCCAGATCAGGTCCAGCACCGCCATGCTCACCAGAATCGGGCGCAACTGCGGGATCGTGACGTTCCAGAAGGTGTGCCACGGGCCCGCACCGTCCACGGCCGCGGCCTCGTACAGGTCGGTGGGGATGCCCTGCAGGCCGGCCAGGATGCTGATCATGAAGAACGGGTAGCCCGACCAGATGTTGATGAACAGCACCGCCCACAGCGCGGTGGTGGGACCGGCCAGCCAGTCGACCTGGCCATCGATCAGGTGCAGCTGCTCCAGCACGTAGTTGACGACACCGGCCGGGTCGAGCATCAGCCGCCACAGCACCGCCACCACGGCGATCGTGAACAGCCAGGGCAGGATGTACAGCACCCGAAAGACACTGCGGGTCAGCGGGCCCAGCAGCGGCGAGTTCAGCATCATCGCGAAGGCCAGGCCCAGCACCAGGTGGGCGCCCATGCTGCCGAGGATGAAGATCGCCGTGTTCTTGATCGCGGTGCGGAAGTTCGGGTCGGTCAGGATCTGCGTGTAGTTGGCGAACCCGACCAGCACCGGGTTGCGCTCGACGATGACGTTGTCCTTGAACGAGTAGCTGATCACCATGACGATCGGCACGACCATCAAGACGATCAGCAGCACGATCGTGGGGGTCAGGTACCCCCAGGGCACCAGTTGCCGGGACACCCTGCGGGCCCAGGGCATCCGGGCCGGACGAGGGGGCGGGTTCTGCTGCGGGGCAGGGGTTGTGGTGCGGGTCAGGGTTGAGATCGAGGACGCCGGGGTCGGCCCGGCGGGAAACGCCGGGTCGGGTGGCGACGGGCGGACGGACGGGCCGGCGGTCGGGTGCGCGGGCTCCATCGGGCACCTCCTGGGTAGGCGGGGACTGCACCGCAACCGGCAGTCCTGACGGGACAGGACGGCCGGACGGCGCCGGTTGCGGTGCGGCCCCCCCCGACGAGGGGGCGGGTGAGGGGAGCTCACCCGGAAGGTCCTCAGAAGTCCTCAGAAGACGGAGGCCCAGTTGTCCTGGGTGTTCTTCAGGGCCTCGTCCACACTGGTCTTGCCGGTGAGGACGGCCTGCAGCTGCTCGTTGAGCGTGCGCATCAGGTCTTCGGACTTGGGCAGGCCGGTGAACTCGTTGGCCGGCGTACCGTCCTGGTAGATCGTGAAGGCCTCTTCGAACTTCGGGTCACTGTCACCGAAGTCCGGCTCCGCGGTGGTGTTCCCGGGAAAACCGTTGGCCAGGGTGGACAGCTGCGCGTTCACGTCCTTGCTCATCAGGTACTCCACGAACCTGAACGCCTCGGCCGGGTGCTCGCTGGAGTCGGCCACCCCGATACCCCAGCTGGCGTAGGGAATACCGCGCTTGCCGGTGTAGTCGTCGGCCGCCGGGATCGCCGCGACCTCGAAGTTCAGGTCGGGCGCGTTCTCCTTGATCAGATTGATGTGGGCCAGGGAGTCGACCATCATCCCGACCTGGCCGGTCGAGAACTTCTCGACCTTGTCCTGCTCCTTCATGGTCAGGTACCCCGGCGCCACCGCATCCGCGTCGGTCAGGCCCTTGATCATGTCGATGACGCTCTTCACCTCGGGCGTGTTCATGTTCGGGCGGCCCCCGGCCAGCATGCTGCCGCCCGAGGCCCACAGCCACGACATCACATCGTTCTGCGCGCCGTTGGGGGCCGAGGTGTCCAGCGGAAGGGCCCAGCCCTTCTTGTTGTCCCCCAGCGCACTGATCTTCTTCGCCGCCTCGACGAACTCGGTGCGCGTGCTCGGCACCTCGTTCACCCCGGCCTCCTTCAGCAGGTCGGTGTTCACGAACAAAGGGTAGACGAAATTGACCACCGGGATCATGTAGGTCGACCCCTCGACCTGGATCTGGCTGGCGAGCTGACTCTCGTCGTAGCCGGCGTCTTTCATCAGGTCACTGAGGTTCGCGATGGCGCCCTGCTGCGAGAAGTCGTTGACCCAGGCCCCGTCCAGGCCCACCACGTCGGGCAGCGTGCGCGAGGCCGCGCCCGAGACCAGCTGCTGCTTGGTGGAGGCGTACGGGGCGGTCACCAGCTCCACCGTGATCCCCGGGTTCTTCGCCTCGAATTCCGCGACGATCTTGTCGAAGGCACCGTCGGGGAGTTCCGCGGCCCACCACTGGGCGAACTCCAGCTTGACGTCGCCACCGGAGGCGGCCGCACCGGACCCGGAACCGCATGCGGCCAGGGCGCCGATGACGGCCGCCGTGGTCACGATCCCGAAAAACCGACCCGGCCGTAGGGCCTTCCTGACACCGCTGACTGCCGACATCCTCAACTCCCTTGTCGAGATACCGCTCTGTGCTGCGTTCCGCGACAGTAACAAGAAGTCTTGAGCATCTACAAGGTTCTTCTTGCAAAAGTTCCGACCAGAAACGCATTTCTATGCAGAGAACCGCAGACAAGCGCGCGTAAGATGCGTGGAGTGTCCCTTTCGTCACCCCGGCAGGAAGAATTCATGCCGGTTCCTGAGGCGGGTACTGCCTCCGGGGGCCCCAGGGATGCGAAGATCTGCTGTTCTCAGCACCGGACAGTGCCGAAGATGCGCACCACCCGTGCGCAGGAACCGCAACCACCAGGCCACACAGACGGGACCACACCGTGACCGCACGGGAACCAGCGCTCGACCCGGCGCATGAGCCCACCTCCGGAGCCGCACCGGTGTCCGTACAGGGATCAGCACCCTCGGCACCACCCTCGGCACCGTCGGAGTCACCCACGCGGTCCTCCCCTGAGTTCTCGCGGGAGTCCTCGCCGGACTCCTCACCGGACTCCTCACCGGACTCCTCACCGGACTCCTCACCGGAGTCGGAGGAGAAGCAGCGGCACCTGCCGGCTGGGCGCAAGGCCCAGCTCGCCGCCTACGTGAGCGAGGCCGGACAGGTCACCGTCACCGAGCTCGCCACCCGTTTCGGGGTCTCCAGCGACACCATCCGTCGTGACCTGGACCAGCTCAGCAACGACGGCGTCCTGGTGCGCACCTACGGTGGCGCGGTCAGCCAGTCCACCATGGCTCCCGTCGACAGCACCATCGACGTACGGCTGAAACTGCAGCAGGACGAGAAAGACGTGATCGCCGCCCTCGCCGTCGGCCTGATCGAGAACGGCTTCACGATCATGCTCAACGGCGGCACCACCACCCTCGCCGTGGCCCGGGCCCTGCATCACCACCGCGACCTCACCGTGGCCACCAACAGCCTGCCCATCCCCCCGGCCATCCCTGAGTCCGCCGTGCGCGGGGTCTACCTGGTCGGCGGCGCCGTGCGGCTGCTCACCCAGACCACCGTCGGGGCACTCACCTTCCGCACCGCCGGCGGCAACGAGCTCGAGGTCAGCTGCGACCTCGCGCTCATCGCCGTCGGGGCGGTCTCGGCCGACGCCGGATACACCACCAGCAACCTGGCCGAGGCCGAGATGATGCGTGAGATGTGCTCACGCTCCTCCCGCGTGGCCATCCTCGCCGACTCCACCAAGTTCGGGCGCCGCCTGTTCGCCCAGGTCTGCGCCCTGAGCGACGTCGACTACCTGATCACCGACGCCCCACCCCCGGCCGACCTGCGCGCAGCCCTCGCCGCGGCCGGGGTCGAGATCCTCTTCCCAGAGCTCTGAGCCAGCCCTAAACCCTTTCCAGATAACCGTTGTCGACCAGCCACAGCACATTGAGCGACGCCGGCGCCCCCGGCACATAGGCCCCCGACAGCTGGTACTGCCAGCCCTCACCCCGCTGCTCGAACCACGCCGCGATCGGCCCGGCCGCCACCTCGAACGACTTCAGCACCCGGTAACGGCGGTAGTTGCACCCCGCCGCCGGGGTACCGGCCAGGTTCGAGGGCGGAATGGCCCGCTCGGCGTACGGAGTGCCCGCCGGACTCAGGAAGGCGCCGTACTCACTGCCGAACCGGTCCAGCTCCCGCCCCACCTTCAGGGTCTTGCGCCAGACCTCCGGGGCACCGTCCGACCCCAGCTGATAACCGTTCTGCGGCGGATAGATCCACGTCCCCACCGACGCGTCGTAGTACTCGGCCAGGAACGCCTGCGCCGACAACTCCCCCGTGCGCCGGTACCCCTTCAGCTCGAACCCGACCGTGCCGGAGTTCGGCAACGTGGCCGGACCCAGCCGCCGGTCCCCCTCGGCGTACTCCACCGAGCAGGTCGTGGACAGCTCCCGGCCCGCCGCCACCGGCGCCACCACCGAGGACGCCTGAGCCGGAGCGACCGGCGCCACCACCGTCCCGACAGCCAGGACAGCCGTGGCGAGCGCCGGGGCAAATCCCCGCAGACGAACGAAGAACGCAGTACTGGAATGCATTTCGGAATCCCCCCGACAACCGGTCATGATCGCCGCAGACCTTAGCCACCCAACCCGCCAGTACCCCGCAACCGGCCCCCGACAACCCGATGCCCGCCACCAACGCCCCTGCCGCCGCCTCTTCGCCACGACAGCCGCAGGTCGATCCGGTGGCAGGCGCCCGTGCTCGAAGGCGCCGCAGCGATCACGGGACGAACGGGGAAGCCGCCGATCATCTGGGCCCCGTGAAACTTCTCCTCGCGGGTGGCGCACTGGCCGGTCCGGCATTCGTCGCGGCGTTCCTGATCGAAGGTGCGCGCCGGGCCGACTACGACCCCGCGCGTCACCCGGTCAGTTCCCTGGCGCTCGGACCGGGCGGGTGGCGGCAGGCAGCCAATGTCGCGACGGCCGGGGCGCTCTACCTGGGCCTGGGCGCCGGTCTGCGTCAGTCCTCCCGCGGTGACGCGCTGGTGGCCGCGGCCACCGGTGCCGGACTGCTCGCGTCGGCGGTCTTCACCACCGACCCGGTGAGTGGGTACCCGCCGGAAACGGCATCCCGACCCCGAAAGTCTTCCTGCGAGGGCCAGTTGCACGACCTCGCGGCACTGCCCATCTTCCTGGGCCTGCCCGTCGGCCAGCTGGTCACGGCCTGGCTCTGCCGACGGCAGGACCGCCCCTGGGCCCTGGCCAGTGCGGCTGCGGGCATCACGATGCTGTGGACGCTCTCCGGGTTCTCCCGAGGCTTCTCGCAGGACCCGCACTTCGTCGACCGAGCTGGGCGGTTGCAGCGAGTGGGAGTCACCACCGGCTTCCTGTGGCTGAGCGGTCAGGCCCTGCGCGCCGGGCGGACGTAGGCGCGCGGACGTAGGCGCGCGGACCAGCTCAGGCGCAGAACACGCCCCAGAGCGCCGTTCTAGGTGGGCGCCCCTCCTCTGCCCCTACTGTGTGAGGCGATGTCCGGGACCGGGGAACGGCAAGGCGGGCAGCCAGACATGTGGCCACCCACCTGGGCGTGCCCGCGCGCGGGAGCCCGGTCCCAGCCAGGGCTGCTGGGGTTGCTGATGGTGTGGACCGTCATGGGCGGTCTGCTGGCCATGCACGCTCTCAGCACAGGCCACAGCTCACACACCGCCATGCCGACCGGTACCCAGCACGGCGCCGCAGACGTCCACTCCAGCGGCCACCACCCAACCGACTCACCTCGGACCGGCCCGTTCGATCGGGCCCAGAGCGCCGTGGGTGCTGCGGTTGCCTCGGCGGTGAACGGTCTGAGCGTCGGCCCCTCTGTTGTCCGGGCCGACGACGCGGTTGTCCGGGGCCCAGCCGGGCAGCAGGCGGTGCGGGGGCCCGGGATCACGAGCGCCGTCCTGGTCGGCACCCGTGATGAGCACGCCGAGCGAGTCCTCGGTCATGAGCTGCGCCCGGAATGGGTGCCGGGTCATGGCCCGGATGCGCCCACGGGTACCCCCCTGTGCCAGGCGATTCTCCGTGGTGCAGGTGTGGTGCTGCTGCTCTTGATCCTGAGCAGGCTGGCCCTGGCCACCCGGGGAACGGCGTGGGTCCTGGCCCGGCATCCGATGTCGACCGCCGACGGTCATGGCCGGTGGAGAACCTGGCAGTGCCGCCTGCCGGTCCGGGGCCCTTCGTTGCAGAAGCTCTGCATCAGTCGCACCTGAGCCGGCCCTGAGCACGCACCTACCCGCCCGCACCCGATGCCGGGCACGGATGGCCGTAGGCGTGTTCCTCATCGGCACGGTGCCAGCAGACGTTCCCTATGCGAAGGGTTGAACCAGCATGCGTACAGCACACCACCTCAAGGCCTGCCTCGCCCTGCCCGTCATCGCCGGCCTGCTCCTGAGCGGATGCGGCAGCGACGACGAGCCGGCCTCGAACGGCAGCGCCACCAGCAGCGCCACCAGCAGCGCCAGTGCAGAACAGGGCGTGTCGTTCAACGACGCCGATGTCGACTTTGCCAGCGCGATGATCCCTCACCACGCGCAGGCCATCGAGATGGCCGATCTGGCCCTGACCAAGGCCACCAGTGCGCAGGTCAAGAACCTGGCCGAGAAGGTCAAGGCCGCCCAGGCCCCAGAAATACAGACCCTGTCAGACCTGCTGTCCAGTTGGAACCAGCCGGTTCCCAGCACCGAGGGCAGCAGCTCCATGGAGGGGATGGATCACGGCGAGTCCGACTCCACCATGATGACCAGCGAACAGATGGACGACCTCAAGGACGCCGGCGCCGCCGAGTACGACCGGATGTGGGTCGACCTGATGATCCAGCACCACGAAGGTGCCATCGCCATGGGCAAGACCGAGGTCGCCGACGGCACCCATGAGCAAGCCACTCAACTGGCCCGGACCGTCATCGAGGCGCAGACCACGGAACTCGCCCAGCTGAAGAGCCTGGCCGCCGAACTGGCCTGATGCTCCCTTCCGACACCGCGTCGGAACGGGCATCCATCACTGCCCTGACGCCTGGCCGCCGACCAGTCCCAGGTCCTTGATGGGCAGGGCGGGGCCTCGCCCCGACAGCGAGGCCCCACCCCCCCGATCTGGGAACTTGCGTGCCCCGGACGCTTGCGGTCCACCTGCCGTCCTTGGCCCTCCCACAAGGAGCGACATGAACGATCGAACCGCTACCTGCCGTTCCCCCTGGCCACGACGGTGGCTGCTGCTCGGACTGGCCGTTTTCGCCAGCATGATGGTGGCGTTCCCGGCCTCCGCTCACCTGGATCTGGTCTCCACCACCCCGGCCGACGGCACGATGCTGAAGAACCCCTCGGCCGCGATCACCGTCACCTTCACCAAGGCGGCCACCCCCTCCGGCAAGGGGTTCACCCTCTACAACTCCGCCGGCCGGGCCGTGCCCGTCCAGGGCGACACCAGCGATGACGGAGTGACCTGGAAGATCCGCCCCACCACGGCGCTGCAACCCGGTAGCCGCTACGGCCTCACCTGGAAGGTCACGGGCGGCGACGCCCACGTCAAGTCCGGCACCATCACCTTCCGTGTCGCCGCAGCACCCGCAGCCAGCCCCGACGACACCGTCCCATCCGACTCCTCCTCGACGTCCTCTGTACCGGCATCGTCGGACGGCCCCACCGATGCCGGCGCCATCGAGGCGACCCCGGAATCGGCCTCGGACGCTGATGATCACGCACAGATGCCCGGGCACACGATGAACGACCCGGACACCCAGGACACCCAGGTCGGTGCCGATCTGGGTACCGGTCCCGAAGCCGGTCTGGATGCTGTGCTGGCTTCAGCCGACGAGGAAGGATCCACCCTCGCGGACACCGCGACCGCGGTGGCGCGCTGGATGTCCTACCTCGGGATCCTGGTGAGTGTGGGGGCACTGATCGTGGTCATCACCACCCTGGTCGGAGCCGCCGGGGACGTACGTCTGGGCGAGCACGTCGTGCGGTGGGCGGCGGGACTGTGCGTGCTGGGTGCCCTGATGGAGGGCGCCTGCCTGCTGTGGGCATCAGACACCCCGGTGCCGTGGTCACCGGCCCTGGCCACAGGCCTGCGCCTGGCCGCCGGCACGGCGATGGTCCTGACGCTGGAGCTCGTACCGCGCAGCACCGGGGGCCGCCGCTCGTACGACGTTCCCGCGCTACCGGGCGCGCCCCGCACCCGATCCTTCTCAGCTGCACGAGGCGAGCGTCCTCACGGGGAAAGCAGCAGGAACGACGCCGTCTCAGGGACCAGCCGCTCGTCCCAGTTGATCCTGACTCCTCCGGTGCGTACCGGGCGAGTACGCGGGGTCCCGATGCGCCCTGCCCTGACCGCCGTGATCGGCACCGTGATGCTGGTGTCATTCGTGTTCGACGGGCACACCGCCACCGTCAGCCCACGACTGCTGATCGCCATCGCCGACCTGGCCCACACCACCGCAGCCGCCGTCTGGGTCGGCGGCGTGGTCCTGCTGGCCGTCCTGCTGCTGGTGCGCGCCCGTGCCGGGGTGCCGACCGGCGCCGGCGAACTCGCCGTCCGCTTCTCCGTGCCCGCCACCGCCGCCGTCGTCGTCGCCGGCCTGGCCGGAACCGTCCTGACCCTGCTCATCATCGACAGCCCCGACGACCTCACCGGCACCCCCTGGGGCCGGATCATGCTGATCAAGCTCGGCCTGGTCGCCGCCGTAGCGGTCATGGGCTACGCCAACAACCGCTACGCCCTGCCCGCCCTCGATTCCTGGCGCCCCGGCACAGCCCGTCTGCTCCGCCGCACCGTCGCCGCCGAAGCCACCGTCATGATCGCCGTCCTGCTGATCACCGCGATCCTCGTCGCCTCACAGACCTGATCAACAGCCTCGTGACGTCCGGAGGGGAATACCGCGAGAACCTATGAGGCCCGCAACCGACACGCCCATGGGGACCTAGGGCCGCAGCTGCTGCATCGGCCGCGAACGGCGCAGGACCGGGCCGGTCAGAGCCAGGACGGCCAGTTCGGGCAGGAGCGGGAGCAGCATGCCCGGGCTGACGTGTGAGGTGTGCGGAATGAGCGTGGGGGCCGCGACCAGGGCGACCGCCCCGTGCCCGTGCGCGGTGGGGGCGCCGGTGAACGCGGGGGTCACGGCCAGCAGGTAGCCCAGGTGCGCCACGATCATCAGCGCAGCCATACCGGAGGCCATCATCAGGGCCGATCGCGAGCGTGCCCGCATCAGGTGCAGCGCGCAGCCCAGGCAGATGAGGGCCATGGCGCCGAAGACCCAGGCGGTTGCGTCATGTGCGGTGAGCGTGGCCAGGTGCAGCAGGCCGCCGAGCCCGGCCAGGGCGCTGATCGTCCGGGCGGCCGGGAGGCGGCACGGGTTCGGGTCGGCGGTCGGGCTCACATCCGCCAGCGTGCCACATTGGATCCATATTCATCTAGAGAGGATCCAGAAAGGCGTGCAAGTCCGGGTCCGGACATGATTCGAGACCGGGGCCACACCGGCGCCGGTCTCGTCAGAAGAAAGGATCAGGCAGTTGCTGCGAGCGTGAAGACCTCGTCGTCCTGCGGACGGGGAGCAGCCAGCAGGGCGGCACCGCGCTCGCTGGTCTCCAGCACGATCGCGTACTCGTCGTCGTTGGACAGGCCGAAGCGGACCTTGGCGACCTCGGTCAGCGGACGGCGCACCATCACACCGATCAGCATCACGACCACCCCGAGAGCGCCCAGCAGGACCGGGGTGAGCAGGTCACCGTCGTCGAGCGTCAGCGCGGCCGCGGCCAGCAGCGAGGCCCCGACCACACCGAACAGCGCGGTGGACGAGTGCACCAGCGACGTCTTCACGCGCTCGCGGGCGGCGATCACGCCCAGGGCCCGGTCGCACTCGGCCTGCAGCTCGTTCATCAGCTCGCGGTGGGGCAGGTCGTGCTCGCGCCGGAAACGCAGGTTCACGACGGTGGCGTGAACGGCGGGGTTGCGGCAGCCCTCGGGATCGAAGGCGTCCAGTACCCAGCCGAGGTGCCGGTACGCATCGCGGTAGACCCACTCCAGGCGACGCGGAGCCTGCACGGTGGCGAACTCGTAGTCGGCCGGGTCGACGGCACCGTCAACGATGGTCTCGGACATCAGGATGTTCCCCTTGGTTCGTGCCGCGGCCGGTCCCTCACCGTCCGCCGACCTGCATAAGCCTGCTACTCGAAGATCTTCAGCGCATCCGCCTGCAGGAGCATTCCCGGGTACGACGAGAGTCGTACGACGGGGCGTATGGCATCTGCCACAAAGAGATACTTCGGCAGGTCGTCCTGATACGAACGCACTACGGACGTGCGACGGACGTGCGAGGGACGCAGGTGCCGGATCGGGAAATCCGGACGGACGGGGCGCCAACCATCAGGTCAGTGATAAACCCACGTCAGGCTTCGTCCGAGCCTTGGGATAAGCCTGCAGCCGGGCAGTCTCCACCGATAGTGTGCCCTTGACAACGCAGGCCCGGCATCAGCCGAACACAGGAGCAGACTCGACGTGTACGACCTCCGGCCCGGGGATCCGGAGCAGATCGGCGAATTCTCGGTCGTCGGCCGCCTGGGCGGCGGTGGCATGGGCACCGTATACATGGCCGAATCACCCGACGGCACCAGGGTCGCCATCAAGGTCGTGCACGAGTACCTGGCCGCCGACCCCGAGTTCCGGCGCCGGTTCGCGCACGAGGTCGACTCGGCCGGCAAGATCTCCGGCACCTACACCGCCGAGGTCCTCACCGCCGACACCGAGGCCCGCCTGCCCTGGATGGCCACCGAGTTCGTCGAGGGCCGCAACCTGCTGCAGACGGTCGACGCCGACGGCCCGCTGAGCCCCGAGGCCGTGCTCGAGCTGGCCGCGGGCGTGGCCGACGCCCTGACCGAGATCCACCGGGCCGGCGTCATCCACCGCGACCTCAAGCCCTCCAACATCCTGCTCTCGCCGCAGGGCCCCCGGGTCATCGACTTCGGGATCGCCCGCGCCGCCGAGGCCAGCACCGTCACCAGCACCGGCAAGATCACCGGCTCGGCCGCGTACATGTCGCCCGAGCAGGCCGTGGGCCAGCGGGTCGGGCCCGCCACCGACGTGTTCTCCCTGGGCGCCCTGCTCTACTACGCGGCCACCGGCGAGCCCGCGTTCGGCACCGGCCCGGCCACCGCCATGCTCTACCGCACGGTGCACGGCGAGGTGAACATGGAGCCGATCCGGTCCGCGCCCCTGCGCGACCTGATCTCCGCGCTCCTGGAGAAAGACCCGGCCGACCGGCCCAACGCCAAGCACATCGCGATCGCCGCACGCACCGGCAACCCCGTCACGCGCCTGCCCCGCAGCACTCCCGCGGCCGGGGTCCGGGTCGCACCGCCGGTGCCCACCCCCGCCGGCGGCGTCAGCGCCTACGACAACCTGATGAACCAGGTCGCCCTGGCCACCGCCTCGCGCGGCAACCCGATCATCCAGACCACGCAGCAGCACGCCCCGGTCGACCGGGCCTCCCGGTTCCGGTCGCCCTTCCTGGTGCAGGCCGCAGCCGGCGCCGCGCTGCTGATCGCCCTGGTCGTCGGCGGCGTGATCCTGTTCACCACGGACGACAAGGCGAAGGCGCCCGCAGCCAACGTCTCCGGCTCCGACGACGGGCCCTCGCCCACCGCCACCACCGCCGGGCCCCAGAGCACCGGCAAGACCCGGCCCGTCGGCGCCGGTGGCCCCACCAGCGTGCCGACCTACGCCACGACCACCGGGCGCAGCTACACGACGACCACAGCCGGCGCTCCCCTGGCCACGGTGACCGTCAAGCCATCCCAGACGAGCACCCCCACCCCGACCAAGAGCAAGCCGCCCGCGACCACGAAGCCGCCCGTCACGACCACCACCAGCACCCCGGCAGTCGACCCGACCACCACCAGCGGTGGGGACGACGGCGGGGACGACGGGGGCGACGGCGACGGAGAGACCGGCGGCAGCACCCCCTCGCCCTCGGCACCCGGTGCCGCCGAGGAAAACCCGTAAGCCCTCTGCGGCCACATCAATCTCCCGGCCGCAGCAGGCGAAGGGCCGCCACCTACGATCGGCGAACGTCCGGGGGCATCGCACCAGCTACGGCTGCGGTCGGCGCCGGGCCAGGAAGTCCGCCACCCGGTGACCCTTCTCGATCCCGCGGGCCTCGAACCGGGTCACCGGCCGCCAGGCCGGGCGGGCCACGGCGCCCCCGCCCTCCAGCGCGAGGGCGGGCTCGGCCGCCAGCACCTGCGCCATCTGCTCGGCGTACGGCTCCCAGTCGGTGGCGCAGTGCAGCAGCCCACCGGGCGCCAGCCGGTCCGCGACCAGCGCCGCGAACCGCGGAGTGACCAGACGGCGCTTGTGGTGCCGGGCCTTCGGCCAGGGATCGGGGAAGAACACCCGCACCCCGGCCAGGCTGCCCGAGGGCACCCGCTCGCGTAGCAGCGCCTCACCGTCACCGTTCAGCACCCGCACGTTCTCCAGCTCGCCCTCCGCGAGCGCGAGCACCAGATTGCCCACGCCCGGGGTGTGCACGTCGGCGGCCAGGACACCGGTGCCCGGATCGGCCGCGGCCATCGCCAGGGTGCTGCTGCCCGAGCCGAAACCGATCTCCAGGACCACCGGCATCCCCGGTGAGAACATCGTCCCCAGGTCCAGCGGTTCGTCACCGGCCGGGACCTCGAACCGCGACAGGTGCGCGGCCATCGCCTCGCGCCGCATCAACCCCATCCGCCCCCGCCGGAGCTTGTAGGTGGGAACGGCGGGCGCGGGTGTCTCGGTCACGCCGGTCATTATCCGGCCAGGCACCATCCGGTGATTCAACCGGTCATCCAGCCCGGCATCATCCGGGACGCGCCCTACCGGCGGCGGGAGGGGTGCGGCGGCTGCTGACGCCCCGACCGCACCGGAGGGGCCGGGACCGCACAGTCCTGACCCTCCTGCGCCCACGGGTTCTGCGGGTCGCCCTCGGCGAGCGCGCCCTCGTACAGGGAGATCTTCAGGCTGACGGCGTCCAGACTGGCGGCCAGGCGTTCCATCTGGGCGCGCACCGCGCCCTGGTGCTCGCGCAGCAGGGCGAGGCGTTCCTGTTCGTTGCCGGCGCCGGCGCGGACCAGTGCGGCGTAGCGGGCGATCTCGGCCAGGGGCATGCCGGAGTCACGCAGGCGGGTGGCCAGCAGCAGCCACTGCACGTCCTGGCGGCCGTAGACGCGCCGGCCCGACCCGTCGCGCGCGACCGGGTTCACGAACAGGTTCTCCTGCTCGTAGAAGCGCAGCGTGTGCGCGGACAGGCCGGTCTGCGCGCTGATCTCGCCGATGCTCAGGACGTCGGACGCGGGGGCTGCGCTCGTGGTCGTCACAGCCCTCACTGTAATCAACGCTCAGCACTTGTCTTCGAGTCCTCTCGAACTCCTAGCGTCGTCGGTGACCACGAGGAAGGACTTCCCCCCATGAGTACCCGTACCTGGATGATCACCGGCGCCTCCGGCGGTTTCGGCCGTCTGATGACGCAGAAGCTGCTGGAACGGGGCGACACGGTGATCGGGGCCGTGCGCCGCCCGCAGGCCCTGGACGACCTGATCGGTACCTACGGCCCGCAGCGGTTGCGGACGGTCCAGCTCGACCTGACCGACGCCGGCTCGATCCGGGCGGCCACCGACGCGGCGTTCGCCGCCGGCGAGCGCATCGACGTCGTCGTCAGCAATGCCGGGCACGGAACGTTCGGTGCCGCCGAGGAACTCACCGACGAGCAGATCGAGCGGGTGATCGGCGTGAACCTGCTCGGCTCGATCCACCTGATCCGCGCCGCGCTGCCGCACCTGCGGGCGCAGGGTGGGGGCCGGGTGCTGCAGGTGGCCTCGGAGGGCGGGTCGATCGCCTACCCGAACTTCAGCGCCTACCACGCCAGTAAGTGGGGCATCGAGGGGTTCGTGGAGTCGGTCCGGCAGGAGGTCGCACCCTTCGGGATCGACTTCACCGTGCTGGAGCCCGGGCCCTCGCAGACCGGCTTCGGCGACGCCCTCGACACCGCCCCGGCCTCACCGGCCTACGACCAGACGCCCTCCGGCGACCTGCGGCGGATGCTGCAGACCGGTGAGGGGCTCGACTGGTCCGACCCCGGCCTGATCGCCGAGGCGACGATCGCCGTCGCCGACGTCACCCCCGCCCCCGTGCGCCTGGCCCTGGGCCGGGGCGCGTACGCGCAGATCCACGCCGCCCTGGAGTCGCGGCTGGCCGAGCTCCAGGCCCAGCGCGAGATCAGTGAGTCCGTGACCGTCTGAGTCCTCGGGGTGTGGGCCCTTCCCGGTTCACCGGGTTCACCGGGAAGGGGCCCACCCGATCCGTCCGCTCAGGGGCCGACACCCGCCCGAGGAAACCATCCGCGTCCTGCATCACCCCACGCATCGGTGACGACCGGGGTGAGGGCGTCGGTGTCGAACGTCTGGGCGGCCGCCACATCGGGCATACCCCGGCTGATGACATCGAACGTGAGCTGCATGGTCTTCTCCCCCGTCCTGGTACGTCTCAGACGGTCTGCTGCATCCGGATCAGGTTGCCGGCCGGGTCGCGGAAGGCGGCATCACGCACGCCGTAGGGCTGGTCGGTGGGTTCCTGCACGATGTCGATGTCACCGGCCTGGAGCTTCTCGAAGGTGGCGTCCAGGTCGGGCGTGGCCAGGTTGAGGCTGGCGAACGTGCCCTTGGCCATCATCTCGGCCACGACGCGCTTCTCCTCGTCGCTGACGTTCGGGGTGGCCTCCGGCGGGTAGAGCACGATCGCGGTGTCGGCCTGACCGGCCGGGCCGACCGTGATCCAGCGCATGGCCTCGTAGCCGACGTCGAGGCGCACCTCGAAGCCCAGCAGGTCACGGTAGAAGGCCAGCGAGGCCTCCGGGTCGGTGTGCGGAAGGAAGCTCGAGTGGATGGTGATGTCCATGACCGTCACGCTAGGGGCCCGCCCCTGAGCTGGGCTTCTCGATTCCTGATCGGCTCGCCGTTCTCCACCGTTCTCCACTGTTCTCCGCCGGACGGTGGATGCGCCCTGTGCGATGCTGACAGGCGTGACGTCGTTGGAGGATCTCGTCCGGCTGCGCCGGGCCCGTGACCTGATGGACCGGGACTACGCCAGTCCGCTCGACGTGACTGCCCTGGCCCAGTTCGCCCTGATGTCGCCCGGGCACTTCTCCCGCAGCTTCCGGGCCGCGTTCGGGGAGTCGCCCTACAGCTACCTGATGACCCGCCGCATCGAGCGGGCCATGGCCCTGCTGCGCCGCGGTGACCTCAGCGTCACCGAGATCTGTTTCGCCGTGGGGTTCTCGTCACTGGGCACCTTCAGTTCCCGCTTCAGCGAACTGGTCGGCGAGAGCCCCAGCGCCTACCGGGCCCGCGACCACGCCGCAGCCCCCGGCATCACGGGTTTCGCCGGGATCGCGCCCTGCCTGGCCAAGATCCACACCCGCCCGGTTCGCCACCGGTCAGCACGACCCGAAACTGTCGGACCCCGTCCCTAGACTCGCGCGCATGGACGGAACGACTCTGCGGGCCACAGCCTTGCGCATCGCGACCGGGCTGCCCGCCGCCGAGCACTGCTTCCCCTTCGGGCCCGAGCACGAGGTGTGCAAGGTCGTCGGCAAGGTGTACTTCCTGGCCGGAGAGCTACGGGCGCAGCCGCTGGTCACGCTCAAGTGCGAGCCGGAATACAGCCTGGCCCTGCAGGAAGAGTTCCCCTCCATCTCTCCCGGCTATCACATGAACAAGAAACACTGGATCTCGATCAGTGCCGGTGACGACATCACCGATGAACTCCTCGACGAGCTGGTGCGGTCGTCCTACATGCTGGTGGTCAGCACGCTGCCCCGCGCGAAACGGCCGGGCCTGTCGGCGCAGGCCATGAAAGGCATCGTCCACGAATGAAAGGGACGACGAAGCACCTCACCCCTCGCGCACGTGACCGGCGATCTGCCGGTCCAGTCGCCGCGCCCGGGTCCGGTGCTCACGCACGACCCGGACCTGCTGCTCGTACGCGCGGTTGAGCCACCACTCCTCGAGTTTGACCTTCAGGAGCAGAACGAACGGACGCGTGGGGGCGCCGGCCTCCAGGGCCTGGGCCCGCACGTCGAAACGCACCGCCCAGCGCCCACCTGTCAGTTCCTCACCCGGGACGGCACCGAAGAAGGTCGCGACGGTGGAGATCTCCACAATGGCCTCGACCTGCGGCACCTGCTTCTCCCGGTGCACCAGAGTCACATCGGTGACCCTCAGCGACCAGGGCGTCAGCGGAATGCGCTGCCGCGCGTTCAGGCGCCCGACAATCTCGGCCGCGGGGAGCGGGAGCTCGTACCCGGCTGTCATGAGCTCACGGTAGAACCGGCCACCCACCTCCGAACCGGGCCTTTGGTCGTCCTGCGCGGGAACCTCGTCCTCTGGTGAACCCCCGCCGGTACCGGCCGCTGCAGATGCGCCTCGACCATGCATCACGGGCACCGATCAGAGCGGGGAAGTTCCGTGCGCCGAGACCGCACGGAACTTCCCCGATCCGATGAAGGACGGGCGTCCCGAACCCTCTGGCCCCGAAGATCGACCACGCCGGGTGAGAGGGCCGGATCAGACGGCCGGATCGAGGACGCCCTTGGTCAGGACGGGGGCACCGGCCAGGAAGGGAGCCAGCGCCGTGGGTGCACCCGGCCCGGCGCGGAACGTGCGGTACGCCTCGTCGGCCTCCAGGGACTCCCAGCGCTCGACCACCACCAGGTGTGCGGCGTCCGCCTGGTCGACCATCACATCCACGCTCTGGCACCCGGCAAAAGCCCTGGTCACCTGGAGCACCTCGTGAACGACCGGCAACGCCTCGGCGAGAGTCTCCGGCTTGAAGGTGAAGTCGAGCACCGCGATCACGGTCATGGTTGATTCCTCGCCTCGTCGTTCGGGTGACACCCCAGACGTTAACCCCCGCCTGCGGTGAACCCCGCGACACCGCCACGTCGTATAGGTACCGGCCGGATCACGGCCGCACTTTCGGGAGCTGCCGCAGCTTCGACCACAGACAGGAGGGCCCCGGTGGCCGACATCTTCCTCCCGGGTGACGACCTGGACGCTGCCCGCGCAGCGCTGGACAAGGTGCGCGAGAACATCGACATCAGCGGCGCGAACATCGACTTCGACCAGGCCCTGGGCCGTGACCTGGCCCGCGCCGCCGGCTCGTTCGAGAGCGCCTGGTCCGACGGCCGGTTCCAGCTGCTCCGCGAGATCGACGGCATCCGCGACAAGTTCCAGCAGGTCAGCGACGCCTTCGCCGACACCGACGCTCAAGCCGCCGAAAGCCTCGTGACGGAGTAGCCATGCCCGACCGTGAACGCTTCCTGCTCAACGTGCCCGAGACCTGGAACACCACCGACCTGTCCGGCCAGGAGATGGCCGCAGCCCGCGCCCGGGCGCTCGCCGAGACTCCCGACCCCCGGGCCAAGGCCCAGGTCAACGATTTCTTCCGCACCGGCCGCGAACTCCTGCGCTCGGCCCGTAAACACGGAGCGCTCTTCAGCGCCAGCACCGCCGAGATGTACGACGACGGGCTGTTCATGGCCTACGTGATGGTGTTCGCGGTGAACACCCCCGAGGGCCTGGAGTTCACGTTGCCCGTGCTGACCCAGGCGCTGGGCACCTCCCGGCGCGGTCCCAGCGACCGCGAGGTCACCTCCGTCACCCTGCCGCACATCGGCACGGTCGCCCGCGTGACCGGCACCGAGGAGACCGCGATCGCCGCCGACGTCTCGACGAAGTTGCTGACCATGCACACCATGCTGCCCGTGCCCGGCAGCCCCCAGGAGTACCTGGTCGTCTCCTGCGCCAGCCCGAACCTGCCGCTGAAAGAAGCGGTGCACCCGCTGTTCAACGCCATCACCGCGACGTTCCGTTTCGTCGCACCCGACGGCGCACCCCGGCCGGCCACGTCCTGAGCAAAGCTTTTCGAGGAGGATCCCGGTGCCCAGACCGACCAGCGCAGACCTGGCCCTCGTCGGCCTGTCCGACGACCCCACCCCCGGCGACACCGCCGAGATCGCCCGGCTGGAGGCCCGCTACCGCGACGTCGGCGACCAGGCCTCGACCGCGCTGAACTTCGTGCGCAAGGGTGGCGTACTCGACACCCGCGGCCGCGGACAGGCCGTCGACGCCCTCAAGGAGCAGGTGTCCAAGCTCGAGGGGTTCCTCCAGCAGACCGTCGAATCGTTCCAGCAGGCGGCCGACGCCTACCAGGACTACTCCACGAAACTCGACGACGCCCAGGGCAAACTCGACGAGGCCATCGCCGACGCCCGGCCCGTGGCCGGCACCGCCTCCCAGACCGTCGCACCCCTGGCCACCGACGCCACCGACACCCAGCGCTCTGACGCCCACCTGCAGCAAGACCGTATCGACGACGCCAACGAGGCGCTGAGCGCGGCAAAGCGTAAGGCCGAAGACGCCCGCAACGACCGCGAGAGCGCCCGCCGCGCCTGCGAGAGCGAACTCGACGAGGCCAAGGACAAGGCCATCGCCGAACGCAACGTCTTCCAGAAGATCGCGGACTTCTTCGAGGACAACTTCTTCGTCCAGCTCATCCTGGCCGCCATCGTCGGCATCATCGCCCTGGTCTTCCCCGTCGTCGGACTCCTGCTCGGTGGCCTGCTGTTCGTGTTCAATCAGGCCGTGGCGATCGGCGACGGAGCCTTCAAGATAGGCGACTTCATCACCGGTCTCATCGCCCTGGTGCCGGGTGGGGCCCTGATCGGACGATTCGCCGGCACCCTCACGAAACTGCCCGGCCTCCAGCAGATCCTGAACTCCGGCCTGGTCAAGGGCGTCACCAAGTTCAGCGAGAACCAGGGCAGCAAGAACTTCGCCGGCCTCCCCCTGGACAAGGTGGTCGGGCCCTCCGGCGACCTGATCAGGGAATTCGGCAAGGGCGCCACCCTCGAGGTCATCGGCAAGGCCGGCAACGGCGAGGAGATCACCGCCGCGAACATCCTGGCCCCGACCGCCGTCGGCGCCCTGGGCGCAGTCGGGGCCGGAGGCCTGCTGAGGAAGTTCAACCCGGACAAGACCCCGGCCGGAGCAGGAACACCCGGCGGAGCAGGAACACCGGGCGGGGCAGGAACACCGGGCGGGGCAGGGACCGGTGGCACCAGCCGCCCCGGCAGCCCGACACCCGGCGCCACGCCCGCTACCCCGCCCGCCGCGGCTGGTGCCGGGTCTGCCGGTACAGGTTCCGGTGCGGGCGCAGGTTCCGGTGGCCCAGCGGTTCCGGCCGCGGCCAGTGATCCGAGCCCTCCGGCTGCTGCGAGCAGTGCCGGAAGTGCCGGCGTGCCGGGGAAGTTCGTCCCCGAGCGGTCCGCCCGGGACGAGGTCAACGAGCAGCTCGCCAACAACATCTCGCAGTTCGCGGGGGCCTTCACCAAGGTCGGGGTGTCCATGGAGGAGAAGGGCATCACGTTCGAGGAGGCCCTGAACGGCGAGGCCGCGAACCTCATCCCCGGCGTGGCCGGTGGCCCGGCGGGCAAGGATCGCTCGGTGAGGAACGTCTTCGGAGAAGTCCCCGCGACCGGCCCCCAGAACCCCCAGAACCAGGGCCCGAACTCCGGTGGCATCCCCCTGACCCCGCAATCCTCGCAACCGTCGCAAGGTCAGCCGCCGGACCCATCACCCTCGCCGTCCCCGACGCCAGCAACTCCCGACCCGGCGACCCAGCAACCGGCCCCGTCACCTCCGGCCTCCCCGACCCAGGCGACCCCCGACCCGGCCCCGCAACAACCCGCCCAGTCGCCGTCCTCACCGACTACGACCACGCCCGACCCAGCCCTCCAGCAGCCCGCGCAGTCACCGGTGCCCGACCAGACCGCGCAGCAACCTGCCCAGTCATCATCGTCAACACCGGCCCCAGCCACGCCGGACCCGGCCCCACCGCCGACGCAGGCACCTGACCCCGCCGCCCAGCAGCCGGCCCAGACCTCGACGCCGACTCCGACCACGCCCGCCCCGGAAACCCAGCCGGTGTCCCCGTCACAGCCGACCGCGGACCCTTCGACTCAGCAACAGACCCCGTCACCACGGTCTCCGGCCCCGTCCGTACCTGGCCCCGTGACACCGCCGGACCCGGCACCGCCACCACCGGCCCAGTCGCCGCCCTCGCCGGTGACATCCGCTCCGCAGGCACCCGCACCGCAGCAGCCCGCGGATCCGCCGACGACGCCTGCCGATTCGACCCCGGCCGCGCCGGGCTCGTCCCCACCCGGTTCGGATCCGGCGCCCAGTACCCCCACCCGACCCGGCGGCGCTTGATGCGAGATGACCGCCGACCGGATCGGGGAAGTTCCGTGCGCCGTGACCGCACGGAACTTCCCCACAGATGGACGACGGCACGTTCTCGCGCATCCGGACAAGGGTTCGGGTCAGACGGCGTGGCTCATGAAGAGGTATCTACCCCCCTCAGGCGGACAACCCGATCAGCACAGCCACCGCCGTGGCCAGCGCGGCAGCACAGAAGGCGCTCACCCACCGGCCGGCGGGGTCCCCCGCCCGCAGGTGAAGAATCATGGCGCCGACGGCGCCGACAGCCAGGTAGATCGCTGCCCCTGTCGCCACCCACGGCTGGACCAGGCCCGCCACGATCAGCCCGGCACACAGCACCTCCGATGCACCGAGCCAGCGATAGACCACGTACGGGATGCCCAGCCCCTCTGCGTCCTGTCGGACGGGCGCGAATCCCACGATCCGCAAGGGACCTACGACCAGGAGGAAGAGGACGAGAACACCGGCCAGGATCACCGTCGGAACAGGCACGAACGACTCCTCGAAGACATCGACGGATCACGGGTCGCAGCGCTGCTGCGCTCGTGATCGTCACAGCGTCGCCGGACTTCTTGCCAGCGATCTTGCCGATCGGCAAAATCGCCCGCATGAGTGACGCCGATACACGGGCCCAGGCCGATGTCGGGCAGCGCCTGCGTACGCTGCGTCAAGGTCGCGATCTGCGGCTGGCCGAGCTGGCCGAACTCACCGGCATCACCGTGAGCACCCTGTCCCGGCTCGAGAACGGCCTCAGACGGCCCACTCTGGCCCAGCTCGTGCCGCTGGCCCGCGTCCACGGCATCACGCTCGACGAACTGGTGGGCCTCGATCGACCCGAGCGCGTTGACCAGCCGCGCGTCATTCACCGGCACGGGGCGGTCTTCGTCCCGCTCGCCCAGCAGGCCGGTGGCATCCAGGCCTACAAGATGTACTCGCCGGCCCGGACCACCCTGCCGGAGCCTGAACCACGCAGACATGAGGGTTTCCAGTGGGTCTACGTCCTGAGCGGCCGCCTGCGGGTTGTCTTGGGTGACAAAGATTTTCTTCTCACCCGGGGAACGGCGGCCGAGTTCGACACCGGTGTCGCGCACTGGATGGGCCATGCCGACCATCACCCGATCGAGCTGCTGATGATGTTCGGGGCGCAGGGCGAACGTGCCCAGGTCATCGCCCGCACCAAGGACTTACGGTCGGCACACACCCACTGAGCACCGACCGGGTGCGCCGTCTCCCGGGCCAGGACCTCCCCCGGCACACGCGGTCGCCCTCACCCCCGCACCGGCACCTGCACACCCAGCAGAACCCCGTCGCCCAGGTGCAGGAGGCCACGGCCGGGCTGCGGGGCCTGACCGACCAGACCGCGGGTCAGCTTCACGCCGATCACCTCGCCGTCGCTGAGCCCCTGCGGGGACAGCAGCATTCCGGTGCGGTTGCGCTTGGCCTGCCCGACCCATCCGGCCAGGCTCAGGCTCAGGGACTCGGCATTCCCGGCCGCGAGCACGCCCCAGCCGTTGCCCTGGGCACCACGGGCCAGCGCGGCCAGGTCGGGGTCGATCTCCGAGTTCATCAGCAGCTCGGCGTCGTCGACCACGATGACGGCCGTCGGCTCGGGAATGTTGCCCAGCACCTGACGGAAGGCACCGACGCCGACCTCGGCCTCGGTGATCACGGCCGCGACCCCGGGCCGGCCGGCCAGGTCACGCAGCGGCGAGCGCCGCGGGGCGATGACGACCAGGCCACTTCCCGCCGCCAGCAACGATTCCGCGGCGGCCAGGAGGGCGGTGCTGCGGCCGCTGCGGGGAGGCCCGGCGATCAGGAACGAGGGGACGTCCGAGAGGTCGGGTCCCAGCGCGGTGAGGGTGTCACCGCCCACCGCCAGCAGCGGACGCATGGCGCCGGGTGTGTAGGGCAGCAGCACGGCCTCGGCGTAGGTGATGCGGTCGGGCAGGACGTCCAGGCGCAGGGCCCGGCGGGTGGCCGGCACCCCGGCCTCGCGCTCGTGCAGTTCGGCGCCCAGCGAGCGCAGCACCTCGGCCTGGGCCGTGCCGGCCAGGTCGCGGGACAGGACGGCGATCTGGACCTCGCTGAGGTCGCTGGTGCGCACGGCCCGGCCGGGGGCGGGGTCTTCGGGGGCCTGACGGGTCGGGATGCCGACGCTGGAGTAGTCCTGACGGTCGTTGAGGCGCAGGACGAGTTTGTCCTCGGTGGTGCCGGAGTAGCGGTTGCTGCCGAGCACCTTGTCGCCGGCGAGGATCAGGTGGATGCCGACGCCGGCGCCGTCGCGCAGCAGACGCAGCAGACGCTCAAGGTAGCTGCCGTTGTCGTAGGACAGGAACTCGCGGTCGAAGACCTCGAACCGGTCGACCATGACGACGATGTGCGGCAGGCGCTCGCCGGGGGCCTGACCGGCGCGCAGCTCGGTCAGGTCGGCGGTGCCGCGGGCGCCGAGAATGCCCTGCCGACTGGTGAGTTCGGTGTTGAGGCGGTCGAGGAGGCGGCCCAGGCGCTCGATCTGCTTGCGGTCGACGACGGCGCCGGTGTGGGGCAGGGCGGTCAGGGCGTTGAGGGCGCCGTTGCCGCCGTCGATGCCGTACAGGTGCAGGTCGTCGGCGCCGTGGGCGGCGGCGAGGGCCGCGGCCAGGGTGCGCAGGGTCTGGGAGCGGCCGCTGCGGGGTGATCCGACCACGTGCAGGTGCCCGGAGCGGTCGAGGTCGAAGGTGAGGTCGGTGCGGGCCTGCTCGGCGGGCAGGTCGATGATGCCGAAGGGCACACCGGGCAGAACCGCAGGGCGTACGGGCGCCTCGGGCGGCGCGGGTGGTCGGGTCCAGTCGAGCAGGAGGGGCAGGGCGGGCAGCCAGGGGCTGGGCTGGCGCTCGATCCCGGCGTCGCGGGCGGCCTGGGCCAGGGCCTCGACCAGGACGGCGAGGTCGGTGACGGCCTCGACGTCACCTCCGCGGGGGCCGCGGGGGCGGGCCGGCAGTGGGCCGCCGAGCTCGGCCCAGGTGACGACCTGGGCCTTCACCGGGGGCGGGGTGTCGGTGCGGATGTCTGCGAGGCCGGCCGGGCGGCGGCCGCCGACGCGGGCGGACTGGAAGGGCAGCAGCACCGAGGGGCCCAGGCGGGCGTACGCGCGTCCGGGGTTGGCCGGTGAGATCTCCCCGGAGGCCGGGCTGTCGATGATGTCGCGGCTCTCGGTGCCGTCGGTGGTGCGCAGGGCGATGCGCAGGTTGGTGTTGGCGCGGATGTCGGGGGTCACGGCGCCGCCGGGACGCTGGGTGGCCAGGACCAGGTGGATGCCCAGCGACCGGCCGCGCTGGGCGATGTTGACCAGGCCGGAGATGAAGTCGGGCAGTTCGCGGGCCATGGACGCGAACTCGTCGATGACCAGCATCAGCCGCGGCAGCGGGGGCAGGCGGTCGGCGCCGCGGCTGCGCTTGTCCAGGTAGTCGAGGATGTCCTTGGCCCCGGCCCGGGCCAGCAGGGTCTCGCGGCGGCGTAGCTCGGCCCCGAGGGAGACCAGGGCGCGCTCGACCAGGTGGGTGTCGAGGTCGGTGACCAGACCGACGGTGTGGGGCAGCTCGGCCGCCTCGGCGAACGCACTGCCGCCCTTGTAGTCGACGAGCACGAAGGTCATCTCGTCGGGCCGGTTGACCACGGCCAGGCCGGCGACCAGGGTCTGCAGGAGCTCGGACTTGCCCGAGCCGGTGGTACCGGCGATCAGGGCGTGCGGGCCGTCGCGGACCAGGTCGACGGAGAACGGGCCGTCGTAGCCGGCGCCCAGGGTCGCCACGGTGCTGCGCCCGCCCAGGCTCCAGCCGGCGACCAGGGCACTGGGTGTGGGCGGTTCCAGTTTCATCAGGTCGAGCAGGCGCACCGCTGCGGGCAGGGTGCTCTCGTCGCTGTCGCCGACGCCCCGCAGCGGGGCCAGGGCCCGGCCCAGGTGCTCGTACCAGGAGTGCTCGGGTGAGTCGGTGCGCACGTTCTCCAGTGCGGCCCCCGGACCTGTGCGCAGGGTGAGGGTATGGCCGCCCCTGGACGGCCCGGCCGAGGAAACCGGCGCGGTGACGATGACCGCGCCGCTCTCCTCGGGCAGGAGACGTTCCTCGCGGTCGACACCGATGACGAACACGCCCACCGCCGGGCCCTCGCGCAGCAGCGCGATCACCCCGGGCAGCGAACGGGCCCGGCGGGCCTGCTCCAGCACGACCAGGATGTCGGGGTAGCCGTTGACTCCGCCACGGGTCAGGTCACGGCCCAGGGCCGTGCGGGAGGTGACGATCTGGCCGAGTTCACCGATGCGCCGGGCCAGGGAGTCGGTGGAGGTCCCCACCAGGCAGTACGCGTCCTCCCCCTGAGCCTGGGTGTGCGGCAGCCAGCGGGTCCACGACCAGGTGCTCTCGCCGTCCGGGCCGGCCAGGACCACCAGCCGCAGGTCGGTCGGGCCGTGCAGCGAGACTGCCTGGGCCGCCATCCAGGCCGCGAGCGCGCTGCCCTGCGGGCCGGCGATGCCGACGACGCCGGCCTGGCGCACGTCGACGCGGACCGGCACCTGGTCGAGCCAGGGCACGGTGGTGCGGCGGTGCTCGTCGCGGGTGGGGTCCTCGACGCTGGTGGCCGAGGGCAGGTCGGTGGTGCCGACCCGCACGCTCAGGAAGTCGGGGTCGGCCCAGCGGCGTTCCCACAGTCGTTCGGAGGGCTGGGCGGCCATCCGCAGCAGCGAGGCCGGGTCGGGCAGTGACAGACGCAGGTTGTGCTGCTCGTCCAGGACCGTGGCCTCGATGTCGTGCGTCAGCCGGGCCACCCGGGCCTCGTGCTCGGCCAGATCCTGGCGGTACTTCTCCATCGCCTGCTTACGGCCGCTGAACTGGGTGACGAGGGCACCCAGCGGGGAGAGCAGGGCGATGAAGATGAAGGTCCACTTACCGGTCACGAGGATCGTGACCAGAGCGCTGCCGGCCGGCAGCAGCAGGATGGGCAGTAGCGGGATCGGCCGCTTGTCGGGCTTCTTCGGCGGCGACGGCAGCCGGAAGGTCTTCCCGGCCTCCGGCGGCAGAAAGCGCGGTGGCCGGTTGAACTCCAGG
Organism: Kineosporia sp. NBRC 101731; assembly: GCF_030269305.1. Classification (NCBI taxonomy): domain Bacteria; kingdom Bacillati; phylum Actinomycetota; class Actinomycetes; order Kineosporiales; family Kineosporiaceae; genus Kineosporia; species Kineosporia sp. NBRC 101731. The sequence goes on from NZ_BSTC01000004.1 coordinate 164,691, forward strand.
CCCAGGCCGTCTTCGCTGGGGGTCAGCGGTGCTGGGACCGCGTGCGCCGAGGACACCTCCAGCAGGCTGTCGCCCACGCCCAGCAGGCTGCCTTCGCGCCAGCGGACGCTGCCGGTGAGGTTCTTGCCGTCGAGCTGGGCCGCGTCGGCCCGCAGCAGTTCGGCGGTGCCGTCCAGGTGCACGCGCACCTGCGCGGCGAAGGGCGGGGTGCCTCCCTGTGCCGACAGCCGCACCCGGCAGGCCGGGTCGCTGCCCAGGTCGTAGTCGCCCGGCGGGAGCCGGAACACCGTGCCCGCCGAGGGACCGGAGACCACCCGGACCTCGGTGCGGCCCTCCGGCGGCGGCCCGGCCGCGGCCGGCGCCCCCAGCCCGAGGTCGGCCCCGTCCCGCACCCCCGCCCGGCGCAGCGTGTCGCCGGGGGCCAGGGGCAGGGCCCCGGCGAACAGCACCGGCTCGCCCGCCCCGACCTGGTCCTGCCCCGGAGAACCCACTGTACGAGCCAGTTCCGCGGCGAGATCCCCGACCCGGGCCGCGGGGTCGGTCTCGACCACGACGGTGGTGGACACCGCCGGGTCGTACGGGTCGCGAACGCTGACATTCAGTCGCACGGCACATCGGCCTTCGTGATCGGTGGGTCCGGTGGGGCAGACAGGCCCGAGCTGGCAGGAACAGAGGACGACGGTGGGCCCGGGCGGTTCAGCCCAGGTTCGAGCCGAGCTGGTCGTCGGTCTGGGTGAAGGCCTCACCGACCGAGCGCACGTACTGGCCGATGCCCTGCAGGCCGGTGTTGACCTGCTCGAAGCCCTTGCTGAACTCGTCGAAGAAGGGCGAGAACTTCTGCTGCGCGGCCGGGGTGGAGTACCCGTTGGCCAGCAGACTCTGGATCTTGCCGCGCACCTCGGTGAGCTTGTCCTGCAACTGCGTGAAGTCGTTCAGCAGCGCCTGTGAGGTGGCCGCGGTCTCGTCAGAGTTGATCTTGTAATCGGGCACGGCGGTATCTCCTCGGCGTTGGGCGGCTCGTTCACGTGCGTGTCGCCAGCCATACGACGCACCGGGTCCCAAGGGTTCAGTGCACGAACATCGAACCCTTGACCCACTGCGCCTCGTACCCCGGGCATGACGCGGAGAATTCCCGGCGGCCGGGCACTGCTGAGCCTGACCCTGCTGCTGCTCGTGACGCTCGGGCTGCTCGGCACCCTGGCGACCACGGCCTCCGCCGCCCCGCTCACCCGGACCACCCACAGCCGGCTCGCCCTCGTAGCCGCTACCGCCGGAACTGCGAGCGACGGCGAGAACCTCGTCAAGGTCTTCGTCGTGCCCGGGCTGGACCGGACCGGCGGGCAGCCGGTCGGCCTGGCCCAGGTCGCCGCCGCCACTCTCGGCGACCAGAACCGCGCCGGCGAGATCTTCCAGCTGAACCAGGGGCAGCGTCAGCCCGACGGTGACGCCCTGCAGAACGCGAACCAGCAGCTGACCCCCGGCTGGATCCTGCGCCTGCCCGACGACGCCACCGGTCAGCTCGTGCAGCTGGCCCGTGAGCGGGCCGACCAGGCCGTGGAGATGGACAACGGCCAGACCCAGGGCGGCAACGACACCGGTCTCCCGACGGCGGCGGTGCTCGCCGCCGCCGGCTCGGTGCTGCTGGCCCTGATCACCACCGCGATCGTGGCCCGGCGCCGGGTGGCCCGCTGGTTCTCCGGCCTCGGCCGGGCCCTGGACCGCCTGCGCGAGCCCGGCCGCCGACGCCGTCGCCTGGCCGGCCGGCGCTCGCTGGGCGACTCCTTCCGCTCCGACACCGAGACCGTGCGCCGCGCCTACGGCACGCTGGGCACCCTGCAGGCCGTTCCGGCTCCTCCCGGCGGCCACCCCCAGGTGCACGCGCTGGAGGTGGACCACGCCGGCGTCACCGTCTGGATCTCCGCCGACACCGTGGAACCGGTGCTGCCCGCCCCCTGGCAGAACCTGGAGAGCACCCGCTGGCGGATGAACGGCCCCGGCCGCCCCGACGCCCCCGGCGCCCACGGCACCAGCGACGGCAGCGCGTGCCTGGTCCGGGTGGGACGCTCCGACTCCGACGGCATGACCGACGCCGTCCTCGTGGACCTGAGCCGGCTCGACGGCGTCCTCAGTGTGACCGGGGACCCCGAGGTGAGCCGCGACGTCGTGCGCCACCTGCTCGCCGAGGTGGCCGCCGTGGCGCCCGGCACCCCGGTGCAGGTGATCGGCGCGCACCCCGCCCTGCCCGTCCCGGCCGGGCTGAACCAGGTCTCCGGCCCACCGGCGCGCACCCCGGCCCCACGGGAGAACTCCCCCGTGCGCGCCACCGCCGTGCGCCGGCCGGTCCGGGGACTGGTCGTGGTCGCCGGCACCCCCGACCGCGCGACCCTCGACGAATTGTTCCGGCTCTGCGGATCCGACGCAGCCGGATGGACGGGCCTGGTCGCCGGCGACGTCGCGACCGGCGCGCACTGGCGCTGGCACGCCCGCGCCGACGGCGACGTGCGCATCCCGGTGCTGGACCTCGACGTGACCGTGCCGGCCTGAGACCTACCCCCTGTTCGTGATCATCGAGTCAGGCGGCAACCTTCCGGCGCAGGACCGAAAGGGCATAGTGACGACGGGACTTCACCGTTCCCACCGGAATGCCGAGAGCCAGGGCGGTCTCCCGGGCGGTGAGCCCGTTCAGGCAGGTGTAGCGGATCACGTCGCGGTGCTCGGCCGACAGATGACGCAACAGCTCGTCGGTGATCTGCACGGCCACCACCTGGTCGGCGTGATCGGGATGCACCTGGCCGGTCAACGGCTCGGGACGGTGGTCGGTGCCGACACTCTCGTGCCGCGCACTGGCGCTGCGGATCCGGTCGATAGCCAGGTTGCGGGCCACCGTCAGCAGCCAGCCGCGCACCGAGCCCCTCGCCGCGTCGAGCACCCCGGCGTGCCGCCAGGCCCGGATCAGTGTCTCCTGCACGATGTCCTCGGCCAGGTGGTGATCGTTGATCACCGACTCGACGTACGCGAGCATCGCCCGGGAATGCTCGGCGACCAGGGCATCGAACAGCGGGTCCTGCCCGGTCACGGGAGATGACGTGATCATGGCGGTCATGTCAGGGACCGTAGGTAGGTCCGCTTCCGGAACTCTGACGTTTTTCTGACGTCCGTCCGACCGGCCCCGCCGGTTGGCCCTCCCCCGGGCCCTCCACCGGTTCAGGAGCGCTCGCGCCGCATCCCCGACCCGGTCGCCAGCACCTTGACCCGCACCAGCTCGGCGTCCGGATGACCGAGGTCTTCCAGCACGACCAGCGCCTGCCCCCACGCCGTGACGGCCGCCGCCGGCCGGCCCGCCCCCTGGTGCGCGTCACCGATGTGCACCAGGGTGTCGGCCTCCAGGTAGCGGTCGGCGATGTCGCGGAAGATGGCCAACGCCCGGGCGAACGAGTCCAGGGCCTCCTCGTACCGGGCGAGATGGTGCTGCGCGTACCCCAGGCTGTCCCAGGCCGCCGCCTCACCGTTGGGGTTGCCCACCTGCCGGTGCAGCGTGATCGACGCCCGGCAGTCGCCGAGCGCCTTCTCGTGGTCCCCGATCAGGATGTGCGTCCAGCCGACCTCGTTGTGCACCCAGCCCTGACCGCTCAGGTCGTCCAGTCCCCGGTACAGCGCCGCGGCACTGCGGTACTGCTCCAGCGCGACCAGGTGGTCACCTCGTCCGTTCGCCTGGAACGCCAGCTGCCGGTGCGTGAACGCCTTGCCGACGAGGTCGCCGATCCGATCGAACAGCCCCAGCGCCTCGACCAGGTTGCGGGTGGCCTCGGGGAACAGACCCAGGCGGAACTGCGCGAACCCCAGCGCCCGCGCGGCGTGCGCCTGACCGGCCCGGTCACCGCTACGCCGGGCCGCCCGCACCGCCAGCGACTGCAGCTGGGCCTGCACCTGCCAGGAACCGGCCCGGTCCAGGTAGTTCTCGATCACCCCGGCCAGCTGCCAGACGTGCCGGGCGTGATCGCCACGGTCGGCATGGTCGGCGCCCTCGGCGAAACTGCCCGGCGAACCGTGGATCTCCTCCTGCCGGATCGTCGAGACCAGCGCCAGCCGCTCGGTGTCCAGCCAGCCCGCCGCTTCGCGGGTGCTCGCGAACGTCTGCGTGACGGTGCCGGGAACCGCGTCCGGCAACGGGATCCGGTCGCGACCGGGCCTCAGGGTGGCCGCCGCCGCGTCGGCGCTGTGCAGGTAGTGGTCGAGCAGCCGGGTGCGGGCGGCCGCGGACTCCTCCCGATGCTCCGGGAGCGCGGCCAGTTCCGCCGCGTACGCCCGCAGCAGCTCGTGGCAGCCGTACCGGCCCGGGCGGGTCTCGAAAATCAGGCTGGCGCGCAGGAGTTCGCGCAGCAGCAGCCGCACCTGCGGGCGTGGCTGACAGGCCAGGCTGACCGCCGCGGACAGGGAACAGTCGGGGCCGGCCTGCAGCCCGAGCAGACGGAACAGTCGCGCGGCGCCGGAGGTGAGGACCTGGTACGACCAGGAGAACACCGACCGCACGTCGGTGGGGGCGCTCTCACCGCTGAAGGAGTCGAGGCTGCCGATCTCCCGCAGGTCGGTGGCCACGGCCTGCAGTGAGTAGGCCGGATTCACCGCGGCGTGCGCGCAGACCAGGGCCAGGGTCAGCGGCAGCCGCCCGGTCAGGTCGACGACCTGGGCCGCGGCGTCGGCCTCCAGGGTGGTGCGATCGGCGCCGAGCCGGGCGGCCAGGAAGGCCAGAGCCTCCGGGCGGGGCAGCAGGTCGAGCGCGACCGGGTGCGCACCCTGCGTCGCGACCAGATCGACCAGCTGGTGACGGCTGGTCACGATCACCAGGCTCCCGGTGGTGCCCGGCAGCAGATGACGGACGTGGTCGCTGTCGCGGGCGTTGTCCAGCAGGATCAGCATCCGGCGTCCGGCCAGCAGACTCCGGTACAGCGATGCCTGGGCCTCCAGCCCGGCCGGGACCCGCGGCGCAGGCACCCCCAGCGCCTCCAGGAACGAGCGCATCACCTCGATCGCACCGGTCACGACGCCGCTGGGATGGAAACCGCGCAGGTTCACGTAGAGCTGGCCGTCGGGGAACCGGTCGGCGACCTGGTGCGCCCAGTGCACGGCCATGGTGGTCTTCCCCACCCCACCCATGCCGCTGATCACCACCAGCCGGGGGGCACGGCCCGTTCCGGTCCCGGACAGCAGCGACGACACCACGTCCAGTTCGTGCCGTCGGCCCGTGAACGAGGCCAGGTCGGCCGGCAGCTGGGCGGGCGCGACCAGGGCGACCACCTCGTCCTCAGTTCCGGCCTTCTCGTCCTGATCGGCGTGATCGGCGTGATCGGCGTGATCGGGCCGGGCCGAAGAGCGCGGAACAGAGGACGAGGCGCTCACCTCGGTCTGCTCACGCACGCGCTGCCGGGCCTCGCGCAGTTCCGGACCCGGGGTCAGACCGAGCTCCTCGTCGAGCACGACCCGCAGACGCTCGAACCGGTCCAGCGCCTCCGCGGAGCGGCCGACCGCCGCCAGTACCAGCATCAGCCGGGCCTGCACGGCCTCGTCCAGCGGATACCGGTCCGAGGCCTCCCGCAGCCGGGCGGGCAGATCACCGGCGATCGGGGCCCCGCCCGCGAGCGCCCGGTCGGCGGCGCGCCGGACCGCGGACAGGTACTCCGCCTCGACCGCGACGAACGCCGGGTGCTGGCGCACCTCGGGGGTCAGGTCGGCGACCACCGGGCCGTGCCACAGGGACAGGGCCTTCAGGAGCATCCCGGCGGCACGGTGGTGATCGGTGAGGGACGAGGCCTCACGCACCAGGTCGCGGAACTCCTCCAGATCGAGTGCGCGGCCGGGCGCGGCGGATGCGGCGCGTGCACCGCCGGTCACGTCGAGGCGGTAACCGGCTGCATCGCGGGTGACCCAGCGTGATGGGGTGCGCGCGGGAAGTTCGGGTTCGAGGGTGCGGCGCAGGGCGGCCATCTGCCGGTGCACCACGTTGACGGCCGTGTGCGGTGGATCGTGCGGCCAGAGCAGGTCGACGAGCTCGTGCAGCGCGACCGGCTGCCCGGACCGGACCAGCAACAAGGCCAGGACGGCCCGCTGCTTGGGCGGCCCGAGGCGTAGCTCGGCGTCGCCCGACCAGCCGCGAAGAGGCCCCAGCACCCTGAAATGCACAGATACCAGTCTAGGTGGCCCTTTACGGTGAGTCACGGTTTTGCGCTCCCCCGTGTACTTCTGGCTCTCGCGGTCCGCGAGCGCAGACGGCAGCCAGATCAGTCACTCCCGCGACGCTACGGCGGTGCGGGCGAACACTCGACGAACCGGCCGGAATATCCGGGAAACGCCCCACCGAGAACACTTCCGACAATCGGAGAATTACTCCGAGTCGGTCCTGAGAAATTCGGCTGCGTGCTAGCTTCGGGGTCTTGCTCCGCTAGTGTGACCAGTCGAAACTCGGGGGAGATTGATCCGCATGCCGCGATCATCCATCGGCTTGATTTCACCGTCCGGCATCAGCGTCATTTCTGACGCGCTGGATGTTGCACTAGGGGGGAAGACCTTGGTTGACGACGATCTGCGTATTGCACGAGCTGTACCGCCACGACCCCGTCCTTCCGGAGAGACCCGGACGGTGCCGGAGATCATCGCTGAGTCCGGCGGGGAACTGACCATTCCCCAGCTTGCGGAGAAGATGGACAAGCCCATGCTGACCGTGGCCGAGATCGTGCTGGAACTCGACCGTCTCGAGATCGTCCAGCTCGCCGGCCGTCCGGGCCACGAAAGTGTCCGGCTTCCTCCGCGGTAGCACCAAGGCCCAGGACGGCGGGGGTTCGCCCCCGCGTCTGGCGGCCCTGCGGGAGACCCCGACCGAATGGCGGCGGGGGCATCTCCTCGGCGCCGCGCTCGCGCTGGCGACCCTGATGGTGCTGACCCGTGAGGCGGTCGTGCTGGATGACCCGGGGTATTGGTCGTTCTACATCTCCGGACTTCTCGGCGGTATGACGTCCTTGGCGGAACTGGTGTCCCGGTATCGGGATGCCCCGGTGGTCGCCTCGATATCCATGCCCGGCCTGGCCTATATCCTGGTGAATGTCGGGGCCGCCCTGTGTGCCCTGTACATCGTCCAGAAATTTCATTGGGATCTGGGTGCGGGCCGCGAACACGAGCAGATCGCCCAGATCTTTCTCGCCGGATTCGGGGCGGCCGCCGTCTTCCGCAGTTCTTTTCTCAATGTCACCTGTGGCGAGCAGCGGGTCAGTGTCGGCCCGTACGCGGTGCTGCACGTGATCCTGACGGCCGCGGACCGGGCGGTCGACCGGGAGCGGGCGCTGGCCCGGACCCGGCACGTGCGCCGGGCCATGCGCGGCATCTCGTTCCACGAGAGCGCGGACACCCTGTTCACCTACACCGTGGCGACCCTGCAGAACCTGCCGCCCGACGAGGTGGCGAGCGTGACGAACAAGATCTCCTTCCTGCGGGACTCGCAGAACCAGCGCGTTCCCGACTCGGCGAAGGCCCAGATTCTCGGGCTGTCGCTGATGACCCTGGTCGGCAGCAAGGTGCTCATGCAGGCTGCCGAGCACGTGCGCGAGCTCCAGAACGAGCGGCACCCGGCCGGCCGTACCCAGCACCGCGTGATCCAGCTACCGGACGAAGCCGGTGACACCGACCGCGCGGCGCGGCTGAGCGCGCTGATCGACGTCACCCTCGCCCAGGAGGAGCAGGTGCCGCTGACCACCCTGCGGCAGTTGCTCGAGGCGCCCCTGAACGACTTCGTCCCGGTCATGAACGCCCGGCTCAAGCAGGGCACCCTGCTCGTGCACGGATCACCCGGGGCCGAACTCGTCTCCCGCCCGATGCCCGGCCCGGGCGAGACCGCGGTCGCCGTGGACGATCACGAGACCGTCTGAGACACCGTGCCGGCCATCTCGTCCAGGGCCCGGATCCACTCCTGCATCATCGCTTCGCCCCCGTGCCCCTCGTCCCCGATCACCACCAGGCGGCTCGCCGGCCAGGCCCGGTGCAGGTCCCAGGCCGTGTCCAGCGGTGAGGACACATCCCAGCGGCCGTGGATCAGCACGCTCGGGATGTGCGCGATGCGGTGCATGTTCTCCAGCACCGGGCGGTCGTCGAGGAAGCAGCCGTTGCCCCAGTAGTGCGTGATCAACCGGACGGACACCTGCTGCTCCAGCGGGGGTTTCAGCGTGTAGTGCGGCCCGGCGTTCGGGGCCAGGGACGTGTGCGTGTCCTCCCAGACGCACCACGCCTGCACGGCTGTCGCGACCACCGCCGGGTCCGGGTCGCCCAGCCGCCGGGCGTAGGCCGCGGCCAGGTCGCCGTCGCGCTCGCCCGGGGGCACCACGGCCGCGAACTCCTCCCATTCCCGCGGGAAGAGACGTCGCATGCCGCGGGTGATCCATTCGGTCTCGCGGCGGCGCCCCGCGGTCACGGCCATCAGGACGATGCCCGCCACCCGGTCGGGGTGCGCCTGCGCGTAGGCCAGGGCCAGCGACGACCCCCACGACACCCCGGTGACCACCCAGCGATCGATGCCCAGGGACGTCCGCAATGCTTCGAGATCCCGCAGGAGATGCGCCGTGGTGTTCACTGACAGGTCGACCCCGGCGTGCTCGGCGAGTGGCCGGCTCCGGCCGCAACCGCGCTGGTCGAACAGGACGGCCCGGTAGACGGCGGGATCGAAGATCTCGCGCATGCTCGGCCTGGCCCCCGACCCCGGACCGCCGTGCAGGTAGACCACCGGCAGACCCTCGGGGTTGCCCGACGTCTCCCAGTAGATCTCCTGCCCGTCGCCGGGTTCCAGATGACCGGACGCGTAGGGCTCGATCGCGGGGTACCGCATCAGTGCTTCTCCACGGTGCGCGCCAGGATGCCCAGCGTCGCCTTGAGCCCGGCCTCGGGGATGACCGGGAAATTGACGACACCGCGGTAGCGCGGGGCGATCTGGCTCCAGTCGTAGTACGACGTGACCAGCGTGCCCTCCGGCGTCGGCTCCAGCGTGTACCCGTAGAGATGCTTGATCGGTGGCTGCACCGTGCCGGAGATCGTCCACTCGATCGCCGCGTCCGGCTCCAGGCGCGTGATGATCACCGTGACGTCGTACTTGCCCATCGGCAGGTCACCCAGCGACTCCCGGTCCATGTGCACCACGAACGTGTCGCCCACCTGCGCGACCCGCTCCCCCTCGGCCCACTGCAGCATGCCCGAGGAGTCGATCGCGACATGCCCCTGCGGGTCGGTCAGCACCGCGAACACCTCCGCCGGGCTCGCCGCCACGTGCCGCCCGACCTCGAACCGCTCATTCGTCATGGAAACAGCCTAGTTTTCCGCCCGCGCCGAGATCTGCTGAATGGCCCAGCCATTGCCGTCCGGATCGCTGAAGAACACGAAACCCACATTGTCCAGAGCCTTTCCACCCCGCTCCAGCCTGGACGCATCCCCGTCGAGGGCCTGCACGTCACTGACCTCGACACCCCGGGCCGCCAGCTCCGCGTGCGCGGCGACGAGGTCGGCCACCACCAGCTGCAGCCCTCTCAGCGCGCCCGGCTCCATCCCCATCTCCGCCCCCAGCACGATCGAGCAGCCCGAACCCGGCGGGGTGATCTGCACGTAGCGCACACCGGGCCGAGGCTCGACGTCGTGGTCGACGGGCCACCCCATCTTCCGCTCGTAGAAGTCCTTGGACGCGTCGATGTCCCGGGTCGGCACGGCCACGACCTCAAGCGTGTAGTCCATCTGGTCTCCTCCTGGCTTGAACGCCAGTTGATCCTGACGCTCCCTGGTTGGGAAACTCATCGTCGCCATGACAGATCCCCATCTGCGCCGCGCCACGCCCGGCGACGCCCCCGCGATCATCGACCTGCACCTCGCCGCCCTGCGAGCGGTGGGGGCCGACGCCGGCCCCGGCCCCTGGGACGACGACCTGAACAACATTCGGCAGCACTACCTCGAGCCGGGCGGTGAGTTCCTCGTGCTGGAGTCGGAATCCCAGATCATCGGCATGGGAGCCCCCTGAGGGCGGCCTGCCCGGTTTCCCCAGCGGCAACGCTGCGTCATAGGACTTAGCTCACTGTGCGAAGCCCGGGGTCCGACGCAGGATGGAGCCATGAATCGCACCGAGTGGATCGAGCAGTACGCGGAAGCTTGGCGCGGTCGGGATCACGAGGGCGTGGTTGAATTGTTCGCGGTCGACGCGGTTTACCACTCCTCCCCCACCGGCGTCCCATATCGAGGTCATGCGCAGATCGCGGCCTACTGGAAACGGGCCACGCACACCCAGACCGATCTGAAACTCTTTCTCGGCGTACCGATCAGCGACGCACGCCGCACGATGGTGGAGTGGTGGGCCACGATGCGCGACCCGGACTGGACACCGGACGCCGCTACGCCCGAGGTGACGCTTCCCGGCTGCCTCGTGCTGACCTTCGACGCGAACGGTCTGTGCGAAGAGCTCTGGGAGTACTACAAACCGGTTTTCGGGAAGACGGTGGACGCACCGGCCGGCTGGGGTGCCTGAACCGACCCGGCAACGAACGGACGCGGCCCTCCCCGGAAGGGGGAGGACCGCGTCCGTTGCTCGAGAACCGGAAAATCAGCAGGCCTGGTAGACGTAGCCCTTGCTGCCCTTCGGCGACACGTCGACGTCGCGGCGCACCACCGAGAGCTTGCTGCCGTACGCGTTGCAGGTCTTCGTGAAAGCGCTCTTGGTGTACTCGATCACGATGACGTGGTTGCCGTAGACCTTGGTGTAGTCGCCGCACTCGCTGTAGCGGCCGCACTCCTCGGTGACGGCGAAGTCCAGCCCGGCCTTCTTACCCTGCGTGCCGAGCTCGACGGTGTTCTTCTGCCCGATCGCCAGGCCGGCCGTGTGGGCGCGGGCGGCCAGCAGCTTCGTGAAGGCCACCGCGTTCGCCTTGGTCAGCAGCTTGCCCGAGCGGGTGTACGAGTCCAGGTTGTCCGGCTCGACGGCCTGGTATCCCTTGGTCGCGCAACCGGTGAACCACTTGCCCACGATCGCGGCGAGCTGCTTGCGCTTGGCCGCCGTGGAGGTGTCGAGCATCAGCTCGTCCCAGTCCTCGTCCACCACGTAGTCACCGCTGCTGTCCTTGAGCAGCAGGCCCGGGTGGTTCTTCTTCCACCACTTCTCCTCGCCCGGCTGCACCTGGAACGCGTTGACGTAGCAAATGTTGTACGCACCCTTGGCGATCTTGGCCGTGCGGTCACGGGTGACGATCTTCGTGCCCGCCGGCGGGGTGTAGGCCCCGCCCAGCTGGTAGTCGACCTTGCCGTTGACCGGCGGGAGCTTGTAGGTCTTGGCCGCCGCAGCAGTGGTGGCCGTGGTGGTGCCCGAGGCGGCAACCTTGGGTGTGGCGTCAGCACCCGACATGGTGAAGTACGCCACCGCGCTCAGGGCCACGACCGCGGCCAGTCCGAGCGCGAACAGGCGCTTGAGGTTCAGGGCAGGGGACACCGGGTCTCCGAACGTGCTCAGCGGTCTGCCCCGCCTCGGGATATCCCTGGCGACCGGATGCCGGACTGGGTACCGGCTGGGCTCGACCACGATTCGGCCTTCACCCTGGCGGAAAAGCGCAGGTCAGGTCAACCGGCGGTAACCCGGGCGGGGTAAAAGCCGTTGATCTTGCACGTTCAGCCCTCCATCGTGGCCCTCGTGTCCATCCGTGCCGCGCTCGCCGAAGACCTGCCCGTGCTCCCGCAGATCGAGTGGGCGGCGGGCGAAAGGTTCCGGGAGGTCGGGATGGACGAGATTGCGGACGACGAACCTCTCAGTCTCGCCGAGCTCGACGTCTACCGGGCCGCGGGGCGCGTCTGGGTCCACGTCGAGGACGGAACGCCGGTCGCCTACCTGCTCATGGACGTGGTGGACGAGCTCGTCCACATCGAGCAGGTGTCGGTGCACCCCCGGGCGGCACACCGCGGGATCGGGCGGGGACTGATCGAGCACCTGTCCGACCTGAGCGCCGGCCAGAGTCTGGTCCCGCTGACCCTGACCACCTTCCGCGACGTGCCGTGGAACGCGCCCTACTACGCGCGGCTCGGGTTCCTGCCCTTCACCATGCCCGGGCCGCAACTGCTGGAGGTGCGCCGGCAGGAAGCGGCGCAGGGGCTCGACCGCTGGCCCCGCGTGTGCATGATCCGGCCGGCCGCCCGACGATGAGGGATCAGGCCACGTAGAGCGGTGGCCTCGGGCCCGGCTCGACGGTCTCGATCGCGCCCGAGGCCAGCGACGCCACCCCGGCCTCGGCCGCGACCTGGGCCGCATAGCCGTCCCAGGCGCTGGGGCCGCCGAGGTCTGCGGCCCAGACCGAGCCGGTCCGCACCGACCCGGCCCACCGGCCCAGTTCGATGCGGTAGGCCTCGGCGAAGTGGGCGACGAAGTCGCTGCGCACCACCCGGCCCTCGACCCCGGCGATGCGGGAGGAGACCGGTGACGCCGTGGCTAGCGAGACCGTCCCGAGGGTGCCCACGCATTCGCAGCGCACGTCGTACCCGTACGCGGCGTTGACGAACACCTCCACACTCGCCATCACGCCGTTCCCGGTCCACAGGGTGGCCAGCTGAGGGTCGCGAAAGCCGTTCCGCACGGGTGACTCCACCCGGATCGCGGTCAGGTGCGACCCGACCAGCCAGGGGATCAGATCCAGCTCGTGCACCATCGACCCGGTCACCAGCCCGGCGTCGTCGGTGCTCGTGGCGTTCGCGGCATTGCGGTGCACGGCGTGCACCACGCGCACGTCACCGATCGTCCCGTCGCTGACGGTGCGGCGCAGATCGACGAAACCCGGGTCGTAGCGGCGCATGAAACCGACCTGCACCAGGCGTTTCCCGGCGCTCAGCTCGGCCTCGACCACGCTGTAGGCGTCGCTCGCGGTCACGGCCAGGGGTTTCTCGCACAGCACCGGCCGGCCCGCGGCGATGCAGGCCCGGGCCAGAGCGGCGTGGGTGACGTCGGGCGAGGCGATGACGACGGCGTCGACGTCCGGATGACCGATCAGTTCACCGGCGTCGGCGAACACCCGGGCCCGCACCGGATCGGCCGCCCGGGCGGCCCGGTGCGGATCGGGGTCGAACACGGCCGTGACCCGGGCGGCCGGCACATCACTCGTGATCGTGCGGACGTGGGCCGAGCCCATCATCCCGGCCCCGATCACCCCGATGCGTAGCGGCTGCACATCAATCCCCCCGAACCTCGGTGACCGGCGTCAGATACGGGCGCTGGGCGCCCTGGTGCTGCTCGTAGACGCTCCGGGCCTCCCGGGTGGACGCGATCGTCGAGACCTCGGCGACCGGCACGTCCCACCAGGCTGCATCGCCCAGGGAGCCGATCGGTTCCCCGGGGACCGTCTCGACGTGGATCACCGTGGTGTGCGGGGACTTCTGTGCCCGGCGCAGCGCGTCGTCGAGTTCGGGACGGGTGGACGCGGTGAGCACGTCGGCGCCCAGGCTCGCGGCGTTGGCGGCCAGGTCGACGGGCAGGCGATCCCCGTCCAGGCGCCCGGAGGCCGAGCGGTACCGGTACCGGGTGCCGAACCCCTGCGAGCCGACCGTTTCCGACAGGGCCCCGATCGAGGCGTAGCCGTGGTTCTGCACCAGCACGACGATGATCTTCACGCCCTCGGCGACCGCGGTGACGATCTCGCTGCTCATCATCAGCCAGCTGCCGTCACCGACCAGCACGTACACGTCCCGGTCCTCGCCCGTATCGAGCACCGCCAGCCGCACCCCGAGCCCTCCGGCGACCTCGTACCCCATGCAGGAGTACCCGTACTCCACGTGATAGCCCTTGCGGTCGCGGGTGCGCCACAGCTGGTGCAGGTCACCGGGCATCGAGCCGGCGGCGCAGACCACCACGTCCTGCGGGCGCGACACCTCGTTCACCGCCCCGATGACCACGGACTGGGCCACCTCGTCCTGCGCCGGCAGCCCGTACATCCGGGTGACCGTCGCGTCCCACTGCCCCGCGAGCCGGGTGGCCGTCGCGCTCCAGTCACGGGGCGCCGCCCAGCCCCGCAGGGCGAACCCCAGCGCGGTCAGGCCCTCCCGGGCATCGGCCACCAGGGACAGCGCCGACAGCTTGTGCGCGTCGGGGGTGGAGACGTTGAGATTGACGAAACGCACGTCCGGGTCGGCGAAGACGGTGCGGGAGGCGGTGGTGAAGTCGCTGTAGCGGGTGCCGATGCCGAGCACCACGTCGGCCCGGGCGGCCAGGTGGTTGGCGGCCCTCGTGCCGGTGGCGCCCAGGGCCCCCACCGACTGCGGGTGGTCGTACGGCAGCGATCCCTTGCCGGCCTGGGTCTCGGCGACGGGGATCCCCGTGGCCTGCGCGAAAACTCGCAGCGCGGCGTCGGCCCGGCTGTAGATCACGCCGCCACCGGCCACGATCAGCGGCCGGCGCGCGGACCGGAGCACAGCGACCGCCCGCTCCAGGGCGGCCGGTTCCGGCCGCGCCCGCGGCACGTGCCACACCCGGGGCGCGAACAGCTCGTCCGGCCAGTCGAACGCCTCGGCCTGCACGTCCTGCGGCAGCGCGATCGTCACGGCGCCGGTGCGGGCCGCGTCGGTGAGCACGGCCAGCGCGTTCAGCAGCGCCGAGGGCAGCTGCTGCGGGCGCTGCACCCGGTCGAAGTACACCGACACCGGCCGGAACGCGTCGTTGACCGAGACATCGCCCGCCGCAGGGTGTTCCAGCTGCTGCAGCACCGGGTCGGCAACCCGGGTGGCGAACGTGTCGCCCGGCAGCAGCAGCACGGGCAGCCGGTTGATCGTGGCCAGGGCCGCGCCGGTGACCATATTCGTGGCGCCCGGCCCGACCGAGGTGGTGACCACGTGCGCGGCCAGCCGGTCACGGTGACGGGCGTAACCGACGGCGGCGTGCACCATCGCCTGCTCGTTACGGCCCTGCCGGTAGACCAGAGAACTCCCGGCCAGTTCGCCCTCCAGCAGGGCCTGGCCCATCCCGGCGACGTTCCCGTGCCCGAAGATGCCCCAGCAGCCGGTGAAGAACGCGTGCCGGTCACCGTCGCGCTCCACCTCCTGGGCCTCCAGGAACCGGACGGTGGCCTGGGCGACGGTGAGCCGGACGGTCATGTCTGTCCTCCGTACGGAAGACGCGGGTCCACGGGCTGGGAGGGCCAGGTCTCCCGCACCCACGCGTGGTCGGGGTCGTCGCGGATCAGCCAGGCCCGCTGCGAACCGGCCATCACGTTGAGGTAGTACAGGTCGTAGCCGGGCGCGGCCATCGACGGGCCGTGCCAGCCGTGCGGAATCAGCACGGCGTCACCGGTACGCACCTGTGTCAGCACATCGGCCGAACCGTAGACCCGCTGATAGGCCGGGCCCTCGGTCTCGTAGTAGTAGATCTCCTCCAGACGGGTCTCGCCGTCGCGTTCCTCGTCGTGCTTGTGCGGCGGCCACGACGACCAGTTGCCGCCCGGTGTGATCACCTCGCAGGCGATCAGCCGGTCGGCCTCCAGTACCCCCGGCACCCCGAAGTTGTGCACCTGCCGGCTGGCGCTACCGGTGCCGCGCAGCTCGACCGGCACGTCAGCCGCGGGCAGGTGGGCGGGCTGCAACCGGGCCGTGCACACCGCCGAGCACAGGGCGAAACGACCGCCCCGCGGCGAGATCACGCTGAACGTCGCGTCGCGCGGCACGTACACGACGTCACTGGGCCCGGCCAGCACCCCTGGCCGCCCGTGCAGGGTGAACTGCACCGATCCGTCCACATCCACCGTGGCCGACCCGGACAACGAGATCAGGGCGACCTCCGCGTCCTGGGTCCGGATCGTCTGCGACCCGCCGGAGGGCAGTTCGAGGATCCGCAGCCCCGCGCGTTCCCACCCCGCCGACTGCGGCGTCACCTCCAGCGCGAACGCCCCCTGGGCACCCTCGTGCCGGCGCACCACCGCAGGGCCCCTCACAGCAGGCCCACGGTCGCGTCCACGGCGGCCTCCACGTCACCGCCGGGCGGGAACAGCAGCGAGCGCCCCACCACCATGCCCCGCACCGCCGGGGCGGCCAGCGCCTTCGCCCAGGAGGCCAGCTGCGCGTCGTGCTCGGCGGCGTCCGTACCCACCTCACCCCCGAGCAGCAGCACCGGCAGCGACGTGGCCGCGACCACGGCCTCCATGTCGTCCACCACCGGCAGTTTCAGCCAGGTGTAGGCCGAGGTCGACCCCAGGCCGGCGGCGACGGTGGCCGAGCGGACCACCGACTCCACCGACAGGTCGTTGCGGATCCGGCCGTCCGGACCGCGACGGGAGATGAACGGCTCGACCAGGGCCACCAGTTCGCTCTCGGCCAGCCGGTCCACCGCCCGCGCGCAGGCCTGCAGGGCGGGCGCGGTCAGCGGGTCGTCCGGGTCGATGCGCAGCAGCATCTTGCCGCCCTGAAAGCCGGCACCGGCCAAGGCCGGCGCGGTGTACCCGGTGAAGCGGTCGTCGATCTCGAAGACGGTGCCCGCCAGGCCGCCGCGGTTCATCGACCCGAACACCACCTTGCCGTCGAGCGCGCCGAGCAGCAGCAGGTCTTCGAGCACGTCCGCGGTGCCCAGCACCCCGTCCACCCCGGGCCGGGCCAGGGCCCGCACCAGACGGTCCAGCAGCGTGGCCCGGTCGCCCATGGCCAGCGGGTCGTCCCCGGCCCGCAGGCTGCCCCGGGCCGGATGGTCGGCGGCAACGATCAGCAGCCGCCTGCCCGGCCCACACACCCCGGACGGGCGCGGCCGGGCGGCGGCCAGACGGGCGATGTGGCCCGGGTCCTGCATCCGGGTGCGCACGATCGAGGTCAGGTCGTCGGCGGTGACCGCCCTCATGCGGAGCTCTCCAGGTAGCTCTCCAGGTAGCTCTCCAGCTCGGCCAGGTCGGGCATGGCGTCGGCGCAGGCCAGTTGCCCGGCCACGTACGAGCCCGCGGCGTTGGCCAGGGTCAGCGTGCCGGCCAGGTCGTCGCCGGCCAGCAGGCCGTGCACGAGGGCGCCGCCGAAGGCGTCCCCGGCGCCGAGCCCGTTGACCACCTCCACCGGCAGCGGCGGCACCACCACGCGTTCGGCCGTGCTCCGCCGGCTGCCCAGCACCCCGGCCGGCCCCTGTTTCACCACCGCCAGGTCCACCCCGGCGTCGTGCAGGGCCTTGACCGCGCCGTCCGGCGACCCCTCACCGACGGCGACGCGGCACTCCTGCAGATTGCCCACTGCCGCCGTGACGTACGGCAGGGCACTGGCGATGTGCCGGGCCGCAACCCCTTCGGACGACCAGAACATCGGCCGGTAGTCCAGGTCGAGCACCGTGATCCCGGACCGGCCGCGCGCCTCCAGCGCGGCCAGGGTGGCCTCCCGGCTGGGCGAGCGGGACAGGCCGGTGCCGGTCACCCAGAACACCCGGGCGGCGCGGATCGCGTCCAGGTCCAGCTCGTCCGGGGAGATCTCCAGGTCCGGGGCCTTGGGGAAACGGTAGAAGTAGAGCGGGAAGTCGTCGGGCGGGAAGATCTCGCAGAACACCACCGGGGTGGGCAGGTGCTCCACCGGGCGCACCCAGCGGTCGTCGACGCCGAAATCCTGCAGGGCGCGGTGGACGTAGCGGCCGAACGGGTCGGCGCCGGTGCGGGTGATCACGGCCGTGCGGCGGCCCAGCCGGGCCGCGGCCACCGCCACGTTCGTGGCACTGCCGCCCAGGAACCGGCGAAAGCTCGTCACCTGCTCCAGCGGCACCCCGACCTGCTCGGGATAGATGTCGATGCTGACCCGGCCCATCGTGACCAGGTCGAAGGCCGCCCTCATGCGAGCACCCGCCTCAGGTAGTCCAGGGAGCGGCTCACGGCGTGCACCGGCCCCGCGCCCGGCGGCGGTTCCTGCCCCAGCATCACGTCGTGCTCGAGCACGTACCAGCCCTGGTAACCGACCTGCTGCAGGGCGCCGATCATGCTCTCCAGGTCGACCGAGCCCTCCCCCAGCACCGTCCACAGACCGTTCGCGACCGCGTCCGAAAAGCTCAGTTCCCCGCCGGTCACCCGGGCCGCCAGGGCCGCGTCCACGTCCTTGAGGTGCACATGCCCGACCCGCTCGGGGGCGGCGAGGGTGATCGCGACCGGGTCGGCGCCCGCAGCCACCAGGTGGCCGGTGTCGATGCACAGGGCAATGGACGATCCGGTCAGGACCCGGCGCACGTCACCGTCGTTCTCGATCAGGGTGCCCATGTGGGGATGCACCACGGCCAGCAGCCCTCGCCCGGCCAGGTGCTCGTTCAGGAGGTCCAGGTTCGCCAGCAGCGTCTTCCACTGAGCCGGGTCGAGTTCGGGCCGCACGTCGTAGCCGTCCAGACCGGTGACCGCCGCCAGCACCACCACCTCGGCCCCGGCTGCCGAGCACGCGTCCGCGAACACGTCTACCTCCGGCAGCGGGTCGTGTTCGGCCCGGTGCAGCACGACCGGCAGGAATCCGCCGACCGCCTCCAGACCGAAATCCGCCAGGAGCGAGGCTTTCTGGCGGGGATCGACGGGAAGGAAGCCCGACGGGCCGAACTCGGTGGCCCGCAGGCCCAGGTCGCGCATCTCGGCCAGTACGCGCGGGGCGGGCATCTGGTAGCCCCATCCGGGCACCTCGCAGACGCCCCAGGAGATCGGCGCCCCGGCCGTGCGGGAACGCGAAACATCACTCGTCATTGAGCGTTACAGCTCCTCGTTCGGCCTTACACGTCACCGTGCAGGAAGGCCTTGCCGGGAACACGGGCCGTCTCCGATCGTCAGCCGCGGGTATCGGGATGTCAAGGTTTGTCAGGACAAACGGCCATCCCGCGACCCTTCACGATGCCGGGAAGGTATGGGCCCGTACCCGAACGGAGTTGGACACGCATGAGAGCCGGTTCCTGCGCTCCGGGCATCCCCGGAGTGCCTCATCGAAGGAGAGATCAGCACTCCCCGCCCTCTGATCGCCGTGAAGGCTCAACTTCGCGCTCGGCCTGCCGATCACGTCCGGGTAGGAGGGGCGTGTATGCCAGGGGCTGGAGCCGTGGCACGGCGATGGGTCGTGGCCACCGTGGCGTGCTGGGTACTGCTCGGCGCCGTCATCGTCCTGCCGCGCCCCTCCGGAGCCTTCTTCACGGCCGGCACCGGTACCACGGCGCAGTTCCGGGCCCCGGCCTGGACCCCGCTCTCGGGTCTGTTCTGGTCGGGCGACGACTCGTCCGGTTCGGCCGGGGAGGCCGGGACCGGCGACACGGTGGCCGTGCGCAGTGCCACCGCCCTCGCCGGCGGCGGGACGTTCTCGGCCCTGGGCACCGGCTACTACCACTCGTGCGCGATCCGTTCCTCGACCGTCGGCGCCCAGGGCCCGGGCACCCTGGTCTGCTGGGGCCGTAACGGCGGGGGGCAGCTCGGGCGCGGTGCCACGAGCACGCTGGAGGCCACCCCCGGGTCGGTGCTGCCGGCCGGTACGACCTGGAAGGCCGTGACCGGTGGCGAGGAGGTCACGTGTGCCCTGCAGAGTTCACCGACCGACGGATCGGTGTGGTGCTGGGGCTGGGGCGGCGTGGGCCAGCTGGGCGCCGGGAGCGTGGTGCAGAAGCTCAACCCGAACCGGATCACCTACGGCGGCGGTGTTCCCGAGACCTGGCGCTCGATCAGCGGTGACGGCAACCGGTTCTGCGCGATCGCGACCGACGGCGGGCTGTGGTGCTGGGGCCGTAACAGCGACGCCGAGGTGGGCGACGGCACCACCACCCACCGCACCGTGCCGGTGCGGGTCGAGAGCGGCGCCACCTTCTCGTCGGTGTCCGCGGGGCAGATGCACACCTGCGCGCTCGCGGCCTCGGGCACGGTGCAGGGCGCGGCCGTGGTCGCGGGACAGGCGTTCTGCTGGGGCGGCAACTCCTACCGCCAGTCGGGCACGAGCAGCTCCGCCGCCTCGCTGACGGTGCCGACGCCGGTGGTCGCGGCCGGCTCCACCGGGGTGCGCACCTGGTCGATGCTGGCCGCCGGCAGCCGCGCGACCTGCGCGATCACGGCCGACAGGGGTGACAGCGCCGTCCCCGCCGGGCAACTGTGGTGCTGGGGCCAGCTCGGCGACGGCGGCGCGAACACCACCGCTCCGGCGCAGGTGGGCACCTCCACCGGCTGGACGTCGGTCGATGTCGGGGGTGACGGCGTGAACCAGTTCTGCGGCGTGGACGCCGGGGTGCTGACCTGCCGGGGCGGCAACTCCCAGGGGCAGGCCGGTGACGGCACACAGATCTACCGCACGGCCTGGGGGCCGGTGGGTGGCGGCACCACCAGCAGCTGGAGCTCGGTCTCGGTGGGCCGGGGCCACGGCTGCGCCCTGACCACCACCTCGCAGCTGTCGTGCTGGGGCTCGGCCGAGTTCGGGCAGCCCGGCAACGGCGCCGTCTGGTTCCGCAACACGCTGCGACCGATCAGCAGCAGCACGGCCCGCTGGTCGTCCGTGGACAGCGAGGACACCCACACCTGCGCGTTGCAGGACAGCAACCTGTTCTGCTGGGGCCGCAACACCAGCGGTCAGCTCGGTCTGGGCTCCTACGTCTCGTACGGCACGCCGCAGCCGGTGCCGGGGGCCTGGTCACGGGTCACCGTCGGCACCGAGCACACCTGTGCGCTGGACACCGGCGGCGCGGCCTGGTGCTGGGGACGCAACCTGGCCGGCGCCACGCTGGGCACCGCGAGCGGGAACTCCACGAACGTGCCGACCCCGGTCGTGGTGAGCGGGGTGAGCGGGGAGCGCTGGACCGGGATCGACGCGGGCCTGAACGCCACCTGCGGCACCCGCTCGGACGGCACGCTGTGGTGCTGGGGCGCCCAGTCGCAGGGGGTGCTCGGCAACGGCACGAGCACCACCTCCGCGACCCGGCCCGCCCGGGTCTCCGGCGGCGGCACCGACTGGGCCGGTGTGCAGGTCAGCAGCAACGAGCACGCGTGCGCGACGCGCACCTCGGGCACGCTGTACTGCTGGGGGTCGAACGGGTACGGGCAGATCGGCACGGGCACGTCCGGAGGAACCGTCACCGCGCCGGTCGCGGTGACCCGGCCGGCCGCCGTGAGCGGTGCCCTCATCGCGTACGGGGTGGGGCAGGAACACACCTGCGCCCTGGACTCCGCAGGGGTGCTGTGGTGCTGGGGCCACAACAACGACCGGCAGTTCGGCACCCCGGCGAACACGGCCGACTCGGCCACCCCGGTACCGGCCGCCGCGGCCACGAGCGGCACCACCTGGACCTCGATGGTCGTGGGCGGCAACAGTACCTGCGCCGGGCGCTCGGACGGTGGCCTGTGGTGCTGGGGCCACAACTACCGCGGCAAGCTCGGGCAGGGCAACGACAACGCCACCGTCAGCGCCCCGGCCCTGAGCTCCGCCGCCACCCCGGTCGCGGTGCGGCTGTCGCGGGTATCGCTCTTCGTCCTGCGGTGAACCCCCCACGCGCCCGGCACGAGCCCGACGGCAGAAGGACGCGTGATCGCGTATCACACCGCGACCACGCGTCCCCTGCCGAAAGTTACTGCCGAAGAACCGGCGCTCGCGGACTCAGTGCCCGGCTGCGGTCTTCTTCTTCGGCACGAAGTGCATGATCGTCACGACCACCGCGCCGACGACCAGGCCGATGAGGGCCGAGCAGAGGGTGTTGACGCACCAGGCCAGCACACCGCCGACACCGCCGACGTCGTGCACGCTCTCCTCGAGGTGGTGCACCAGTTCGTAGGGCCCGTGCCAGCCGAGCTCGTCGACACCGACGAGCAGGATGTGGCCACCCACCCAGAGCATGGCTGCGATGCCGACGGTCGAGAGCACCGACAGCACCTTCGGCATGGCGGCGACCAGGCCGCGGCCGAGCGACGCCCGCGCGCCCGGGCCGGACTCGATCAGCTTCAGGCCGACGTCGTCGACCTTCACGATCAGGCCGACCAGGCCGTAGACCACGACGGTGACGACCAGCGCCACGAAGGCCAGGATGATCGCGCGGGAGACGAACGGCTCGTCGGTGACCTCGTTGAGGGAGATCACCATGATCTCGGCGGAGAGGATGAAGTCGGTGGTGATCGCGCCCTTCACCATTGCCTTCTCGGCGTCCGGCCCGAGCGCGGCCGCGGTCTTCTCCGGCTGGTGGTCGCCGTGACCGCCGAACATCTCGTAGACCTTCTCGGCCCCCTCGAAGGCCAGGTACACGCCGCCGCACATCAGGATCGGCGTGAGCGCCCACTCCGCGAACTGACTCAGCAGCAGCGCGGCCGGGAGGATGAAGAGGATCTTGTTGCGCAGTGAGCCCAGCGCGATCCTCCACACGATGGGCAGTTCCCGGTCGGGGGTGAAGCCGTGCACGTAACGCGGAGTGACAGCCGTGTCGTCGATGACGACCCCCGCCGCCTTCGTGCTGGCTCGTCCCGCAGCCGCGGCCACGTCGTCCACCGACGCGGCGGCTGCCTTCGCCAGTACGGCGATGTCGTCCAGAAGTGCCGCCAGACCGCCTGCCATCGAACTCCCTCACTCGTGATCCGGGTGGGCGCATGGGCCCCATCGTGCGCACAGCATCCCGTACCCGCCCTTCGCCCGAGGGTTCTGCGGCCCGATGGGCGTCGCGAGGAACGTCACCCGGCCGGACGGGAACTTTCACAGGATACCGATGGCTAGCTCCCCGTGACCGGCCGGTGACCAGGGGCGGAGCATATTCCCGATCTTCGCGGGCGATTTGCGCCCGCGGGCGTAAGTGTGACGAAATGTCCCCGCCGCCCACTGAGATCGAGGGAAATCCATGGCCCCGCAAGTCGGAAAGTCACTCGTCGCGCTCCTCGGGGTGACCGGTCTTCTCGGTGTCGGCCTCCTGGCCACCCGGGGCCTGGACGACACCGGGGCGACCAGTGCGGTCGCGGCGGTCCTGAGCTCGGGTTCCACCCCGTCGGCGAGCACGCCGGCCGTCGACGCGGTCACCGACATCGCCGAGAACACCCGGCAGTGCGCGCTGATGTCGTTCGACCAGATCTCCACGGTGACCGGTGGCGTGGTCGGGTACGACCCCGACCCGGCCGCGTTCGAGGGCGACGTGTGCCGCTGGAAGATCTCCGGTTCGCAGAAGGTGCCGGCCGGGACGCTGCTGAGCCTGTCGGAGACGCGGGACCTGTCGGCCCGGACGTTCCGCACGTACGCGGCCGCGGCGGTCAAGAGCGGCCGGGCCCAGCGCGTGAAGGGCCTGGGTGAGCCGGCGATCGTGAACAGGGCCGGCGAGCTCGAGGTGTACTCGGCGGGAAGCTCGTACCGGATCGGGTTCGACATCCCGGACTCCCGCCCCCCGGCCCAGGAGATCAAGGCCCTGCAGATCGAACTGGTGCAGGTCTTCGTACAGTCCGGCACGGGAGCCTAGGACAGGCCCTTGACCGCTTCCACGCGGGGGACGCGCTGGTCGGCCAGCCAGGCGTGCAGGGCGACGGCCGCGAGCGGTTTGGCGATCAGGTAGCCCTGGATCAGGTCACAGCCGCCGGCCTGCAGCCAGGTCATCTCCTCCTCCGTCTCGACCCCCTCGGCGACCACGGAAAGCCCTAGCCGGTGCGCCATGTCGATGGTGCTCGCGACGATGATGCCGGTCCGGGCGTCGGTACTGAGGCGACTGGTGAAGGCCCGGTCGATCTTCAGCGTTGCCACCGGCAGGTCGTGAAGGTAGGCCATGCTGGAGTAGCCGGTGCCGAAGTCGTCGACCAGCAACTCGAACCCCAGATCGCGGACGGCGAGCAGGAATTCGCCGGCCCGGCCGTGGCTGTCGACCAGTAGCGACTCGGTGATCTCGATCTTGATGGCGGAGGCGGGCAGGCTGCGCCGGGCCAGGCGCTGGGCCAGTTCGTGCTCCAGCGAGCCGTTCATCAGGTCGCTGGCCGACAGGTTCACCGAGACCGCGATGTCGTAGCCCAGGCGGCGCAGGGCATCGGCCTCGTCGAAGGCCAGGTCCAGCACGATGCGGGTGATCTGGGGCATCAGCCCGGCGTGCTCGGCCAGCGGCAGGAACACGTCCGGCGGTACGAAACCGCGCTCCGGGTGGGTCCAGCGCACCAGAGCCTCAACCGACCGGATCTGGCGCGTGTGCGCGTCCACGATCGGCTGGAAGGCCAGGCTCAGCTGGTGGCGGTCGAAGGCGAGCCGTAACGCCTCGATGGTGGCCAGGCGGTCCCAGGCGCTGCTGTGCTCGGCGTCGTCGTACGTCTCGAAGCCGGTCCGGGCGGTCTTGGCCCGGTACATCGCCATGTCGGCCTGGGCCAGGGCACGGCCCACCTGGGTGCCCGGGGACAGGGCGGTGATGCCGATGCTGCCGCCCACGTGCAGCAGGGTGCCGCCCACGGTGAACGGCTCCTCGAGCGCGGCGATCAGGTTGGCGGCCGTGCGGGCGGCCTCGTCCCGGGAGGTCAGGGGTAGGTGCACGGCGAACTCGTCACCGCCGAGGCGGGCGATCACCCCTGGTTCCGGTACCCGGGCGACGAACCGGGTCGCGACCTCCCGCAGCAGCTCGTCGCCGACCTGGTGACCGAGGGCGTCGTTGATCTCCTTGAACCGGTCCAGGTCGATGATCATCACGGCGCCGGTGCCGCTGCTCTTCTGCTCCAGCAGGTCGTAGAGGGCACGCCGGTTCGGCAGGCCGGTGAGGCTGTCGGTGCCGGCCATGCGCCGCATGTCGGACAGGTCCACGACCTCGCGCATGGTCAGGGCGGTGCGTACCGCGAGCGCGGCCAGGGCCCCGATGGCCAGCACGATCGCCAGCAGGCTGCTGGAGACCGAACCCAGTACCAGGACCACCAGCGGCGGCAGGCTGAACAGCAGCGGCCCCAGGAACTCCCGGTTGCTCACGGCGCCGCTCGTGCGCGGTGGGCCGGTCTCCTCCGGCCGCAGGGCGGCCAGGGCGATGAGGGCGTCGGCGACCAGGTACGAGGCGTCGTTCCAGCCGCCGTGCACGAAGGTGCCCTCGAGCACCAGCACCAGGTACCAGGAGTCGGCCACGGTGAAGGCGACGAACCCGCAGACGAGCAGGATCCAGGTGGGCCGGCGCCAGGCGCCGAGCGCGGCCATGGCCCCGATCGCGGCGGCGGCCAGGCTGAGATCGACGACCGGGTAGGCGAAATTGGTGACGATCTGGGCGACGGAGCCCTCGCTGGCGGCGTCGGTGATCCGGGGGAAGAGCAGCAGCGACCCGACCGAGGCCAGTCCCAGGCCGGCGATCGCGCCGTCGAGCAGGAAGCTGCTGCGCCGGGGGATGCGGGCCCGCAACATCAGCCAGATCGCGGCCATCGACAGGGGGGCCAGGGCCAGCCAGAGGGCGTCGGCCGGACCGGGGTAGGGCACCACGTCGCGCCGCTCGTACACCAGCTGCCACAGCAGGGTGCCGAGGGCGTAGCTGCCCATCCCGGTAGCGATCAGGGTCCAGGCCAGCCGGTCGGCGGGCACCCGGGCGGCGCGCAGCCCGCAGGTCACCGCGGAGCCGGTGAAGACGACCTGGGGAAGGCCGACGATGACGAGCTGGTTCAGGGTGAGCACGCCGAACTCGCTGAGCGCGACCAGGGCGCAGTAGACGAGCAGCGCGGTCACGACGACAGCACACATCCATCGCACCGCGCGCATGTTCCCCCTTTCCACCGCTGGGAAAAGTTATCGACGCGCCCTGGACCGAACTTGATGTCCGGGGCCGCCTGCTCCATAGATGATCTAGGGCGTTCTATGACAAGGAGTGGCATGCGGCAATCGGTGGACGTGTGGTGCCGGCGGTTCCGCACGGCCTCGGCGAAGGTTCCGGTCGTGGCCCGGCTGGTGTGCCTGCCGCACGCGGGCGGTTCGGCATCGTTCTACCTGCCGTTGACGCGGGCTCTGGCCCCGGCCGGGATCGACGTGCTCGCCGTGCAATATCCGGGGCGCCAGGACCGCAGCTCCGAGGTGCCGGTACGCGACCTGGGGGTACTGGCCGACCGGGTGGCCGAGGCGGTGGGCGCCCTGCCCGGCGAGGTGCCCTTGAGCCTGTTCGGGCACAGCATGGGGTCGGCGGTGGGTTTCGAGGTGGCCCGGCGGCTGTCGAACACCGGACGCGGCCCCGCCCGGTTGTTCGTGTCGGGCCGGCGGGCGCCGTCGGTCTTCGGGGGCGGGACCGTGCACCGCCGCGACGACGCGGGGCTGCTCGCCGAGATCCGGAGTCTGGACGGCACCGCGGCCCTGGTGCTGCAGGACGAGGAACTGATGCGCCTGGCCCTGCCGGCCCTGCGGGCCGACTACGAGGCGATCGAGCTGTACCGGGCCTCGCCCCAGGACACCGTGGACTGCCCGGTCACGGTGCTCACGGGTGATGCCGATCCCCGCACGCCGCTGGAGGAGGTGGCGGGCTGGGCCACGCACACCACGGCCACCTGCGAGGTGCAGGTGTTCCCGGGAGGGCACTTCTACCTCAGCGAGAACGTCGACGGCGTGGCCGGCCTGCTCCGGGAACGGCTCCTGCCGTAGCGGGCTCCAAGGTGCTCTTGGGCGGACCCCAACCGGCGCTTGGCGTGCCGAAAGACCCGCTGGCGAGGTCTCGTCCGTACCCTCTACGGTTCGCCACAGCGGTGTGCACGGCACAGCACGGCACAGCGCCCGACAATCTCGATCTTGTTAGTCTAGAAACTCAGCTTTACCGGCGACACCAAGGAGCAGGCATGCCGGCCGACCGGGCTGCACGACCGACCATCCTGATCGTGGGCGCAGGCGTGGCGGGCACGCTCGTCACCCTCCACCTGGCCCGCCTGGCCGCGCGCCGGTCCACCGGGATCGACATCGTGGTGCTCGAGCCCAGCGATCTGCTCGGCCGCGGCGTGGCGTTCGGCACGCCCGAGGACCGGCACCTGCTCAACGTCCCGGCCAGCGGCATGAGCGCCCTGCCGGAAGAGCCCGGGCACTTCGTGGCCTGGCGCGCGGCCGACTACGACGGTCAGCCCACCCACCCGTACGACTTCACCTCGCGCCGCGAGTTCTCCCGCTACGTGCGGCTGCTGCTGACCGAATCGCTGCACGCGGCGGGCGACTTCGTCACCCTGCGGCACGTGCAGCAGCAGGCCGTGACGGTGCGCCGCTCCGGCGCCGGGGCCGTCGTCACCACCGCGGCCGGGCGCAAGTTCGCGGCCGACGCGGTCGTGGTCGCGACCGGCCTGCCCGCCGCGGGCTGGGACTGGGCCCCCGAGAGCCTGCGCGCATCACCCTTCTTCGTGCCCAGCCCGTGGGCCCCGGGCGCCCTCGACGTGATCCGCCGCGACCGCAGCGGGCCCGCTTCCGTTCTCATGGTCGGGACCGGGCTGACGATGGTCGACGTCGCGCTCTCCCTCAGCGGCCAGGACGCCGGTCGCGACGACCGGGTGCTGCACGCCCTCTCGCGCAGTGGCCGCCTGCCCCGCACCCACGCCCGCGGCCCGAAACTCCCCACGATTCCCGATGTCTCGGACTGGGACACCTCGATCGAGGAACTGCGCCGGCAGGTCCGGCGACACTTCACCGAGGTGGTCCGGGCCGGCGGCGACTGGCGACCGGCCCTGGACGGCCTGCGGGTACAGGTGTCACACCTGTGGAGCCGGATGAGCGACGAGGACCGTCTCACCTTCCTGCGCGAGGACTCCGGCTACTGGAACGTGCTGCGCCACCGTATGCCGCTGTCCAGCGCGGACAAGCTCAACGCGCTGCGGGCCGCCGGCCGGCTGCACCTGCACTCCGGAGCCACGGTCGCCGAGGCCGAGCCCCTGCCCCGCGGCGGTCTGCACGTCACGCTCACCGACGGCTCCACCCGCGACGTCGGCTGGGTGGTCAACTGCACCGGCCCGCGCACCGACATCCGCGAACTCGGCAACCCGCTGCTGAACGACCTGCTCGCCCCGGTGCACGGCGTCGCCTCGGCCACCGTCGCCACCGGCGGCATGGGCCTGCGCACGGTCAACGGCCGCCTCATCGACTCGGCCGGCAGCCCGGAGGCACCACTGTGGACCCTCGGCGCCCTGCGCCGCGGTGAACTGTGGGAGACCACGGCGGTCCCGGAGATCCGCACCCAGGCACTCGCCCTGGCCACCACCTTGCTCGACACCCTGGCCCCGCTCCCCCGGCGCCTGGCCGACGGCCGCCTGGTCAGCGGTCACCACCCGGTGGCCCGGCCCCGCGATCTGCTCGGCCTGCCGCTGTCCACCACCGCCGAGGCCGCGGCCAGTTTCAACGCCGGCCTGGAGCGCGTCATGCGGCTGGAGGCCGGCCCGGAAGACCTGCTGCGCGAGGCCATCGAGCACGACCCGGACTTCGCCCTGGCCCACGCCGCCCTGGCCATGCTCGGCCACGAGGCGGGCGCCCACGCCGACGTCGCCGCCTCCCTGGCCGCCGCCCAGCGCGCCGTCGCGCTCAAGGGCGACGACCGCGAGCGCAGCTTCGTCAACGTGATCGAGCGGCGGGTGCACGACGTGCGCCGCTCGGGGGCGCAGGCCCTGATCGCGCACATCGCCGCCTACCCGCGGGACGTGCTCGCGGTCTCGGCCGCGGTGCCCACGATCGC
Source organism: Kineosporia sp. NBRC 101731 (assembly GCF_030269305.1). Classification (NCBI taxonomy): domain Bacteria; kingdom Bacillati; phylum Actinomycetota; class Actinomycetes; order Kineosporiales; family Kineosporiaceae; genus Kineosporia; species Kineosporia sp. NBRC 101731. Next base: position 193,243 of record NZ_BSTC01000004.1, read on the forward strand.
CTTCTCCGGTGTCACCGACCTGCAGCAGGAGACCTGGGCACTGGTCGAGGGCCTGGCCCCGGCCTACGGGGACCACTGGTGGTACATCTCGCTGCTGGCCTTCACCCGGCAGGAACAGTCCCGGTTCGAGGAGGCCGCGCTGCTGGCCGAGAGCGCGCTGGCCTGTGAACCGGCGTCCGGGCACGCGGTGCACGCGCAGACCCACGTGATGTACGAGACCGGGCAGCACGATGAGGGACGCGTCTGGCTGGACCACTGGGTCGGGGAGACCGGGCGCTCGGCCGGGTACCGGGCGCACTTCGCCTGGCACGCCGCCCTGCACGAACTGGCCCTGGTCGACCTGGAGGCCGTGCGCCGCCGCTACGAGACCCACCTGGCCCCGCCGGCCGTGACCGGCGTCCGGGCCCTGATCGACTCGGCCTCGCTGCTGTGGCGCTGGCGTCTGGCCGGAGACCGGCCCCCGCCGGCCGGTCCGGTGCTGGAGGCGATCGGTGAGGGCCTGCTCAAGACCCCGCAGACGCCGTTCATCGCGCTCTACGCCGCGATCGCGCTGACCGCGAACGACGACGTGAAGGGGCTCGACGAACTGCGGCGGCACGCCCTGGGCTCGGCGGAGTCGTCCATGCACACGCTCGTCGTGGCGGCCTGTGAGGCGCTCACGGCCGTGGTGGAGAAGCGCTGGGCGCAGGCCTGGCCGATCCTCGAGGACCTCTACCCCCAGCTCGACCACTACGCCGGATCGGCGGCCCAGCGTGAGGTGTTCCAGGACACGCTGATCCACGCTCTGGTGCAGGACGGCGAGCAGACGCGGGCCCAGGAGCTGCGGGCGGCGCGGCCGGAGCGTCACCGTTGCTAGATTCGGCGCCGTGCCTCCCCTGGAACCGCTGAACGACCTGCCGGCCGCCGCGCGCACCATCGCCCGCACCACGATCGAGGCGGTGGACGCCGCGCTGGCCGGTGACGTCGTCCTCTTCGAGGAGGCCGCGGCCCGGCTCGCGCTGTGTGAACCGGAACAGGTGCGGCTGGTGCTGGGCAACGTGGTGCGTGACCTGCTGGAGCACCTGAACCCGGACGGGCTGGCGAGCGACGACCTGCTCGAGCTGATCCGCAGCTGCGCCCGCCGGGCCTTCACCTGGTACCCGACGATCGACGTGAACGCGCTGATCGTGGTACTCACCGGCGCCTTGGGCCTGCAGGAGGACGAGGACGAGACCAAGCCGATCCGTTACACCCCGGCCCAGGTCGCGCAGCATGCCCCGCTGTTCATCACCGAACTGCTGTCCCAGCCCCGGCCGGCGCCCCTGACCCTCCCCCAGTACCTGCGCGCGGCCTTCGACCAGCTCCGCACGGCGGAACTGAACGAGATGCCCTGACCTCTCCCGTCAAGTCCCGATCATGGTCGATCCCCGGAAAACCCTTGTCTGCCTCCTCCTCGGCGCGGGGCTGGTGGCCTGTGGTGACGAAGAGCCGAGGAGTGCCGCGCAGGACGCGCAAGCACCCCGAACTCTCTGGGACGCACTGGGAACCGTCAGCTACGACTTTCCCGTGTACGGCACCGTGCCGGGCCTCGTCGATGCCTCGGACCTGGCCGTCGTGGGCGACGTCGTGGATGTGCGCGCCGGGAAAACGCTGGGCGCGCCCGACACCCCCGATGCCGTTCAGACATCGCATCTGGTGATCGACGTAGAACGCGTGCTGCAGGCACGGCCGGGCCACCGGCCGCGGCAGGTGGTCCTGGCCATGACCACCCCCATGGGGCAGGACGCCGCGTCCCTGGCCGAGCTGGCCGCTGCGCAGGAGCAGAGCATCTTTCTGCTCACCGAGACCGGGAGCCCCGAACTGTACGGCCCCACCAGCGGGGACGGCATCGTCATAGCGACGGCCACGGGTGCGGCCTTTCCCCTCGTCGAGGGGGAGACAACGGCCCTCACCGAAGCGTCCCGAGGATCTTCCCTGCAGGAGGTGGCCGCACGCGTACGGGCAGCCGGCGCACGCTGAGGAGCACGCTGAGGCGCGCGTTCAGGCGCCCTCGAGCAGAACCCCCGGCCGCCGGGCGACTTCGGCCGCCGCCGGGCCGATCCGGCCGCCCTCGTGCGGCTGCGTGACCGACGTCAGCGCGCGCCAGATCTGCTCGATCTGGGCGTCGAGCACCGATGTCGCGTCGTAGCGCACCGCCAGGCGCCCGGCGTGCAGGGTCTCGCCGGTGAAGGGGCCGCCCGGCTCGTGCCGGGTGGCCTGCACCTGGACCAGGGCCCTCACCCCCAGGCCGGGCTCAGAGGTGACGCCGGCCCCGACCAGCGCGCCGTCGGGAGGCTGCGCCCCGGCGGGCAGCGGCAGAAAGCTCTGCACCCCGCTGCCACAGGTCATGGCCTCGTCGGCCGCGGCGTGCGCGTGCACCTGGTACAGGCCCCGTGGGCCAGCCGGGCTGCACATCCACCAGGCGCCCGGCAGGGCGTCCCGCACCCGGGAACCGAACGCGCGCAAGTCGTCGTCCAGCAGCCAGAGGCGGGTCGTTCTCGTCGTCACGCCGCCAGTTTCCCAGTCCGTGCGGAACGCTGCGGCGCAGGTCCCGGCCCGGCGGGCAGACGAGCCGGCGCCGGACCACCGGCGCGTGCAGCATCATGATCCGATGGTCGCGCCCGATGCCCCCGACGTCCCCGACGTTGACGGCCCCAGGGCCCCGCTGACCGTCCCGCAGGTACAGGCGCTCTTCGGCGCCCTGACCGTTCGCTGGTGGCTCTCCGGCGGTCACGCGATCGATCACCGCCTCGGCCGGGTGAGCCGCGAACACGGAGACATCGACGTCAGCACGCTGCGCCCGCTGCTGCCGGCCCTGCTCGAACGGCTGCCCGGCACCCTGGTGCCGTTCGCCGCGATGTCCGGGCGGGTGCGTCCTCTGTTCCAGCACCTCGACGACCCATTGCTGCACAACATCTGGGTGCACGATCACCTCACGCATCGGTGGGTTCTCCAGATCAACCTCGAAAACGGGGACGACGAGCACTGGGCCTACCGTCGTCACCCGGACATCACGCTGCCGTGGCACCGTGCCGTGCAGCCCGTGGCCGGTGTACCCACCGGAACCCCCGCCACCCAGCTGCTGTGGAAGGCGAAGTCACCGCGGGCCGTCGACGAGCACGACCTCGCCGTCACGCACCTGTCTACGGAAGAACAGGCCTGGCTCCAGAACTCGATCCGTGCCGCTCATCCCGACTCCCCCTGGGTCTTGCGCCATACCGACACCTGACGTTCGCTGTCGGCGGTGAACGGTGTGCCGTCCCAGTCCTGGAGCCGCTGTTCCAGCGTCATACCGGCCAGCTGCGCCATCAGGTCGAGCTCGGAAGGCCACACGTACCGGAAGTGATGGTCGCCATAACGGTAACCGCCGTCGGGCTCCCGATGGAAGTGGTGCGAGGTCGCCTGCTGGGTGACCAGATCGAACGTGTCGAAACCGGTGTGTGTCTCGCTGATCTCGAACGGCACCCCGACCTGGCCCGGCGGCAGGCGGCGCAACGGTGGCACCAGCACCTCGATCACGAACCGCCCGCCCGGCACCAGGTGCCGCGCCGCGTTGGCGAAACACCGCACCTGCTCGGCCTGCGTGCGCAGATTGCCGATCGTGTTGAACACCAGATAGACGAGCGTGAACTCACCCTCGACCACGGTGGTGGCCATGTCCCCGGTGACGACGGGCAGCTCGGCGGCGGAGATCTTCTCGCGCAGCTTGGCGGTCATCGGCGGCGACAGTTCGATCCCGGTCACCGGCACGCCCCGCCGGGCCAGCGGCACCGCGATCCGGCCCGTGCCGCTGGCGAACTCCACCGCCCGCCCACCCGCGGCCTTCTCGACCAGGAAATCCAGCACCGGGTCGATCTTTTCGTCCGAGAACATCTCCCCCGAGAGATCGTCGTAGTGCTCCGCCTGATCCTGGGTCCAGAGGTCGCTACTGGTCATGGGAGCCATCCTGGGCGAACCCACGGGCCTTGGCGAACGGTTTTCCGGCGATCAGGGCCCGGCCGGGCCGCCGCCCCTCACGACTGCGTCAACGGCACCGTGCTGTTCCGCGCTGTTCCGCGCTGTTCCGTGCAGGTCCTCACGGTCAGCAGGACGGAGCCCCTGGCTCACGGCGTGCGCCGGCGGAGTGTGGCCGCTCCCAGGATCACGAGCCCCAGGACGAAGCCGGCAACGATCAGGACGTCTTTGAGCACCGACCCGGTGGCCTGCGCCGATGTCGTGATCGTGGTCATGGCGTCGATGGCGTAGGACAGCGGCAGGATGTCCGACACCTGGGACAGCCCACCGGGTAGGTCGTCGCGGGGTACCAGCAGACCGCACAACAGGAACTGGGGAACGATGACGGCGGGAAGAAACTGCACCGCCTGAAACTCGCTGCGCGCGAAAGCACTGATGAACAGGCCCAGAGCAGTGCCGAGCAGCGAGTCGACCGTGGAGACGACGACCAGCAGCCACAGCGGGCCGGCGACGTCCAGGCCGAGGACCTGGACCGAGAACGCGGTGGCGATCAGGGCTGCGGCGATCCCCAGGCCACCGAAGGCCACGGCATACCCGCCGATCAGGTCGGCCTTGGCCAGCGGCAGGGTCAACAGACGTTCCATGGTGCCGCTCTGGCGTTCCCGCAGCGTCGAGACACTGGTGATCAGGAACATCACGATGACCGGGAAGAGAGCCAGCAGAGGGGCACCGATCCGGTCGAACAGGCCACCCCCCTGATAGATCCAGGCCAGCAGACCGATCAGGGCGCTGGGCACGACCAGGAGCATCGCGAGGGTGCGGGGATCGTGCCGGATCTGACGCAGCACCCGGATCGCGGTGGCCAGGGTGAGGGAGATCGTCATGCTCGCGCCCCACCGCTGCGGCCCGCTCGATCGACCAGCGTCAGGAAAGCCGTGTCGAGGTCGGAGGCACCGGTGCCGGTGAGGATGTCGGCCGGCGTCCCGTCCCCCAGGACCCGGCCCTCCCGCAGCAGGATCAGCCGGTCGCACCGGGCGGCCTCGTCCATCACGTGGCTGGAGACGACGATCGTGGTTCCGGCCTCGGCCAGCGCCCGGAACAGCTTCCACAGTTCCCGGCGCAGCACCGGGTCCAGGCCGACGGTCGGTTCGTCCAGCACCAGCAGTTCCGGTGTCCCCGCGAGCGCCGCGGCCAGGGACACGCGCGAATACTGGCCGCCGGAGAGCCGATCGACGCGGCGGTGTGCCTGCTCCTCCAGATCGACCACTGCCACCAGACGATTCACCTCCGCCTCCCGCCTCCTGCGGGGAACACCGACCACGGCGGCGAAGTAGCGCAGGTTCTCCGCGACGGTGAGGTCCCCGTAGACGCTCGGGCTCTGGGTCACATAGCCGATCCTGGCGCGCAGCGCCGGATGACCGGCGGGCAGACCGAGAACCCGGGCCGAACCGCCGGCGACGATCTGGGTCCCGACCAGGGCCCGCATCAGCGTGGTCTTGCCGCATCCGCTGGGGCCGATCAGGCCCGAGATCTGCCCGGCCGGAGCCTGCCAGCTGAGGTCCGGCAGCACCACGCGGCGGCCCCGCAGCACCCGTAGCTTCCCGACCTCGATCGCGGGCATCGCCGTGGTGGTCATCTGCGGGACTCCTACGTCTCAAGGATGTGACGCGCCCAATGGCGTGCTCGGCCCGGGGATCCTCGGGCCGATCACCGTCCGGTGGACCGTTCCAGCTTCCGGGTGCCCGAGGTCGAACGGCCAGAGTCGAACGGCCTGGGGCGGCAAGAAACTCGTGGTCGTGACCGCCGAGGCCGGTGAGGGCCTTGTGGTCACCGCTCGATCAGGGCCGAGGCCAGAGTGCGGCCGTCGGCGCGGGGGGTGCTCTCGCGCAGCTGCACGTGACCGGTGACCCGGATGGTCTCGACCGGGGTCCCCGATTCCCGAAGAGCCAGTTCCACCGCGCGCTCCCCCAGTTCCTGCAGGGGCACACCGACGGTGCTCAGGGCCGGGGTGACGTCGCGCAGGGTCTCGATGTCGTCGAAACCGGCGATCGCCACGTCGCGGCCGGCCACCAGCCCCGCCTCCCGCAGCGCCGCCATCGCGCCGACCGCCATCACGTCGTTGACCGCGAACACGCACGACACCGCCGGGGCCCGCGCGATCAGCCGTTGCATCGCCTCGTAACCGCCGTCCCGGGTGAAGGCCGCTCGCAGCACGTTCTCCCGGGCCAGGCGGGTGCCCGAACGCCGCAGGCCGTCGCGGAAACCGGCCAGCCGGTCCTGCGAGGTCAGCATCGCCGGGTCACCCGCGAGCACCGCGAACTCCTGGTGCCCGAGCTCCACCAGCGCCTGGGACAGGGCCTGGGCGCCGGCCCGGTTCTCGATGGCCAGGGTGTCCACGGGCAGCACCGGCTGGGTGATGGCCGCGACCCGTCCGCCGGCCTCGATGTATGCCTCGAACTCCTCGATCAGGCGCGCGGTCGCGACCTGGTCGGAGGTCCGGCTACCGACCAGCACGATCGCCCGCGCCCGCTGCCGCCGCAGCCGGGCCACACTCTCCAGTTCGGCCCCGGCACGGCGCCCGGTGGTCGCGATGGTGACCGCCAGGCCCTGGTCCTCCGCCCCCTTGATCACCCCGGCGGCGATCGAGGAGAAGTAGGGGTCGGCGATGTCGTGCATGACCAGGCCCACCGAGTCGGTGCGGCCGCGGGCGACGGCCTGGGCATTGGGGTTGGGCGCGTAGTCCAGGCGCCGGGCGGCCTCCAGCACCCGCTCGCGCAGGTCGTCGGCCACCCGCCGGTTCTTGCTGCCGTTCAGCGCCCGCGACGCGGTGGCCAGCGAGACCCCCGCGAGGGCAGCCACGTCGGCGAGCGTCACCAGGGCCACGCCGCCGGAGCTTCTGTCGAGGTCACGCATGGCACTGATTGTGCCGCAGAGTAGTCAGAGTAGTCAGGGCCCTCAGCCACCGTCACCCGGTCCTCCCGATCCTCCCGATCACCGTCCATGTCAGGCGTTCGGGACGGGGTAGGCGTTCAGGTAACCGCACATGCCGAGCGTCACCTGCTCCGGTCGTTGCGTGCGCGACACCGTGGCCTCCCGCAGATACGTGTGGTCACCGGCCGCCAGAGCGTCCAGTTGCGCTGCGGTACGGGCAACGGACGCGGCGGCACCCGCGGCGAGGATCCCTCGCCAGTCGTCGAGTACGGGTTGCACCAGACGGCTTGAGGACGCGTGGAACGCCTCCAACGGTTTCGGGTCACCGGCCTCGAACGCCTCCCGCAGTTCCCGGAAACCCACGACGGCCAGGTCACGCCGCCGGCGGGCCCGGTCGGCGGAGGGAGTGCCGTCCGGGCCCGTCAGGTCGCGCGCCCTCCGGTAGGTCTCCCGGTCGGCCAGGTGAGCGGGCGGGAAGGTGAGCACGGCGTCGCCGGCCTCGGGCAGGCCCGAGTTCTGCATCAGCACGAGTACCTGCAGGTCACCGTCGTTGATCGCCCGGTGGATCGTTCCGGGGGTGAACCAGACCACGTCGCCGGCGCCCAGCGGCTGCTCGCTGAACCCGTCGAGGGTCAGCGTCTGCAGCCGGCCCCGCCCGGAGATCACCAGATAGGCCTCGGTACAGCACAGATGCAGGTGCGGTGAGCCACCGCACAGGCCGTCGAGCGCTTCCCAGGGATACACCCGCAGCGCACTCAGACCCACGCTCCCCGGAAGGGGGGCGTCGTGCGTCCCTGATTCCGAACTCACTGGGCCACCCGCGAAAGGTAGCTTTCGATGGCGTCTTTGGACCAGGCGCCGTCGGCGATGACGAACCGGTGCGCGAGGATGAGGGTCTCCCCGGGGGCCAGCACGATCTCCTGGTGGAAGGCGGGCGAGGGCGCGACCGCCGGGAACGGGTCGTTGCGCACGAACCACGTCAGCGAACCGTGCGAGGTCTCCCCGGCCACCGCGAGAATCGTCACCTCCCCGTCGATGTCGTCGTTCTGCCCGGTGTAGGCCAGCCACGCCGACTCCGTGCCCATGGCCTGCGCACCGGCCCCGTCCGCGGCCAGCACCGCACCGCCGGTGAGGTTACGCGGGCCCCGCCAGAACCAGCCGGTGTAGCCGGCGTTCTCGCGGCCGTGGGTGGTCGGGCTGCCCAGTTCGAGGTCCGCCCCGCGAATGTTGGTGAGCTCGCTGCGCACGTCGATCACGTACGACCCGGTCGTGGCGTCCACCGAGTGCACCCGCAGGCGACGCCGCTCGGACACCCATTCCTCGCCTCCCTGCGTCACCCAGGTCAGCTCCTCGTTCAGGGTGAGCTCGGTGCCGTCGTGATCGATCGTGTCGAAGGCGTCGTGCCGCATCCCGCCGACGTTCTCCAGCGGGAGGTAACCCTCACCGTGCACGTAGGTGTTTCCGCCCCAGAAGTTCTGGCCCGACACGTGCGACCAGGTCATCTGAAGACCCTTGTGCCAGCGGTGGTCCCACGGCCGGTAGGCCGACACCAGAGCCCCTGACAGCGTCCGTAGCGGGTGCAGGTACGGCTTGGGCGCCTCGAACTGCGGCATCTCCTCGCCGTACACGTAGCGCAGGATCTCGACGGCCCCGACCCCGATCCCGATGCTGTGGCCGTGCCGGTGGTCGATCGTCAGCTGGGTCATCGGGCGACCTCCGGGGTCGTGCCGGGACGTGCGGGCCGGTACTGCCCGCCGCCGTCGAGCTGGGTGTAGAAGGGGTTTCCGGGTCTCAGGTCCTCGCGCCGGACCGGCTGACCGGTGATCGCCGACTGGTAGAGACCGGTGACCAGTTCCAGGCTGCGGCGGCCGTCGTGACCGCTGGCGGGCGGGCGCGACCCGGCGTCCATCGCGTCGAGGTAGCTCTTCAGCTGGGCCGTGTGCGAGCTGGCCTCGTCGGTCGGCGGGGCCCAGGCGGCACCGTCCACCCCGTCGCGGGGCGTCCACGTCCAGTGCGAGTTGTCGTACCCGTACAGGTGCGAGACCTCGACCGTGGCGTCGGTGAAGTCGAACCGCAGGTAGCTCTCCTGCCGCGGCGAGAGCACGCTGTTGACCACCGAGGCCAGCGCGCCGCTCTCGAACGAGACCGCGGCCACCGACACGTCTTCGGTCTGCACGTCGCGATCGAGAGTGCCCATCAGTGAGCGGATCTCGTGCCAGTCGCCGAGCAGCGAGAGCATCAGGTCCATCTGGTGGATGCCGTGGCCCATGGCCGGGCCACCACCCTCGGTCTCGAACTTCCCCCGCCAGGGCACGGCGTAGTAGTCGTGGTCGCGGTACCAGAGGGTGTGGCAGATCGCGACGTGCGGGCGCCCCAGCGTGCCTTCAGCGACCTGCTGCCGCAAGGTGTTCGCGGCCGAGCCGAAGCGGTGCTGGAACACGTAGCCGACGTACGGACCGGCCTGATCGTCAGCGCTTTCGGCCGCCGCCAGCTCGTCGTACTCGGCCAGCGACAGCACCGGGGGCTTCTCACACCACACCCAGGCCCCCGCCGCGAGGCTCGCCAGAACGGCCTCGCGGTGGGCGCCGGGCGGGGTGCACACCGTCACCAGGTCCGGGTGGACGTCGGCCAGCAGGGTCGCGAGGTCGGTGAACACGGCCGGCACCCCGTGCTCGGCCGCGAACGCCGCCGCACGCGCCCCGTCCAGGTCGGCGACCGCGACGACCTCCGCCCGGTCGCCCAGAGCCCTGACCGCCCCGGCGTGGGCCGCGGCGATGGCCCCGGCCCCGACGATCGCGACCCGGTACTTGCTCCCGCTCGGCATATTCCGTGTCCTCCCGGTCGTGCTGGTCAGTGCTGTTCGCTGCTGGCTACTGGCTACTAGCTACTAGCTACTGGTGACCGGTTACTTGGCATTCTCGACCGAGGCGGTCAGCTCCTCGACGTACTTCTTGCCCGCCTCGGCCGCGGACTGCCGGTCGAACAGCACCTCCTGCATGTACCGGGCGGTGAGGTTGTTGATGTCGCTGGCGCCGGCCGGGGTGAGCGCCGGCGGGTCGGCGACCACGGAGGCCACCTTGTCGTTGTACGCGGCGGCCAGCTCCGACGTCGGGTCGAGGCTGGGCCGGATCGCCTTCAGGGTCGCCTCGTTGGCCGGGATACCGCGGTCGGTGCCGAGGATCTTGGCGGCCTCGGTGTTGTTCGTCAGGTAGTCGACGAACTTCGCGGCCTCGGCCGGGTGCTGGGTGCCCGCCGAGATCGACCAGTACATCGACGGCTTGTAGTAGAAGCCCGGCGCGCTGCCCCCGGCCGCCTGCGGCAGCTGCAGCAGCTTGAAGGTCTCCTCCTTCGTGGCCTCCTGCAGCGACGAGATCTGGGTGTTGTAGTTGAAGTTGATCGCCTGCTTGCCCAGCACCAGCCAGGTCTGGTTCAGCGGGGCGGTCAGCTGCTCGGCCGTCGACTCCGCCGAGGGCTGGCCCTTACCGGCCAGCTTGCGGTTGAACTCCCACATCTCCGCGGGAATCGCCGGGTCGAGCACGACCTTGCCCTCGTCGTCGAAGAGCGCACCGCCGTGCTGGCGGGCCCAGATGGTGAGCAGACCGGCCTCGGTACCCAGCGCACCGGAACCGACCACGTCACCGCCGGAGGCCTCCATGATCTTCGCGGAGATGTCGGCGAAGTCGTCCCAGGTCCAGCTGGTGTCGTCGGGCAGGTCCACGCCGTACTTGTCGAACAGCCGGGTGTTGACCACGGCCGACAGCGAGCCGTTGCCGATGGGCAGCGCGTACTGCGTGCCCCCGGCCTGCCCGGCGGCCAGGGAGATGTCGCTGAAGCCGTCGGTCTTCAGGAACTCCTTGGTCTTGCCCAGGTCGAGCAGCGAACCGCGGTCGGCGTAGGTGCGCAGGTACAGCTCGTCCATCTGCACGATGTCGGCGGCGTCGCTGGCCGCGAACGTGGTGGCCAGCCGGTCCCAGTACCCCACCCAGTCGGCGAACTCACCCTTGATCTTGATCTTCGGGTTCTCCTTCTGGAACGCGTCGATCACCTTCTGGGTGACCTCGTGACGCGCGTCCGAGCCCCACCAGGTGAACCGGAGTGTCACCTCCTCGTTGGAGAGGGCGACGTCGGTGTCTTCGTCCTGGCTGACCCCACAGGCGGCCAGGCTCAGGGCGGAGAAGCCCGCGAACGCTCCGCCGAGCAGTGTCCGGCGGGAGAAGGGGGTGGTCATCACTTGCCTCCGGTGGTGGCGATGCCCTGGATCAGGTAGCGCTGACCGAGCAGGAACGCCAGGAAGATGGGGACGAGGGAAACGACGCTCATCGCGAACAGAGCGCCGAAGGAGCTGTTCTCCTGGGCATCGATGAACGAGCGCAGCGCGACCGGCACGGTGTACAGGTCCGGGTCGGTCAGGAAGATCAGCTGGGTGAAGAAGTCGTTCCAGGTCCAGATGAACGTGAAGATCGCCGTGGTCGCCAGCGCCGGTGTCATCAGGGGCAGGATGATGCGCAGGAAGATCCGGGCGTGCCCGGCACCGTCGATGCGCGCCGCCTCGTCCAGCTCCCGGGGGATGCCGCGGATGAACTGCACCATCAGGAAGATGAAGAACGCGTCCGTGGCCAGCAGTTTCGGGGCGATCAGCGGCACGAACGTGTTGATCAGGTCGAGGTTGGCCCACAGGATGTACTGCGGAACGATCACCACGTGCACCGGCAGCATGATCGTCAGCAGCATGATCGCGAACGCCGTGCGCTTGAACGGGAACTCCAGCCGGGCGAACGCGTACGCGGCCATCGAGCACGACACCAGGTTCCCGACGATCGCGCCGAGCACCACGATCGCCGAGTTCAGCAGGTAGCTGCCGAACGGCTGGGCCAGGGCGTTCCAGCCGTCCGGATAGTGCGAGGTGTCGAACGTGTTGACGAAGATCCCGTAGCTGCTGAAGATCTCGTTGTCCGGCCGCAGTGAGCTGGCAACCATCCACAGCAGCGGGTAGAGCATCACGAACGCCGCGGTGATCAGCAGTGCGTGCCGCAGTACCGAGCGCAGGCGAGATCCGTTGCTGCGGCGCGGAATTGCTCTCGGAGTCGGTGGTTTCGGCGGTGGCGCGGCTACGGGCGGAGCCACCGAGGCATCAGTTGTCATAGAACACCCAGAATTTCGAGGCCCAGAAGTTGATGGCCGTGAAGACCGCGATGATGAGCAGCAACAGCCAGGCGAGCGCCGATGCGTAGCCCATGTTGAAGTTCACGAATCCCTGTTGGTACAGGTAGAGCGTGAAGAACAGCGTCGAGTCGGAGGGACCACCACGACCGTCGGACACGATGAAGGCCTGGGTGAAGGACTGGAAGGCCCCGATGAGCCCGAGCACGAGGTTGAAGAAGATGATCGGCGAGAGCATGGGCAGCGTGATGTTGCGGAACTGCTGCCGGCGCGAGGCACCGTCCACCGACGCCGCCTCGTAGAACTCCCGCGGGATCTGCCGCAGCCCGGCCAGGAAGATGACCATCGGCGCCCCGAAAGTCCAGACGTGCAGCAGGATCAGCGTCGACAGGGCGGTCGAGGGCTGAGATATCCAGCCCGGTCCGTCGATGCCGAACAGCGACAGGAACTGGTTGAACAGCCCGTCGACACCGAAGACCCGCTTCCACAGCACGGCCACCGCCACGCTCGAGCCGAGCAGCGAGGGCAGGTAGAAGATCGAGCGGTAGAGCGAGAGCCCTCGCAGACCCCGGTCCAGCACCACGGCCAGCCCGAGGGCGACGGCCAGCTGGATCGGGGTGGAGACGAAGACGTAGACCATCGTGACGGTCAGGCTCTTCGCCAGCCGGGTGTCGTCCAGCATGCGCTGGATGTTTTCCAGACCGGTGAAATTTGCGTTGCTGAGCAGGTTGTAGTCCGTGAAGGACAGATACAGCGACATCAGCATCGGGCCGGCCGTGATGGCGACCAGTCCGATGATCCAGGGTGCCAGGAAGACGATAGCCGCCTTCCCGTCGTGGGTCTTCACTCCTTGACCCTTGCGCCCGGAGCGCCCGGAAGGCTTTCTCAGCGTCCGGATCTCACTGACCACACTCAAGGCCGACCTCCTTGCCTGCCAAGCGACGTTGCTGCAGGGAAAGCGCTATCCAGCGCGGACCCAGTGAAACAGCTCACGCGGATTCGGGCAATGCCCTTCTCCCAACTTTCCGGCGCCAACCGGACATCTGCCGTTCACCGTCTGCTGGTGGGAGCAAGCGTGCGACGAACGGTCGTGCGGCTGTTGACCCTCGCCGCCGGTGGTGCCAGTCTGCTGGAAAGCGTTTACCACGAGGTCGTCGGCGGGCCGCCTGCCGACGACCCGTTTCCCTGTGCGCGAAGCCATCGAACGAGGAGTCGGCATGGCACACGACCCCATCGGCATCATCATGAACGGCGTCTCCGGGCGCATGGGCTACCGCCAGCATCTGCTGCGCTCGATCCTCGCGATCCGTGAGGACGGCGGCGTCCTGCTCGCCGACGGCACCCGGGTCCAGGTCGAGCCACTGCTGGTCGGGCGCAGCGAGGACAAGCTCGCGCAGATCGCGAAGAAGCACGACATCGCCGACTGGACGACCGATCTGGACGCCGCCCTGAGCGACCCGCGCTGGAGCGTCTACGGCGACTTCCAGATCACCAGCGCCCGGGTCCCGGCCCTGCGCAAGGCGATCGCGGCGGGCCGGGCGATCTACACCGAGAAGCCCACCGCCGGAACCCTGGACGAGGCCCTGGAGCTGGCCGGGCTGGCCCGGGCCGCCGGGGTGAAGAACGGCGTGGTGCACGACAAGCTCTACCTGCCCGGCCTGCGCAAGCTCGCCCGGCTGGTGGAGTCCGGGTTCTTCGGGCGCATCCTGTCGATCCGCGGCGAGTTCGGCTACTGGGTGTTCGAGGGCGACTGGCAAAGTGCGCAACGCCCCAGCTGGAACTACCGCAGCGAAGACGGCGGGGGCATCGTCGCGGACATGTTCCCGCACTGGAACTACCTGCTGGAGAATCTGTTCGGACCGGTCGAGGCGGTGTATGCACGGGCCGTCACGCACCTGCCCAGCCGCACCGACGAGCAGGGCCGCCCGTACCCGGCCACGGCCGACGACGCCGCCTACGCGGTGTTCGAGCTGGCCGGCGGCGTGGTGGCACAGCTGAACTCCAGCTGGGCGGTGCGGGTCAACCGCCAGGAGCTCGTGGAGTTCCAGGTCGACGGCACGCACGGCAGCGCCGTGGCCGGGCTGTTCGGCTGCCGGGCCCAGCACCGCACGGCCACCCCGAAGCCGGTCTGGAACCCCGACCTGGCCGAGACCCACGACTACGCCGCCGACTGGGCACCGGTGCCGGACAACGATGTGTTCGGCAACGGCTTCCGTGAGCAGTGGGAGCAGTTCCTGCGCCACGTCGCGGACGACTCCCCCTACCACTTCGACCTGCTGGCCGGTGCCCGTGGTGTGCGGCTGGCCGAGGCCGGGCTGGAGAGCTCACGCACGGGCCGGCGCATCGAGCTGGCCCCGCTGCAGACCAGCGGCCCGGACGTGAGCCCCGGCACCTCGACGGTGGGGGCCCTCTGATGCCGTTGATCGCCACCCTGGCCCCCGACGGGACCACCGGGAACCAGGAGCTGAGCGACGCCCACCGGTTCACGCGTCCGGTGGCACCTCTGAGGTCACGCGTGGTGTACGCCGCCGCCCACGTGGTGCCCCGGGTGGCCGGCGACAACGTCCCCGGCGCTCCCGCCGACATCGACTGGGACGCCACCCTGGCGTTCCGGCGTCACCTCTGGTCGTGGGGCCTCGGGGTCGCCGACGCGATGGACACCGCGCAGCGCAACATGGGGCTCGACCCCGTCGCGGTGCGGGAGCTCATCGCCCGCAGCGCCGCCGAGGCCGTCTCGGCGGGCGGCGCGCTGGTGGTCGGGGTGAACACCGACCACCTGAGTGACGAGGTGGTGTCGCTCGACGACGTCGTCGCGGCCTATCTGTACCAGCTGGAGCACGCCGAGAAGCACGGCGCCGGCGTTGTTCTGATGGCCTCGCGGCACCTGGCCCGGGCGGCCACGTCGGCGGCGGACTACGAGCGGGTGTACCGGGAGGTGCTGGCCCGCGCCGGATCCCCGGTGGTGCTGCACTGGCTCGGCGAGGCCTTCGACCCACAGCTGGCCGGGTACTTCGGGCCGGAACTTGACGTGGCCGGGCGCATCGGCGTGGTGGCCCGCATCATCACCGAGAACGCCGCGCAGGTCCGCGGGATCAAGATGAGCCTGCTCGACGCCGGGCACGAGATCTCGCTGCGGGCCCAGCTTCCCACCGGGGCGGCGATGTTCACCGGCGACGACTTCCACTACGCCGGGCTGATCGCAGGCGACGGGGTGCGTCACTCCGATGCCCTGCTGGGCGCCTTCGCAGCCCTGGGACCGCATGCGTCGGCCGCGGTGCAGGCGCTGGACGCCGGCGACACCGATGCCTACCACCGCATTCTCGATCCGACGCAGCAACTCGCCCGGCACGTGTTCGAGGCGCCGACGTTCCACTACAAGACCGGGATCGCGTTCCTGGCCTGGCTGAACGGGCATCAGCCGGCGTTCACCATGGTCGGGGGTCTGCACGCGGCCCGGGGCCTGCCGCACCTGTCGCGGCTCGTCGAGCTGGCCGACCGGGTGGGGGCCCTCGAGGATCCGGAACTGGCGGCCCATCGCTGGAACCGTTTCCTCGGCCTGCACGGCGTCTGCGTGCCGACGGTGGTGCGGACATGAGCGAGCTGTCGCCGAACCGGCTGTCCCGCCCGTCCCGTCTGTCGCGGTTGTCACTGAACCAGGCCACGATCAAGTACGCCGACCTGGCCACGGCCCTGTCGGTCACCGCCGGGGCCGGGATCGACGCGATCGGGCTGTGGCGCGAACCGGTCGCCGCGGTCGGGCTGGCGCAGGCCGCGCAGATGGTCGCCGACTCCGGCCTGCGGGTGTCGAGCCTGTGCCGGGGCGGGTTCTTCACCGCGTCCTCACCGGATCTGCGGCAGAAGGCGCTGGACGACAACCGCCGGGCCATCGACGAGATCGCCACGCTGGCCGAGGCCGGCGCCCCCGGCTCGGCGCCGGTGCTGGTGCTGGTCGCGGGCGGTCTGCCCGAGGGCGACCGTGACCTGGCCGCCGCCCGGGGCCGGGCGGGCCAGGCCGTCGAGGACCTGGCCGCGCACGCCGCCGGGGCCGGGGTGGTGCTGGCCGTCGAGCCGATGCATCCGCTGTACGCGGCCGACCGGGGCGTGATCTCGACGCTCGGGCAGGCGCTCGACCTGGTCGCCGATCTGCCGGCGCAGGTCGCGGGCGTGGTCGTGGACACCTTCCACGTCTGGTGGGACCCCACGCTGACGGCCCAGGTCTCCCGGGCCGGGGCGCAGGGGCGCATCGCCTCGTACCAGGTGAGCGACTGGATCACGCCGTTCCCCGGGGACGCCCTGCTCTCGCGCGGGATGATGGGAGACGGGCACATCGATCTCGCGTCCTTCACCCGCCAGGTGCTGGACGCGGGGTACACCGGCGACATCGAGGTGGAGATCTTCCACCAGGAGATCTGGGACGCCGATCCGGGCCAGGTCGCGATCCGCACCGCGAAGGCCTTCGGCGAGAGCGTCGGGCCAGGGTTATAACGGTCCGTATTCCGTGGCCTTTCGGGCACCCGTCCTCGGCGTCAGCTGCGGGGGCGGGTGTCGTCCATCACTGCTACACGACGTCTGAGGCCTTTTGTCCCCGTCAAAGTATTCGTAAAGGCGCCATTTCGGGCCTCCCGCCGATTTACCCGCCTGTTAGCGTCCCCGCCCGAGGTGGGGGCACATCTTCTTGGCACCCCGTGAGCGCGTGTGACTGTGGGGCGTTGGGTGAATCAGAACGAGTCAGGACAGCGGGAACCGGGCGAAGGCCAGGGGGCGGACAGTAAGCCGTTGACAGACCGGGATTTTGGGTTCGGAACGGTTTCGGGCGGGCCGGATGCGAGCGCGCAGAACTCGGGTGGGCAGGTTCCGGGTGGCCCGGTCTCGCACGGCGCGATCTCGAACGGCCCGGTCTCGAACGGCCCGGTCTCGGGTGGGCAGGATTCCGGTCAGGCTGATCAGTCTGGTGTGACGCGGCCGCTTCCGGGCGGGCAGAGCTCACCGCAGGCTTCGGCCCAGTCCGGCGAAACGGCGTCCTCGGGAAGTGCGGCCTCGCCGGAAGGCGCTTCTGACGCTGGATATTCGGCACCGGTGGCGGGCGAGTCCCGGCCGTCGGAGTTCGGCGCGCCCGCACCGTCGGCGCATCCGGTCGGCTCGAGCGACGCGTCCGGGCCGAGTGGTCAGGCGGAGCCTGCCGGCCCGTACGGCGCCCCCGTCCCGTCCGGCGGGTCGGAGCAGTTCGGCCAGGCGGCGCCGTCGGGCCAGCTTGGTCAGGCGAATCAGCCGGGTCAGTTCGGCGAGCAAGGCCAGTTCGGTCAACCAGGCCAGTTCGGCCAGCCGGCTCAGTTCGGCCAGCCGGCTCAGTTCGGCACGGGTCAGTCCGGCCGGTTCCACCAGAACAGCAGCGGCCAGAACGGCTCCGGCCAGTCCGGTCAGTCCGGTCAGTACGGTCAGTACGGTCCGCCTGGTCAGTTCGCGCAGCCCGGCCAGCCCAGCCAGTACGGCCCGCCCGGTGCCGGCTGGGGCCCGAACGCCGCCCCGGCCGCGGGCTGGAACGGTTCCCAGCCGTCGAAGCCGATGAGCTCGAAGCAGAAGAAGGTCATTCTCGGCGCGGCCGGCGGGGCCCTGGCACTGCTCCTGGTCGCCGTGATCGCGGTCGTCGCCCTCAGGGGTGGCGAGAAGGACAGCGGGACGTCCGGGAACAAGACCTCCAGCCTGTCGGCACCGTTCGTGGATGCCGCGAACTCGTTCATGGCCGCATCGGGCATCGGGTACAGCGACGGAGACTACAACGTCCGGGTCATGAAGAACGGTGACATGACGGGAACTTTCGGAGGCTACGCCAAGCTCCCGATCCTGCGCACCGACGGCACCACCTACGCGAAGCTGGCCTCGTACGAGGTGCGTCAGCTGATCCCCTACCTCGACTACTCGTTCGGCACCGACGACCGGTGGGTACAGATCGAGGACTCCAACCTCGAGGCACTGAACGTCGACCACGTCGCGCCCGAGTCACCGGAGGTCGTCGGTCAGCGTGTCCTGGACGCGCTCAACCAGTCCACCACCAACTTCTCGCCGTCGCCGTACGGGTCCGACGACTTCGCGGACCTTTACAACACGACCGAGCCCGCCGACGGCGCCACCAACACCGAGGTGAACCTGGACGGCACCGCCGCCCTGATGGCGAGCACCCCGGCCGGTCCGGTGTACATCACCGCGTCGACCCCGCACACCCTGCTGAACGTGCCGGCGGAACTCGTGACCGGCGACTCCTCCAGCTCCTCGGCCGGCGGCAGCACCTCCTCGGCCACCCCGTCCGGTGAGTCCAGCACCCAGGAGTCCTCGAACCTGCCCGACGGGGAGGCACTGGGCGGTTCCGGGAGCACGGCCGAGAACGTCGGGTTCAGCCGGCGGGCGGCCACCTCGCCGCCGTCGGTCTTCGCGACCGACGGGGTCGCCCTGACCGAGATGAACATCGACCAGATCAGCCGGGCCTACGACGACATGATCGTCTACGCCCAGAAGCTCGGCGGGTCGCTCGACGCCCGGTTCGAGGTCACGGCCGGCACCCCGAAGTACACCTGCACGGCCGCGCGGTGCTCGTACAGCGTCGAGGTGAGCGTCAGCCCCTACACCGGCGGTGGTGACGCCACCACGGCCCTGGTCGGCGTGGTCGCGAGCTTCACCGTGGGCGACGCCCGGACCGCGGCCGACACCTGCTCCTCCACCACCGAGGTCCCGCTGAACGGGACCAAGACCGTCTCGTGTTCCACCACGGGGACGGCCAAGCAGATGAAGGCGGCGATCGCAGCGGCCAAGGCCGAGGCCCGGGAACGGTCGAAGGCCTACGGCTTCACGATCGACCCGGCGGACGTGCGGTACTACACCGACGGCGCCGTGCTCGGTGTCTCCGGTGTCGACTCCGTGAAGCTGGTCAGCGCACTGACCAGTGCTCAGAGCGAGTTCAAGGCCGGCCAGTAGCCCGGCCGGAGTCAGGGAGCCGGAGTCAGGGAGAAGGGCCGGGGATCAGCGTGACCGATCCCCGGCCCTTCTCGTTCCACCGGCGGCTCTCGTGCGGCAGCCCCGAACCGTCACTCCTCGTCCGTGGTCACCGCACCGGCGATCCCCAGGGAGGACGCGTGTCCCTCACCGGTGCGAGCGGTACCGTCGTACAGGTGGCCGCACGCGGCCCGGTGGTGGGGGCCTGCTAGTCTCCCCGCCCGAAGTGGGGGCATCTGCGGTTTTATGCCCCGTGGACGCGTTGCTCTGGGGCGGTTCGTGAATCAGCAGGATGCAGGCCAGCCGGAACCGGGTGCTCCGGGGGCGTCATCGGGGGCAGACGCCTGGCAACGGCCGGGCGGATCCACCGGGCCCGATCAGCCGGTTCCGTCGCTCTTCACTCCCCGGGTGGCGCCTCCCGCGTCCCCACCGAACTGGGGCCCGGGCCCCCACAACGCCCCTGGGCCACACACCGCCTCCGGGCCAAACAGCATCTCTGGGCCAAACAGCATCTCTGGGCCACACGACGCCCCTTGGCCGCACAACGCCTCGAGCCCGCACAACGCCTCGAGGCAGAACAACATCTTCGGCCCGGACAACGGTTCCGGCCCTGCCGGTGCTGCCGGCCCGGGCAACGCCTCCGGCCCGGTCTGGGGCGCCTCGTCCCCGGCCCCGATGTCCGGCCGGAACAAGCGCCTGGTCCTGGGCGGGCTGGGCAGCGTGGTGGTGCTGGCGCTGATCGCCGCGATCGCGTTCGTCGCCGTGCGGGGTTCCTCCGCTGACGACGGCCCCTCGGCCGAGCAACTGCGAGCGCCGTTCCTGGAGGCCGCCAACTCGCTCGGTGCCGCGCCCGGGATCGACTACGACGACGGCACGTACCAGGTGAAGCTCTCCCGGTACGGCGATCTCACCGGCACGTTCGAGGCCCGCTTCACCCGGTACCCGATCATCCGCACCGACGGCGTCACCTACGCGCAGCTCGACGCGGCCACGGTGAGCAGGATCCTGCCCTACGTGTCCACGACGACGGGGACGACGGGAAAGTCCTGGGTCCGGCTCGGTGAGGTGGCCTACGCGGGCCTCTTCGTCGATGCCCGGGTGCCGGACTCCCCGGAGGCCCTGAGCAAGCGGGTCCTGGCCGAGCTCAATGGCCCGGAAGCTGATTTCACGCCGCCGACGGATTCCGCCGCGCCCTCCACGGCGGAGCCCTCGTCGGGCTCGGCCAACACCTCGGTGACGTTCGAGGGCACCCCGGCGCTGATGGCGATGACCGGTGCCGGGGCGGTGTACGTGACCGAGGCGTCCCCGCACAAGCTGCTGCACCTGCCGGTCGAGCTGCTGACGGGTGAAGCCGCTCAGGAGACCGAGCCGGACACGGCCGGCAGTGCGCAGACCGATCACACCGATGTCGTCTCGTTCTCCCGGCCGCGCGCGTCGGGCGGCCCGGCCGTGGCCGCGTTCGCGGGGGTGAACGTGGCCGAGCTGAGCACCGGGCAGGTCGGCGACGCCTACGACGAGCTGCTGGACCGGGGCCGGGCGCTGACGGAGGTGCTGGACGGGGAGGCCGCGCTGGCCCTGGGCCTGCCGAAGGTCAACTGCACGCTCTCGACCTGCTCGTACAAGGTCAAGGTGACCGCGAGCGCGGCGGCGGCGTCGCGGATCGCCCTGACGGCCACCTTCGAGGTCGACGGCAAGAAGAAGGCGGGTGGGTGCAGTGCCGTCCTGACCTTCGCCCAGAGCCAGGCCCGCACGGTGGGTTGCTCCACGACATCGGCTGCGGGCGAGATGAAGGCCGCGATGGCGAAGGCCCGCGCCGACGCCCTGGTGAGGTCTCGGGCCCTGGGCGGTGCCCGGGTCAGTTACTCGGTGCCCTACTACGGCGAGGGTCTGGTGCGGGGCATCGTGCCGGTCGGCGTCAAGAAGCTGGTGAGCGCCCTGCGGGAACGGCGCAGCGAGTTCGGCCCGGCGGTGGGCGGCAGCGACACCCAGTGACCCCCCAACCGGAGGGGTCGGGCGTCCATCATCTGACCCTGGCCGGCCGGCTCAGCCCCACAGACGCTGGGCGTCGGTGGGGATCTCGAGACCTTTGAGGACGATGTCCGCGCCGAGTCCGTCGAGGTCCTCGACCCGGGTGCCTCCGGTGGCCACCAGGGCGCAACGCAGCCCCAGGGCCTGGGCGCAGGCCAGGTCTCGCGGGGTGTCACCGATGATCCAGCAGTCGCGCGCCTGAGCGGGCCAGTCCGGGCCGAACAGCGCCACGAGGCTGGCCGTGGCCACCTCGGCGCGGGTGGTGCCGCTGTCGCCGTAGCCGCCCACTTCCGGATCGATGGGCGGAACCAGTTCGGCTGCTGCCAGTTTCATGGCGGCGACGCTACGGATATTGCCGGTTACCACGGTCTGGCGGATTCCGGCGTCCACCAGCCGATCGATCAGCTCCCGAACGCCGGGCAGGGCCCGGGTCTGGGCCTGGAGCGCCCGGACGTTCTGCTGGACCAGGTCGTGCAGGCGCTTCAGCACGGCCGGGACATGACCGGCGTCGTGCCCGGTGGTGGCCAGCAGCAGGGTCGCGATCTCGGGGTCGATCCGGCCGCCGAACTCGATCCCCTCGACCTGCGGGGGCACACCGGTGACGTGCTCCACCGCGTCGAGGAAGGCCCGGGCCGCCACGCTCCCGGACGTCAGCAGTGTTCCGTCGATGTCCCACAGCACCGCGGACGCCGACCCCAGCCCGCCTGATACCTCCGCAGCCTTCATACCCGCGAGCCTACGACTCTCTCCTTCGTGCGTGATCAGGCGATCTCCCGGCCTTCGGCCGGGGAAACGCTTGCATGATCACGCACGCAGGGGCGGGGCGGCGCTCGTCTCGTCGTGCTCTACCGGTCTGGGCTTCCGGCGACGATCGGGCCGGAGGAGCCGGCGAGTTCGAGGCACTCGTCCTCGCTGCCGATGTCGTCGGAGTCGAAGGAGACGTCGCTCTCCTGGGTGGAACGCCCGATGCTCCAGCCCGAACCGGACCGCTGTACCGCGACAGTGGCCACCACCAGCCCCTGACCGTCCTGGAGCGTGATGATGGCGCAGTCGTCCCAGCCGTCGGTCCAGGCCACGGAGGCGTCGGTGTCACCGGTACGACGGCGGTACTGCGTCAGGGCCGCCTGGGCGGCGGCGTCGGACTGGTGATGACCGTGCACGAGCCCGCCCGTGATCAGGAGGGCGACGGTGCCCAGAACGCCGGCGGCGACAGACTGCTTCACCGGCCCATCATGAGGGAAATTCCTGTCACCTCACGGCAACCTTCACAGCATCGGGTAATGCCATCCTGAACATGGGGTGACCACGGTTTAATCGCGCGCGTCAGGCGCGCGGGTTTGGATAGGGTCGTCGGGTTACTCATGGGGATTTTCGGTTCGGGGTAGGCGCGCGGCGCGCAATTCGTCCGTCAGTTGTCGGTTTTCGCAGGACGACGGCGCCCATCACCGGCCCGGTCAGTGACCGCACCACGTTGTGCGACGGAGGGGTTAAGCAGTGACACGCGTATTCAGAGGGCTCGGGCAGCTGGTGTCGCGGAGGCCATGGTGGGTGATTCTCGGCTGGGTCATCTTCGCCGTGCTGTCGGTGGTGCTCGCGCCGACGGTGACCGCGACGACCGACCAGGCCGACTTCCTGCCGAACAAATACGAGTCTATCAAGGGTTATGAGCTGCTGGAGAAGGCTTTTCCGCAGCAACAGCAGTCCGGGGCAACGATCGTCTTCGACCGCGGTGACGGCGCCGCGCTGACCGAGGCCGATCTGGCGAAGATCACCGAGATCAGTAAGGGCCTGAAACTGGGGGACGCGTTCGGCACGGTGGACGCGCCGGTCCCGTCCCCGACCAACCAGGTCGCGATCGTCAACATCGGCCTGGCGCAGGGCGTCACGGGTCAGGACCAGGAAGATCTGGACCAGGTCGCCGACCTGCGCGAGGCCCTGGGCAAGGCCGTCGAGGGCACCGGCCTGGACGAGGGGGTCACCGGCTCTCTGGCCCAGGGCTACGACCAGACCCAGTCCGGCCGGAATGCCGAAATCATCGTCACCTTCGCCACTCTGGGTTTGATCATCCTGCTGCTGGGGGGAATCTTCCGCAGCGTTCTCATCGCCTTCATGCCGGTGGTACTGGTCGGCCTGGTGTCGGTGGTGGCCGGCGGCCTGATCGCCATGGTGGAGAAGGCGTTCGACCTCAACCACGACCCGTCCACCAGCGTCATCCTGATCGTCGTGCTGTTCGGCATCGGCACCGACTACATCCTGTTCTTCTTGTTCCGCTACCGCGAGGCGCGACGCGACGGCCAGGAGCACCGCGAGTCCGTGGCCTACTCGATCGAGCACGCCGGTGAGGCGATCGCCTCGGCCGGCGGCGCGGTGTTCGTCGCGTTCATGACCCTCGTGCTCTCCACGCTGGGCATCTTCCGGTCGCTGGGCCCGTCGCTGGCGGTCGCGGTGGCGGTGACGCTGCTGGCGGCGCTGACCCTGGTGCCGGCCGCGGTGACCCTGCTGAACCGGGCGCTGTTCTGGCCCTCGAAGAAGTGGCGCGAGCAGCCGACCGGCACCAGTTTCGCCCGCGTCGGAGCGTCCCTGGGCCGGCACCCGGTGCGGTACGCGAGCGTCTCGGGCGTCTTCCTGCTGGTGCTGGCGGTGTTCGCGCTGCTGTTCAACCCGACCTTCGACCTGGCCGACAGCAACTCGGCCTCCGATGTCGAGTCCGCCCAGGCCACCGCCACGATGGAGGCCAAGGGCTTCAGCGCGGGGGCCACCGACCCGACGCCGATCGTGCTGCACTCCTCCGGCGGCACGGCGCTCACGGAAGAGGCGGTCAAGACCTTTGCGGACGCCATCGGTGCCGTCGACGGGGTCGGTCAGGTCAGTGCGACGACGGTCTCTCCGGCCGATCCGAGCACGGCGCTGGTCATGACGATCCTGGACTCCGACTCGGCCTCGACCCGGGCGCTGGAGACCGTGAAGGACCGGCTGCGCCCGGCCGCCGACCAGGCCGCACCGGAGGGTTCCGTGGCCTACGTGGCCGGTACCTCGGGGGTCTTCGTCGACTTCCAGGCCGCGATGAACCGGGACTACAAGGTCGTGTTCCCGGTGGCCGCACTGATCATCCTGCTCATCCTGATGGTGCTGCTGCGCAGTCTCGTCGCCCCCTGGTACCTGATGATCTCGGTCGGGCTGGGCTTCGCGGCCACGCTCGGCGCCGCGGTCATCGTCTTCCAGATGATCAAGGGGAACGACGGCCTGATCTTCCTGCTGCCGATCTACATCTACCTGTTCGTGGTGGCGCTGGGCACCGACTACAACATCCTCATGGTGGCCCGGCTGCGGGAAGAGGCCCGTCTCGGTAAGGACCCGAGAGAAGCTGCCTCGCAGGCGGTCCGGCACGCCGGTCCGACGGTGGCGGCAGCCGGCGTGATCCTGGCCGGCACCTTCGCCTCGCTCATGCTGGCGGGCAACTCGCTGCTGCTGACCATGGGTTTCGCAGTGTCGTTCGGCATCATCATCGCGGCGGGCGTGATGGCCATGTTCTTCGTGCCCGCGCTCACCGCGCTGTTCGGGCACGCGGCCTGGTGGCCCGGGCACTCCGACACCGCTCCCCCGGCGCACCCGCCCGTGGGCCCGGACGGGCAGGACGGGCAGGACGCACCGCTGGAACCGCACAACGACCCGGTGGCCTGACACCGCGTCCTTGATCAGGGACCGGGTGGGAACTGCTCAGACATTCCCACCCGGTCCGATCAGAGCGGTACCACCGTGCTCAGCCGAACAGGGCCGAGACCTTCTGCACGGTCTCCCAGATGCCGTACGCCAGCAGGCCGCCGACCACGACCCACAGGGCGATTGCCGCCCCCTGGACCGAGGCGGGGGCCGAGGCGGCCGCGGGGGTGCTCACGTCGTCTTTCATTTTCCCTCTCCTACCGGGGTTTCGGCGGACCCGGCCCGGGTCCGGGGCAACGCCCGCACCAGGGCGTTGGCGGCGAAGCCGACCACGAGAATGCCCACCATGATCTGGAACGACAGGGTGTAGAGGTCGGCGCCGGACTTACCGGCGGCGTCCTGGTGGTCGGCCACCCGGTTCACGACCAGCGGGCCCACCACTCCGGCCGCCGACCAGGCGGTCAGCAGACGGCCGTGGATGGCGCCGACCTGCAGGCCCCCGAAAAGGTCTTTCAGGTAGGCCGGGATGGTCGCGAAGCCACCGCCGTAGAAGCTCAGGATCACGCAGGCCGTCACGATGAACAGGCCCACGCCCGAGGTGCCCGACAACGCCAGCACCAGGTACAGCAACGCGCCGATGCCCAGGTAGATCGCGTAGATCGGTTTGCGGCCGATGTGGTCCGACGTCGTCGACCAGACGAAGCGCCCGGCCATGTTGCACAGCGACAGCAGGCCCACGAAGCCGGCCGCCTCGGTGGCGTCGACGTCGGAGAAGAAGTCCTGGATCATCGGCGACGCCTGCTCGAGGATGCCGATGCCCGCGGTGACGTTGCAGAACAGCACCGTCCACAGCAGCCAGAACTGCGGGGTGCGGATGGCCTGGTTCGCCGTCAGGTCCACGGGTGCGCCGTGCCCGAGCCCCGGACGCCGGGCCGCCGCGACGACCGCCGCACCCGAGGAGAAGCCCGGCGGCGTCCACCCCTGCGCGGGAACCCGGATGACCCAGGCCCCGAGCGACATCAGCACCACGTAGATCGCGGCGAGGGTCAGCATGGTCGGCGCGATCGCGTCCTGCGGCCGGTCGGCGTAGGCGTCCAGCAACCGGCTGGTCAGCGGGGAGGCGACCAGCGCGCCGCCCCCGAAGCCCATGATCGCCAGACCGGTGGCCAGGCCCGGGCGGTCGGGGAACCACTTGATCAGCGTGGACACCGGCGAGATGTAGCCGATCCCCAGGCCGATGCCACCGATCACGCCGTACCCGAGGTAGACCAGCCAGAGCTGATCGGTGGCCACACCCAGCGCGGCCACCAGGAACCCGGTCACCCAGCAGGCCATCGACACGGTCATGGCCTTGCGCGGGCCGTTGCGCTCGACCCAGGTGCCACCGAACGCGGCGGACAGGCCGAGCATCACGATCGCGATCGAGAAGATGATCCCGATCGCGGTCAGGCTGGAGTCGAAGTGGGTGACCAGCGGGGTCTTGAAGACGCTGAAGGCGTAGACCTCGCCGATCGAGAGGTGTACCGCGAGCGCAGCCGGCGGGACCAGCCACCGGTTGTACCCCGGCGGGGCGATCGTTCGATCACGGTCAAGAAAACTGGGCATGCGCTCGCTCTCCGGCTCACCATCGGGCTGACGGGCATCAGGCTTGCACAGGTAAGAGGCTTTCGCCCTGTTGTGCGTCCCCGGAACCGAAGAACGTTCGGGACCGGCCGTCGCGGTGTTCCCCCGCACGCCGTGGCCAGCGATCACGATCGGCTCCCGCCGTACACGCGCGTTGTTCCCGGGCCCCGGCGACCGGGCTGCTACGTTCGCCGGACCGGGCGGGGGTCCGGGCAGGATGCTGTCGGACGGGGTGAACACGGGTGAGGCGGTCAGTGCTGGCCCGGTATCTCGGGGCTCCCCTGCTGCTGCTCCTGAGCTCCTGCGGATCCGGGAGCGACGGCGGACTGACCTGGGCCCTGGCACTCCGGAACCAGGACTGCGCCAACCCGGTCGGAGCGGGCGGGCCGGGCGAGCCGATCAGCCGGGTGCGAACCGTCGCGTGCAGTCGGGCCCATCAGCTGGAGGTCTACGCCACCCTCAGCTACTCGCCCGGCGACCGGCCGGGCGGCACCGATCCCCGGGCCCAGTACCCCGGGCACGAGGCCCTCAAGAAGTACGCGCGCGAGCAGTGCGCCGGCCGGTACCGGGCCTATCTGGGCGCCGCACCGCGGACACCGGACCAGTACCTGACCTATCTGTACCCGTCGGTGGCGTCCTGGACCGCCTACGGCGACACGACACTGAGGACGGGGCCCCTCGAGCGGATCGTCGGCAAGGCGCCCCCGCCCCGGCGCACCATCATCTGCGTGGTGCAGTCGACCGGCGCCGCCTTCGACCACTCGGTGCGTACCGGGGGAAAGAACCCCGCATGAGCCCGCTCCCGGTGGTGTCAGGTGCCTTGCTGCAGTGTTCGATGGGCACGGTGCCCACCCCTCTCACGGTTCTGCCCACGGCCCGGGTCATCGTCGAGAGCCGCCCGGTCGCGAGGGTGACCGACAACGTCCCGGGCCTGAACATCACGCCGTTCGGCCTGTGCCGCAGTCCCGCCAACCCCGCGGTGGCGATCGCCACCGCCGCCGCCCTCGGTGTTCTCACCCCGATGCCCTGCTGGCCGGTGCCGGCCGGCCCCTGGATCAGTCCGGCCACCCGCAGCGTCGCGGGCGGGATCCCGTTCCTGGCCTCCGGCGGCACCTGCCTGTGCGCCTACGGCGGGGTCATCAGCATTCAGATGCCCGGGTCCCTGCGCAGTCAGGTGAGCTGACCGGTGCCCGTCTTCGGGGTGGGCGCTCAAGGTTCGCCCACCGCTCACCGAAAGCCTTGACGGTTGCTCCGTTCCGGGTGGTGCTGTTGACATCGTCCGGCGGAAGGGTCCGGGAGACGGATCCACGGGGGTGGGCACGGAAAATGCCCGATCAGCTTCTGCGCAGCCGACCTACGACTCTCAGGAGCTTCCGGCATGCCCACCTATACCGCTCCAGGCGTCTACGTGGAGGAAGTATCTTCCTCGCAGAAGGTGCTCACGGCCGCGCCCACCGCGGTGGCCGCGTTCGTCGGCTTCACCGAGCGCTTCCCGGCCGACGACCCCCGCGACCCGGAGGGTCTGTCGCCCCGCCTCGTCACCAGCTGGATGCAGTTCGAGAGCCTGTACGGCAGCTTCATCGCCGGCGCCGTGCTGCCCCTGTCCGTGTACGCGTACTTCCAGAACGGCGGCCAGCTCGCCTACATCGTGCGGGTCCCGCACACCGCACCGGCCGGGGCGCCGTCGGCGATCGCCGTGCCGGCCGCCGACCGTGCCCTGGGCGCACCGCTCAACGTCGAGTCGCTCGAACCCGATGCCCCGCTGAGCATCTCGGTGCACCCGGAGGAACCGGCCGGCGACGATGCCCCGGTCACCTTCCGCCTGGAGGTGCACGAGGGCGACCAGGTCGTCGAGTCGTACCCGGGCCTGACCCTCGACGGACCGGACGAGGCGTCCACGAAGATCAACGGCACCTCGACCCGGGTCAAGGTCGAGGTCCGGGTGAGCGCCGACGCCGACCTCGCCACCCAGCTGGAGCTGTTGCGGCCCGGCCACTACGAATTGCTGAAGGCCCAGCCCACACCGGTGCCGGTCACGGGCCGCCACTTCGCCGGCAGCGAGTCCGAGCGCCGCGGCCTGGGTGGCCTGTCCCTGGCCGAGGACGTCACCATGGTGCTGCTGCCCGACCTGGTCACGGCCGCCACCCGGGAGGACGGATCGATCGACCTGGGCCTGTGGAAGGCCGTGCAGACCTCGCTGATCACCCACTGCGAGCAGTACACCAACCGCATGGCCATCCTCGACCCGCCACCGGGGATGACCGCGCAGCAGATCAAGGAGTGGCGCAGCGATGTCGCCATGTACGACAGCCCTTTCGCCACGATGTACTACCCGTGGGTGAAGGTGGAGAACCCGATCGGCTCCGGTGCCGACACCGAGATCATGGTGCCGCCCAGCGGTCACATCGCCGGGCTCTGGGCGCGCACCGACGCCACCCGCGGTGTCTGGAAGGCCCCGGCCAACGACATCCTGCGCGGTGTCCTCGACATCGAGCGCAGCATCAGCCAGAACGAGCAGTCGCTGCTGAACCCGATCGGGATCAACTGCATCCGGCCGTTCGGTGTGCGGGGCATCCGGGTCTGGGGTGCGCGCACCCTCACCAGCGACACGGACTGGACCTACATCAACGTGCGCCGGCTGTTCAACATGGCCGAGAAGACGATCCAGGACGGCACCCAGTTCGCGGTGTTCGAGCCGAACGACATCGCACTGTGGGAGGGCGTGAAGCGCACGCTCGACGCTTTCCTGCGAGGACTGTGGACGCAGGGGGCACTCGTCGGCTCCTCACCCGACCAGGCCTACTACGTCAAGTGCGACGAGGAGACGAACCCGCCCGAGAGCGTGGACGCCGGTCGCCTCATCGTCGAGGTCGGACTGGCCCCCGTGAAGCCCGCCGAGTTCGTCATCTTCCGCATCGCCCAGCACAAGCAGACGGCCGCCTGACCCACCTGAGTCCCACCTGACTCCCATCTGATTTCGAAGGAGCACCCCACCATGTCCGACACGACCGTCGTCTCCAACACCGGCCTGATGTCCAACGCCTTCTACCTCGAGGTGGACGGCTCCCCCATGACCATGCTGACCGGGGTCAGCGGCCTGGACGTCAGCGTCGAGGCGACCGACATGCAGCAGACCACGGCCAAGGGGCAGATGGTCTGGACCCGCACCCTGGGCAGCCGCCAGACCAGCGGCACCCTGACCCTGACCCGCCTGGCGGTCGACGACTCCCCCACCGACGGCGTCTGGCAGTGGTTCTCCAAGGTCAAGGACAAGGGCTCGCTGACCGACGCGCGCAAGAACGGTTCGGTGGTGCTCTACGCCACCGATCACGCCACCGAACTGGGCCGTTACAACTTCACCAACGGCTGGGTGTCCAAGATCGCCCTGGACAGCCTGGACGTGTCCAGCGGCAACCCGCTGAAGGAGACCATCAGCCTGGAGATCGACAGCCTCGAGCGCAAGAAGTAGATCCAGGACGAGGCACCTCACCTGCCGGCCGGTTCCCGCAGGTGAGGTGCCGGCCATCGGGGAAGGGACGCGCATGACCCTCATGACCGGCATGACCCGAGCACAGTTGACGGTGCGTGTGCGAGGAGCAGTCCGTGGCGGCCGCTGACGCGACCGCGCTCGGCGACCAGCCTCCCGTCGCCGCCAATTTCCTGCTGGAGGTCGACGGCATCGCCATCGGGACCTTCGAGAAGGTGCAGGGCCTGGAGGTCACGGTCGCCGTGCAGGAGTACGCCGAAGGCGGCGTGAACGGCTTCGTCCATCGCTTCCCCGGCCAGATGAGCTGGCCCAGCCTCGTCTTCAGTCGTGGCCTGACGAAGTCGGACAACCTCTTCGAGTGGATGAGGAAGACGGCCGGCGACGGGTTCCAGGGGGCCGGCGGCAAGCTCGAGCGCAGGACCGCTTCCGTCACGCTGGTCGACGTGGGCGGTACCCGCCTGCGGTCCTTCTCGATCAGCGACGCGTTCCCGATCCGCTGGACCGGCCCGGCGCTCGCCACGGCCGACACCTCGGTCCTGTCCGAGGAGCTCGAGATCGCCCACCACGGCTTCACGTCCAGCACCCTCGCATGAGTACGTCCGGCACCCAGACCAAGGCCTACTTCCAGCCGGAGACCGGGGCGCGGATCGACTGTCTGTTCAACCCCTCCGAGCTGGCCATCTCCCGCAGCAACGAGTGGCGCTGCGCCCCCCGGGCCGGCCGGGACGTTCCCCGGCTGGAGTACGGCGGGGCCGTCAGCGGCACGATGTCGTTCGAGATCTTCTTCGACACCACGGGCACCGGCACACCCGTGACCCGCTACACCGGTGCCCTGATGGCGCTGATGGACGTCGATCCCGATCTGCCCGGCAGCGACCGCACCACCGGCCGGCTCCGTCCCCCGACCGTCGTCTTCCACTGGGGCGATCTGCGCTCGTTCCCGGCGGTCGTCACCGCCCTGGACGTTCACCTGGTCTACTTCTCCGGCACCGGGGTTCCCCTGCGCGCCCGGGTGCGGGTGTCGCTGCAGCAGTACGAACAGGACGATGCCTTCGGCCCGCAGAACCCCACCTCCGGTACCCCCTGGCCCCACACCGTGCACCAGGTCAGCCCCGGCGAGACGCTCGACCGGATCGCCGCCCGCTACTACGCCGATCCCACCGCCTGGCGGCTCATCGCCGAGGCCAACAACATCCAGGACCCGCTGGCCGTGCGCCCCGGCGCCACGCTGGCCATCCCCGGGAGGCCCGCATGACCTGTGTCCCGATCATCACGCTCGGCGGGAACCAGCTGCCCTGGGACCTGGGCGCGCACCTGATCAGCGTGTCGGTGGAACGTGGGCTCCGGCGCGCTGCACGGGCGGAGATCTCCTTCAGCGATCCAGGTTTCGTGATGCTCACCGACAAGGCCCGGTCGTTCGCACCGGGCACCGAGGTGGCCGTCTCCTTCCCCGACGCGCGAGGTGCCGCGGTGAAGGTCTTCGCCGGCACCGTCAGCGGCCTCCTGGTGTCCTGCCCCGACGAGGGCGACCACCACACCGCGGTGACGATCGTGGCCGAAGACGCCGCCCACGGCCTGGGCAGTGTGGGCCGCACGGTCAACACGGCCAACGCGCCCCTGACCGACGCCCTGCAGGCGGCGCTCACCCCGCACGTGCGATCGGTCCGGATCGCCGGGCTTCCCGCCGGCGCCCGCGATGCCGTGATCGTCGCCTGTTCGCCCCTGGAACTCCTGGAGCAGATCTCCGAACGCTACGGGACGGAGTGGTGGATCGACCCGGCCGACGGTGTGCTCCAGGTAGCTCCGGCCCCGGCCTCGGGTTCCGCCGTCACCCTCGACCTGGGCGCCGACATCGCCGATCTCGACTTCCGCACCTCGGGCAAGGCCACCGGCACGGTCGTGCTGCGCGGCTGGGACCCGGTCACCAAGCAGGAACTCACCGGCCGTAACACCTCCGCGACCGCCACCTCCGGCGGCCCGGCCCTGCTCACCGGGGCCGGCGGGTTCGCGCAGTCCGACACCGCATCGACCTACGAGACCCGCGCGCTGTCCACCGCCGGTGAGGCCGACATCATCGCCCAGGCCACGGCCCAGGCCGGGCGCTTCGCCCGGTCCGGCACCACCCTGCGGGTGCGCACCCATGCGATCGCGCCGGACATCAGCCCCCGCAAGGATCTCTCGCTCACCGGCGCCGGACCCCTCGCCGGCCGGCACGCGGTGGTCGCGGTGCGGCACGACTGGGGCCCGGTGACGGGCACCACGATCGTGGCCGGGGACCGCACCCACGGTGCGGTGCCGGTCGTCGCCGCACCGGGCGTCCCGCAGGCGCCGCCGGTGACCTCGCCCATGATCGGCGGGACGATGGGTCTGATCCCCGGCCTGATCTCGAACATCCACGACCCCAAGAACTGGGGACGCGTGCGGGTCAAGCTCCCGACACTGGGCCCGGATGTCGAAACCGGCTGGGCCCGGGCCGTTCTGCCGGCCGCCGGGCCCGGCCGGGGAATGGTGGTGCCGCATCGGGTGGACGACGAGGTCCTCGTCGGTTTCGAAGAGGGAGACCTGCAGAGGCCTTTCGTACTCGGAGCGGTCCACAACGGGCACGACGGCACCCCGGCGGCCACCGCCGGCCGCCAGGCCGATCTGTCATCAGGCATCACGACCGCCAACGGGCACGCACTGGTGATGACCGATGCCTCGGCCCCGGGGAAAAACTCCGTCAGCCTGAAACAGACGTCAGGACATGAACTCCTGATGTCCGGCGACGGGATCGTGCTCCGGGCGGCGGCCGGGAGCCCGATCAAACTGCAGGCCGGACAGGCGTCGATCACGCTGGACGCGCAGGGAAACATCAGGATCGAGGGGGTCAACGTCACCGTGACCGGACAGCAGGGCGTGGATCTGCGGGGAACGAAGATCGCCGCGCGGGCCTCGGCCACCCTGGCGCTCGAGGGCACGACGTCCAGCGAACTCAAGGGCCTGAAGGTGGACGTCACCGCCGGCGGACCGGCGTCCGTCAAGGGCGCCACCGTGGCGATCAATTAGGAGGCGCCATGAGCGACACCTTCGACACGTCGATCAACACGTCGATGTCCACGCGCCCGATCCCGGCGCAGCGCCGTCCCGCCGTACGCGCCGGGTGGCACTCCCAGCCTCCCACGATCGACCCGGCCCCGAACGTCGCCGGGCAGCGCGAGCTCACCGACTTCGTCGGACGGGGCATCGCCTGGCCCCTGCGCGTGGACCACACCGGTGTCATCGCGCTCGACGGCGGGCCCGCAGACCTCGAGTCCTCGGTGCGCACGGTGCTGCTCACCGCACCCGGCGAGCGCCTGATGCGCCCGGAGTTCGGTTGCCGTATCCACGAGCTCGTCTTCGAGCCGGTCAACCCGAACACCATCGGCCTGATGCGCCACGCGGTGCGGGAAGCCCTCACCCGGTGGGAACCCCGGATCACCGTCGACGAGGTCGATGTCGTGCCCGATCCGGAATCGGCCGGCCTGGTGCACCTTCACGTCGGCTACCGGATCCGGACCACGAACGACCGCCGCAACCTCGTTCACCCGTTCTATCTCATCCCGCAGGAAGACGCCTGATGCCCCTCCCCGTACCCACCCTGGACGACCGCCGGTTCCAGGACTTCGTCGATGAGGCCAAGCGCGCCATCCCCCGCCACTGCCCCGAGTGGACCAACCACAACCTCAACGATCCGGGCGTCGCCCTGATCGAGTTGTTCGCCTGGATGAGTGAGCAGGTGATCTACCGGCTGAACCAGGTGCCGGACCGGCTCTACCTCCAGTTCCTGAATCTGCTCGGGATCGAGCCGTTCGCCCCCGGCGTGGCCTCCACCGACCTGACCTTCTGGCTCTCCGACGTGCTCGACCACGAGGTCCGGGTCCCCGCCGGGAGCCAGGTCGCGACCATGGCCGGGACCGGCGACGCGGTGGTGTTCAGCACCGTGCGCGAACTGGTGATCACACCCCCGGTACTGGCCCACACCCTGTCGGTCACGGCCGACCCGGACGCCCGGGATCTGCTGCCCATCCTGCGTTCCGGCGTGGCCGTGGACTGTTTCGGCCCGGATCCCGTCGAGGGGGACGCCCTCTACCTGGGGTTCACCGAACCTCTGCCCGGCACGGCCCTGCGGCTGAACATCACCGCCCAGGCCGCCGGTATGGGCATCCACCCGGACCGCCCGCCGATCCTCTGGCAGGCCTGGACCGGGCAGGAATGGACCCCGGTGACGGTTCACCGTGACAGCACCGGTGGCCTGAACCGGCCCGGGGAGCTGATTCTCCTGATGCCCGGTGCCCACGTCGCCCGGGCCGTCGGTGGGCGGACCGCCTCCTGGGTCAGGGTCGTTCTCCAGGACCCGGACCCGGGCGAGCCCGGGTACACTCGTCCGCCCCGGATCTCCTCCCTCACCGCCTCGGCGGTCGGGGGCACGGTGCCCGCACAGCACGTGGAGCTGGTCGAGGCCGAGGTCCTGGGTCGCAGTGACGGTGGCCCCGGACAGGTTCTGCGGACCTCGCGCCGGCCGGTGGCCCCCCGTCGGCCCGGTGAGGAGGTCACCGTGACCGGCGCCACGGGCACCGATGTCTGGACCGAGGTCGCGGATTTCACCCGTAGCGGCGCTCAGGACAAGCACTACGTCTGGGAGGGTGCCAGCGGCGAGATCCGTTTCGGGCCCTCGGTCCGCCAGCCCGACGGCAGCGTGAGGCGTCACGGGGCCGCACCGCTGGAAGGCAGCCTGATCGGCGTCACCGGATACCGGGTGGGCGGAGGCGCGGCCGGCAATGTCGGCGCGCGGACCCTCGTGGCGCCCCGGTCGCCGCTGCCGTACATCACCACGGTCTCCAACCTCCGTGCGGCCACCGGTGGATCCGATCCGGAGACCGTCGACGAGGTGAAGGTGCGGGGGCCCCTGACACTGCGCACGGGCCGGCGGGCGGTCACCGCCGCCGACTTCGAGCAACTGAGTCTGGAGAGCAGCCCCCGGCTGGCCCGAGCGCGCTGTGCGGTGCCCGAGACCGACGGTGGGCCCGTGCGGCTGCTGCTGGTGCCCCGCCGGCCACCGGCCCCGGGCCTGCGGAACGTGGACGAGTTCGCTCTCGAGGAAGAGCTTCTGGAGGAAGTCACCGCCGGTCTGGAACCGCGCCGGCTGGTCGGCTCACGCATCGAGCTGACCACCCCGTACTACATCGGGGTCGCCGTGGAGGTGTCGGTGCGGGCCGCCACCGGTCACAGCGCGGCCGCGGTGCGTCAGACGGCCGAGGAGACGCTGCGCACCTGGCTGGACCCGCTGCACGGGGGTGCCGACCGCAGCGGCTGGCCCTTCGACCGACATCTCACCGGGTCCGCCGTCGTGCACCGGCTGGAAGGGCTGGCCGGTGTCGCGAACATCGAGGACGTGCGCCTGTACGAGTACGACCTGCGCCGGGGGGAACGGGTCGGCCCGGTCCGGGACGTCCTGACGCTGGACGCCGACAGCCTGTTCCTGCCGGGTGAGCTGATGGTGGTGGCCCGATGAGTGCGCCGGCCCCCGGCTGGCTCGCCCGGCAACTGCCGGTCGTCATGCAGCAGGACGACTTCACGGTGCGCTTCCTCGCGATCTTCGAGGACCTGGCGGACACCCTGCTGCACTCGGTGGGTTCGGTGGCCGAGGCGGCCGATCCCACCGTCGCGCCCGCCCCGATGGTGCCCTGGCTCGGGAGCTGGATCGCCGGCCCCGTCGATCCCGCCGCCGGCACCCACCCGCTGCGCGACCGGGACTGGCTGCGAGCGCAGTCCCGGGCGCTGGGGGCCCGGGGCACCCGGGCCGGTCTGGAGCAGTGGCTGTCCCTGCTGTCCGGCGGGCGCCCGGTCGAGATCATCGACGGCGGTGGCGTCTACCGCGAGGGTCAGGCCCCGGAGGGAGCGACCGGCTGGGTCCAGGTCCGGATGCCACTGGCCGGCGATGTGGATGCGCAGCAGGTCGTCGCCCTGATCGAGGACGAGGTGCCCATCGGCGTGAGGGTCGAGCTCCTGGTGATTCCGGACGAGCCCTCCGGGGTGCCCCGGCCCCGGGACGCTCAGGACGATGCCGATCACACCGATCACACCGCTGACGCCGATCTCCGGGAGCCGATGCCGGGCGGCCCGTACTTCTGGGACGGCGGGGACGAGGACGTCTTTCCGCCCCTGTGGGAGGAAGCGATCCCGGCCCCGGAAGTCACGGAGAACACGCAGGAGGCCCCGCTGTCCGGTGCGCTGCGCCGGCTTCCGGGAACGGGCGGACGGGCCGTGCGCGCCGGGCGCTTGTGCCCGGAGTGCGCCGAGCCCAACGCCTTCGGATCACTCACGTGCCTCCGATGTGCATCGGTGTTGCGGGTTCCCCGTCCGGTGGCGGAGCCGGTTCCGGAGCCCGAACCGGAGCCCTTGTGGGACGACGAGGACTGGCTGCCACAGCGGCGGACCCGGCCCGTCGTCGTCGCGACGGCCGGGCTGCTCCTGCTTTTGAGCCTCATCCTGTTCCTCACGTACCTCCTGCGCTGAGCCTCACCGGCGCCAGGGTGGTCCTGGCGCTCGTCACCGTCTCCACCATCACGCAGGCACCGCTGTAGCCGCGGCTGCGGAAGTAGATCGCGTATATGCCGGGCGGCAGATCCGCGCTCCAGTCGTGGCCGCTGATCGTGACCGGGTACGTGGTCCGGCCCGTGCGGGCGCTCGCGCCGCTGAGGTTCTCGCGCGAGAGACCACGCACGAACGCCGTGATCGGTGAGGAGGCACCGCCGTCCAGGAACACCGTGCCCTGGACCCGTACGGGGCCCGGGGCGCGACGCATGCGGGCCACATTGGCATCCCGGTCGGCGGTGTCGACGATGGCCGCCAGGGTGCGCGCCCGCGGTCCGGCCGACGCGGCCGTGAACACTTTCACCCCCGCCACGACCATCAGCAGCAGCGCGACCAGCAACACGGCGATCACGGCGACCACCCGAGGACGCCGCGTTGCCGGTCGCGCAGAACCGCTCGGGGGTTGTGGTCGGTCGGTGAACGGCGGGCGGCGAACCGTCAGCTGGGAATCGGCGACCGGCACCGGAGCACCCGAGGTCTGCGCGGTCAGGGTCCAGAGGTACCGGCCGGGCAACGTTCCGGCCGGAGGGGTCAGGTAGACGAAGACCTCAGCCGTGTTGTGACCCGGCAACTGCAGGACCTGGGCCGGCGGGCACCAGGACGACGGCAGGCCCCGGGCGAGCAGAACAGCCCGCACCTCCTCGCCCGTCAGGTTCTGGACGGTTCCACGCACGACCACCGTCTGGCCGGCGTCGACCGTCCCTTCCTGAGCCGTCACCCTCAGCGTGGCGCGGTCACCTGACCAGGACGCTGCCTGCCGGTCTGTTGTGGGGCTGCTCATGAAACTCCTTCCGACGACGTTTCGGTGGGTGTGGCCGGTGGGGCGGTCGTCGCCGACGGCCGGACGCAGATGAAGACGTCGTGCCACCAGGAGCACCCGGCCGGGCCCGACACGCCGTCCTCCCCCGGGGGACCGCTGGGACCCGGCGGACCGGAAGGCCCTACGGCGCCGTCCGTTCCGTCAGCACCGTCGCTGCCGTTCGTCCCGTCGGTGCCGTCACTCCCGCCGGTGCCGGCCGTGCCGTCGGTGCCGTTCGTTCCGTCCGTGCCGTCCGTTCCGTTCGTGCCGTCGATGCCGTTGGTTCCGTCCCGGCCGTTCGTACCGTCCGCACCCGGGTCGCCCGTCGTCCCCGCACCACCCCGGTCACCGCGAGGGCCGGGTTCTCCGGTCGCACCCGGCGGAAGCCGCAGTCCGCTCGCGGGATCCGGGGCCAGTCGTAAGGTCACGTCGGCGGGCACCCCCGGCTCCAGCGTCACGGTGGCCTGAGCCGGGCGGTATCCCTCCTTGGCGGCGACCACCGTGTAGCGGGCCGGGGCAAGCACGTCCTTCGCCACGAATACCGCGGTACCCGGCAGTTGCTCCGCCTGCCTCACCCCCGCTCCCGGAGCCGCGGTTCCCTCACCCAGCTGAAGATTCACCTCGGCACCCGCCGGGATGTCCATGTCGAGGGTCACGACGACCGTTCCCAGCGCCAGTCCCGGCACCATCGGATTCAGCGACGTGCCTTCACCACCGGTCGCGGTGACCGGTGCCGCATCCTCCGGGTCGGTCGCCTGGGGGTACCAGATCGGATGCGGACCCGTGCCTTCGAGCCGGATCAGGTACTCCCCGGACGGAACCTCCATCTGCCAGGTGCCGTCCGCACCGAAATCCTTGGTGCTGACCACCGGGACGGCGGTGTCATCGAGCCGGTACGCGGAGACGACCGCACCGGTGGGCAGTCCCCGGCCCCGACGTCCGCCGCTGCTCACCGGCGCCGCACGTCCGGACCGGACCGACTCGGGCTCCGGCTGCACCGTTCCCTTCAGGAAGCAGGGGCAGTCGGCCGAACCGTCCGCCGCTCCCCCGACGTGCGGATCGCTGACCTCGTCCAGTTGATCGGCGGTATTGGCCTGTTCCACGTCGTGCTGGGTGAAGATCGCGCCCACGGTGACGGCGGCCACGCCGAGCACCAGCGCCAGGACCACCAGACTCGCCCCCAGCGACAACGCGGCCCGGCTGATCCGCGGTTTCTGCAGGAAAGCTCCCTGGGCCAGCGGCCCCTCGACAGGAACCCCGATCCGGCGTTCCTGATCCGTGCGCGCATCCGCATACACCGAGAACATCCGGGGCGCCGGCATACCCGTCCAGGGCCGGCGCCGCCGGACCGTCACGTCGATGCGGGTCTGCTCCCCCGGCGCCAGGTCCAGCCGCTCCGAGCTGAAATCGAAGGTGAGCCGGGCCTCGTCGTCCACTCCCACCAGAGGGCTGCCCACGGTCGTGTTGCCGGCGTTCTCGGCCCTCAGCCGGAAACCGGCACGACGGCCTCCGGACACCAGCGGCGGCCTGACCGTCAGCAGCAGGCGCTCCCGGGCGGGCACGTGCACCTCGACCGGCTGCAGCCAGCATTCCTGGCGGCCACCGACCTCCTGGACCTGCACCGTCAGGGGATGGGAGCCGGCGGGAAACGTCTCCGGCAGGAGCACCCGCACCGTCAGCTCGCGCGATTCACCGGGAAAGAGCTCGAACTCAGGAACGCCGACCTCGACCCAGTCCGGGTCGGCCCCCAGAATGCGCACCGAGAACGCGGAAATGGTGTCCCGGACGTTCTGCACCCGCAGGGTCATCTCACCCGGCGAGCCGGCCCGGTGCACGATCTGCCCGGGTGAGAACTCGGTGATCATCCGGGATCACCTGCACAGGTCGCCGAACTCGCCGAGAACGGCACGGAATAGAAGTTCGCCCGCGCCGGGAGCACATGCAGACGACAGGCGTGCATCGCCTGCCCGCCCACGGTCATCGTGAGGTCGTAGTAGCCGGGTGCCAGCAGCCCCGTCAGACGGATCTGGCTCTCCCACCCGCCGCCGGCGGCGGGCCGGGACGGAAACTCCCCCGGCCCGGAGCCGCCCGCCGGGTCGCCGGGTCCGGCGCCTTGTGTGCCTTCCTCCCCCTTACCCGTCGGCGTCCTGGCCGGCAGCCAGACCGGGCCGGCCGGCCGGGCCGGATCGGACCGGGCACCCTCGAACGCACCCGTCCCCGCACCGGCAGAACGACCGGCGGAAGAACCGGACAGCGCTGTCGCAGAGGGTTTCCGGGCCGAGGAAGGGATCGGCCCGCAGGCCGGGACCGGTGTCGGGGCCACCGTGACACCCGGGGACCTCCCGGCCTCCGGGGTTCCCCCGGTATCGACGTCCGCCGAGGGCTGCTTCGGCGCCGACAGCCGGGCGGTGACGTGCACGGCCGGCGTGGCGGATCCGTCCGGGTTCCGCAGCCTCACCGTCAGCTGAGCCGGACGCCCCGGCAGCCGCCCCCGGACCCGGCAGGACTCCTGGTCCACGGCGGCCCGCAGCCTCGCATTCCCGTTCCAAGGCGGTGCGAGAACGATCTCGTAGCGGGCGGGAAAGGTGTCCGGCAGCCAGAACCGGCCCTGGCTGTCACTGGCGGTCCGGTAGGTCGTGGTGGCCTCGGTACAGCGCGACCGCGGCCGCACCGCAGGGTCCTGGCTGCACGCCAGCACCTTCACCCCGGACACCGGCGAACCGTCCACCTCCGAGACGACCAGTCCGGACAGTGTGAGCGCCACATCCAGAACGTCACGAGGCCCCGGACCCGTCCGGAACCCGTCGGGTACCGCGACCGGCGGTGCCTCCGGGCGGACGAAGGCACGCAGCCCGAGATATCCCAGGGTGCCCCAGATCGCCAGCACCAGAACGAGGACCACCGCGAACACCAGCCCGTGACCCAGCACGGGCCGCTGACGGAAGGTGACCCGCACGTCCTGGTGCAGCTCCTCGTCCAGCATCGGGTGCCCGGGCGTGACCGACGCGGCCACGACGCGTACATCGGCCAGGTGCTCACGGACAGCGCCGAGCAGACGCCAGGGGGCGGTGACCTCCACCCGGCAGACCTTCGTCTGCCACGGTTCGATCATGGCCTCGTCCGGCTCGAACGTCATGGAGACCCCGTCGGGGAGGTCGACCTCGCGGGGATGAACCAGCAGAGCGGTGTTCCCGCGGTTGGCGACCGTCATCGGGAAGGACACGCGACGGGTGCCCATGCGTACGCAGGGGCGGACACCGGCCGTCAGCGCGGGACGCGCGGCCACGTCGACCTGCAGGCCGGCCTGATGCTCCCTCTCGGTCGCGGTCGCCCGCACCACCACATCGACGCGGTGCCGGCCGGCCGGTACCTGGGCCGGCAGTTGCACCTGCAGCGGTAACCGCCGCCGCTCACCGGGAAACAGCGTGGGGGTGCTCTCCAGGCGCACCGTGGCCCCGGAGAGACCGGTCAGGTCGATCTCGACCGCGTCGATCACATCGTCGGTGTTGACGACGTCGATCAGCACCTCCCCCGGAACCTCCGGTTCCAGGCTGACCTCGTCGTTGACCAGCCGGACCTCCATCAGGCCCCGTCGCGCTGCCGTTGCCGCGAGGCCCCGAACCAGCCGGGGCGACGCCCGGTGTCCGTCGCGCTGCCCGACCGGCGCAGCGGCGCCACGGTGGTCTCCACCCGCCGGACCGGCGCCGCGACGCGCTGCGGGCGGTCCAGGGTAACGGCGGTCGTGGCGACGAGAACCAGAGAGGGGCGCAGCTTTCCCCCCAGACCACCCCAAAGATCCCGGCCTCTGACCTGTTCCGGATCCGCCAGGGCGATGTTCACCTTGCCCGTGATCTCCCCGCCCTCCGTGTCCCCGTCCAGCACCGGTGTCCGCAGCAGACCTCGCACGGCATCCCCCAGGAGCCGGTGCTCCTCCCGCACCCCGCCACCCCAGGCACTCAGGAGGTACGAGAACGAGACCACGGGCGCCGGCCGGTCCCGCACGACCACCCCGTTGGTGTCGCGGTACGGACCGGTCACCGCGGGTTGCACTGCCGCCCGGGCAATGTCGAAAAGAAAAAGGTTCAGTGTCGGCCGCGTGAGAGACGTACCCCAGGTGCCGTCCGGGCTCTCGAACGAGACGTCCCCGTCCTCCTCGGGCAGCGGCACCTCTTCTTGCAACCACGACTTCAGCGTGCTTTCCAGCGCGGACAGCGGCACGATTCCTCCCCGGTGCTCGGGCCGGTGCAGCTCACCTGGACAGGAGCCCCCGGCACCGGCACGAACCTCAGGGACGTTACCAAGGGCGAGGACGCGTTCCGCGAACCACGCGCAACGGAAGCCATGAAGTTGCTACTCACCCGCGAGAGACCTCGCACCCGCATGTCACCGACCGCAGCTGCCGTGGTTCGTGAAAGGGTGCGGCAGAGGATGAAACCAGGGGGAAGCCATGTCTCCAGTCGACCACCGGGACCGGCCGCTCTCACGCCGATCCGTGATGAGCATGGGTGTGACCGCCACCGTGGCGGCCGGCCTGACCGCCGCCGCGGCCACCGGCACGCTCAGGATCGCGTCGTCCCTCGACCCGCCCTCCCCGGTCGTCCCCGGCCAGGAACCCGATCATGCCTATACGACGGACACCGCTGAGGCCCGGGCGCTGGCGCAGGCCGGTTACCTCGACGAGACGCTGCGCCATCCGCTCTACCTCTTCACCCAGGAGGTCCCTTCCGAGGAGAGTGGCCGGATCGCCCGGCTCCGGCGCTTTTACAACGGCCCTGGGCAGGATCACTTCTACACACCGTTCGAGGACGAGTTCCTGTCCGTCGCCCACGACGAGGGCTACACCGACGAGAGCGCCGACCATCCGATGTGGGTCCTGATGGCCGACAACGAGGACGACATACCAGCGGGCGCCCAGCGGCTGTACCGGGTCTTCCAGCCCGTGTGGGTCGACAACTTCTACACGACGAGCCTCGCCGAGGCCGAGGCCGCGGTCGCCGGCCAAGGGTACGAATGGCGCTGGACCGACCGGCGTTACCCGTGCGTCTTCACCTCTCCCGCCATCGGCGGCGGAACCCCTGCGGCCAGGTGGCACCGCCTGTACAACCCGCCGCGATAACCGGTCCGCCCGAGGTCACGGCCGCACCGTTCTCCCGGCCGCGACCACGTCCGCGGTCATGTCGGCGGTCACGCCTGCGGTCATGTCGGCGGCGCTCTGGGTCACCGGTGTCCGGCGCCGCGGAATGCCCGGCCGGTCGCGCCGGCCCATCTTGCGCAACTCACGCTGCAGCGCCGAGGTCACGTGCCGGTGCCCGACCCGGCCGGCGCTGTCGTCGAACGCGGCGAAAGCCGCCGAAAGAACCACGTTCCGGATGACGCCACCGCTCAGTTCGTCCACGCACGACAGGGCTTCGATGTCGATCGGGTCGTCGAGATCGAACTGCGCGACGTGCTGGAGGTGGGCTCCCCAGAGGGCGACGCGTCCGGCGTGGTCGGGTTCGGGGAAGTTCAGGATGAACTGGAGCCGACGCGTGAACGCGGAGTCGAGGTTGCCCCGCAGGTTCGTGGCCAGCACCACGATGCCGTCGAACTGCTCCAGACGCTGCAGCAGGTACGAGACCTCGAGATTGGCGTAGCGGTCGTGCGCGTCCTGCACCGCGCTGCGGCTGCCGAAGAGCGCGTCCGCCTCATCGAAGAACAAGACGCAGTTGAGCCTTTCGGCGGTGGCGAAGATCTTGGCCAGCCGCTTCTCGGATTCCCCCACGTACTTGTCCACGACCGTGGCCAGATCCACCTGGTACAGATCGAGCCCGAGGCTCCCGGCGATCGCCTGCGCGGCCATGGTCTTTCCGGTACCTGATCCGCCCGCGAACAGCGCCGCGATGCCCCGTCCGCGTCCCCGGCCCATGAGCGGGCCCTGGGCGAGCACGGCGTCGCGATGGCGCCCCCAGCGGATCATCTCTTCCAGACCACCGCGGAGCGACGCGGGCAGCACCAGGTCGTCGAGGGTCACCTCCGCCCGCCGCATCGTTCCGGCCTGATCACCCAGGCGCCGTGCTGCCTGCAGAAGGTCTTCGGCCGTAGGATTTTCCGTCGTAGAGCGGGCCAGGTCACCGACCGCGCGAATTTCTTCCGGCGTCACGCGCAGAGCCATCAGGTCCCGCCGGACCTCACCGTCGGGCGACCGTTCGCCGAGCTGGCCCGACCACAGACTCTCCCGCTGATCGTCGCTCAGGCGCAGCGCGGGAACCACCGGTGGCAGCCACCCGGCCCAGGCCGGGTCCCACGCCGTTGCGGCCACCACGGCCACCGGCACCGGGGCCTCGGACAGGCGGTGCACCAGCTGGGCCCCGGTCCCCTCCGCCCGCCCGGTGACGATCAGGGCACCCCCGCACAGAACGGCTTCGAGGACCGCGGCATCCAGTCGGCCGGCCGGATCGTCATCGGCCCGGGACAGATCGACCGCGACCACCTCGAGCCCGAGCCGTGCGGCCGCGCCCGCCACCATGGCCAGACCGGCGCTCCCCTGCGGGCCGTGTACCCAGACCAGACCCGGGCCCGACCGCCAGTGCTCCAGGACCTGGCCGCCACCGGGAAGATCCAGGGGGCAAGGAGTGACGAGGCACGCCCCGAGCGTGGCGTCAGGCGTGTGGTCACCCAGCAGATGGGCGGCCACCCGGTCGGGCAGGACCAGACTGCGGGTGAGGAAGGGACCCGTGTCCGGCACCCGGAGCAGACCGGTGAGCTGGAGGCTTCCACCCGGACGCAGCGCCGCACGGACCTGCGGGACGACGTTGGCGATGCCGAGCAGTTCCAGCACCGGACCGATCGTGGGATGTTCCTTCGGCCCGCCGAACGGCCTGATCCGGTCCAGGGCCACGGCCAGGGACGGATCGAGGTCCGCGGCCAGCGTGACGGCGACGAGGTCGGTCTCGAACTCGGTCAGCCCGACGGCGGCGGCCAGGTCGTCCAGGCTCTCGTCGATGCGCGCGAACAGGTCCGGCGCGCTCGTCCAGGCCTGCCGGACGGCCTGCCCACAGGACTCCAGGATGCTGATGTCACGGTCGGACTCCGCGCCGGCCGGCCGGTCCCGGGCCGGTGCCCGCCGCCGGACCGCTTCGT
This sequence comes from Kineosporia sp. NBRC 101731, assembly GCF_030269305.1. NCBI lineage: Bacteria > Bacillati > Actinomycetota > Actinomycetes > Kineosporiales > Kineosporiaceae > Kineosporia > Kineosporia sp. NBRC 101731. The sequence continues at coordinate 237,618 of NZ_BSTC01000004.1, forward strand.
CCAGACCGTCGAGAAAACGCTGCCAGCGCACCGAGAGTGACTCCCCCATCCGGCAGAAGCTACCGGTAGCGGCGCGTGGCTCAGCGCTGACGCGCGGGCCGGGTCAGGCCGTTCACCGGTAGCTCAGGCGTCCTGCTCGTAGTCCGATTCCGACTCGTAGGCGTCCAGTTCCGCAGCCGCCTGCAGCCGGGCCACTTCTTCCTCGCAGACGAACGTGGCTCCACCGTTCTTCCAGATCGCGCCGGGCAGCTCGAGGCGGACGAGCTCGCGCATCCGCTCAGCGGCGGCCGCGTCGTTGCGCATCCAGGGAGGCATCCGCCAGTTCGGGTAGGAATACCGGTGGGTGCCGCCGGTGACGGCCCGGTACCCGGTGGCCGCGTGTTTCTCGTTGAACACCAGGAAACCCAGATGGCACAGTCGGCAGTCGCGGTGAACGCCGCCGAACGGCAGATCGTGCACGGCCTCGGCCGGTTCTCCACCGACGTGAGCGATCACCGCGCCGAGGATCGCCATCTCGGCGTGAACATCCCCCTTCTTGTCCTTCTTGTTGGCGACCCACTGCATCTTTCCCTCGGCCAGGGGGGCCTGCAGCGCGGTCTGCAGGGCCGTGAGCCGGGCCGACTCGGGCTCACCGAGTTCCTGGAGCCCCAGGTACTCCCCGGTGGCGAGAAGACCGATCTTGCGCAGGTCTTTCCGTTTGCGCAGGGCGTTCGCCCGCTGGTAGCTGGCGGGCAGCTTCTCGGTGAGAAATTCGTGCCAGTTCCCCCGGGGGGCCCGGCCGTTGCTGTTGGCGGCCAGGTAGAGCACGTCACCGGCCAGGCAGACGGCCACGTGCGGGCCGACCTCGCCGAACTTGTTCTGCACGATCCGGCCGATCCGGTCCAGCATCCCCTGGGAGGCAGGCCCGGGCGAGAGATTGACCGGGTTCGCCAGGTGCGGCGTCACATAGGCATCGCCCCGCGATGCCTTGTCCTCCTCGACCTTCCTACGCCACTGCGGCGGCGCGGGCACCTGCACCATTTCGGCCATGCGCGGTGATCGGCAACCGCCCGGTCCGGCTTGAGACCCGGGGCCGTCCTGCGGTTAGGCCGCCACCGGGCGCACCGGCCGCACCGCCGCGCCCGGCAGGAACCGCCCCACCACCGCCACCCCACCGGCGGTGGCGGCGGCCAGCCCGGCGAGCGCCAGCCACGGCACGGCGTGCCCGAGCGCGAACAGGGCGGTGAACGCGCCCGGCACCACGACATTGGCGATGGCGAAGCCGTACTGGAACCCCGCCAGGTACATGCCGCGGTGCTGGACGGGCGCGGCGTCGGCGGCCAGGGCCTGGGCGACCGGGGCGTGGATCATCTCGGCCAGGCAGTAGACCAGGACGAGGACGGCGAGCAGGAACGAGGAGAAGATCATCGACCGGACCGGCAGGACGGCCATGGCCAGGGCCCACACGCACCACAGTCCGCCGGCGGCCGCGAGCGCCTGTACGCGGGAGAAGCCGCCGAGGCGGTCGGCGACGAACAGTTGCGCCGTGACGATGACGAGGGTGTTGAGCGCCAGGAGGGGTCCGAGCACGGCCACGTGGGCGATGCCGCCCTCCTTCACCGCGATGGGCAGGCCGACCATCAGGGCGTCGCTGCAGATCGCGAAGCCGATGTCGACCACGATCAGGCCGAGGAAGGCGCGGTCGCGCAGCAGGGTCCTGAGCCCGGACTGCCGCTGCGCGGCGGGGACGGTGAGGGCCATCGGTACCTGGAGCAACAGCACGGCGGCCACCAGGTAGGAGAGCACGTTGAACGCCAGGGCCACCTGGAACAGCGGCATCGATCCGTGCGCCACGAGCAGGCCGCCGATCAGGGCCCCGACGCCGAACCCGATGGCCTGGGTCATGCCGGTCATGGCGAACAGGCGTTCCCGGGACAGCACCAGGGGCAGCCCGGCGAGCATGGAGAAGAAGGTGGCCCAGAACACCCGCAGCCCGGCGGTCGACAGCACGAACGCGAGGAAGATCGGCACCGGGTCGCGGGCGACGAGGAACAGGATGTAGCCCAGGGCCTGGATCAGCTGCCCGGCCACGACCAGGGCGCGGGGTGAGAAGCGGTCGGCCAGGCTGCCGGCGAAGAGCGGGATGACCAGGCCGGTCGTGGCAGCGACGCTGGCGATCAGTCCCACCTGGGCCAGGGGCAGGTCGGCGACGCGGTGGAAGTACAGCAGCACCATCGGCCCGGCGGTGCCCGATCCGAGGGAGTCGATGAGCAGGGACGCGAGCAGGATCGGGTGGACGCGGGTCACGTCGGGTCCGGTTCACCGGCCGTGTAGGCGGCGGAGGTCAGCTCGACGATCCAGCCGTCGAAGGTCCGGTCGGGTTGCTCGCGCTCCCACGGGTCGGCCCGGTCGACCTGGCGCAGTCGTCCGCTGTTCGGCACGGTCTCCCGCGTGCGCTCACGCAGAACCCGCCCGACCGTGAGCACCTGGATGCCGGCGACGGTTCCGGTCAGTACCCCGTCGGTCCGGCCGCCGTGGTGCTCCTCCTGGAAATGGATCCGGCGCGCCCGGTCCGCGCTGAGCCGATCGTCCACCCCGCCGATGCCCTCCGGGGTGGCGAGCACGTCCCAGCGCACGTCGTCACCGGTCCGGAAGACCTCACCGCAACACTGGAACTGCCAGCTGTCCACCCACACGTACGCGCGCACGTCCATGATCCTCTCCCCGAACCCGCCGGTTTCCTGAGGTTACTCAAGCATTACGCAGCGGTTTCCCTCCGGCGTACCCGCCGGTTGAGGACAGGGCGGGTCCATGCCGTACCGTTCCCCCTCGGCCCCGGCCTCGTGCGCGACCTGAGGTCCTTGGTCCCGGGCCCCGACGCCTGCCTAGAGCCGCGCCCGCACGGCCAGTCCCGCGCAGACGATGACGACCACCCCTCCGGCGAGGGTCGGCCAGGTGAGCTGTTCGTGCAGCAGGAGCGAGGCCCACAGGATGCTCATCACCGGCTGGGTCAGCTGCACCTGGCTGACCTGGGCCATCGGTCCGATGGCCAGTCCCCGGTACCAGGCGAAGAAGCCCAGGAACATGCTCACCACACAGAGGTAGGAGAACGCCGCCCACTGCGCGGGCGACCCGGCGGGCGGCTCCCGCAGCAGTGACGACAGGGCCAGGGCGAGCATCAGCGGGGCCGCCAGCACCAGCGCCCACGAGACGGTTTGCCACGAGCCGAGTTCGCGGGCCAGCAGGCCGCCCTCGGCATATCCCACGGCGGCCGCGACGACGGCACCGAACAGGAGCAGGTCGGCCTGCGCCAGGCTGCCCAGTCCCCCTGACTGCAATCCCGCGAAGAACAGCGCCGCCACCGCGCCCAGCCCGGCGAATCCCCAGAAGGCAACCGCCGGTCGTTCTCCCACCCGCAGCACGACCGCGATGGCGGTGGCCGCGGGCAGGATCGCGATCACGACCGCCCCGTGACCGGCCGGTGCGGTGGTCAGCGCGTAGGAGGTCAGCAGCGGGAACCCGGCCACGACACCACCGGCGACCACGGCCAGGCGACCCCACTGCCGGCGGTCCGGACGGTGCTGACGGGTCGCCCAGAGCGCCACCGTGGCCAGGACAGCGGCGACCACCGCGCGGCCGGAACCGATCAGCAGGGGCGAGAGCCCACCGACCGCCACCCGGGTGAAGGGGACGGTGAAGGAGAAGGCCAGGACCCCGAGAAGGCCCCAGGCCAGCCCGGTCCGGGGTGATAGCACCGGACGTTCAGGAGTGATAGTGCTACCGTGCGTCGACATGGCCGACGGTAGCACCGAGCGCATTGTCCAGGGAGTGCGAGCCTGGATCGCCGCCGCTCCGGCCGGGGCGAAACTCCCGAGCAACCGGGAGCTGATGGCCGAGTACGGCGCCGGGCCGGTGACGGTGCAGAAGGCCATGCACGCCCTCAGCGGCCTCGGCCTGGTCGAGAGCCGGGCCGGGATCGGCACGTTCGTGCGACCCGCGCGCCTACCGCAGCCGGTGGACCACCGGTGGCAGACGGCCGCGCTCGGGCAGCCCCACACCCGGCTCCCGTTGGTGCCCACTTCGCAGCGACTCGCGGCGCCCGATGCGATCGGCCTGCACTCGGGTTATCCCGACCCGGATCTGCTGCCCGGTCCCCTGGTGCGGGCCGCCCTGATCCGGGCGGCGCGCTCGGGCCCGACGCTGACCCGCTCCCCGGTCCGTGGGCTCCCGGACCTCCAGGCCTGGTTCGCGGCCGGTCTGGCCGGCACCGCTCCCGCGGGGGTGACACCTCCTGTCAGCCGCGACGTCACGATCGTGCCGGGCACGCAGAGCGGGCTCAGTTCGGTCCTGCGCTGCGTGGTCGGTCCCGGCCGGGCACTGCTCGTGGAGTCGCCGACCTACTGGGGTGCCCTGCTCGCGGCCGAGCAGGCCGGCGTCACCCTGGTTCCGGTGCCGGGCGGCCCGGACGGTCCCGACCCCGAGACCGTGCGCGAGGCCTTCGCCCGCACCGGGGCCCGGGCCTTCTACGCCCAGCCCACGTACGCCAACCCCACCGGCGTCCAGTGGTCCCGCGAGCGCGGGCAGGCGGTGCTGGAGGTGGTGCGCGAGTTCGGGGCGTTCCTGATCGAGGACGACTGGGCCCACGACCTCGCCATCGACTCAGACCCCGGTCCGCTGGCCGCGCACGACGACAGTGGGCACGTCATCTACCTGCGCTCGCTGACCAAGAGCCTGTCGCCCGCCCTGCGCATCGGTGCGGTGATCGCCCGCGGGCCCGTGCGGGACCGGATCGCCGCCGACCGCGGGGCCGAGGGGCTCTACGTCAGCAGCATCCTGCAGACCGCCACGCTCGATGTCCTCACCCGGCCCGGATGGCGTACCCATCTGCGAGAACTGCGGCAGGGACTACGGATCCGGCGTGACCTGCTGCTGCGGTCGTTGCGCGAGCACACGCCCGCCGCGCACCTCGAGCAGGTTCCGGCCGGCGGGATCCACCTGTGGGTGCGGCTGCCCGACGGCATCGATCCGGACCGGCTCGCCCGTGACTGTGAGGCCCGTGGTCTCATGGTGGCGCCGGGCCCGGAGTGGTTCCCGGCCGAGCCGACCCACCCCTACCTGCGGCTGAACTACTCCGCGCCGGGCCCCGACCGGTTTCCCGAGGCCGCGCAGATTCTTCAGGCCGTCATCGAGGGGTAACCAGGGTGATCGTGCAGATCGTGCACGGCCTGCCAGCGTCTTGACCGGCCGTGCATCACCGCAGGTGGCGTGGCTCAGCCGAGCCAGGCCCAGTCGCTCGGCGAGGCCGAGTAGGTCACGTCGCCCCAGACCGCATCGACGTCGGTGTCGGGGGTCGGGGAGTCGATGTAGACGGTCTGGCGCAGACCGTTCTTTCTGTCGTCCCTGGTGATGCCGACATTCGAGTCCGGGCACAGGTCGCCCGGGATGTCGATGATCTCGGTGCAGACCCGCACCGTTCCGCTGGGGCCGGTGAACTCGGCGCTACGGGCGATCGACTGCAGATCCCCGTTGCCGTCGTAGATGCTCGCCACCGACCAGAACCGCTTGAGCTGATAGCCACCGGGCATCGTCGTCGGCAGGGGCAACGTCACGCCGGACGCCTCGGCGTACGCGTCCTCGACCTTCACCCGTGCTTCGTTCTCCTGGACATGACCACAGCCGGCCAGAGCCAGGAGCACCATCCCCACCACAGCCAGCTTCTTACCTACACGCACACGCACTTGCGACGGCCCTCCCCGAGCCTCGAACGGCCAGCTCGATCCGGGCATTTGCTGGCCTACAGCGCGAACCTTCGCACAGATGGCCCCGGCTCGGTCAACTTCTGGGACCGCTTCGGCAAAAGTATGACGCAGCGTGAAACACCGTGTTGGCATTGATGATTTGGACGGCATACCGAGAACACTCAGCGCGGTCGCCCGCCACCAGAGCGCTACCGGCGCACTACCGCGACCGGCGGCGCGATCATCCCCCGGTCATAGGGGTTTTCAGCTAGCCGCCGGACAATCGCGATCTTTACCGGGCGGCCGACGGGAGAGCGCCACGCTCCGTCCACCGTGCGACGCGACCCTCCCCGTCTGCGCTACGCCAGATGGCTGACGTGACCCACCGACTGTGACCCCGAGTCACCTATCTGGCACTCAGCGGTGTTAGCTTTTGGGGGTCAGGCAATCCGTCGCCATCAGGCGGGCAGTAAGCCCCCGTCGAGACCACCGGCGGAAGACCAGCAGCCTTCGACCGGAAGGGAACAGCCGTGAAATTGGTCCCGTGGCCACGCAAGAACGACCGGACGTCCGCGGCACGATCCAGCCGCCTCCCTGTCGAGGCACCCATCCAGCGGCGTCGTTTCGTCCGCGAGATGGTGCGGGTGCCGGTGGTGGTACTCAACTCGAACGGCATCCGCCTGGCCTCCGGCGCCACCATCGAGGTCAGTGAGGGCGGGGTCCGCGCCCACCTGAACCAGCACCTGCACGAGAACACCCGGGTGCGTGTGGAGATGCACCTGGCCCGCGACCGGATCGTCGCCATCGGCGGCACGGTGCGCCGCGCCCCGGGCGACCGGCGCCCGATCGTGGTCGCGTTCGATCACCGGCACGCCCACCAGGACGATCTGCGGGCGCTCGTCTTCGCCGCCCAGCGGGCCAACGCCAAACGCTGAAGCCTCGCCGCTGTTCTGCCGAGACACGCCGTGACGCAGGTTCAGCCGAAGCGACGTCAGGGGAACGACATGGCGGTCACCGCCCTGAAGATCGGCCGGTTCAGCATCTCGGTCGCCAAGGCCGAGACCTGGGTGAGGCAGTACACCGCCGAACGCACTCGTCCGGCCTACGCCTACCCGGCGTACGACGGCTACCGGGCGTCCGGGCGCGCCGGTCCCCTGGAGGACGCCGACCTGCTGGCCCCGGTGCTGCTCAACGTCCGGCCCACCCTCGAGGCCTACTACTGGCTGCAGAGCCGGCTGCCGGTGCTCAACGAGGCACTGGACCGGATCCCGCCCGACGCCTCCATCACCGGCAACGACCTGGGTCTGCTCGAGCCGTTGTTCGCCGTGCTCGACGGCAACACCCGCTGGGGGGTGGGCATGCCCACCCTGGCCACGGTGCTGCACCGCAAGCGCCCGGGCTTCGTACCGCTGTGGGACGAGCGCGTACGCGCCTGCTACTACGGGGCCGACGCCCCGGTCCCACCGGTCCCGGGCCGCGGCAAGGGACAGTTGGCCGTGGCTGTGGCCGCCGCCATGCGCGACGACCTCACGGCTGCGACCCCGGCCTGGGCGGCCCTGGCGACCATCGCCACCGAACCGGCGATCACGCCCCTGCGCGTCCTGGACATCGTCGCCTGGCAACTGGGCAAGGACGGCGAGTCGGTGCCGCGCCAGGCCGGCCCGGCCGACGCGACCGTGTGATCCACTCGCCCATTCGTGACCAGGGCCCCGGGCCCGATCACGAACCAGGCGGGGCGTGGCTCCCGTCGAGCAACCGCTGCGCGAGATCGGCCATCCGATCGCGCAACGACGCCGGCTCCTCGATCACGAACGGCAGGTCGAGCCCCGCGATCAGCGCCGGCACCCAGTCAAGTCGCTGCGCGTTGAGCCGCACGCGCACCCAGCCCGGGTCGTCGGCCAGCTCCTCCACCAGCGCCAGCCCGGGCGGCAGGCGACGGCCCACGTCGACCGGGCCGGCCTGCACCCGGACCGACACCGGATGGGCCCACGGGGTCCGGGCCAGGGACGTCAGCACCGTGGCCCCCGGATCAGGATCCCGATCCCCACCGGCGCCAGAGCCGGAGCCCGGGTCAGTGGCCCGCTCGACGGCCCGTTCCGGGGCCGATGCGATGGCCTGCTCGACGGCCGATCCGGTGGCCGGTTGCGAGGTGCCCGGCACCTGCGTGACCCGCGAGATCCGGTCCAGCCGGAACGTCCGCTGCTGGTGCTCCTCGACCGTCGCCGTCAGGTACCAGCGACCCGCATGCCCGACCACATGGTGCGGCTGGATCGAACGGACGGACGCGCGTCCCTCACGGTCGGTGTAAGCAATGTCGACACCAAGGTTCTCGTGGGCGGCAACGGCCAGCGACAAGAGGACGCCGGTGTCCACCGGCGGTTTCCGGGCTGCCGGGGCAGTGAAAGCCGCCGTCGCGAGGAACGCCTCCATCCGCGTACGGGAGGCGTCGGGCAGGACGCGGCGCAGCTTGGCCAGAGCGCTCTCGGAGGCGGTGGAGTCCGGCACCAGACCGGCCCGGCTACCGATGACCAGGCCGGTCATCACCGCGATCGCCTCGTCGTCGGTCAGCATGAGCGGCGGCATCCGGAACCCCGGGGCCAGCCGGTAGCCGCCGTAACGCCCACGCTCGGACTGCACCGGGATACCCAGATCCATCAGGTGCGCGGCGTATCGCCGTACCGTGCGCTCGTCGACGTCCAGCCGCTGCGCCAGGTCCGCCACCCGGCGGGTGCCCCCGGCCTGGAGCATCTCGAGCAGCGCGAGCACGCGGGACGTCGGACGGGTCATCGGAAAAGAACATCACGGATACCGGGCGGATCCTGCCCGGTATCCCTCCTACGGTCGCGTCATGACCGCAACCAGCTTCGCCTCGATCCGCATCATCACCGCCGACGTGCCCGCCCTCGTCGCCTTCTACGAGAAGATCGCCGCCACCACCGCCGACTGGGCCACCGACCTGTTCGCCGAGGTGCGCACCCCCGCCGCCCGGGTGGCCGTCGCCGGCACCGCGACCCTGGCCCCCTTCGGCATCCGCCTCGACCCCGCCGCCAACCGCTCGGTCATCGTCGAGTTCCTGGTGACCGACGTGGACGCCGAGTACGACCGGCTCACGGGCGAGCTGGACGGGCTGAAGGTCGTGCAGGAACCCACCACCATGCCCTGGGGCAACCGCTCCCTGCTCGTGCGCGACCCGGACGGCAACCTGGTGAACCTCTTCACCCCGGTGACCGCGGCCGCGCAGGAGCGGTTCGGGCAGCCCGGCTGAGCGAACCTCGACATCGGCGCGACCGGCCGCGCAGCAGCTACGGATGCTCCACGCACCTACGCTCCCGTGCTCACGTCCGTCCATCTATGTCGGTGTCCACCACGTCGGACAGCCACGTCGGACAGCCACGTCCGACAGCCACGTCCGACAGCCACGTCCGACAGCCACGTCCGACAGCCACGTCCGACAGCCACGTCCGACAGCCACGTCCGTAGCCCTACTGATGCCACAACAACCTGATGCCACAACGGCCTGGCGCCACAACAACCTGGCGCCACAACGGCCTGATGCCACAGCGACCGGCCTGGGTGCCGTCTCCTCTGGAGCCCCACGGGAATCACCCACAAATCGCGGCACTCGGAGCGCGGAAGCTCCCATGAGGGAACACTTATCGATTGTGTACACATGGTACATCCGGTACCGGATGTACCGTTTGTACATGATTGATCTGCCCCGTCTGTCCATCCGTGACGTCCGCGAGCGGCTGGCCGACGTGGTGGACGAGGCCTGCCACGACCGACCCACGGTGATCACCCGCCGGGGCAGGCCTGTGGCGGCCCTCGTCCCGATCGACATCCTGCGGCGCTACCTCGAACTCGAAGAACGCGAGATCAACCGCATCATCGATGAGCGGATCTGCGGGCACCCGCAGAGCGAGGGTGAGACCGAGGACAGTGGCGCCCCGGCCGGAGCAGTCCCACTGGAGACCGTACTGCGCGAAACAGCCTCTCGTGCAGAGTGATTACCAGGTAATGGTGATGCCATCAGCCCGTGCGGAACTCGCCCGGGCTTCCCGGGCTGCGGCCCTGCGCATCCTGAGGAGACTGATCGAGCTCGAAACCGATCCCTACAGTTTCTTCTCGGCCGGACCGGTGCCCTTCACCTCCCGACCAGAACGCCGCATGCTGCAGGTGGGCGATCACCGGGTGGTCTACACGATCGAGCGGCAACACATCATCGTCCGGGCCGTACTGGCCGGCGGGGGCACGACGCTGCCGGTGACTTCACCGATGCGGTGACCACGTCGTCCTCCATGGGGGAAGGTGGCCCGGGAACGCCGGTGGGCCCGGCCGATCCCGCGAGGGATCAGCCGGGCCCACCGATTGTTGCTGTGAGCCTGAAGGATCAGGCCAGGTCGAACCGGTCGGCGTCCATGACCTTGACCCACGCCTTGACGAAGTCCGCGACGAACTTGTCCTGGGCGTCGGCGCTGGCGTAGACCTCGGCGAGCGCGCGCAGGATCGAGTTCGAGCCGAAGACCAGGTCCACCGCGGTGGCGGTGTACTTGACCTCGTCGGTACCCAGGTCGCGGATCTCGTAGAGGTTCTCGCCCTCGGCGGCGGCCTTCCACTTCGTGCCCGGCGAGAGCAGGTTGACGAAGAAGTCGTTCGTCAGCTGCCCCGGCTTGTCGGTGAAGACACCGGCCGGGTTACCGCCCACGTTGTTCCCGAGCACCCGCAGGCCACCCAGCAGCGCGGTGGTCTCCGGGGCGGTCAGGCCCAGCATGTAGGCACGGTCGACCAGCAGCACCTCGGGCTGGGTCTTCTCACCCTCGCGCAGGTACTGACGGAAGCCGTCGGCCCGCGGCTCGAGCACCGCGAACGACTCCACGTCGGTCTGCTCCTGCGTGGCGTCGGTGCGGCCCGCGTGGAACGGCACGGTCACCTCGACGCCGGCGTCCTTGGCCGCCTTCTCGACGGCGGCCGAACCGGCCAGCACGATCAGGTCGGCCAGCGAGATCTGGGCGCCACCGGCACCGTTGAACTCGGCACGGATGCCCTCGAGCTTGCCCAGGACGGAGGCCAGCTGCTCGGGCTGGTTGACCGCCCAGCTCTTCTGCGGCTCCAGGGCGATGCGGGCACCGTTGGCGCCACCGCGCTTGTCGGTGGTGCGGAAGCTCGCGGCGCTGGCCCACGCGGTCTGCACCAGCTCGGCCACGGACAGGCCGGACTCCAGCACCTTGGCCTTGAGCGACGCCACGTCGGCGTCGCCGACCAGGGCACCCTCGACGGCGGGGACCGGGTCCTGCCACAGCTGCGGCTCGGCGACCCACGGGCCCAGGAAGCGGGCGACCGGACCCATGTCACGGTGCAGCAGCTTGTACCAGGCCTTGGCGAAGGCCAGCTGGAACTCGTCCGGGTTCTCCAGGAAGCGCTTCGAGATCGGGCCGTAGATCGGGTCGAAGCGCAGGCTCAGGTCGGTCGTCAGCATCGTCGGGCGGTACTTCTTCGACGAGTCGTAGGCGTCCGGGATGATCTCGTCGTCCGTCTTGGCCACGTAGTGCTTGCCGCCACCGGGGCCGGTGGTCAGCTCCCACTCGTACCCGAAGAGGATCTCGAAGAAGCGGTTGCTCCACTCGGTGGGCTTGTCGGTCCAGGTGACCTCCAGGCCGGAGGTGACCGTGTCCTTACCCTTGCCGGTGCCGTTCGGGTTCAGCCAGCCCAGGCCCTGGGCCTCGATGGCCTCGCCCTCGGGCTCGGGGCCGATCTCGGCCACGGAGGCGCCGTGCGTCTTGCCGAAGGTGTGGCCACCGGCGATGAGGGCGACGGTCTCCTCGTCGTTCATCGCCATCCGGCCGAAGGTCTCGCGGATGAAGTGCGCGGCGGCGCGGAAGTCGGCGCTGCCCTTGGGGCCCTCGGGGTTGACGTAGATGAGACCCATCTCGGTCGCACCGACCCCGGGCAGGACCTCGTTGTCGGAGACGTAACGGCTGTCGGCCAGCCAGGTGTCTTCCGGGCCCCAGACGATCTCTTCCGGCTCCCACACGTCGGCGCGGCCGAAACCGAAGCCGAACGTCTTGAAGCCCATCGACTCCAGGGCCACGTTGCCGGCGAGCACGAGCAGGTCGGCCCACGAGACGGTCTGGCCGTACTTCTGCTTGACCGGCCACAGCAGGCGGCGGGCCTTGTCCAGGTTGGCGTTGTCGGGCCAGCTGTTCAGCGGAGCGAAACGCTGCCCGCCGTCACCGGCGCCACCGCGGCCGTCCTCGATGCGGTAGGTACCGGCTGCGTGCCAGCTCATCCGGATCATCAGGCCGCCGTAGTGACCGAAGTCAGCCGGCCACCAGTCCTGCGACGTGGTCAGGACCTCGACGATGTCGGCCTTCAGGGCCTCGACGTCGAGCTTCTTGAACGCCTCGGAGTACTCGAAGTCCTCACCCAGCGGGTTGCCCTTGGACGAGTGCGCGTGCAGGACCGACAGGTCGAGCTGGTTCGGCCACCAGTCCCGGTTCGTGCGCGGTGCACTGGTCTTGGGGGTCGGCGCGCTGATCGCCGGGTTTTCGCTCTCGCTGCCGTTCGCCGTCACTGAGTCGTGCGCGACGGGGCAGCCGCCCGCGTTCTGGGTGTCGCTCATGTGCATCCTTCCGGGGCTGGCCAATTACTGAGATGTGCGTTCGGCCGTACAACGGGGGCACATGCCCCAGTAGACGACCTCCGCCTCGTCGACCACGAAGCCGTGGTCGTCCGCAGCGGTCAGGCAGGGGGCGTGGCCCACGGCGCACGCCACATCGGCGATCGCTCCACACGATCGGCACACGACGTGGTGATGGTTGTCGCCCACCCGGGTTTCGTACCGGGCATTGGCACCCATCGGCTGGATCCGCCGGATCAGCCGGGTTTCGGTGAGAACACGCAGAACGTCGTAGACGGCCTGATGACTCACCGCCGGCAGCTCGGTCCGCACCAGGCTGATCACCGTGTCGGTGTCGACGTGCGGGTGCTCGTGCAGGGCCGTCAGTACGGCCACGCGAGGCCGGGTCACGCGCAACGAGACCGAGCGCAGCTGGGCCTCGAAGTCGGACGTCATAGGCATGACCTTAGGGCACTTTTCTGGAGTAGTTCAAGTTTCTGGGCGGGCCAATCCGTGTGCCCCCGGTCGCTCCCTGCCTACGCCCGGTGACCCCACCGCCTTATTCGTGATCATGCCGATTCCCAGCCTTGGGCCGGGAGATGTCCGATCGGGTGGATTCCTGCGGACGAACAGACAGAGATCCCTCCATCGGCACGTCAGGCACGTCGCCATACGTCAATCTGACTCTTCGCAGTGTGAGGGGCCTGGCCCGTGACGGCCCTTCGCCGGTGCCGGCCGCGGCACGACCCCATCGGCTTCCTCGCCGGCCCCGACACCGAAGGACGCGCCCCAGCATGAGCCTGCCCGACCTCAGCCAACCCGAGCAGCCGCCCATCTCGGGCCCCCTGACCGGCGGGACCTGGACCCCGGTCGGGGTTCTCGCCGCCGGCATCATGGTGGAACGGCTGCTGCACTGCCTGCTCGTGCGCCCGGCCCGCCCCACCCCGGCCCAGGCCGAGGCCGGCGCCCAGCTGCGGGTCTTCGCCGAGGCGGCCGACCTGACCGTCTCCGCGACGGCCCCCGGCCCCGGCCACGCCCTCACCGTGTACATCGCCCCGTTCAGCGGCACCAACCTGTCCGGGCTGCTGACCACCCTGCGCGAGCCCCTGAACCGCCTGCGCGAGGCCGGCGGCTACCAGCAGATCCGGGTCGTCACCGGCGGCGTGGCCCGCGAACGCGGTTCCGGGGCGAACCCGTTCCACGCACTCGCCGACGCCCTGCGCGTCCCCGTCCTGGCCCCCCTCGGCACGCTCCTCCAGGTGCCGGGCAACACGCTCTTCCCGGTGGACGGCCCGGGCGCCGGCAACTGGCAGCGTTTCGCGCCCGGCCGCGTCGAACCGGTCCTGGTCGGCCCCTGGCACTTCACCGCGTCCTGGGGCTCCACGCTGCCCCTGCCCGCGCCGCGCACCGGGGAGTCCGGACTGGACGTGCTCCCGGTACCCGCCGGGGTCGTCCTCCTGCCCCACGACGGCAACGCCTCCCCCGCCGACGACATCACCTACTCGCTGCCCCTGGACCCGCGTCACCCGCTCGTGGTGGTCGACCGGCTGGGCAGTTCCCGGGTCGAGCCCGAGCAGGTGGCCGGATACCTGCGGACGATCCCGGACCAGACCCGGCACGCCGTGCGGGTGTGCACCGCTGCCACCGAGCCCACCCCCGATTGGGGACGCGCGGTCGCGGACGCCCTGGGTGAGCCGGTCGAGGTCCTTACCGGTCTACCCCTGCTGCGGGCCGGGGAGTACACCTCCTGTGTGCTGCGGACCGACGCCGCGGGTGGGGTCGAGGTGCTGTGGGAGCCGTTCGTCAGCCGCCTGCGCTACCCCTCCGGTGCCCCGGAGGTGGCGGCGCAGGTCACCGGCTGGCGTTCACCCGGCAGCGACCTGAGCCAGAGCACCGATCGGGTCTACCGGCTGGACGAGGACTGGGTGGTCGAGGTCCTGGCCAGCGGTCTGTGGTTGCGGCGCAGCGGGAACCACGCACGTGACGCCGCCGTCGACGCCCCGTTCGACCCGGCCGAGCCGACCCTCCTGGTCGGGGCCCCCGGCGACGACCTCACCGAGCAGGCCTGGTCGTACGTGGGTGACCTGACCGACCGGATCGGCCGGGGCACGGGTGCCCGGGGCCGGGTGCGGGTGCTCGGCTCGACCGGCTCGACCGGTGCGACCGGCTCGACGGCCGGGACCGCCGCACCCGTCCCCTCCCTCGACGAACCGGACCTGACCGCGTTCCCGGAACAGCCGCACGCCGTGAGCGCCCGGCAGCCGGGCGAGAACACGTCCGCGTCGGCCGACACCGCCGGCCACGAGCAGGCCGACGTCATCCCGTCCCCGCATCCACGTTCTCAATCCCTTCCCTGAGGAGCCGAGTCCGCTCATGCCGGATACCACGACCACCGTGCCGCGACGTCTGGAGGAACTGGAGGTCCGGCCCGCACCGCAGCTGTTCGCCCGGGCCACTGCCCTCCAGCTCTTCACCGACGAGCCGGAACCCGTCGAGGATCCCGGCGCCGGTCACGGGAACAGCGTGGACAGTGGTGCGGGAGCGGACACCGGGTGGATGGCATCGGGCCCACCCGCCGCGCTCAGCGGGACCCACGATCACGAAGGAGCAGGCGCTTCCCCCGGCTTCGAGGGACCCGGCCGGAGAATGCCGACCCTCCGGCGCTGCCTGGCCGTGGCGGGTGTGGTCGCGGTCCTCATGACCGGCGCGGGGCTGAGTGCCCAGGCTCTCGGCCCCGACGATCCGGCCGAACCTCCGGCGGCACCACCGTCGGCGTCCACCCCCGAGACCGCTCCGGGCACCAGCCTGGCGGGGACCACGGTGGGCTGGGGATCAGCCGGCCTGGCCGTGGGCGGCGGTATGGCGGCGCGCGCGTACTTCGGCCGGCTGGACGACCTCGTCTCGGAACTCGACGGCACGGTGAGCTTCCGGATCGTGCCCGGATACCTCGAATCCTTCCCCGAACGCTGCGCACTGACGGTCATTTTCACCGGCGTGCACGGCAAGGAGGCCAGCGCCTACGCCATGGACCTGGGCGACAGCTGGCCGGCCCCGGAGCTGGCCCCCTCCTCGAAGGTGTCCACCGACCACGGCGTGGTGCACCACCAGATGGTGATGCCGCCCGCATCCGTGAAGGCGGGCACCTCCTGGACCTACTGGTCTCTCATCGACGTCGACGGCCAACAGACCAACACCGGCCCGTACTCACTGAACCTGGTGAAACGCGACGGCTCCCGCCTGACCTGGTCATTCGGCGGGCAGACGATCACCTGCTCGGTGTACTGAGAGAATCAGCCGTGCCGAAGACCGAAAAGGGCTCTGTGCCCGAAGATCCACGCCGACCTCTGGAGATCAGGATCCAGGTGCTGGCCACGCAGGCCCAGGCCCTGGCCCTCCAAGACGTTCTCGGCGCGGCGATCTGCGGTGCGGAACTCGACCATGACGGCCCCTGCCGGGTGGCCTGGAGCACGGGCGTGACCACCGATCTCTCCACGAAGGACCGCAAGTTCCTCTGGAAACACCTCGGGCAGGTCGAGACCTGGGACAACACGGCGGTGAACGAGTCCCTGGGGATCGTGGACGAGGTCTGACGGCTCACGACGTCCGGGACCAGCCTCATGACCAGCACCGATTGTCCCCTTCGAGCCGGTGATGGCTAGGCTCCGTGAGTGGAATCAGGTACGGGCACGCCCCGCAGCACCGAAGATCAGCCTTCTGACGTCGCCGGCCCGGCGGAACGCGAGGACGGCCGGATGGCTGACGTGCTGCCCTTCCCGGGAGCTCTCGCAGCCAAGCACGCGGGCGAGCCGGAGGCCGATGCCCTCTACCACCAGGGTCAGGCCCTGAGCTCGGCCGGAGATGCCGCGGGCGCACTGGACCACTTCGAACAGGCCCTGAGCCTGTACCGGGCCGCCGCCGACCAGGCCAACGAAGCCGCCACCCTGAACGAGATCGGCAGCGTTCATTCCGAGTCCGAAGAGCCGAGTGAGGCCTTCGAACCCTTCGAGCAGGCCCTTCTCATCCTGCGGGAGATCGGCGACCGGGT
The DNA here is from genome assembly GCF_030269305.1 of Kineosporia sp. NBRC 101731. Taxonomy (NCBI): domain Bacteria; kingdom Bacillati; phylum Actinomycetota; class Actinomycetes; order Kineosporiales; family Kineosporiaceae; genus Kineosporia; species Kineosporia sp. NBRC 101731. The sequence goes on from NZ_BSTC01000004.1 coordinate 253,996, forward strand.
CGGTGAGGCCACAGCGCTTCACAACATCGGCCACGTTCACCACCGGCTGGACGACACCGAGAAGGCCCTTGCCTGCTTCCGGCAGGCGCTCCCGATCCGCAAGGCAGTCGGTGACCGGGCCGGCCGGGCCGTCACCCTCATCAACATCGGCCAGATTCACGAGAAGCTCGGTGAGTATCTCCCCGCCGTGCACCACTACACGCAGGCCCTGACGATTCAGAAGCAGCTCGGCGACCGGGCCGGTGAGGCGGCGACCCTGAACAGTCTCGCCCACGTGCAGGATCTCCTCGACAATCCCCAGCAGGCCATCAACAACTACAGTTTGGCTCTGCCCATCCTGCAGGAGCTCGGAAACCGGGCCGCCGAGGCCACGATCCTCAACAACCTCGCCGTGATCGCCCACAAGAACCGCTATCTGGAGCAGGCGCAGGCCTACATGAACCAGGCCCTGGAACTGGTCCGCGCTCTGGGCGATCGCGCCACCGAGGCATCGTTCACCTTCGCCAGCGCCATCATCATGTACAAGCTGGACCACCCCGAGGAAGCTCTCACCACGCTCCGCGGGGCCATCGACCTGGCCATCGAGACCGGGAACCCCGATCTCAAGGACATGCAGGAATTCCGGGAGCACCTCGAAAAGTCTCTCCCGACAGAGGAATAGCTAAGGCATCGGCACCTGGGTACCACGACGCACCCGGAGGGTGGCACCCCGGTACCGCATCGGTGAGGCCCATGGGCTGATTCGCCGGGGTGCCGGCGCTGCCTAGATTGCCGGTATGTTCGCGAAGATCGCCTGCCGGCCCAGCCGATCACTGAGAATTCCTCAGCAGGTCAAGGAGTTTCACCGGGACCGGGCGCGGGTCATCGCGCTGCTCGTCCTCGTCTCCACGCTGATCGTCGCCCTCGACCGGTTCGTCTTTCACCTGGTACCACGAGACTTTCTGACCTACCGGTACGCCGGACAGCAAGCCGCTGCCGGGCACGACATCTACCAGGGTGACATCTCGGGCCTCGACCTCACCGGGCAGCCGTTCACCTACCCGCCGTTCGCCGCTCTCGTCTTTCGCGGGTTGGGCTTCCTGAACTGGCAATTCAGCTACTTCCTCTGGACCGTCGCTTCCCTCACCGGTCTGGGACTCGTCGTCTATTGGCTGCTTTCCCCCCTTGCCCACAGACGTCTTGAGTGGTCGGCCGGAGCCCTCGTCGTGGCCTCCTGCACGAGTGTGGGTTTCACCAATGTCGCCGACGGGCAGGTGAACATCGCCCTGATGACTCTCTGTCTCCTCGATCTCCACCTTCTGCGATTCTGCGTGGACCGCAACGGCACCGGGCGCTGGATCCAGAACCTCAGCGGTGTTGGCGTGGGCCTGGCGGCGGCGATCAAGATCACGCCCGCTCTGTTCATCGTCCATCTGGCCGTGAGCCGCCAATGGAGGACACTGGCCGTCAGTCTGATGTCAGGAGGCTCGGCCACCCTCGCGGCCTACGTGTTCTTTCCGCAGCTGTCGACGACGTTCTTCTCGGCCGTGCTCTGGAACCTTCAGGATCGCGTCCGCATGGATCATCCCCTCAGCTTCTGGGGCAATGCGTCTGTCACCGGGGCGCTCCACGCAGGGGGAGACTGGACAACTCCCGTCATTCCCCTTGTCCTGCTGATGATCGTGGCCGGGGCTCTCGCCGGCGCCGCCTTCGCCCACCGACGCGGCCACCCCCTGAACGCGATCCTCATCATCGGGCTCGTCGCCCCGATCATCTCGCCCTACGCCTGGGTCCACCACTACATCTACCTGGTACCGGCCGGCACCATCATCCTCCGGCCGCTGCTACTGCACCCACCTCATCCGGATCTCTCGAACCGGCTCCGCCGGGCCGGGGCCGTCTGGTGTCTGCTGGCCCTGGGACCTGGTTCCGGGCACTGGCTGCTGCAGCACGGCGGAGAGTGGCTGCTGCCCCTGGCCCTGATCATTCGCGAGGGGCCGATCCTGGCCAGCCTTCTGTGCATCACCCTGTTAGTGCGTGACGCCCAGACACGATCGCCTGTAGCGACACCGACCACGACGTCCTTCATCGGTCGGTTTTCCTGACCGCCTCGACCTCACGCACCTGCAACGCCGGGCTGAACGACAGCACGCACGCGGTGAGCACCAGACCCGAGCAGATGAGCAGGCCACGCTGCATGCCGCTTTGGGTGACGGTGACGGTGACGGTGACGAACAAGGGGCGGCGACCGAGGGCGTCCCCCAGTCGTCCACCGGGAACCAGCCCGAGGCCGAAGGCGAGCGAGTAGATGGACAGGAACCACGCGACCCCGCTGCTCGGGGCACCGAGCTCGGTGCCGAGGGACGGCGCGGCGTAATTGACCACGGCCGAGTCCAGGAGCGTGGCGAAGCCAGCCCCGGTACAGGCGGCGAGCAGGCCCCGTTGCTCCCGGGCGGCGACATCTACGGAATCGTTAACGTCAGCAACGTAACCCTGCCGATCGTACTTTGTCCACTAATCTGGTCGACATAGGTACGCCGGCATGTCTCTCAGGAGGTTCCGATGAGTGATTTCGAGGTCCGCCAGATCGTTCTGTCGACCGACGATCTGGACGCGTCGATCCAGTTCTATACCGAGACCCTGGGCTTCGCCCTGAAGTTCCGCGACGGCGCCCACTACGCGGCGCTCGACGGCGGTTCCGTCACCGTGGCGCTGGCCACGCCCGTGGATCACCCTCTGCCGGGCAAGACCGTGGTGGCGATCAAGACCGCCGACGTGGACGCGGCGGCCAAGGCGATCGAGGCCGGCGGCGGTGCGATCGTGAAGGGGCCGTACAACGACGCCCACGAACGGCGTGCGGTGGCCTACGACAACCAGGGCAACGGGCTGGTGTTCTACAGCCCTCTGCCGCGATGAATTCCGTTCTGGTCAGGCGTTTTTCTCGAACCAGGCCGCGAACCGCGCGGTGAAGAGGTCTGCGCCCTTGCGCTGGGCGACCGTCTCCACCGTGGCCGCGGCGACACCGGCGGGTGTCGGGAGTTGCCCGACGCCCGCCCGCGGGCCCAGCGGCAGCAGGATTCTCCGATCCGGATCCGGGGTGTGAACAGCGCCCGGCCGGTCACCGGCGATCTGTGCCGTGATGTTCTCGGCCACCAGCGCGGCGTGGTTCATCGCGTAGGACGCCATCTTCGGATCGGGCAGGTCGGCGATGTCACCGATGGCGTAAACGTGATCGTGGCCTGGCACATTCAGCCGCTCGGTGACCGGGACCAGGCCCTGTTCGGTGAGGGGTGAGAGCTGCGCGTCGGCCAGATAGTCGGTGTTGACCTGAACCCCGAACGCCCGGAACCAGATGTCGGCGACCACCTCGTCCCCCTGTTCGGTGGTGACCGTGAAACGACCAGCCCGGCCCGGCTCGACCGTCGGCAACGAGACCAGAGAGGTCCCCAGCTTCAGGTCGATGCCGAGCTCGTCCAGCTGACGCAGCAGACCGTCGCGCACCTCGGGCAGGAAGCCGGGCAGCAGCTGGTCGGACCGGTCGACGATGACCACGTCCTTGTCCGGCCAGACCTCCTTGATCTCACCGGCCAGCTCCAGGCCGACGGGCCCGGCGCCGAGAATCAGCGCGCGGTCGGCGTCGGCCAGTTCCTGGTGCGTCTCGCGCAGGTCCCCGAGCTGTCGATCCAGAAGGGTGGACGATGGACGCGGCTTGGCCGGGTAGGCGTAGGTGGATCCGGTGGCCAGCACGAGATAGTCGGCCTCGACCCGTTCTCCCGAGGCGAGCTGCACACCCTTCGGGTCGGCCGAGACCACCCGGTCGCGGATCACCCGTCCCCGTTCGAGCAGCGTGCCGAACGGGAAGAAGGCGTGGGGCGCCCAGTCCGGCTGCGTCAGGGCTCGCAGCGAGGCGGCCGCATTGACGAACGCCTCGCGGGGGTCGATCAGGACGACATCTGCCGCGGGATCAAGCGTCCGGGCGACCAGCGCCCCTGCGTACCCTCCGCCGACGACCACCACTGTGCGATGCATAGAAGTTCTCCTGAAAGTGCTTTGACGGTCTGACGTACATCGCCACCCGAGTTGACGTGTCAACTTTAGGTCGGGAAAGTTGACACGTCAACTCGTAGGCCCGGTACGATTCGGGCATGGCCAAACCCCGCACCCTGAAACCCGAGGAGTGGGAGCTCTGGCACACTTGGATGCAGGCGCAGCGCCTCCTGGCCCGCGAGCTGGACCGCGGCCTGCAGCGCGACTACGGCATCTCCAAGGCCGAGTTCAGCGTGCTCGTGTCACTGCACCAGGCGCCCGAGGGAAAGATGCGCGTCGGCGAACTCGCCGAGTCTCTCGCCTGGGAGAAAAGTCGTGTCTCGCACCAGCTGACGCGGATGGAGAACCGCGATCTGGTGACTCGCACCGATTCCGGCGGCCGCCGCTCCGGGATCGAACTCACTGCCCAGGGCCGCAGCGCCGCGCAGGCCGCCATCCTGGGCCACGCCGAGAACATCCGCCGCTACTTCTTCGAGACTCTCACCCCCGAGCAGACCTCAGCCATTCAGGGGTGGAGCCAGCAGGTGGTCGGCCTCATCGAGGGGCATGACGGCGACGGTCCCGAATAGCCCACACATATCTAAGCTTCCGCCGGGGCCACCTCAGCTGGTCCCTGCCCGGGGTCCCCCGGCCTCGGTCGGGGGACCCTCCACCGGGCGAACAGACCTACGCCGAACGATCGATGCGGTAGACGACGTGGGTGGCCAGCGGTGAGGCGGCCACGTCGATGGGCTCGGCTTTGAGGTCGGGGACGCCGTCGAAGAGTCGCTCACCGCTACCCAGCAGCACGGGGGCGGTACTGAGCATGATCTCGTCGATGATCCCGCGCTGCAGACCCTGGCGCACGGCGCTCGCCCCGCCGGCAATGGTGACGGTCTTGTCGCCGGCCGCCGTGACCGCCTGCTTGACGGCCTCGTCGAAGTCATTGACGAAGTAGAAGGTGGTGCCACCCTCCATCTCGATCGGTTCGTGCGGGTAGTGGGTGAGGACGAAGACGGGCGCGTGGTAGGGCGGCTCGTCACCCCACCAGCCGCGCCAGTCGCAGTCGCTCCACTCGCCGCGGACCGGCCCGAACATGTTGCGGCCCATGACGTAGGCGCCGCGCGGCCCCATGAGCCGCTCGTTCATGCGGCGGTCGGCGTCGTTCGTGGGCTCGCTGATGTGCCAGCGGTGCACCTCGATCCCGCCGACGCCGAGCGGGTTGTCCTGACTCTGGTCGGGGCCGGCGACGAAGCCGTCGAGGGAGATGGAGAGGTGGGCGGTGATGAGAGGCATGCTTGTACGACTGTCCCCGCCCATGGAACTCATCGGGCTGCCGGCCCGACCGGACGGCCGGTGATCTCCGGCAGAAGGTCCCTCAGGGTCCGGACCGTTTCGCGGTCGAGAATGACGCCGGCCTCCAGGTTGCGCCGGTCGATCTGATGCAGGAACTCCCGGCACCGGCCGCAGGGTGGCAGGACCTCGAGCTGGCCCTGCTCGTTGCGGGTGACGGCGACGACCTGGTCGATGTGCGACTGACCGGCCGTGATCATCGCCGCGACCGCCGCGGCCTCGGCGCAGAACCCGAGGCTGCAACGGGTGTCGATACAGACGCCGAAGAACAGATCACCCTGCCGGGTCAGGATCGCCGCGGCCACGCTCCCGGACAGCCGATCGTCCACCTGCACGGGATGCAGGCGGTCGGCGGCCAGGTCGATCAGCTCCATCAGGGTTTCTCCCCCAGCAGCGCCCGCACCCCGTCCGAGTAACCCTCGATGCTCGTGCCGGGCATCAGCAGGTTCTGTACCAGGAAGCCCTGCGTGATGCCGAGCATGACGGCACCCACCTGGACCGGGTCGGCGCCGGCCGGAAGCTGGCCCTCCGCCTGCGAGCGCTGCACCACCTCGGTGTACCGGCTGCGCAGTCGCGAGACGGCAGCGTTGACCCGGGCGCTGAGGTCGGGGTTACGCACGGCCTCGGCCCAGACCTGCAGCGCGATGCGGGTCAGGTCGACGCCCGCGACGGTCTCCCGGGCGACGTTGGTCATCAGGTGATCGATCATGGTCGTGACGGCCTGGGCCGGGGAGGGCGCCGGGTCGAGCTCGAGCAGCTGGGCGAACACTTCGTCGGCTGTGCCCAGGGCACTCTCGGCCACCGCGCCGATGAGTTCCTCCTTGCTGCGGAAGTAGCGGTAGACCGCCCCGGCGGACAGCCCGGAGGCCGCGATGATGTCGGCCATCGACGTGACATGAAAGCCGTTTCGGGCGAACAGCTCCCCCGCGGCAGAGATGATCTCGCCGCGGCGGGCGGCACGGTATTCCTCGGTGACGCGGGGCATGCCCCCACCTTAAAAGCGAACGTTCGTTCTTGACAACGAGACCTCCGACTCCTAGCTTCAAAACGAATAACCGTTCTCCTTTAAGGAGCGAACGTCCATGACCACGGACGGCGCCACGACTTCCCCCGCAGAACCCCAGAACTCCCCCTGGCCCCAGGTCGCCGTCACGGTGGCGGTGCTGACCGTGCTGATCAGCCTGATCCTGGTCGCGTTCGCCTGGCCGGCGGCGCGCTCCTCGGCCCACGACATCCCGATCGCGGTGGCCGGCCCCGCCGCAGCCGCCGACCCGGTCGTCGCCGCCCTGGAGCAACGCGACGCCGGGGCCTTCGACATCACCCGGGTCGACGACACCGCCGCGGCCGAGGCCGCCGTGCGCGACCGGGACGTCTACGGCGCGATCGACGTCAGCACCGGCACCCCACAGGTGCTCATCGCCTCGGCCGCCAGCCCGGTGATCGCGCAGACGCTGCAGGCTGTGGGGGCCGCCATGTCCTCGTCGGCCGGCCAGCCGGCCTCCGCCGTGCGCGACCTCGCTCCCCTGCCCGCCGACGACCCCCGCGGCGCGGGCCTGGCCGCCGGTTCACTGCCTCTGGTGCTCGGCGGCATGCTCGCCGCCCTGCTGCTGACCAACCGGGTGCGCGGAGCGTCGCGGCGCATCGTCGGGGCCCTGAGCTACTCGATCACCGGCGGCCTGGCCATGGCCGCGATCCTGCAGTTCTGGCTGGGCTCGCTGGAGGGCAGCTACTGGGCCAACGCCGGCGCGATCGCCCTGGCCGTCGGCGCCACCTCGGTCACCATCCTCGGCCTCGAGAGCCTGCTCGGCACCGCCGGATTCGGCATCGGCGCCGCGACCATGATGCTGCTGGGCAACCCCTTCTCGGGCACGACCAGCGCCCCCGAGATGTTGCCGGGCTGGTCGGGTCAGGTGGGCCAGTTCCTGCCGCCGGGCGCGGCCGGGCACCTGCTGCGCTCCACCGCCTTCTTCGACGGCCACGGCGCGCAACAGTCGGTCGTCGTGCTCATCGTCTGGCTGCTGGCCGGAGCCGTTCTCGTGACGATCGGCAGCACCCGCTCATCCCACCGCACCCGTCCGGCGGTTCCGCAGCCGGCCGAACCCGCCCTGGCCTGATCACTGCGCTCCGCCCACCGGATCGGGGAAGTTTCGTGCGCTGTGACCGCACGGAACTTCCCCGATGACGATGACAGCCGGCGGCGGGAGACCGCGTGCGTGATCACGGAACGGAAGAGCTCAGCCCCGGCGCAGAGCTGTGTGGTCCACCGGGCAGCCACCGTTCGCAGGGGCACCCTCATCGGCCCACACCGACTCGTGCGGGTGCGGAGAGGTTGACCGCTCGGCCATCGTGACCGCGTGACGCCCGGTGCGCGACGATTCCAGGTCGGCCAGGTGCACGGGCACGTCGGGGCGCAGTGACTTCACCGAGAGCCAGTGCTTGACCAGCGCGGCACCCTGCTCCTGCGGCTTGTGCGGCATCGGGTGGCTGGGGAAACGGAATCGCGAGCCGATGCGGTTGGAGGTCCACCCGGTGTCGTTCGGCGGCATCTCGCCGTGCGTGGCCTCGTGCCGCGTGCAGAACTTGGCGAAACCGTTCTGGCTGGAGGAGAGGTTGTTGAGCTTCATCCGGTTCTTCTTGAACCCGGCGCGCACGGCCCGCAATGTCGCGATCTCGATCTGGGCCATCTTGTACTCGTCGAAACGGTCAGTACGCGAGAGCATCTGACGATCAACCGGACCGTGGATGGCCTCGCTGATCCGACCGACCCAGTCGTAGCGACGGGTGTCGAGGAAGTTGGTGGCCAGTTCCTCGTCCACGTACCAGCCGTTGAAGATCGTGCAGTAGCGCTGCCCGGCGATGTCGATGTCGAAGTTGGTCTGCAGCGGGATCGCCGGCCAGCATGCGAACGGCTCGCCGTACCCGGCGTCGTCACCCGCGGTGACGTCGGTCTCCGGGTGCCGCGGCCACGGGATGTCGATGAGGTACTGGGCGGCATTCGGCACGGACGCCATGACCAGCTCGCCCTCCTCGCCCATCGCGATCATCGGCAGCACGTCGAAAGAGGCCGGGCGGTAACCGGGCATACGCTGGATCAGCGCGGAACCACCATTACGGTGCACCCAGTCGGTGACGTCCAGATAGCCACCGTCGCCGACCCAGCCCTCCGGCGTGCGGTATCCCGCCGCGCGCAGCATCTGCTCGGTCACGAACATCGGGCCCAGCTCACCGGGCGCCGTCGGCCCACCCAGCACCGTGATCACGGTCTGCGGCGGAACCGGCGCGCTCATCGCCATTTTCGCATGATCGACAACAGCCTTCAGCAGGTCGACCGCACTGCGGGCCTCGGGCCGGTACTGGATCACGGCGTGCTGCAACGCGTGCTGACGCCCCGAGCAACGGTCGGAGTTGATCCACGAATACCGCACCCAGAACTGCATCTCGTTCGGCTGCACGGTGAACGTGCGCCCGGGCCCGACCTCGGCCCGCAGCTCACGGATGCGGGCGCTGCGCGCGGCGTAGGTCAGGTCGGCCGCGGTGAAACCGCAGACCGAGGCCATCTCCTCGTCGCGTTCCAGCCACTCGTACATGAGCGCCCAGTCGCGCGCCACCCGCTCGGGGTCGATCGGCGCACGCTCGGTGTCGTGCCGGAACGCCGTGGTGTCCCGGAACACCGGGTGTTCCTGCGGGACATCCGAGAACGAGGTGCTTGAGGACGACGTTGTCACCGCCGGCGCGGTGGTCGCCGGGGAACCCGTGACCGGCGAGCCGGTGGCCGGGGACGCCGTGGTCATCGAGGGCATACCGGCTCTCGATGACACACCGGTCGAGGACGAGGTGGTCATCGCGGACGAGGTGGTCGCCGCCGATGCGGGGGTCACGGCCGAGGTGGGAATCGCAGCCGAGGTGGGGATCGCGGGGGCCGCCGCCGGTGTCGCAGTGGCGGACAGGTGGCTCGCCGACGCCGTACCCGGGCCGTCGGTGAACGGCGGCACCGCGGCGATCGGCGGCATCGGGGCGACGGGGGTGACCGGGGACGTCGGCGCGACCGAGGGTCGCGTCCCCGCCGAAGACCTCGCGGCCGTCGAAGACCTCGTGGTCACCGAAGACCTGGACGTCCCGGCGGGCATGGACGTCCCGGCGGGCAGGGCGGTCGTCGGCTGCGCGGAACTGACCGGCAGGCCCGACGGGGCAACACCCACCTGGGGGGCTGCCGTCAGACCCGCCGGTGGGGTCGGGGGCAGCGACGGGGTGGGCGCCGTGTCCGGCGAGGTGCTCACCGCGACGGTCGGCGCGCTCGCCTCGAACGAGTCGGCGCCCGCGGCGAAAGCCTGTGCGTTGGCCTCGAACGAGGGAAGCCCGAACCCGGCGCCGGAGTGCAGGTTCTGCTGGGTCATGCCGTGCCCTGCCAGGTCTCCGCCGGGTACCCCGGCTGCGGCTGCGTGTCGTCGGGCCCGATCTCGTCGTTCCCGTACTGCTGTTGCGCGTCGTACCGGGCCTGCTGCGCACGGTCGGCCTGGTCACGCTGCTGCTGGGTGTACCGGGGCGGGTGCGTGTAGGTGGCGGGTTCGGCGTGGGCCGGCTGCCCGGTGTAGGCAGCACGCTGCTGCACGGCCCGGGAGCGCTCGCCGTACCCGGCCCGATCACCGCGGTCGGTGCGCCCGGCGTACCTCAACTGCTCCGGCTCCGACTGTCCAGCTTGTCCACCCTGTCGGGCCGACCCGGGCTCTTCGGCGTAACCCGGCTGGGCACCGTACTGCGACTGCCCGCCCTGACCCGGCTCGGAGTACCCCGGCTGCGCATAGGCGTCGGGGTTCTCGTACCCGGTCGGTTCCGCGCGCCCCGGCTCGGCGTATCCGGCCTGGTGGTCCGGCCCCGGGCGCTCGAAGTAACCCGGCTGCTCAGGGTGAATAACCGGCCGGGCATACCCGGCCTGACCCTCACGCCCGGCCTGCGGGAAATACCCCGGCTGCTGGGCCCGGTCGGACTGGTCGAGGTCACCGGGCTGCTCGAAGTAGCTCTGCTGCCCAGCGGTACCCGGGCGCTGTGCGAACCCGGCCGACTGCTCGGCTCCACCGTGCGGCGCGGCGTATCCGGACGCCTCGCCGGCCTCGGGCTGCTCGAAGTAGCCCGGCTGCACGAGCGCACCGGTCTGGCCGGACTGCTCGTCATAGCCGCGCTGGCCGGCTTGATCGCCCGCAGCGGACTGCTGCCCCGGCAGACCCGGCCGACCCGCGTATCCCTGGCCGGCCGGCTCGAAGTACCCCTGCTGAGCCGCGGCACCCGTCTGGCCCGACTCCTCGAAATACCCCGGCTGCCCGATCGAACCGGTCTGCCCCGGCTCCTCGAAGTACCCCTGCTGAGCCACGGCACCGGTCTGGCCCGACTGCTCGAAATACCCCGGCTGATCGGCCTGGTCGGCCACTCCCGGCTGCCCGGCGTACCCGGCGTCGTGACCCGCTGGATCCGCGTAACCCTGCTGCCCCGAATATCCCGGCCGGCCGCCATTTCCAGGCTGCTCGGCATAACCCTGCTGGTCCGCGTATCCAGCCGACTCGGCGTATTCAGACTGTTCAGCGTATCCGGACTGCTCGGTGTAGCCCTGCTGATCCGGGTACCCGGCCTCGTTCGCGTAGTCCTGCTGCTGCGCGTAAGCGGCGTCTTCAGAACGCAGAACGGGCAGCTGAATGGCCGCCGTCTCACCGGTGTAGCGCTGCGGGGGCCGGGCGAACTGGGCGACCGCACTGGGCTGGGGCCGGACCTGGTTCTGGCCTGTCGAGGGCTGACCACCCTGGTTCCGGCTGATCTGGTTCTGCCCGGTCTGGTACTGACCGTGCGGATACTGGCTCACCGCCGGCTGGCCGGTGGGGTTCTGCCCCCGCGCCGGGTTCTGGGACCGGCCGCCGTACTGCGCCGGCTCGTCGTACTGTTCCAGGGAACCGGAGGCCTCAGCCTGCTCACCGCGTCGCGCGAGAGGGGTTCCCGGCTGCGCGGCGTACGGGGCGGCGTTCGGCTGCCCGTCCGGACCGGCCTGACCGTAGGAAGGCCCTGCCGGCAGGGCGTTCTGCTGCGTGGGCGGCGCACTGTAGTACTGCTGCTGACCGGTGTACTGCTCGGGCTGGTCGGCCTCGTAGTAGGGCCGCACCACCGCACCCTGCCGGGTCTCGGCCATCCGCTCGGCCTCTTCGGCCTCGTCGGCGCCCGCGATCATCACGGCGGCCATCCACTCGTAGACGGCCATCCAGCACGAGGCGACCGTGGTCTCCAGGTCGCCGCCGTTGAGTTCGCGCAGGGCCCGCACCAGCGCATGGGCCACGTACGGGTAGAGGTCATTGGTCACGGAGTGCTTGCGCCGGTGCACGCCACCCCAGCGTCGCAGGTGGGACTCCACGGCCTCCGGATCGTCGAGGTGCTCGACCGTGAGCAGGATCGCCTTCAGCAGGCGCTCGTTCTGCTCGGTCATGTCCTCGGGAAAGAGTGCCCGCGCGTGCGGAGCCATGACAAAGAGCTGGCGGTAGAACTCCTGCGTCAGCTCGATGTGGTCCGGCGGCAGGGCGGCACAGCTCTTACGTACGACCGCGATGGTCCGCGGGTCGAAAGGAGGAAGCTCCTCCAATCGTCGCGGCTCGCGAAACATCCAGCACTCCCAAGAAATTCGTTTCAGGGCGACGGTTCAGGGTCACCGGATGAGGTTGCGTCGAAGACCGTTCTACAGAGAAAACCCGGAAACATGCAAACCCGACAGAACCTACGAAATTGATCACTCAAAGTTATCGACCGAGCACGCGTTGCACGTCATGCCTGGTGAAAGGCTCTGGCCAGAGCCAAGTTGGCCAGTTGAACATGCCCAACTCTGAGTTACACCAATGAATATTGGTCCGCAGGACGAGAAAGTCGGCGCGAGGTATTGACATGCTTGTCATCGATCAAGCAATGCGACGTAAAATCCCGGTAACGGATATCGGCCGACGCTGTGAAGATCGCCTCCTGGCAAGGCATTGCCACCCGATGATCACTGTTACTAGAATCACGCTCTAGATGTCTGTCGGTGGCCAGGGGATGGTGATGGGGATCAGCACCGCGCGCGACCGGCGCGCACCCCTGGGTGATGCCTGAACGCCGGATCAGCACCCTGATCGTCGATGCCGATCCGATCGTCGCCACCATGCACGCCCAGTACGTCGGCCAGACACCCGGTTTCATCGTCTCCGGCATCGCGAACACCGGCGCGGACATGCTGCGCCAGACGCAGCCCGCGGACCCCGACCTCATCCTGCTCGACCTGAACCTGCCCGATGCCAGCGGCCTGGAGCTGTGCCGCATCCTGCGGGCGCGTAACTCCACGGTCGACATCATGGTCATCACCTCGTCGCGCAACCTACTCCTGGTGCGACGCGCCATCAGCTTCGGCGTCGTCCACTACTTGCTCAAACCCCTTTATCTGCAGGACTTCCAAGAGCACCTGCGGCGCTACGCGGCCTTCCGCCGCCAGACCGCCCACTCCACCGGGCCGGTCAGCCAGCGTGACATCGACTCGGCCCTGGCCCTGCTGCGGCCCGACGTGCGAGCCGAAGTCGCTCCCGCACGCCTGTCGGCCCGCCGCACGCTCGACAAGGTCGCAGCGCATCTGCGCACCACCCCCGACCCGGTCTCCGCCGACGAGGTGGCCCAGGCCCTGGGGATCTCCCGGGTAACGGCGCGGCACTACCTCGAAGAGCTCACCTCGCGGCACTTGGTGTCCCAGACGCAGCGTTACGGCACCTCCGGACGTCCCCGCAATCTCTACCGCTGGCACGCCGACCAGATGAGCTGAGGGTTACGTTTCAACGACAAAGCGTGACCATGGACAGTCCAAGAGGGCCCGATCGGGTGGTATCTGACACTCCCACGTGATCTACGGGACGGATGCCCGCTTCGTCATCCAGAATCGGCGACCATGAGTTCCGACCTGGGGGGCCAGGCTGATCATGCCCGGACGGTGCTCGACACCGTTCCCGAGCTCAGCCGTCTGCTGCTCGACCTGAGCAGATGCCCGAACTGTTCCGCCGTCCTGAGCGGACCGCACTGCGCGGTCTGCGGCATCGACCTCACCGGACCGGAGGGCGGCCACCTGCAGCGGCTGGGGCGCGACGCCGCCGCGGCCCTCGACCGGCGCGAGAGCGTGCTGCAGTACCTGCGCGCCCAGGTCCGCCCCACCACCTCGGCCGCCCCAGACCCTTCCGCAGGCCCGTCCGCAAGCCCGTCCGCAAGCAGGGGCGCCGCGACCTCACCGCCCTCGCCCGTACCTCCCGGTTCAGCGGCGACCCACCCCGGCACGCCCTCCCCCGTGAACGCTGCGCAGGCCACCGCACCCGACGCGTCCCCAGAAACTCCAGGACACCCCTCGACACCACAGACCGCACAGACTCCACAGACCGCGGCCACCTCCTCGTCCTCCATCGACCCCGTGGTCTCACCGCCCGCGCCGGGAGGCAACTGGTCCGGCCCGAACTACCCCCCGCAGCCCCGCCCACAGCCCGTGTCACAGATGTCACAGGTGTCGCCGGTGTCGCAGGTGGGCGTCAACACCATCCTGGTCGGCATCGGTGCGCTGCTGCTGGCCGTGGCCGCGATCGGCTTCCTGATCTTCTCGTGGCAGAGCATGCCGCTGGCCGCCCGCGCCGCCGTGATCGGCGCCGCCACCCTCACCGCCCTCGGTGTCGCGGCCTGGCTGCGCCCGCGTCTGCCGGAGACCGCCGAGGCGGTCGGAGCTCTCGGCGTCGTGCTGGTGCTCGGCGACGGCTGGGCGATCCGCCGCACCGGCCTGTTCGGGGCCGACCATCCGCACGCCGCGCTCTACACCGGCGCCGCGCTGCTGGTCAGCGGTGTGATCACAGGTCTTTGGGGACGCGTCGGTCGCCTCCGCGCCGGCACCCACGCCGGCGCGGTGTTGGTGCCGATCGGCACGGTGCTCACGGTCGGCCAATCGTTGAACAACGTCCTCGACCGGTTCGTCCTGTGCTGGTCGCTCGCCCTGGTGGCCGGGGCCGCGGTCGCCCTGCTCCGGCGCACCCTGCCCCCGCAGTGCCGCACCGAGCGACTCCTGGCCCGGACCCTCGCCGCCACCATGCTGGTGCTGGCCACCGTCCCGGCTCTTCTCGGCCTCCCGGACCCGAACCTGGCCCTGCTCACCCTGCTCTGCACCACCGCGGGTTTCGCCGCCCAGACCTGGGCCGACAAGACCACCGACGTCCGTGACCAGTCGCTCCCCCGCCCTCCGGCCGGGGAGGACCACGATCACCGACAAGAAGGGTGGACGCCCACCCCCACGTGGGCGGACGGGGCCGGTGTGCGCGCAACCAGCACCGCAACGCTCTCCCGCCGGACCGATCCCCTCGGACTGAACCGGGTCTGGTCGGTTGCCACCGGTATCTCCGCCACCGCTGCGGCCGCGGTCGCCGGGCTGGCCGTCACCGAGTCACTCAGCCTGACCTCCGACATTCCCGTCCTGATCCCGATCACCCTGCTGACCGGTCTGCTCCTGATCGCTGTCTCCCGCCTGACCCCGGCCCCACAGTCCGCCCTGCGCCGCACCGCCCTGGCCCTCGGGGTCCTGGGCACCTACGCGCTGATCGCCGTGCCCCCGCTGGTCCTGGTCCTCGCCCAGGTCGTCCGGCCCCTGCCCCAGGTGCCTCGCAGCGTCGACGCCACCGCCCGGCTCGACGCCATCGGCGCCGTCGACGCAGCCCCGGACCATCTGACCCTGACCTGGGTCGTGACCCTCGCCTGCCTCTCGCTTCTCGCGGCGGTGACCTGGGTGGCCTCCCGCGGTGACGCCTGGCCCGCCGGTCCGTGGCCGCGGCGGGTGCGCCGCACCCTGCGCCAGACTCCCCCGGTGCTGCTGGCCCTCGTCGCACTCCTGCTCACGCTGGTACCGGCCGCCGCGGTCGTGACCACCGTGATCGCGCTGCTCGCCGTCGCCGTGGCAGCCTCGGTCCTCGCGATCCGCGCCGACCGGAGTACGTTTCCGTCCCAGATCTTCTGGCTGTTCAGCGCCCTGACCGGCACGCTGGCGGCCACCCTGGCCTGGACCACCCACGAACTGCCCAGCGTCGCCACAGCTCTGGCCGCCCTGGCTCTGCTCGCCGCCCGCCGCCGGATCACGGACGACGGACCGGACAGCCGTACCGGCCGGGCCGGTCTCGCTCTGCTGGCCTTGAGCCTGGCCCCGGTCGCGCTCGGTGTACTCCTCGACCAGGCGAACCGCAGCTCACCGCTCTTCTGGGTCGCCGTGACCGGTGCTCTCGTCTCTCTCGCCCTGCTCACGGTGCCCCGGCTGCCGCTGCCGGAACGCCCGGGCCGCGCCACCTGGACCCCTACAGACCGTCTCGCGGCCGCCGCACCGGGATACCTCGCGCTCGGCATCGGGCTCGCCAGCACCCTCGGCATCGACTACCAACCGGCCTGGCACCAGCCCGTCCTGCTCGCGGTGACCGCGCTCGCCGCCCTCGGCGGTGCGCTGTGGGCCCGCGCCGGCCTGGTCCAGACCGTGCCCCTGCTCGCCCCGGTCTTCACCGCCCTCATCACCCCGGCCATCGCCCTGTTCCTGCATTCCTGGGCGCACGCCGGTTCTTTCGACGCTCTGACCCCCGCCCTGATCTGGGCCCTGACCGCAGCCGCCGGCGCCCTGCTGGTCACCGTGCTGGCCCTGCGGGGGCGGCTCGGGAGTCAGGCGCTACGACGGGCCGGGGCCGAGGCCGGTCTGGCGATCACCGGACTCGTCGCCCTCGCCCTGGCCGTGACTCCGGGGCAGGAGGAACAGCTCTGGCTGGTGCTCCTGATCGTCGGCTCGGCGGTGACCGCGATCGCTCTGACCCCCGGCCGCTCGCAGATCGGCTGGGTGGCCGGGCTGCTGCTCACCGCCTCCAGCTGGACCCGGCTGGTGGATGCCGATGTCAGCCTGGTCGAGGCCTACACGGTGCCACCCGCCCTGGTCCTGCTCGGCATTCAGCTCTGGGCCCGGCACACCAGATCAGACCCGGCCGGGAACGACCGCCTGATCCTCACCCCACTCGCGCTCGGCCTGGTGCCCAGCGTGATCACCTGCCTCGTGCGCGACGACATCGCCCGGCCGATCACGCTGATCACGCTGGCCGCGCTCGTGGTGGCCGGCTGTACCTACCTGATCCGTTCCGGCACAACGGATTCCGTGCCCACCTGGCTGGGTGGCACCGCCGTGGTGCGCCCGGCCCTCCTGGCCGCCACCATCACGGCGGTGGCCACCGCGCTCGCCCGGGTCGTGTTCGGGCTCAGCGATCAGGGCGGTCCGGGGGCCGATCCCGGCCTGTCCTTCGGCGTTCTCGAGGTCTGGACGATCCCGGCCGCCCTGATCGCGCTGCTGCACGGCCTCGACCGCTTCCCGCTGCTGGAGGACAGGATCCGGAGGCACCCCCAGGACAATCTGCCGGGGGCGCTGCCGTCGCCTCTGCCGGCCTCCTGGCCGGCCTTCTCCCCGGGACTGGTCCTGCTGCTGGCCCCCGGTCTCCTCTGCACCCTGACCGGGACCGAAGGCCCGGACCTGCGTCCGTTCCTGGTCATCCTGCTGGCCGCCGCCGTCGCCGCGGCCGGTGCGCAGCAGCGTCTGCAAGCTGTCCTGGTGCTCGGGTCGGCCACGCTGGTGCTCGAGGCGCTGGTGCTGCTGTCGCCGTGGATGACCGAGATCGGCGCGACCGTGCCGCTGTGGGCCTGGGCCGCCGTGGTGGGCCTGGCCCTGCTGGTGCTCGGTGGTGGTTACGAACGCCGCCTGGCCCAGCTGCGGTCGGTGCGTTCCCGTATCGCGGCGCTGCGCTGACCACGACCGTCACTTCGTGATCGGGCCAACTGTCCCCGGGGACAGTTGGCCCGATCACGAACAAGGGCTCGGCTCACATGGTGACGACGATCTTCCCGACGTTCTTCTCCCGCACGTAGGTCACGACCGCGGTGACTGCCTCGTCCAGGGTGAAGCGGTGGGCGATCCGGGCCGACAGCTCACCCTTCTCGGCCGCGCGGGCCACGTCGTCCATGGTGCCGAACCGGCCGTCCGGGTCCAGGTAGTACCGCAGCGAGACATCCTCCCGGCCGAGCAGTTCCGGTGTGGGCTCGGGGAAGATGATCGACACGAAGCGGCCGCCCGGCTTCAGCACCCGGGCCGCGGACGGAAGGTCGGCCGGGTACAGGGCCAGGTTGAACACCACGTCGACGTCGGAGGGGTACCCCTCCGGTGCGTGCCCGATGACCTCACCGGCCCCGAGCTCCCGCAGGATCTGCGCCCCGGCCTCGGTCGAGGACGTCGCCACGATCTGCGCCCGCGCGGCCGCCAGCAGCGGGATCACCGCCGTGCCCACACCACCCGTGGCCCCGATCACGAGAACCCGGTGGCCCGGTTTGATCTCGCCGAGCTTCATCAACCCCAGAGCGGTGGACCCGACCACGCCCAGTGCCGCGGCCTGCTCGGCCGGCACCGAGGCCGGACGCAGCGCCAGCAGCGGAGTGTCGGCCTCCACGACGGCGTACTCCGCGAGCCCACCAGTGCTGAGCGACGGCCTGTTATCGTCGGCTACGAAGTTCAGCTGCCGGGGCATGGACAGCCCGAAGATCTCGTCCCCCACCGCGAAGCGGGTGACGCCGGCGCCGAGCTCGACCACCCGGCCCGCGAAGTCATTACCCGGCACGTAAGGGAATTCGAGCTCGACCAGCTCGCGGAACCCGCCCCGCACGACGATCGCGTCGGTGGGATTGAGCGACGAGGCGGCGACCTTCACCAGCACCTGACCCGGGCCGGGTTGTGGCACCGGGAGTTCGGCGATCGACAGCTGCTCGGGCGGGCCGTACCCGGTGGCGACAAGGGCCTTCATGACAACCTCCAGTAAAGTGACCGTTGGGTCCGTTTATTGACCAGGGACGCTAGCCACAAACGGACCGGGCGGTCAACTTGGTAAGGTGCGTGGGTGAGTGAGCCCGTCCGACCCCTGCGTGCCGATGCGGCGCGCAACCGTGAACTGCTGATGGCCGCGGCCGAGGAGGAGTTCGCGCAGCGGGGGCCGGAGTCGTCGGTGGCCGACATCGCGCGCCGGGCGGGGGTCGGGAAGGGCACGGTGTTCCGGCATTTCGCCACCAAGGAAGACCTGATCGCGGCGATCGTGCTCCAGCACCTGGAGCCGCTGGACGCCGCGGCGCAGCGCCTGCTCACCGCCGACGACGCGGGTGCTGCCCTGCTGGAATTCCTGACCGTGGCGGCCGATCAGCGTCAGCAGCACGACGTGTCGTTCCTGCTGGGCGCCAGCGAGAACCACACGAGCGTCATCGAGTTGCGTGACCGGCTGTTCGGCGCCGTCACCGCGCTGACCGACCGGGCCCGCGAGCAGGGAAAGGTGCGCCCGGACGTCACCGGTGCCGACATCTGGGTGCTCATCTGCGCACCCGTGCACGTGGTGAGTTTTCTACCGAACCCCTCACCCGACCAGTGGCGCCGCTATCTCGCGATCATCTTCGACGGCCTGCGCCCCGAGGGCGCCCACCCGCTCCCCCAGCCCGCGCCCACACTCACCTGAGCGATCTGAGCGCGAGGGGACACCTCGTCCTCAATTCGGCAGTAGACGCGGGACCACCCGCACGTACACGACCATGCCGACCACCTCGACCAGGGTCTGGGTGACCACGACCACCGCGGCAACCGCGAGCGCGTCGGGCAGGGCCAGGGCGACCGGGAGCACGACCAGGGAGTTGCGGGTGGCGCCGGTGAACACGATGGCGCGCCCGGCCGGGGCGTCGAGGCGGAACAGGCGGGCGACGGCGAGTCCGGCGAAGGCCATGACGACCAGGAAGGCGACGTACACCGGTATCACGCGGGCGACCGGGGCCAGGGAGTCGTTCACCCGGGGGATCTGGGAGGCGACCACCGTGAGCAGGGTGGCGATCATCAGGGGCACCATGGTGAGGTTCGCGGTCGTGGTGAATCGTTGCCCCGCAACGCGTCGCGCCGCCCAGGCCTGGGTCGACCAGGCCAGCGTCAGCGGGATCACGATGAGGACGACGAAAGCCTCGACGAACGGCCCGGGTTCGATCACGTCGGCCAGATCGGGGCCGAGGAACAGCAGCAGGTAGACCGGCAGCAGCATCATCTGGGTGATGAGCAGCATGGGGGTGGCGGCGAGCAGGCGGCGGTTGCTGCCCCCGGCCAGTCCGCTGAACACGATCACGTAGTCGACGCAGGGGGCCAGGAGCACCAGCAGGACCCCGAGGCGGACGGCGCGGTCGTCGGGCAGGACGGTGAACAGGGCGGCGACCACGAGCGGCACGACGACGAAGTTGACCACCAGGGCGGCAGCCAGGAACCGGCCCTCCCGCAGCGAGCGGCCGAGTTCGGCGGCGGGTACCTGGAGGAAGGTCACGTACAGCAGCAGGCCCAGGACGGGGTTGATGGCGTGCTCCAGGCCCGGTCCCAGTGCGGGGGCGGCCAGGCCGAGCAGGGCGCCGGCGGCCAGGGCGGCGAGGTAGAGCGCGACCTGGTGCTGTTCCATCCGGGCGATCATGGAGCTCCTTGCGCCCGGGCTGGTGAACGGTGAACGGGGAACAAAGCTTACCCGGGGCCGGACTTTCGTCCCTGGGCCGGGGCGTGCAGCGGGTCGAGACTGGGGGCATGAGCCCGGGAGTCCTTCTCGTGACGTTCCTCATCGTGATCGGCCTCGTCGCCACCTGGTGGGACGTGAGCCAGGTGCTCGCCCAGCGCCGGCAGCGCCGTGATCCCGCACACGCCGTGTCCCCGCCGGTCGTCGCCGCGGTCACGCTCGAGGGGGTGCTGGCCCGCCAGGTGATGGGTCACCAGATCACGACGGCCCAGTACCGCCGGGCCATGCGGTCGGTCGCCGACCGGGACGACGGGCGTCATCCCCTGGACCTGCCGCCGGATCTGCGCCCGCCGCAAATGCTTTAGGCCTCGGACGAGCCGTACTGCTCCCGCCAGCGCCGGGCCCGCCGAGCGTCGCGCAGCACGAACGGCAGGGAGGCGTACATCATGATGAACGCGAAGAGCGAGAACCAGTCCAGGGAGCCGCGATCGCCCCAGATGATCCGGGCGAGGAACGGCAGGGAGACCAGCGGCAGCAGCAGGACGAGCCAGCGTTGCCCGACCATCCGCCGGGCCAGGTCGTCGGCGACTTCCTGATCGGCCTCCGGCACCGGCTCGACGGCCCGGATGTTCTTGAAGATGCTCTGACGTCGCTTGCGGTCGACGCCCAGCGACAGCGGCGGCTGGGCCCATCCGACCCCTCGACGGCGCAGCCAGAACAGTCCGCCCAGCACGAGCAGCAGGATCAGGAGTTGCACGCCGCCCAGGATCCAGAGGAACGGCGGGAGGCTGTCGCGGTCCTCCTCGTCGACGACGAGGAAGGTCGCCAGAAGGATCCCGGGCAAGAGCAGGACGCAGATCCCGAGAAAGAGGAGCCACACCGTGTTCTGCCGGCGTCGTGCGCGCTGAGCCACATCCGTGTCGGGCATGCCTGTGATGATCACGGGGAGGGACGTAGTACGCATTTCGACCGGTCTGAGGTGCTCCGGGTCCGGGCAAGTGCCCTGCTCAGGACCTCGCAGCGTATGCTCGAGGGGTGATTGCGGCGGGTCCTGACGATCTCGGTCTGGGCGCCTGGCGCCGCGACCGGGGCACGGTGCTGCACCGGGGTGGAGGGCGGCCGGTGGCGGATCCCGCGCCGCTCACGATCGTGGCCCAGTCTCACTCGCACAGCGTGGCAGCGGAGTGGTCGCCGCACGTGCATCCGATGCATGAGCTGGTCTGGGTGCGCGGGGGCACGCTGACCTCCCGGATCGGGCATCAGATCTTCACCGTGCCAGCCGGTTTCGGCATGTGGCTGCCGGCCGGCGTGGTGCACGGGGGCCGCGTGACCGCCGCCGCGCAGTTGCACAGCGCCTTCTTCGCCCCCGGGCGCATCCCGGTCGAGTTCTCCGGGCCGACGTCGATCACGATCACCCCTCTGCTGGAGTCTCTGCTGGTGCGCCTGGGCCGCACGGATCTGGACGAGGGGGCGCGGGCCCGCGCCGAGGCGGTGGTGTTCGACGTGCTCGAGGCCGCGGAACGGCAGTTCGCCCTCGACCTTCCGGGCGATCACCGGATCGACGCGATCGCCGAGGCACTGATCGACGATCCCTCCGACGACCGCAGCCTGGCCGAGTGGGCCGCACAGCTGGGCACGAGCGACCGCACGATCACCCGGGCGTTCCGCGAGGCGACCGGACTGTCGTTCGCGCAGTGGCGCCAGGCGCGGCGGATCCACGCGGCGCTGGCGCTGCTGTCGGCCGGCGCTGACGTCCAGGAGGTCTCCGAGCTGCTCGGCTACGCGCAGCCGAGCACGTTCATCGCGGCCTTCCGGCGCGTGATGAAGGTGACTCCCGGCACGCTGGCCAAGACATCCGGACCGGGATTGTCCGAAAACCCGTATCCCCTGTCCTGACGACGGGATTGTCGGCCAAGATCCTCGGCACCTAGTCTCTATTAGGTAAGGCTGGCCTACCTCAACGGAGTCGATCGATGCCCACCCCGGGTGTGCCCGCCGTTCTGCGCGGCGACCGGCTCGTTCTCCGGTACGGCAGAACCACTGTGGTCCAAGATGTTTCACTGGAGCTGCGACCCGGACGGATCACCGCACTGGTCGGGCCGAACGGCAGCGGGAAGTCGACGCTGCTGCGCGCCCTCGCCCGGCTTCACGACGTCGAGAGCGGCCAGGTACTCCTGGACGACCAGCCGGTGTCGACGCTGAGCGTGCGCCAGTTCGCGCAGAGGGTCACCCTGTTCACGCAGTCCCGGCAGGCCCCGCCCGGCCTGACCGTGAGCGAGGTCGTCGCGTTCGGGCGCCATCCGCACCGGCGCCGCTTCAGCGGTGCCTCCACCCACGACCGCGCCGCGATCGACCGGGCCATGGCGGCCACCGGAACCGCGGACAAGGCCGACCGGCCGGTCAGTGAGCTGTCCGGCGGCGAGATGCAGCGTGTCTGGCTCGCCGCCAGCCTCGCCCAGGAGACCGGCGTCGTGCTCCTGGACGAGCCGACCAACCACCTGGATCTCCGCTACCAGGTCGAGACCCTGGACCTGGTGCGCGATCTCGCCGACGAGCGGGGCGTCGCCGTCGGCATCGTGCTGCACGATCTCGACCACGCCGCGCGGATCGCCGACTCCCTCGTGCTCCTGCACGCCGGGCGGATCCACGCCGCGGGCGACCCGTTCCAGGTACTCACCGCCGAGCACCTCAGCGAGGTCTACGGCCTCACCGTCGAGGTCGCCACCGACCCGGGCACCGGGCGCCTGCGCATCGACCCCCTCGGACGGCACCCCGTCGTCCGTACTCTCCCTGTCACCCCGAAAGAGACGTTGGCATGATCTCTGTCCCCCGCCGCGCCCGCGGCGCCGCGACCCTCGCCGTGATCACCCTGGCCCTGGCCGCCTGCGGCACCACGGATGTCGAGGCGGCCACCGGCGGCACCGCCGCCCCCGCCTCGCAGACCTGTGCCGACGACACCACGAAGACCTCGACCGGCCCGGTCACGATGACCGACGGCGTCGGGCGCACGATCAAGCTCGACAAGCCCGCCGAGCGCGTCGCGGTGCTGGAGTGGCAGCAGACCGAAGACCTGCTCACCCTGTGCGTGACCCCGGTCGCGGCCGCCTCCACCGACGGGTACGCCCAGTACGTGACCGCCGAGAAGCTGCCCGCATCCGTTCCCAGTGCCGGCGAGCGCGGCGAGCCCGACCTGGACGCGCTGTACGCGACGAACCCCGACCTCATCGTCATGGAGGTCTACCAGGCCGACGACGAGCTGCTCGCCAAGCTGGAGAAGCGGGGTGTTCCGGTGCTGGCCACGGTCGGGGCCGATGCCTCGGGCCAGATCGACAACATGAAGAAGGTCTTCTCCATGATCGGTGAGGCCACCGGCCGCACCGAGCGGGCGGACGCCGTCCTGGCGGAGTTCGACACGCACTTCGCCGAGGCGAAGCAGAAGGTCGTCGACGCCGGGGTGAAGCCCACCGACTTCCTCTTCTTCGACGGCTGGATCGAGGGCAGCAACGTGGTGATCCGCCCCTACGGCAAGGGCGCCCTGTTCACCGAGATCGGCGAGGCCCTGGGCATGACGTCGGCCTGGACCGACGAGATCAACTCCACCTACGGCAGCGGCGGTGTCGACCCCTCCTACGGTCTGGCCCAGACCGACATCGAGGGCCTCACGGCTGTCGGTGACGCGACGCTCTTCTACGCCAACGACGGCACCGAGGACAACTACGTCGACGAACTGGGGAAGAGCAAGATCTGGAAGGCTCTGCCGGCGGTGAAAGAAGGACGCGCGCACGCGTTCCCCAACAGCGTCTGGGGTGCCGGTGGTCCCAGGTCGAACGAGCAGGCCATTGACGCCTACGTGAATATCCTGACCGCGAAGTGACCGGAAGCTCGCCGTCGCGGCCGCTGCCCGGGATCGGGCTCGGCCGCGGCGCGAGCGGGACGGCCGTGTTGCTCGTCCTGCTCGCCTCGGTCGTCCTGGTCGGCCTGTGGCATCTGACCCAGGGAACGTCCGGCGTGGGACCCCTGGACCTGGTGCGCTATCTCTTCGGTGTCCGCGAGAACGTCGGCGGTGTCCCGATCGGTGATGTGCTGACCGGGTCGCGGCTGCCGCGGCTGCTCGCCGGGACCGCGGTCGGGGTGGCGCTCGGCGCGGGTGGCGCCCTGCTGCAGTCGATCACCCGCAACCAGCTGGCCTCCCCCGACACCCTGGCCGTCACCGCCGGGGCCTACTTCGCGCTGACCGGCGTCGCCGCGTTCGGCCTGGTCGTGCCGCTGTGGGCCTCGGGCGCCGTGGCCTTCGGCGGTGGCCTGCTCGCCGCGGGCGTCGTGCTCGGGCTGGCCGGGGCCGCGACCGGCGTCAACTCCACGCGGTTGATCCTCGCCGGGTCGGCGGTCGCGATGGCCCTCGACGCCGCCAGCGCCATGCTGCTGATCCTGTTCAAGGAAGGCACGGTGGGGCTGTACGCCTGGGGCAACGGTTCTCTCGCGCAGCTCAACCTCGACGCCGCGGCCCGGGCGAGCCCGGTCATCACCGTCCTGATCGTCCTGGCCGTCCTGATGTCCCGGCGCCTGGACGTTCTCGGGCTCGGTGACGATGCGGCCGCGTCCCTGGGCGTGCCGGTGCGCTCGACCTGGATCGTGGCCGTGCTGGTGGCCGTCATGCTGACCGGCATCTCGGTGACGCTGGCCGGGCCGCTGGCCTTCGTCGGTCTGGCTGCTCCGGTCGCGGTGCGCCTGGCGGCCACGCGCATCGGCGCTCTGAGCCGTCACGTCTTCGGGATCCCGGCCTGCGGGCTGGCCGGCGCGTTGCTGGTGCTGCTGGCGGACGCGGTGCTGCGGGCGATCATGGGGGCCCAGGCCGCGGCCTCGATCCCCACCGGGATCCCGACCTCGCTGCTCGGTGCCGTGGTCATCGTGTTCCTGGCGCTGCGCCTGCGCGACCTGGGCCCGGCCCCCCACGCCCACGTCGCCGTGCGCTCGAGGCGGCGCTTCCTCACCGTGATGGTCGTCGTCACCGTCCTGCTCGTGGCCGCCGTGCTCGTCGGCCTGCTGGCCGGGAGCCTGTGGCTGCGCCTGGGTGACCTCTCCCTCTGGGTCCAGGGCACCGCCCCCGACCTGATCGCCCGGGCCCTGGACGACCGCGCACCCCGCGTTGCCGCGGCCGCCACCGCCGGTGCGGCCCTGGCCCTGGCCGGAACGGTGGTGCAGGGCACGGTGCGCAACCCGCTGGCCGAACCCGGCATCCTCGGCATCACCGCCGGGGCCGGGCTCGGCGCGGTGCTCGTGGTGACCTCCGGACTGCCCGGCGGCCGGCCCACGCTCGTCGTCGCCGCCGTCGCCATGGGCCTGGCGACCTTCGCCCTGATCACCGCGCTGTCCTGGCGCGGCGGCTTCCGGCCCGACCGCTTCCTGCTCATCGGTATCGGATGTGGCTACGCACTCAGCAGTTTCAGTACCTTCCTGCTGCTGCGCGCCGATCCCTACGACACCCCGCGGATCTTCACCTGGCTGTCGGGCACGACCTACGGCCGGACGTTCCCGGACGTTCTCCCGGTCGCGGTGACGCTGGTGATCGCCACGCCCCTGGTGCTGGGCATGCGACGTGAGCTGGACCTGCTGGCCATCGACGAGGACACCCCGCAGATCTTCGGGGTCCGCCGCGAGCGCGCCCGCCTGGCCCTGCTGACGATCGCCGCCGTGACCGCCGCCACGAGCGTGATCGCGGTCGGGGTGGTCGGTTTCGTCGGGCTCGTGGCCCCGCACCTGGCCCGGGCCCTGGTCGGCGTGCGGCACGGGCGGATCATCCCGGTCGCCCTGCTGCTGGGCGCCCTGCTCGTCGTGGCCGCCGACGCCCTCGGCCGCACCCTCATCGCCCCGTCGCAGATCCCGGCCGGGCTGATGATGGCCCTGATCGGTGCGCCGTACTTCGTCTGGCTGCTGCACCGCTCACGCAGTACCCGGTGATCGACGGGATCGGTGGGTTCGCCGGTGCCGCCTACGACACCGGCGTCCCCGTGGGCACCGCTACCCGACCTCGACGATCAGCTCCACCTCGACCGGCGCGTCCTTGGGCAGGACCGCGACGCCGACCGCACTGCGCGAGTGCTTGCCCGCCTCACCGAAGGCGAGGTCCATCAGGGCGCTGGCGCCGTCGGCGACGGCCGGCTGACCGGTGAAGCCGGGCTCGCTCGCGACGAACACCACGACCTTCACCACCCGCTTCACCGCGGACAGGTCGCCGATCTCGGCCTTGATCGCGG
Source organism: Kineosporia sp. NBRC 101731 (assembly GCF_030269305.1). Classification (NCBI taxonomy): domain Bacteria; kingdom Bacillati; phylum Actinomycetota; class Actinomycetes; order Kineosporiales; family Kineosporiaceae; genus Kineosporia; species Kineosporia sp. NBRC 101731. The sequence goes on from NZ_BSTC01000004.1 coordinate 280,193, forward strand.
CCAGTGCGTTGACCGCCGCCTGCCGGGCGCAGTCGGCGGCCTGCTCGGGCAGCACGCCGCCGCCGACCTTGCCCTCGGCGAGCATCACCCCGCCGGACAGGGGCAGTTGCCCGGCGGTGAAGATCAGGGAGCCGGCGCGGGTGGCGGGCACGTAGTTGGCCAGCGGCGCCACCGGGGCGGGCAGCTCGATACCGGCCTCGGCCAGGCGGCTCTCGGGAGTGGTCATGGTGCTGGCGTTCCTTCCGTCGTTCAGCTGTTCCACCTGTGCGGCGCTCAGGGTATCGACGGCGTCTTTCAGTCCGCGTCGATCATGCCCTCGGCCCCCGGACCGAGCGAGGCCCCGATCTCGTCGGAGCGCTCCAGCATGATCTTCTCGTAGCTGGTCAGGGCCTCCTCGACGGTCGCGGAACCGGCCAGGGCGAGGGCCAGGTCGTGGGCGTCGTGCAGGGCCAGGTTCACCCCGACGCCGATCGGGGGCATGACGTGCGCGGCGTCGCCGAGCAGGGTGAGCGTGGGTGAGTGCTCCCAGCCGTAGGGGGCGGGCAGGGCGAAAATCGGGCGATTGACGTAGACACCGTCGTTGTCGGTGAGCATCTGGGTCATCCGCGGGCCCCAGCCGGCGAATTCCCCCAGCAGGTGGGCGCGGATGCCCGCGGTGTCGTGAATCGTCAAGCCCAGTCGGGAGATCCAGTCGAGCTCAACCTTCTGAATGATGTAGACCCGGATGTGGTCGCCACCGTTGCGCTGGGCGAACAGGGCGCGGGAGCCGTCGGCCGAGGCCATCAGCCCCTGCCCGACCAGGTCGGCCAGGTCGGTGTGCCGGGCTTCGACGTCATCGAACCAGGCCTCCAGAAAACTGATGCCCGAGTAGAGCGGAGCGCAGGACGACACGGCCGCCCGCACCCGGGAGGAGGCACCGTCGGCGCCGATCACCAGGTCGGCGTCCTCCTGCGTGCCGTCGGTGAAGTGGAGGCGGCGCCCGTCCTGCACGGAGGCCAGAGCCTTTCCCCACCGGACGGTTCCGGGCTCCAGCGAGTCCAGCAGCAGGTTCCGCAGCAGCCCGCGGTCGATCTCGGGCTTGAACATCTCGTCGGGCTCGGGAAGGTGCTGCCCGAGCAGCTCTCCGGTGGGGCCGACCTTGCGCATCTCCTGGCCCTCGGGCCGGGCCAGGGCGAAGAACTGCTCGAGCAGGCCGGCCTCCCGCAGGGCGTTCTGGCCGTGCTCGGTGTCGAGGTCGAGGGTGCCGCCCTGGTTACGGGCGTCGGGGCCGGAGTCGCGGTCGTACACGGTGACGTCCAGACCGTGCTTCTGCAGAATCCGGGCGCAGGTCAGGCCGGCCGGACCGGCTCCGACGACGGCGATGCGGGCTTCACGAGGCGATGTGCTCATGTCCATCATGAAAGCTCACTCGATCCAAAAGTGCAATGGTTTCACTTTTTAATCTGTTGCACTTTTGCTCTACGATGAACCCATGCAGACCCCCGTCACCCCAGGCCGCCGCGAGCGCAAGAAGGCCGCCACCCGGCAGTCGATCGCCGACGCGGCGCTGCGCCTGTTCCTGGAGCGGGGCTACGACCAGGTGAGCATCCGGGACATCGCGAACGCGGCAGACGTCTCCACCACCACGCTGTTCAAGCACTTCACCGGCAAGGAGGCGCTGGTCTTCGACGAGCAGGCCCACATGCAGGCGAGCCTGGTCGCCGCGGTCCGCGGGCGCCCCGAAGGCCTGAGCGTCGTCGAGGCGCTGCGCGACTTCTGGCTGGCCGGGCGGGTGACGCAGCCCGACGGGCAGGGTGAGCTGGCGCAGTTCACCCGTCTCGTCGAGTCCACGCCGGCCCTGCGCCTGTATGCCGAGCGTGTCTGGGCCCAGCACACCGACATCCTGGCCGCGGCCCTGGCCGACGAGTTCGGGGTGCCGCACGACAACATCGCCTGCGCGAGCCTGGCCCGCTTCGCCCTGCAGGTGCCGACCATCGTGCGGGGCCGGGAGAATCCCGGTGCCGCGGTCGAGGAGATCTTCGCGTTCCTGGCCGACGGCTGGCGCGATCCGCGCTGAGAAGTTCCCCACCTCCGGGGCGTTCACCAGGTCGGGAACGGCCCCGGCGAGCGTTCTCGTCGGGGCCGTTCCCGTCAGTCCGGAAGTTCCCGGTACCCCAGATAGCGCAGGGCCATGCTGTGCGCCGCGCGCACCACCAGCCCCCGCACGAGGTCGAGGGCCAGGAAGATCTCCGGCCCGCCGCTGAGTCGTGCCGTGCCGGCCCAGAACACCGGGCCCGGATTGTCACTGCGTCGCGCGGCCCGGTACATCTCGTCGAAGGGAAAGATGCCCTCGTCCGGCTCGAACGTCCGGGCGACCCCGTTCGGCTTGCCCTCCGCCACCACCAGATCGGTCTCCAGGAAACGGAATCCCGCGTGCTCGACGTCGCGGCGGGCGTGCGCCGCATCGGCCGACGTGGCACTGAAGAACCATTCCCGCGGCATACGCGCCACCCCTCCGTCACCGACGATCGCTCAGGGCGAGCGTAGGCGGTGAACCGCGGGCAACCCGGAAGCCGGTAAGTGTCGGCGATCCGGCGGACGGGTGCTCACAGCGCCCCGGTCAGGGCGCGCAACTCCTCGAACGCCTCGTCGACCTCGGCGTGCAGATCGGGTGACGGCTCGGTCATCCACCGCCGGATCGCCGTACTGAACGCGTCCATGCCGACCCGGGCGCACAACAGGGCCGATCGTGCGCTCACGCCGCGCTTTTCCAGCGCCTCGGCGACGAGCGTGACGAGCGCGGTCGCCTTCGCGGACTCCCTCTCGCGCAGCGCGGGCGCGGCCCGGATGACGGGCGCGCGCAGTTCGGCCAGCGGGCGGTTGCGCTCGAGCAACGGCACGACGTCGTGGAAGGCCCGGCGCAGGGTCGGCAGCGCCTCCAGTTCCGGCGGCACCGCCGCGAGCGCGCCGGACAGGACCTCGCGCAGTTCCTCCTCGGAGGCGAAGAGCACCTCACGCTTGTCCGGGAAGTGCCGGAAGAAGGTGCGCTCGGTGACGCCGGCGTGGGCGGCGATCTGCCCGGCGGTGGCGCCGTCGTACCCGTGTTCGGTGAACAGCTCGAGGGCGGAGCGCTGCAGGCGCTCGCGCACGATCCGTCCGTCCCGGGGCACGCAGCCATCCTAACAGGGTTGCGTCAGTGACTGACAGATGCTTACTCTCCTGCCGTAACGTCAGTCCCTGACTTTACGAATGCCTCGAGGAAGCGTGGATCCATGACCGACACGATGCGGACCGTTCGATTCCGGGAGTACGGCGAGCCCCACGACGTCCTGCGTCTGGAGACCACGCAGGTGCCGGAGCCCGGACCGGGCCGGATCCGGGTGCGAGTGCACGCCGCCGGCCTGGCGCCGGCCGACTGGGCGCTGTGCCGTGGCCTTTTCGCCGGGGATCTCCCCCGCGGCATCGGCTGCGACGTCTCGGGCACGGTCGACGCGATCGGCGAGGGTGTGGACGGTGTCGCCGTGGGCGACGTCGTCTTCGGCACTGCGGACTGGGCGCACTGCCCCAGTGCCGGGGCTGCCGACCAGGCCGTCATGAACCGCTGGTTCCCCGTCCCCGACGGGCTCGACCTCGTCCACGCGGCCGCGCTGCCGATGACGGTCGACACCGCCTTCCACCACCTGAGCTGGCTCGGCCTCGACGCGGGCCGGACGATCCTGATCCACGGCGCGGGCAGCACCATCGGGTTCGCCGCCGTGCAGATCGCGCTCCTGCGCGGGATGAACGTCATCGCCACCGCCGGCGACCCGTACGCCCAGCAGTTGCGTGACCTCGGTGCGAAGGTCACCGCCTACGGTGACGGGATGGTCGAGCGCGTCGCCGAACTGCACCCGGGACCGGTCGATCTCGTGCTCGACACCGCCCCGACCGGTGGCGCCCTCCCCGACCTGCTGCGCATCGCCGGCGGCGACACCCAGCGCGTGCTGACCATCTCCGACTTCGCCGCCGCGAAGGAACTGGGCGTCCGCGCCTCGTTCACCGAGGACCTGACCCGGCGCGACGAGGTACTCCCGGAGTTCGCCCAGCTCGCCGCGGAGGGCCGGTTCACCGTGCCGATCGCCGCGACCTTCCCCCTGGAGGAATGGGAGAGCGCCCTGACCATCAGCCAGAGCGGGCACGCCCGCGGGAAACTGCTCCTCCTGCCGGGCCGGGACCACGCAGCGGCCTGATAGACGCTGAACGCCCTTCCTCCGGGCGTCCGGAGGAAGGGCGTTCAGCGGGTGACGAGGAGGATCAGGTCAGATGACCGGACTCGCCCGTGGCTCCGTGAATCCAGACCGACATCTCGCTGCTGTGGAAGTTCAGCACCGGACCGCCGGGTCTCGTGGCGTCGCGCACCTGGACCAGACCGTCGTGCTCACGCATTTCCACCCGGTCACCATCCGAGCCGCCGGTCCTGACCCACTCACCGCTCACTGCCACTCCTGACGTCGCGCACGCTTGCCGGGACATGATGGCCCCCACTCCGCGGACCGGCTAGTGCAGACGTGCACCAGCGGGGCATATCTGCACAGATCCGAGCACCCCGTGACCGGCCGATCGGTCAGGACGAGTGCTGCTCCAGCCAGACCCGGCCCCGATCTGCGTTGCGCAGGGCGAGGCGCGAGGAGACCAGCATCACGGCCATGCTGAACAAGACGGTTATTGATGCGATCAGCACGGGTATCGATGCGGAAGCCCAACCCAGGACCACGAGCAGCGCGATCCCGATCAGTACGTACACCGGCACGAACCAGACAACGATGTGGCGCCTCGCGGCCATCCGGTGGGCCACGTCGATCGCGACCTCCTGGTCCCGTGCCTCAACCGGTTGCCCGGCCCGGATGCTGTGGATGACGCTCGCACGGCGAGCCCCATAGACCCCCATCAACAGGGGCGGCTGGGCCCAGCGCACACCTCTCCGGCGCCTCCAGAGCACGAAAACCACTGCTGGAACGATGTGTACGGCCAGCAGGCCGGCCATCAGCAGGAGGAACAGCCAGAAGTCGCCGTCCAGTTCCTCGTCGATCCAGAGAAACCCGATGCCACAACCGATCGGCAGCAGCACCGCATACAGCGCAAGACCCCCAGCCAGTAGTCGGGTCTGCCGGCGCCGCGCGAGATCGGTCACCTCCGTGTCACCCATGGCTGAATGATCACGGCCGGGCCGAGGGTGTGCACCTTGAGGGTTAATGTCACATTCGCGGGCTCACGAACGAGAGGGAACTGTGGACGTCGTGGAGACTTTCCGGGTCGAGTCGGGTGCGTTCGTGAGCGCTCTGGGTCGGCTACCGCAGGACGCATGGGGGCTTCCCACGCGGTGTACGCCCTGGTCGGTGGCGGGGGTGGTGGGGCACGTGGTCACCACCGTGGGCCGGGTCCCGGGAATGGTGGACGCGCCGGCACCCCTGGGTGCGGAGGTCACCGCGGTCTCGTACTACCGGGCGGACGCACGGTTCAGCCCCGCTTCCAACGCGCAGCGGGTGCGGGACGCGGCCGCCCGGGCCGACTCTTCCTCTGCCGGAGAACGGGGACTGGCCGACCAACTCGACGACACCGTCGAGCAGGTGGTGCGGGCGTGCGCCGGGCAGCGGGACGACCGGGTGGTACTGACCCGGCACGGCGACGCGATACTGCTGAGCGGGTTCCTGGTAACGCGGGTGTTCGAGACCGCGCTGCACGGGATCGACGTGGCGGACGCCGTCGGACAGGCGGCGTGGGTCACGGAACCGGCGGTGCGGGTGCTGGTGGCCATGCTGTTCGAGCGACCGGAGGCCGCCCGCGCGCTCGGCTGGGCCCCGGATGTGCTGCTGCGCCGGGCCACCGGCCGCAGCGAGGTCGGCAGCAGCGACCGGGAGCGGCTGACCGGTTGCGGGCTGCGGGATCTGGCCCTGGGCTGAACGCGCGAGCGCCCTTCCCCGGAGGTCGGGGGAAGGGCGCTCGGGGACGCTGCGGATCAGCGGGTGGATCCGTGGGTGGATCAGCGGTGGATGTGGTCCAGGTGCAGCATCTGCTTGAGCACGCTGTCGAGCTCGGTGTCGTCGAAGATGCTCTTCCAGTCGTCCTTGATCAGCTTCTCGCGGCCGTAGTCCATCGCGATCAGGCAGGCGTCGGAGAACGGGTTGTCGCCGCGCAGGCCGTTGGCCAGGGCGACCTGAACGTGGCCCATGAGCATGGCGCGGGCGGCGGGCTCGGGCACGCCGACCTTGTTGACGGTCTCGGACAGGGCCTCGTTGAGGAGGTCACCGATCATGCAGGCGACGACCTCGACCAGGGTCGGCTCGAGGTAGGCCAGCTGCTTGACCGTCACCCAGTGCACGTCCAGGACGGGCGCGTACATGAGCTTGATGACCTCTTCGGCCAAGGCCTGCTTCTCGGCGTTGCCCGACTCGATCGCGGCGACGACGTCCTGCGCGGCGGCGATGCCACCGAAGGTGTCGTCGAGCTCGGCCTGGGTCTTGCGCTGCAGGAACACCGACGGGTGGCACGGGTGCGCCACGACGTACTCGATGTCGTCGCGACGGAACAGCAGGTTGGCGTACGCGGCGGCCGGGTCGAGGGTGAGCACCACGGTGCCCGGGTTGACCTGCGGCACGATGGCCTCGGACACCGGGCCCAGGGCGATGTCGGGCACCGACAGGATGACGACGTCGGCGTCCTTGACCGCGTCGGCGGCCTCGGAGAGCTCACGGCCGGCCTCGATGGTGCGCGCCTTCCCCGCCTCGCCGTTCTCGACGTAGTAGACGGTGTGGTTGCTGCGCTGCAGGTTGTTGGAGACCCGCATGCCCATCTTGCCACCGGCACCGATGACGGCGATGGTCAGCTGCTTGTCGCTCATTTGCTGTAACTCCTCAGGGTTTCCAGGTTGGATACGGTCCAGCGGTCTTCGAGGTCGCAGGTGGTGGTGCTGTCGCCCTGCCAGGGCACCCAGTGCTCGATGATCTGGTTGATGCCCTGTTCGTCCGGGCGCACCGCGGCGATCAGACCGTGGTAGTCGAGAAGTCCTTCTCCCAGGGGGATCCCGGCCAGCGTGAAGCCGACCCAGCCGTCCTTGCGGCTGAAGGAGAAGTCCTTGACGTGAATGTTCTTCACCAGGGCGGCGGTGCGGCGCACCACGTCGTCCGGGTGCTCGAGGGCGGCCACGCAGTTGGCCGGGTCCAGGCAGATGCCCAGGTTCGGGGACCCGACGGCGGTGACGACGTCGACCAGGGTGGCGGTCGGCACCTGCTCGTAGGTCTCCAGCGCGATCGTGACACCCGCCTGCTCGTAGGCGGGTACGGCGTCCTCCAGCATCTGTCGGGCCTGCTCCGGCGTGGGCCGGGAGATGGCCGAGTAGAACATGCTGCGCACCAGCGTGATGTCGAGCGCCCGGGCGATCCGCAGATAGAGGGCCAGGTGCTCGGGCGTGACCCCGCGGGTGCCGAGCTCGAACGCGACGCCCCGGCTGTCACCGAGGGCCTTGAGAGCCTTCAGCTCGTCGTCGCTGTAGCTCTCGATCAGCGGATAGTCGCAGATCTGCAGCAGCGAGACCCCGAGATTGGCCGTTCTCTCGACCATCTCGGCCAGGCCGATGGGCTGGAGCGCGGTCTCGGCGTGCCACTGCCAGAAGAACGAGTACGTGCTCAGGCCGATGGTCATGCTGCCATCCCTTCGTCCAGAACGGCTTTCAGCGCCTGCGGGTCATGGGCGAACCGGCCCAGGAACACGCCGTCCGCGGCCCCGGCGATCCGGCCGTACAGGCCCGGGCCGGCGCTGCCGCCGTAGATGACGCTGCTGTCGGGGTGCGCGTGACGGGCAGCCACGGCCTCGCGCAGCGCGGTGCACACCGTGCGGATGTGCGCCTCGCCGGCCGGTTGCGCGGCACCGATCGCCCAGATCGGCTCGTAAGCCACGACGATCCGGCCGCCGAGCGCCTTGCGGTCACTTACCTGCAGGGCGGTGACCAGCTGGCGGACGCACTCGGTGGCCGCCGCGGACGCTTCCACCGGCTCGGGCTCACCGATGCACAGCACCGGCACCAGCCCGTTGCGCAGCGCGGCCGCGGTCTTGTCCGCCACCACGTTCTCGTCCTCGCCGTACATCCGGCGCCGCTCGGCGTGACCGACCTCGACGTACTGGGCGCCGGCCTCGCGCAGCAGCGGCCCGCCGACCTCACCGGTGTAGGCACCGGTGTCGGCCTGCGCCAGGTTCTGCGCACCGACCGCGATCGGCGTACCGCGGAAGATCTCGCGGGCGGCCGGGATCGCCGGGAAGCTCGGGGCGACGAAGAGTTTTCCGCCCCTGTCCGTGAGCAGCGGGTGGTCGCCGCACAGACCGGCGACGTCCCGGCACCAGCGCAGTGTCTGGTCGTAGCCCAGGTACATCTTGAGGCTGACGCCGAAGGTGGTGCTCATTTCGCCTGGGCGTCCTCGTAGGCGGAGATCCGGCTGACCTTGCCGGCCGAGGCGGAGGAGTCGTCGAACTCGTACGTCAGCCACTCCTTGGCCAGGCGGCGGGCCAGCTCCAGGCCGACCACGCGCTGGCCGAACGTCAGCACCTGGGCGTTGTTGCTCAGGATCGAGCGCTCCACCGAGAAGCTGTCGTGCGCGGTGACGGCGCGGATGCCGGGCACCTTGTTGGCCGCGATCGCCACGCCCAGACCGGTGCCGCAGACCAGGAGGGCCCGGTCGGCCTGGCCCGAGGCGATCAGCTCGGCCGCGGCGATGGCGACGTCGGGGTAGGGGTTGTCGCGGTCGGCGGCGACGTCGACGACCTCGATCACCTGGTCGCTGGCCTGAAGATCGGCCTTGAGCGCTTCCTTGTAGTCGAAACCGGCCTCGTCCGCGCCGACGACGATACGGAGCTTGCTCATGCTGGGGTTCACCTTCCGGTTGTGGTGCTGAGGGTGGTGTGGACGGTCCGCGCCACCAGGCTGAGCGAGACGGCGCCGGCGTCGGGGGTGCCGAGGCTGCGCTCGGCGTGCGGCCGGGCCCGGCCGGTCCTGGGCAGGAGACTGCTGGTGGCCTCGGCGGCCCTCTCTCCCTCGGTGGCCGCGGTGGCCGCCGCGTCGATCCCGGTGGATCCGGAATCGACACTCCCCCGGTAGGTCTCGTCGAGAGGGATGAGCACGTCGACCAGGGTCTTGTCGCCGAGCCGGGCGCCGCCGGTCTCGGTGATGGCCGTGCGGGCCTCGTGCAGGGCCGCGGCGACGGTCGCCGCGGTCGGGCAGGCCTCGTCACCGAGGCGGGTTCCCATGCGGCGCAGGGCCATTCCCCACAGTGCGCCGGAGGTGCCACCGGCCTTGTCGGCCCAGGCGTCACCCGCGATGGTCAGCACCGAACCGGCGCCGGCGCCCCGGGCGTACGCCGCGCGGCCGGCCTCGGCCGCCGCCCTGGCGCCGCGCTGCATACCGATGCCGTGGTCACCGTCACCAGCGACCGCGTCGATGCGGCCCAGCTCCTCGACGTTCGTGTCGATCGTGGTCTCGACCGCGCTCAGCAGCTCGACGAGAAGGCCCGCGGCGGAGCGGGACTCCTCGGTGGCCGGCGGGATCGCCGCGGCCTCCTGGGCTTCCTGGGCCACTGCGGTCAGGTCGACCCGGCGCGGCTGCGGGGTGAGAGTGCCCCGCCGGAACGCCGGGCTGTCGGCCGGGGCGAGCCAGAGGTCTTCCAGCTCGGGGTCCAGCCAGGTGAGGGTCAGGGAGACGCCGGCCATGTCGAAACTGGTGCACAGCTCCCCGACCTCGGGGGCGACCACGGTGACCCCGGCGTCCTCCAGCAACTGGTTGACCTTGCGGTAGACCACGAAGAGCTCTTCGTGCTTGACCGTGCCGAGCCCGTTGAGAAGGACGGCGGCGCGGCTGTTCTGCTCGACACCCTCGGGCAGTTCGGCGAGCAGCCTCTCGACCAGGAGCTGGGCCAGCCCGTCGGCCGTGGGCAGGTCGACCTCGTCCAGGCCCGGCTCACCGTGGATGCCCAGCCCGACGGCCATCCGGCCCTCGGGAACGGTGAACAGCGGCTGGGAGGCACCGGGCAGGGTGCAGCCGGAGAACGCGACCCCGATGCTGCGGGTGCGGTCGTTGGCCCGCTGGGCCAGCTGCGTCACCTGTTCCAGGGGCAGGCCCTTCGCGGCGGCCGCCCCGGCGGTCTTGAAGACCACCAGGTCGCCCGCGATGCCCCGGCGCTTGCCGCGTTCGCTGATCGGCGCGCTGCAGATGTCGTCGGTCACCCGCACGGTGCGAACCTCGATACCGCTGTCCCGCAGACGTTCCTGCGCAGCGTCGAAGTTCAGGCAGTCACCGGCGTAGTTGCCGTAGCTGAGCAGGATGCCACCGCCCCGCTCGGCGGCCCGGCCCACGCTCACCACCTGCTGTGCCGACGGGGAGGCGAACACGTTGCCGAGCACGGCACCGTCGGCCAGGCCCGCACCGACCAGTCCCGCGAAGGCGGGGTAGTGACCCGACCCGCCACCGACCACGACGGCCACCTGACCGGCCGGGACCTCGCTCGCCCGGACCACGCCACCGGGCACGGCACCCACCCGGTCGGCGTGCGCGGCCACGAAGCCCGCGGTCATCTCGTCGGCGAAGGCCGCCGGATCGTTGGTCAGGCGTGTCATTGCGGTTTCCTCCGGAGTAGCGAAAAGTCAGTGCGCGGAAAGGGGCTCAGTGCCCGACCGGGACCTCGACACGGTCGGAGGTCTCCACCCGGCCGCTGCGGGCCAGCGCCAGCATCAGCAGGCAGGACATGAGCATCGCCGCGCCGACCACGAACATCGCCAGCTTCATGTCGCCGTCGTTCGCGTCCCGGATCCATCCGGTCACGTACGGGGCGGCGAAACCGGCCAGGTTGCCCCAGGTGTTGATCAGCGCGATCCCGGCCGCGGCCGCGGCACCGGTGAGGAACTGCGTCGGCACGGTCCAGAAGTTCGGCAGCGCCGCGAAGATCGAGCAGGCCGTGACCGCGATGCAGGCGATCGTGAGCTGCGGTGAGCCGGCGAACAGGGCCAGCGGCACGCTCACCGCGCCGGTGAGGGCGGGCAGCGCGATGTGGATCGTCTTCACGCCGACCTTGCTCGCGTGCCGGGACACCAGGTAGAGCACGATCGCGGCCGGCACGTACGGGATGGCCGTGATCAGGCCCTTCTCGACCAGGCCGTACTTCACGTCGTACTGCTCCTGGAAGTCGCCGATGATCGTCGGCAGGAAGAACGCGAGCGTGTACAGGCCGTAGATGAAGCCGAAGTAGATCAGGCTCAGCACCCACACCCGGCCGTTGGTGAAGGCGGCCTTGAGGGCGTCCAGCGAGTGGCCCGACTCCTTCTCCGACTCGGCTCCCTCCTTGGTCGCGGCCTCCGTGGCCAGGGCCGTGGTGAGCCAGTTCCGTTCGTCGTCGGTCAGCCACTTCGCCTGCTGCGGGGAGTCCGGCAGGTAGAAGAACGCGATCAGGCCGACGATCACGGCCGGGGCACCGACGCCGAGGAACATGAAGCGCCAGCCCTCGAGGCCGAAGAAGGCTCCGTCGTGCGTCATCAGCCAGCCCGCGATCGGGGCGCCGATGACGTTGGTGAGGGGCTGGGCCAGGTAGAAGAAGCCCAGGGTGCGGGCGCGGTAGCGGGACGGGACCCACAGGCTCAGGTAGAGGATCGCGCCGGGGAAGAACCCGGCCTCGGCGATCCCCAGGGCGAACCGCAGCCAGGACAGCTGGGTGTACGACTGCACGAACGTGAAGAGCACCGCGACGATGCCCCACGTGATCATGATCCGGGCCAGCCAGACGCGGGCGCCGAAGCGGTGCAGGGCCATGTTGCTGGGCACTTCGAGCAGGATGTACCCGACGAAGAAGATGCCCGCCGAGAACCCGTACTGAGCGGCCGTCAGGCCCAGGTCCGCTTCCATGCCGTTGGGGCCCGCGAAGCTGATCGCGGAGCGGTCCAGGTAGTTGATGAAGAACATCAGCGCGACGAACGGCACCAGCCGGGTCGTCACCTTTTTGATGGCTGACTTAGCCACGTCGCTTTGTGACTCTTCGAACGACGTCGTCGTCATCGGGGGCCTCTCCTTCGAGGGCGCAGGGGGCGGGGCGTCTGCGTTCTGCGCCATCGTCATCGTCATTAGTCCACCTGTCAACCGGTTGACCAATTTTGGTGGACCGGTTGCTAACCTGCTGTGCGTGAGCGACAACTCAGGCAGCTTGGATGCCGCATTCGGGGGCACGATCAAGAGCTCCACGGCAATGGCCGAGGTCACCCGGCGACTGCTCGACTACATCGGCAGCGGCTCGCTGGCCGAGGGTGACCGGCTGCCACCCGAGCGTCAGCTCGCCGCCCATATGGGTGTCGGCAGATCCGCCGTGCGGGAAGCACTCGCGGCGCTGGAAATTCTGGGGATCGTCACCGTGCGCCCCGGCTCCGGGACCTACCTCAGCGGCGGGACCTCGGAACTTCTCCCCCAGACCCTCTCCTGGGGGATCCTGCTGCGCTCGGACAAGACCAAGGAGCTGATCGAGGTCCGGCAGGGTCTGGAGACCCAGGCCGCACTGCTCGCGGCCACCCGGGCCCCGAAGTCGTCACTGAAGGCGCTGGCCGCCCACGTCGCGACGATGGAGGAGAACCTCCACGACTATCACCGGTTCGTCACCGCCGACATGCTGTTCCACCACGAGCTGGCCTCCGGCGCCGACAACGTGCTGCTGCGCGACATGCTGCACAGCGTGCGCTCGCTGATCCGGGTCTGGGTGGAACGCGCCCTCAGCGACGACGACCACGCCCGGCTCACCCTGGCCGAGCACCGCGCGATCCTCGCCGGCCTGGAGGCCCGCGATCCGCTGGCGGCCGCCGAGGCGATGCGGCAGCACATGCTGAGCGCCACCGAACGGTTGCTGCCCACGCTCGAAGACCACGACTGAAAGACCACACTGATGACGAACACCGAAGAACCCGCCCCGTACGGCACCGGCGCCCCGCAGCCCACCGCGCCCCGGCGCGTCCGTACACACCATCTTCTCGAGATGAAGCGCCGCGGCGAGAAGTTCACCATGCTCACCGCGTACGACCTGTACACCGCCCAGGTCTTCGACGAGGCCGGCATCGACGTGCTGCTCGTGGGTGACTCCGCCGCGAACAACGTCTACGGGTACCGCACCTCGCTGCCGATCACCGTCGACGAGCTGATCCCCCTGGCCCGCGCGGTCGTGCAGGGGGCCTCGCGGGCCCTGGTGATGGGCGACCTGCCGTTCGGCTCCTACCAGGGCTCCCCCGAGCAGGCCTGGGACACCGCATCACGCTTCATGAAGGAGGCCGGGGTCGCGGCGATCAAGCTCGAGGGCGGCGCCGCGATGGCTCCGCAGATCAAACGACTGGTGGACGGCGGCATTCCGGTGTGTGCGCACATCGGCTTCACCCCTCAGTACGAGCACGTGCTGGGTGGGTACCGGGTGCAGGGCCGCGGCGAAAGTGGCTCCAGAATTCTGGACGACGCCCTCGCCGCCCAGGAGGCCGGCGCCTTCGCGGTGCTGATGGAGATGGTCCCGGCCGACGTGGCCGCGAAGATCACCGCCGAGCTGCGCATCCCGACCATCGGGATCGGCGCGGGCCACCAGACCGACGCCCAGGTGCTGGTCTGGCAGGACGCCTTCGGCCTGAACACCGGCAAGCTGCCGCGGTTCGTGAAGCAGTACGCCGACCTGCACGGCGTGCTGCTGCAGGGTGCCGCTGCCTACGCCGCCGACGTGAAGGCCGGTACGTTCCCGGCGCCCGAGCACAGCTTCTGACCGCCCTTCATCGGTAGGCGTGCGACTGGAGCCGGTAGAGCTCGGCGTACGTGCCGTCAGCAGCCATGAGCTCCTCGTGGGTGCCGGACTCGGCCACCGTGCCGTGACCGAGCACCACGATCAGGTCGGCGGACCGCACCGTGGAGAAGCGGTGCGAGATCAGTACGGTCACCGCGCCCACCGCCTCGCCGACCCGGCGGGCGGTGAGCGCGTACTGCTCGAACAAGGCGTCCTCGGCTGCGGCATCCAGGGCCGAGGACGGCTCGTCGAGCACCAGCAGCAAAGGGTCGGTGCGCATGAAAGCCCTTGCTGTGGAAAGTTTCTGCCACTGGCCGCCGGAGAGGTCGCAGCCGTCGTGGGAGGCGCCGAGCCGGGTGGCCGTCCCCTCCGGCACCGCGGTGAGCACGTCGAGGGCCCGGGCGCGTTCCAGGGCCGCCGCGACGGCGGCCGGGTCGTCCCGATGGGGCAGGTCACCCACGCCGACGGCGTCGCCGAGGGTGAATTCGTAGCGGACGAAGTCCTGGAAACCGGCCGAGGTGCGCTCGCGCCAGGCGTGGGTCGGCAGGTCGCGCTGGTCGGTACCGTCGACGGTGATCCGGCCCACGTCCGGCCGGTACAGGCCCAGCAGAAGCTTGACCAGCGTGGACTTCCCGGCACCGTTCTCCCCCACCACCGCGACGGTGTGCCCGGCGGGCAGGTGCAGGCTGACATCGTGCAGCACCGGTGACGTGGCACCCGGGTAGGTGAAACCCACGGCCTCCAGGTCGATGCCATGGGTCAGCCGGTCCGGGATCGGCGCACCTTCCTTCAGCGGACTGTCTTGTGCAGCAAGCTCTTTGAGGTCTTGCAGTCGGTCCTGGGCGGTAGCGATACGGCTCAGGTTCTGCGACAGCGTCACCGCGGTGGTGACCTGCACGTTCACCTGCACGGCGAGGGCGATCACCAGCACCACGTCGCCCAGGGGCCGGTCACCGGCCACGCTCGCGCGCACCGCCAGCAGCACAGCCAGCGTGTAGGCGGCGACGAAGACCAGTTGTCCCGCGGCCCGCACCAGTGCCGCCCGGGCCTGGGCCCGCCACAACCGGCCCATGGCCTGCGACCAGGCGTACTCGTGCCGGCGGTCGAGCTCGTCGCGCAGTGCGAAGATGCGCAGCTCACCACCGTGTCGGGGTGCGGTGGCCAGGTGAAAGAGATTGAGGGCCAGCCGGGTTCCCTCACTGCTGGCTGTGCGGCCACGGTCGGTGATGCGCTCGGCGACCCGGGCGGTGAACAGCGGGGGCAGCACCGCCAGCGGCAGCAGCAGGAGCACCGGGTTCACCCGCGCCAGCAGCACCGCGGTCAGCAGCATGGCCGGCACCAGGCCCAGAGCGCTCAGCAGTGCTTCCAGACCGGCCTGGAACTGCCGGCTCTCACGCTGCAGCACGGTCAGGGCGTCGGCCTGGTCGGTACGTTCCTGATGGGCCACCCCGGCTGTGCCGTTGGACGCCGCAGCCAGTTCCTGGTCGAACGCCAGCTCGGCCTGCTCGGAGATCTCGAAGTAGTACAGGTGGGCGAAATGGGCTGCGGTCAGGGTGATGACGGCCAGTACCGCGACCACGGCGCCCGCCCCGGCGGCTGCGGCGCGGTCACCGGCCAGGAACCGGCCGGTGGTCCAGGCCAGCGCGACCGCCAGGGCCGGTGCGGCCAGAGCCCCGCCGATCATCAGCAGGCCCGCGACGATGATCCGGGACCGGTCGGCCGCCCAGGCCGCGCCGAGAATGCGGTGGGCTGCGGCGATGACGCCCCGGGTTCTCACGCGGTCTCCTGGGGTTCGGTGAAACGGTGGGCCTGGGCGTGGAACATGGCCGCGTACTGGCCGTCGGCGGCCAGGAGCTGCTGGTGGTCGCCCTGTTCCACCACCCGCCCGCCGTCCAGCACGACGATCTGGTCGGCGTGACGCACCGTGGAGAAGCGGTGCGAGATCAGCACCGTGGTGGCCCCGGCCGTGACCTGGCGGAACTCCTCGAAGAACCGGGCCTCGGCGCGCACGTCGAGAGCCGCGGTGGGCTCGTCCAGCACCAGCACCGACGAGCCGTGCCGCATCGCGAACAGGGCCCGGGCCAGGGCGATGCGCTGCCACTGCCCGCCCGAGAGCGAGGTACCACCGGCCAGATGCCGGGCCAGGGGCACGTCCGGGCCGCCCGGCAACCGTTCCGTCACCCGGTCGGCCCCGGCATCCACGGCCGCGGCGGCGATCCCGGCCCGGTCGTCCAGCGCCCAGACCGCCCCGAAACCGATGTTGTCGGCCGCGGAGACCTCGAACCGGGCGAAGTCCTGGAAGATCACCGCCACCCGGCGGCGCCACCCCGCCGCCGGGTGCGCGGCGATGTCGGTGCCGTCGACGCGGATCGTGCCGGAGTCCGGTTCGTACAGCCGTGTGAGCAATTTGACCAGCGTCGTCTTCCCGGCCCCGTTCACCCCGACCACGGCCGTGCACCGCCCGGCCGGGAGGGTCAGGTCGAGGTGGTCGATCACCGGGGTGTCGCGGCCCGGGTAGCGGAACGACACGTCGTCGAAGCGGATCTCGCGCTCCGGACTTCCTATGGGTGTGTCACCTTCGTCGGTTCTTGGTCCGGCCTGGGCGGCGAACCGGTCTACCGCCAGGGCCGCGCGCAGCCCGACGGCGGTCTGCAGGTCGGCCTCCGGGTAGTGCTCGGCCAGGCGCAGGGCGCCCAGTACCGCCTGCACGACCAGGACGAAGGTGGCGACCGAACGCTCGTCGACCGAGGAGGCACCGAAAGCGGCCAGAACGGCCACCAGCACCACGGCACCCACCAGCGAGTACGCCACGAACGGCCACAGGTAGACCCGGCGGCGGGCCGCCCAGAGCGGGCCGAGCCAGGCCGTGTAGGCCTCGGCCAGCAGGCCCGCGCACCAGGCGGCCAGCCCGAACACCCGCAGCTCGGGGCCCGCAGCGGGCTCGATCGACAGCCGGCGCAGGTAGTCGATGCGACGTTCGGAACCACTCAGTTCCGCCCGCACCTGCGCGTACTGCCGCAGGCCGTGCACCTGTCCATAGCGGAAAGCGGCTACCACACCCAGGGTTCCGGCCGCCGCCCACCAGGAGAAACCCACGCCGATCAGCACCACGAACCCGGCCAGCTGGGTGTAACGGGCCACCAGCGCCACGGTGCCGGCCACCGCCTGCCCCGGGCTCTGCACCCCGAATTCCAGCTCCTGAGCGGCCACCCGCAGATCGCCCTGCGGCCCGTCACCCTCCAGCACCGCGACCGGGGCGTCCAGCGCCGCCGCCATGAGCCGCCGCTGCTCGATCCCGTCGACCCGGTAGGCCGCCAGTTCGCCCAGCAGGTACTGCACCGGAATGAGCACCTGCTGCACGCCGAGAATCACGGCGGCCGCGATCAGGCTGGTGAACAAGGCGGCCTCGGCCCCCGACCCCGAACCCCCACGCACGGCAGCGGGCACCTGACCCAGCAGGCGGCTCGTGGCCACGACGAAGGCGACCGGGAGCAGGCCGACCATCAACCCCACCACCAGCATCGCGGCAACCGGAAGAGAACCGGCCGAGACCAGCAACCGACCGGTGAGCCATCCCGAACGCCCCGCCGAAACACCCACGTCCTTGTTCGTGATCATGCAAAACCTCCCCGGGGAGGTTTTGCATGATCACGAACAGAGAGATGGACGCTCGCGGCCACCCCTCTGGGTTCCGCTCGTCCACTTCGCTTAGTCATCGCCGAACAATCCACCCGGCGTAGCCTTTTCGAATTCGGCGCAGGAGGGGAGGTCGAGCAGGCGGATGACGTCGTTCATGTTGAAGGGGTTGATCGTGGGGAGGGGCAGGAGCAGTTGCATGATCGGGGTGTTGTACTTCTCGGCGATGCGCCGGTAGTTCACGTACGACGACCACATGTTGGCGCCCTTGGACTTCGGGTGCGGGTAGTGCAGGGACGCGGCCCCGCGCTCCAGGACGAACCGGGCGCCGTCGCGGTGCAGGCGGTAGCCCAGGTCGACGTCCTCACCGCCCCACGACTGCAGTTCCTCGTCGAAACCGCCCACACGTCGTAGCTGTTCGGTGCCGGCCGAGACGTTGCAGGTCCAGTACACCGGCCAGGGGGCGGGCAGGTCGGCGAAGTCGTCGGTGTACTTGCCGTAGAACTCCTCGCGGAAGTCCAGGCACCGGCCCGATTGCGCCAGCCGGGCGATCGCGGTGTCGGCGTCCACCCCGTCGGCGGCGGCCCGGATCTCGTCGGCGCCCGCGTCGTCCAGGGCGAAACCGTAGACGTACCCGATCACCGCCGTCGCCTGCTCCCGTTCATGGGCCGCCAGGTGCGCGGCCACGGCCCCGGAGTGCAACAACACCCCGTCGTCGATGAAGATGCACACGTCACCGGTGGCGTGCTCGATGCCGACGTTGCGGGCGCGGGCCCCGCGGTAGCCCTCGTCGGGCTGGAAGTGGTAGCTCAGCCGCAGCTTTTCCCGGTAGCGATCGGCCACCGACCGGGTGTCGTCGGACGAGCCGTCGTCCACCACGATCACGTCGAACCGCTCACCCGGCAGGTCTTGCGCGGCCAGCGAGTCCAGGGTCAGGGCCAGCAGGTGCGAGCGGTTGTAGGTCGGGATGATCACGGTGCCGGTTGCGAGCACGGTGCCTCTTCTCTCGTTCTGGTCGCGGCCGCCATCGCGGCGACGAACCGGTGGATCCGCTCGGGGGTGACGCCGGGGGTACAGACGATGTGGCTGATCCCACCGACGGCGGGCATCGGCCACTGTTCCAGCACCGCCGGGGGCGGGGTCGGGAAGGCGACGGTCAGGGCCTGGGGGTGGCTGCGCCAGGCGTCCCAGCCGATCGCGCGCAGTTGCGTGAGGGCGAGCTGCGCCACCTCGCGGCCTGAGGTGGCCTGGGCCCGCAGACCGTCCAGCCCCAGGCGGCGGACGTGGAACCACAGCAGCAGGGCGGCGTGACCGCTGCGGGAGCTGCCGACCAGGTCACCGGCCCCGCACAGCGACCCGGCCAGGTTCTCGATCTCGTCGGGTGGCGCCGAGGGACTGATCACCACGCCGCACGGGAAGGGTGCGCCGAGGAACTTGTGCCCGCTGATCGACAGGCTGTCCACGCCCCGCTCGTGCACGCCGAACGGCAACGCCGCCGGGGTGCGGGAGGCCAGGGCCAGGGGCAGGCCGGCGAAGGCGGCGTCCGCGTGGATGTAGTGGTCGGCGACGCCCGCCCGGTCCAGGGCCCTGCGGATGTGGGGCACGTCGTCCACTGCTTCGGTCAGGGTCGTGCCGATCGTGGCGAGCACGATCGCCGAGGCTCCCGGCGCCTGCTGGAGCAGGTGCTCGAGCGCGACGGGGTCCATCGCGCCGGACCGGGTCACGGGCACCGTCACCGCCTCCAGCTGCAGCAGCCCCGCGACCCTGGTGATGCTGGGGTGCGCGGACGCCGAGAGGTACAGGCGCGCCTTGGGCAGGAGGGTTCGGGCCCGCCAGAGCCCGTACATCACTCCCTCGGCACCGCCGGAGGTGACGTAGCCCCACCCGTCCGGCCCGGCCCCGAAGAGGGCGGCCAGGAAGCTGACCAGTTCCCGCTCGAGGTCCTTGGTGTGCCAGGCGAAGACCGGGTCCTGGTGGACGTCGCCGTAGTTGTTGAGCTCGTGGGAGAGGAACGGCAGGAGCTCGGGCGGGAACGGGTTCGACCATCCGGGAAAGCCGACCTTGCGGTGCTCGGCGTGCCGCAGCCGCTGCTCCAGGTCGAGAAGCCGGGCGCTCTCGCTCACCTCAGCCGTCCTGCGCGACGAGGCCGGCGACCGCCGACAGCGGGTCGTGCTCGGCGTACTGGCCGCTCAGCGCGGTGGCCCGGCGGCGGTAGCCCGGATCGTCCAGGACGGCGCGCACCGCGGTGCCGACCGCCTCGGCCGTGGGGGTGCCGGTGTGCAGGTCCAGGCCCGTGCCGCTCCACGTCACCCGGGCCGCCACCTCGGGCTTGTCCTCGGAGTCACCTCCCACGATCACCGGGACCCCGTGGCGCAGTGCCGTGTTCACGCCGCCGTAGCCGCCGTTGGTCACCATCACATCGCAGTGCGGCAGCAGGCGCTCGAACGGCACGTACCCGGCCAGGATCGCGTTCGGCGGGACGGTGCCCAGCAGCCCGGCGAGCTCCGCCGGGCCGTCGGGCCGGCTGGTCACGGCCACCACGGTGATGCCGGTACCGGCCAGCGCCTGCACCGTGGGCAGGATCAGGTCGGTCAGGTCCTCGTTGGCCAGGGTGCCCTGGGTGACCATGACGACCGGGCCGTCGCTCAGACGTGACCACCAGCGCGGTTCCTCGTACGGTTCGTGGAGCACGCGGCGCAGGGCACCGATCACCCGGAACGACGACGGCGCGGACGGGCGCGGATATTCGAAGCCCGGGACCGTCAGTTGCAGAAAATCGTCCGGCACCACGACCGCACTGGTGAAAATGAAGTCGGGAAGCGTGACACCCAGAGAACCGAAAACCTTTTCGGCGTGCTCCTGGAGTTGCGCGTAGTCCTCGTGGGCAGCCGCGTTCAGCCGGCGGTTACGCTCGCGGCCCTCCTCCCCGGCCAGATACGGGTCGCCCGGTCCGAAGGGAGCGGTGTCGTCGCTGAACAGCACCGGTGGCAGCACGCCGACACCGATCACCCGGGGCCGCCCGGCGCGGCGGTCCGGATCCGCCAGGACCAGCGGCGCCGCCCCGAGGTAGACCGTGTCGTGGATGATCGCCGAGGGCCCGAAAGACGCTGCGATATCCGACATCTGCTGACTCTGTGCGGGGACCGCGTCGATGAAGACCCGCCAGAAGAAGGCGTGCATCGGCGGACCGACTCTGACCTGCGCGAACGCCGGGAAAGTGACCTCCATGGCGCGGTCGTCGAAGTCGGCTTCCGGCGCGACCGGCTCGAACCGGCAGCCGGTCGAGCGCACCTGATCGGCGAAGCGCCGCCCGGTGCAGAAGAGCACGTCGTGGCCGCGGACGACGAGGTCGGCGGCGATGGTGAGCAGTGGACCCACATGACCATGGAAGGGCGTGGCCGAGATGACCAATCTTGACAAACTCGTCCTCCGATCAGGTTGTACGCCAAAGGATTTGAGACCGCATGCGCACCAGAACCGGAAGTCGGCCGGTTGGGTCAACCCGAGAGTACAGGAATTGTCCGGTTTGTCAGCCCCACCCCGGAAAGCAAGCGCTTTGTTCTGTGGCGCAACGTATCCGGCCCGGATACCTGATCAGACGAAGATTTGTGCCCAATTTATCGCCCCATGGTTGACCGGTAATCCGGACATGAGGTACTTCTGATGCGCACGCCGCTCCGCGCCGGGAAGCCAACTCCGGCCAGTTGCCCAAATTCCCTGCAACATATTGACTTTGGACTGTTCATCGCGAATGATCCGAGACCGCAGGCCCGACACCGTCGGATGCCGGCCCCCTGGCGGCGCCGCGACCGTCGAGATCATGGCCCAGCGGACCGCGGTGAGCACTTGGCGGTGCCCCCACAGGCCGAATGTTTCTTATGACGAAGGAGTTTTAGCGCTCAGGGCTTCTCGTCGGATACCGGCAGGTGGCCGACGCCGCGTCTGGCCCGGGCGGGGCCCGGTATGAACCTGGCCGCGATCTTCGGGCGTCCTGGTGCAGACTCACTGGGCGTCGAGGGCAATCAGGCCCCGGCCAGCATGACGAGCGCTGCCCACCACCGTGGTCGACATCGGCCGCACCGATCTGTGCACAACGCTGGAAGATCCGGGCAGGGTCACGGGTGCCGACGGCCACTCCCGGGTGCAGGTGGCCGAGGACGACCGACAGCATCTGCCTCGGGTCGCACGACCCGGCGCCGTACCTCTGGTGCCGCTGTCGAACCGGGAACGGGAGATCATCCGGCTGATGGCCCGGTCCGCGCCCATCAGAAGATCTACGACCGCCGATTCACATCCGGTTCATGACGAACTGCCACACTGTGGGCTGACTTCGTCCGTGACCGTTGATCGTGGCGCGCCTGCCCGCGCGCCTGCCCCGAGGTGTGGCCCCATGCGTATCCCCCGTCTTCCCTCACGCGAGCGCCGGCCCGGTGCCACGCTCACCTCCGCCGGGCTCGTGCTCGTCGTGGCCGGGTCGGCGCTGGGGGCGCTGGCCTACACCTGGTCCGGCGATCCGGACGTGCCGCTGGCCGACGTCGCTCCCGTCACCATGCCGCCGGTCTTCAGTTCCGCGGCGCAGGGCCCGACCTCGGCCCCCGCCACCCCGACGGCCACGACCACGCCGCCCTCACCCACGGCCTCGGTCACGACCCGCGTCCGGACGGTGACCGTGACGGTGGATCCGCCGGCCCCAACCGCTACGCCGAAGAAGAAGACGACGACGACCCCGGCCTTCACCAGCCCGTTCCTGATCCGGAACCAGAGCAGCGGGCGCTGCGCCGACCTGCCGAACGACGGCCCGGCCCAGGCCGCCGCCGTCCTGAACCAGTGGACGTGCACGGCCGGGGACAGTGAGAACCAGGAGTTCGAGCGGATCAAGGTCGCGCAGGGGATCATGCTCAGCAACGTCAAGAGCCAGCTGTGCATCGACCTGGTCGGGTACGACTCGGTGCCCGCCGGCAGCAATGCCCTGCTGGGCCAGTGCGTGCGTGACGCCACCGACAATGCGGTGTTCCGCAGCCGGGCCCAGGGCAAGGGCTTCCAGCTGGTGAACGTGAAGAGCAACCTCTGCCTGGACCTGGTCGCCGACGACCCGGAGGGTGAGACCGGCAACGGCCGCAACCTCGTGATGGCTACGTGCAGCTCCGCCGCCACCCAGGTCTGGACGTTCGCCTGACCTCGCCCCCTTTTTTCTTTCGTGATCACGGCGGTCTTGGCAGATTCAGGCCCCGACGTCGAGGGCGATCTTTCCTCGGCGCGGGCCCGGAGCCTCGACCAGTGTGTGGGCGCGCCAGGCCTCCTTCAGCGCGAAGACCTCGTGCAGCGGCACGCGGAACCGGCCCTCGACAGCCAGCCGGGCGGCCTCGGCCAGGCCGTGCTCACCGCCCGGCTCCCCGGCGAGCGCTCCCATCGACAGGGCCACGCCGAGTCCGGGGGCGGCGACGTCGGCGAGGCTGAGCACCCGCTGCGCCGAGCCGGTGATCGCGATCAGTTCCGGCAGCGAGCCCTTCCCGGCGACGTCCAGGGCCACGTCCGCCCGTGGCACCCGGGCGCGCAGGTCCGGCCCGTAGACCACCGGCTGCGCGCCGAGACTCTCGACGAACGACTGGTTCTGCCACCGGGCGGTGCCGATGACGTCAAGCCCTCGGGCGATCGCCAGTTGCACGACCGCACTGCCCACTCCCCCGGCCGCGCCGTCCACCAGCAGCGTCTGGCCGGCCCTGACCTCCAGCCGGTCCAGGGCCCGGGTGGCGGTCTCCACGCTGGTCCCGGCCGCTCCCGCCTGGTGCCAGGGCAGCGCCGCGGGCCGGTGGGCCCAGCAGGTGAGCACCGCGAACTGGGCGTTGGCACCCCCGAGCGTGCGCACGTCCACTGCTCCGAAGACCGCGTCCCCCACGTTCGTGAGCGTGACCGCGTCCCCGATCTCGTCGACCACGCCCGCCGCGTCCACCCCCGGGACGTGCGGCAGCGTGAGGCGGGCCGCGGCCGCCGTGGTGCCCGAGCGCAGGGCCGCGTCGACCGGGGTGACCCCGGCCGCCCGCACCCGGATCCGGATCTGCCCCGGGCCCGGGTGGGGTTGCGGGGCCTCACCGGCGCGCAGCACCTCGGGCGGCCCGAAAGATGAATAGTGGACGACGAACACGAGTTCTCCTCAACAGCTGGGTGATGGGGTTGCCGGGTACCGTAGGCCGGGGAACGGCGACCCGATCCCGGAAACCGGCGAAGTGAGACAGATGAGCCCGCAGACGTCCCGGAAACCGCGCACGGACGCGCATCTCAACCGCCTGCGCATCCTCGGCGCCGCCCGGCGGGCCTATGCCACGACGGCCTCGACGTGCCGGTCAGGACCATCGCCGATCGGGCAGGGATCGGCAGTGCCACGCTGTACCGGCACTTCCCCACCCGCACCGACCTGCTGGAGGCCGTGCTCGCGGAACGGGTCGCGGCCTGTGAGGACAATCTGGCGCGGGCACTGGCCGGTCCGGACGCCTGGAGCGCACTGACCCAGGTGATCCGGCACTTCGCCGACACCCGGCTCAGCGACCCGGCCCTCACCCAGATACTGCTGCGCACGCAGTCCTTCGTCGGTCGGCGTCGCGAACACGCTCAGGCGCTGGACGATCTGGTGCGGCGGGCGCGGGAGGCCGGAGCCTTGCGCGAAGGAGTGACGGTGGCCGACGTGCGCGCGGGCCTGCTGGCGATCGCCTCGCTCGGTGTGCTCCCCGCCGACCAGGCGCGCGACACCGTGCGGCGCCTGGAGAACCTGCTGCTGGCCGGGCTGCAATCGGTCCCGGGGGGCCGTGACACCGGAACGCCGTGACGAGGCCCGTGGACGACGATTCTCAGCAAAATCTTTTAGGCCCTGCATTAACTACCCGGTCACATCGGCATAACGGTCCGCCGCCCAATGCCCCTGAGAATGTGACGGCTGAGCACTGAACGGCGTTCGCAACGGCTTTCGCCATGAGCACGCCTTAATCCGCGATCGTGCTAGACCTCTCGCCCATGGCCCTGACACGTCACCAGAAGATCCGGAAACTCCGGCCCGTCCTGATCGCCGGCGTCACCGCCGTGGTCGTCGGAGGCACCGGCGCTGCCTTCGCCTGCACTCCGTGGGCGGGTAATGGCTCTGCTGCCAACGCCTCTCCCATCTCCGGCAAGACCCGGACCACGCCGAGCGCCTCGGCGACCACCGAGCCCGGCACCGACACCCCCACCAGCCGGGCGACGTCCCCCGATGCGCAGGAGGTGCGGCAGAACCGTCGTCGCGGGCACCGCGGCCACCACGGCAAGCCGACCGCGAGCCCCACCCAGACCCCGACGTCCCCGGCTGACAACCCGAGCACGCCGCCGGCCGACCCGACCACGGACCCCGACGAGACCACCCCGGCGCCGTCCGGCACCACCAGCACGAGCCCCACAACCACCGCACCGACCGGTGGCAGCGGCGACAGCCAGGTGGCGAAGTACCAGGCCGAGGTGCTCGCCCTGACCAACGCCGAGCGCGCGGCCGCTGGGTGCGACGTCAAGCTGACGGCCAATGCCGCCCTGACGAAGGCCGCCCAGGCCCACGCCGAGGACATGCTGAAGAACAACTACTTCAGCCACGACAGCCAGAACGGCACCGGCGCGTTCGAGCGGATCACCGCCGCCGGCTACACCTGGAGCGGTGCGGCCGAGAACATCGCGGCCGGGCAGGCGACTCCCGCGGCCGTGATGAAGAGCTGGATGAACTCGGCCGGTCACAAGGCCAACATCCTGAACTGCAGCCTGACCGAGCTGGGAGTGGGCTACGCCGCGGGCAGCGGCGCCGCCTACGGCCAGTACTGGGTGCAGGACTTCGGCACGCCGAGGAAGTAGCCCACTTCCGATCCGCCCCTCGGCCGACCGGGGGGCGGATCGGGCCGGCTGGAGGTACCGGCCTGAACTCGAGCCGTTGCCAGTACTTCTGCGGAGTTAGCATCAGTCAACCAAACCACTTGACGCAAGCCATGATTCAAGTGGTTGACACGAACTCGTCGTGAGACCAGATCCACAGGATCCACCTGAACGCCGATTCCGACTGCGACTCACGGGCACCAGAGCCCCGGCCGTGCTGACCGTCGATGATGTGAAAGCACCTCCCAAGAGGCGGTAGTCGCCAGGGCACCGGCGGCGGCACCGATCGCCGTTCCCCAGAACTCCCTGCCGCCGTATGTCCCGTCCCGCAACGGGGACTGCTCGGGCTACCAGGCCACCAGAACCAATCCGTTGTGCCCTGCTGTGCCCGCGGTGGCTCCGTCGGCGCCCCCGCCACGCTTGCTCCCGGTGGATCCGACGTCGACACCGCCCTCACCGCCTCGGGCCCCACCGGTACCGGCACCGCCGTTGCCACCGGCGGCCACATCGGCGGGAACCGTGTAGGT
Source organism: Kineosporia sp. NBRC 101731 (assembly GCF_030269305.1). Classification (NCBI taxonomy): domain Bacteria; kingdom Bacillati; phylum Actinomycetota; class Actinomycetes; order Kineosporiales; family Kineosporiaceae; genus Kineosporia; species Kineosporia sp. NBRC 101731. The sequence goes on from NZ_BSTC01000004.1 coordinate 306,018, forward strand.
GCTGCCGTCCGGCAGCGTGATGGTGGCCGGGCCGACCCGTCCGCCGGCTCCGCCGTTACCGGCACTGCCGCCGTAGCCACCGAACCGGGTGTCCTTCGAGACCCCGCCGCCGGAGGTGCCCAGGGTCCCGGCTGCGCCTGCCACCCCGATCACAGTGCTGCCTTGGCACTTGTTCGCAATGATCTGCCCGATCCCCCGGGCCTCCCCACCCGCGCCGCCCACGGAGACCTGCTCAGCGGCTCGGCCGCCGCCGGTCCCGGACTCCTGACCGCCACCACCGCCGCCCACCGAGCTTCCGCCCTGCCCACCCGCGCCACCGCCGGCCCGCAGGACGGGCAGGAAGATCGGGAGATCGCGGGTCCGTGACGACACGACGGTGGACTTGTCAGCACCGAGCAGACCACGCAGCAGGGCGGGCGCCGCCGACTCCCCTGCCCCACCGGAGTGGCCGCCCTCACCGTTGCTGCCGTCACCCCCGAAGGTGTCGACGCCCCCACGACCTCCGGTCGTGCCGCCGCCCCCTCCACCGCCGGCACCGCCGGTCCCGATCTGGACCCGCAGATTCCCCTCGGTGGTCAGTGACGTCGAGCAGGCCAGGAAGGACCCGCTGCCGCCGCCTGCGCCACCGCCTCCGCCGGCACCGCCGCCGCCCCCGCCGCCCATGCGGTAGCCACCGAACTGCTGCGATCCCTCGCCTCCGCCACCGGCCCCTCCGGAAGCACCACCGCCCCCGCCTCCACCGGCTCCCCAGACATAGATCATGGCCTTGGAGTCGACCGGCGGCGTCCAGTCCTCGTTGGCGGTGAATTCCTTGAAACCGTGAGCGGTCGCGGCCGAGGCCGAAGAGACCGGGACGAGCGTGGCGGCCGAAATGGCCACGGCACCAGCAAGACCCAGACCGGCGAGACGGACGGGACGGAGCGAGTTCATCGTCATGGAACGACAATTACTCGCCCGAAAAGATCAGCGCGCGCTCAGAACCGGGATATCACTCGCCCAGCCGTCATGATTTGACGCTTCACACAAGGTCTTTGAAGCTCAGATGATTGACGAACGGTATCCGCCGGACGGGCCGCCGCCCCGCAGACTCACCGTCGGTCAGGACAGCCGGGCCGCACCGTTCCGCTCGACCACCCGCACGTCGACCGAGGTCGCTACCGTCTGCTGTCGCATGTGGTGCCGGCGGCACAGCACCTCGTACGCCACCGCCCCGGTCGCGCCGCTCGTCACGTCGCCGACCACGACCTGCTCGCCCGCCACGACCATCACGCCGTTGACCGTGCGCGCGTTGTGGGTGGCGCGGGCACCGCACCAGCACAGGGCCTCGGCCTGCGAACCGACGATGCGGTCGGCCAGCTCGATGAACCGGGCCGAGGAGGGGAACAGCTTGGTGCGGAAGTCCGACAGCAGACCGAAGGCGAACACGTCGATGTCGTGGTCGTCGACGAGCAGGGCCAGCTGCTCGACGTGCGAGGGGGTGTAGAAGTGCACCTCGTCACACACCAGGTAGTCCACCGTCTGGCCGGTCATGATGCGGTCGGTGACGGCCTGGAGCAGATCCGTGTCGTCGTGCACTTCGATCGCCGGCCGGGACAGGCCGATGCGGCTCGAGATCACGGCCTCCCCGGACCGGTCGAACCGGGAGAACAGCAGGCCCTGACGGCCGCGGATGCGATGGTTGTGATCGGTCTGAAGGGCCACGGTCGACTTGCCGCAGTCCATCGTCCCGGAGAAGAACACGAGTTCGGACACCCCGGTATCTTGCCAGGCCCAGGAACGGGCCGGGACCTTCCGCGGTACAGGCCAGGACCCGGCGCGGTGTCGGCAAAGGGCCACCCACCCCTGGGGGGGGTGCAGGGCCAAGGATCAACGAGGTGGCGTCTCGCCTGTATGACGGGGCCGTTCATGAGGCCGAACTGCAACCCTGAGGTCGGCTCACGCGACGGCGGTGGCCAGCCGTCTCACCGTCTCACCGTCGACGACGTAGGTATGACGAGCGTCGATCGTCAGGAAGGTGGTCCCGCCCTCGACGCTCCACAGCAGGTCATCGACCAGGAGCGCGCCGCCCCGCCACAACCAGGCCGCGAAGACCCCGCGCTCGATCACGGCCAGGGTCCTCGCCCCGAACCACACCGTGATGTCCTCGCAGCGGAACACGAACTCCAGCACCATCACCGACCGCGTGACCTCGTCCGAGACGACGACCTCCTCACGACCCGGCCGGTGCCCGCTATCCACGACGCCACCACCGTGGCGGGCGGGACGACGCACGACGGCCCGCCACGGGTGACGCCGTTCGATGAGCCCGCACCAGACCGGGGGCGACGCAGGTCACCCGGACGATGCCGGGACAGCCGAGCAACAGATACTCCAGGTGACTGGCCTGCCCGAGGTTGTTATCAAAGCTCAGCGCCAGCACGTCATCATCGATGATCGCGGCTTCGTGGACCGGCACACCGTGCCGCCTCAAATACACCACGAGCTGCCCGAGCCGCTCCATATCGGCGTCCCCGTGCACCGTCCCACCCCCGTCTTCTCGGCCAGTAGCGACAGCGTCGTCGCGCCGGACGAGGGCGGACAAGGAGACCGTCGGTCCGGGACGGCCGGTCAGTGACACGACGACACATCGATTGTGTCCCGGATTACCAGGCCATTACGCTGCACATATGACGCAAAAGGCTAGCGCCGCTACCCAGCGTAGGCCTGTCGGACGCCAGCTCTGGGCGCGCGCGAGGATCACTTCGCCGACCACCGCGACAAGGAGCTGCCCCTGGCCGATGCCGCTGTCGCGCTGCGGGTGAACCCCCGCACTCTGCGCAGGCTGGAGCAGGGCGAGGTCAAGCCCAACTACAACCTCGTCAAGAGCGCCTGCGAGCTCTACGGTTTCGCTCCCGAGACCACCGGCCGCATTCTCGAGATGGTGGATCAGGCCGACGAAGACGAATGGCACGAGAAATACCGCCAGGACATTGCCCCCTGGCTGGTGCAACTGCTCGACCTCGAAGCCGTGGCCGACCGAATCCTGATATTCGGCAGTCTGATTCCGGGAGTTCTGCAGACACCGGCCTACACCGAGGCGGTCGGGGCCAAGAATCCGCACCACAGTAACGATCCCCAGTACGCCCGTCGGCTGGCGGAGATCCGTGTCCGGCGAGCGCGGAACGTCTTTGACCGTCAAGCGGTCCAGGTCTCGGTGATTCTTGACGAAGCCGGCCTGCTCCGCCAGGTCGGCGGCCCGAACGTCATGGCCCAGCAACTGGATCACCTGCGCACGCTGGCGAAGCGCCGCAACGTGACCGTGCGCGTCCTCCCCCTCGACGCCGGAGCCAGTGCGGCAACCAAGGGCGAGTTCACCCTTCTGGAGTTCGACGACGACAAGGAACCCGACCTGGCCTACATGGAGACCTACGCGGCCGGGCAGTATTCGGTCAAGGAACAGGTTCTCGACGACCTCCGCCAGCGCTATGCCAGTCTGTTGACTCAGGCCGTTCTTATCAAGGAGTACGAGAGATGAGCCCCGACAGCGTCACGTGGATCAAGGCCACCAAGTCCGGCGAGTTCGACCACCTCGCCCTCTGACGTCGTCGCATCTTCCGCGTGTGGGGGTGGCGCCCTTGGACACTGCCTCCACACGATCGAGCATCATGTTCGGCACCGCCGAAGGCCTGTTATCACCTAGCCTCCTGCGCACCGAGCCCTGACCGGGTCGTGGACCGGAACCGTTGCTGGTACTTCAGCGGTGAGATGCCCAGGCGGGCAATGAACGCCCGGCGCAGCGACTCGGCCGTGCCGTAGCCTGACAGCAAGGCGGCCTGGGCCACCGTCGAGCCGGCGTCGAGCTTGGCCCGGGCGGCCTCGAAGCGGATCGAGGCCAGGTATTCCATCGGTGTGGAGTCGAGTTCTTCACGGAACATCCGGGCCAGGTGCCGCACGCTGACCCGGGCGTGGTCGGCGAGCTTCTGGGCGGTGAAGGGCTGGGCCGGGTCGGCCTGGATCAGGTCGACGACCAGGCGGACGACCGGGGTGCGCGGGGCGGGACCGGCCAGCTGGGCGGAGAACTGCGACTGGCCCCCGGCCCGCTGGAGGTAGACCAGCAGCGACTGGGCGACCCGGCGGGCCGCGTCGGCGCCGTGGTCTTCCTCGACCAGGGCCAGGCCCAGGTCGATGCCGGCGACCACCCCGGCCGAGCTGTAGACGTTGCCGTCGCGCACGAAGATCGAGTCCGGCTCCACCAGCACACGCGGGTGGTCCTTGGCCAGGCGCTTGGTGAACTTCCAGTGGGTGGTGGCCCGGCGGCCGTCGAGCAGCCCGAGCGCCGCCAGCACGAAGGCACCGCTGCAGATACTCGTCACCCGGCGGGCCCGGGGCACCAGCAGCGCGGTGGCCTCCAGCACGGCCGGGGTGACGAACGACGGCGGGGCGCACTCACTGCCCGGCACCACCAGGGTGTCGATATCGGTGACGTCGGCCGCGGCGGCCATGACCTCGACCCGGGCCCCGATGGACGTGTGCACGGGCTTGCCGTCAGGCGAGATGAGCACCACCTCGTAGTTGCCCACGGTCTGGTTGGCCTCAACGAAAACCTCTGCCGGGCCGGCGAAGTCAAGCATCTTCACGTAGTCGAAGACGAGTACACCGATGCGCAGCCGTCCACCTCGCACTGCCACTACGGCCACCTGCCCAGCTCGCCACCTCACCGATATGTCCGGTCCGCGCCGACCGGCCCTCATCATCGCACCGTTGTCTGAGGGTGTCGGATTTCGAGGGTTTCCCGTCCGGAGGTGAGGGGTCGTCCGGCCCTTGACGAGGGCAGGCTGGGAGGCACGTCCCCCAACCAGGAGTACCCCATCCATGTCTGATGCCAAGCCCACGATCGTGCTCGTGCACGGCGCCTTCGCCGATGCCGCCAGCTGGGCGCCGGTCACCCGGATCCTGCTGGACCAGGGCTTCGAAGTGATCGTGCCGTCCGTACCCAACCGCACCCTGAGCGGTGACTCCGCCTACATCCGCTCGGTCGTCGAGCAGATCGAGGGCCCGGTCGTGCTGGCCGGCCACTCCTACGGCGGCGCGGTCATCACCGTCGCGGGTGTCGCGCAGAACGTCACCGCGCTGGTGTACGTCGCCGGTTACGCCCTGACCGAGGGCGAGAGCCTGGGCGAGCTGCAGGGCGGCTTCCCCGACTCCGATCTGGCCGCCCACCTGGTGCAGAGCACCACGCCGGCCGACGGCCCCGAGTTCACCGTCGAGATCTCCGCCTTCGGTGAGGTTTTCGCCGCCGGGCTGGACCCGGAGGTGGCGCAGGTCCTGGCCGTCGGGCAGCGGCCCCTGGCCGCCGCCGCGTTCGGTGAGGCCGCCTCCGTCGCGGCGTGGCGCACCAAGCCGAGCCGGGCGATCGTCGCCGCGGCCGACCACACGATCAACCCCGACGTCGAGCGCTTCGGCTACCAGCGCGCCGGGATCGAGCACGTGGTCGAGCTCGACGGCCCGCACCTGCTCATGCAGACCCATCCGGCCGAGGTCGCGAAGGTCATCACCGACGCTGCCGGTATCTGAAACCCCTCACCCCCGAAAGAGAGCACTCATGCCCGGAACAGAACCCGTCCTCGAGACCGCCGCCCAGGAATTCGCCGACGCGACCAGCAAGCCGCCGTTCCTCTACGAACTCGCCCCCGCCGACGGCCGGGCCGCGGTCGACGGTGTGCAGAGCGGTGACGTCGCGGTCCCCGAGGCCGAGGTCGAGGAGCTGACCATCACCGGCGGCCCTTCCGGCTCGGTCTCGATCCGGATCCTGCGCCCGGTCGGCACCACCGGCCCGCTGCCGGTGCTGCTGTACACGCACGGCGCCGGCTGGGTGTTCGGCAACGCGCACACGCACGACCGCCTCGTCCGTGAGCTCACGGTCCGCGCCCAGACCGCAACGGTTTTCGTGAACTACAGCCTCTCCCCCGAGGCCAAGTACCCGACCGCCATCGACGAGGTCTACGCGGCCCTGGAGTGGATCGCCGCCGAAGGCGCGAACCACGGCATGGACCCCTCACGCATCGCGGTGGCCGGCGACTCGGTCGGTGGCAACATGACCGCCGCCACGACCATCCGGGCCAAGCAGCGCGGCGGCCCGGCGATCGCGGCGCAGGTGCTGTTCTACCCGGTGACCGACGCGAACTTCGACACCGACTCGTACGAGCAGTTCCAGACCGGCTACTTCCTGGCCCGCGAGGGCATGAAGTGGTTCTGGGACCAGTACACGACCGACGAGGCCCAGCGCGCGCAGATCACCGCCTCGCCGCTGCGGGCGACCCTCGACGACCTGGCCGGCCTGCCCCAGGCCCTGGTCATCACCGGTGAGGCCGACGTGCTGCGCGACGAGGGCGAGGCCTACGCCGCGAAGCTGCGCCAGGCCGGTGTGCCGGTCACGGCCGTGCGCTATCAGGGCATCATCCACGACTTCGTGATGGTGAACTCGATGCGCGACACCCAGGCCGCCCGGGGCGCGACCCGCCAGGCCGGCGAGTTCCTGTTCGACACCCTGCACGCGTGACGAACGCCTAGGCCGGCCCGGGCCGGGGACTCAGGTCCTCGGCCCGGGCTACGGCCTGACCTCGGTGAGAAGACGGCCTCGCAGCTGCTTCACCGTCTCGGTGTCAACGCCGACGCGATCAGTGAGATACCCCTGTACCGAGCCATGTTCAGCCTCCAGGTCGGCCAGCACCAGCTCCATGACCACCGCGGGGGCCCGGCCGTACGAGGGCCACAGCATCGGCCGGTCCGGGTTCGCGGTGTGCCAGTCGGCCAGCAACCGGGCCGTGGCCAGCTCGGTGAGGGCGAAGTCGGCCAGCACGTCGTCGCGGGAGACCCCGAGCAGGGTGAGCACCAGGGCCGCGATCAGGCCGGTGCGGTCTTTTCCCGACGTGCAGTGGAACACCACCGGGGCCGGTGCCTGCGCCAAATGACCGATCACCTGCCGGATCTCGTCGGCCCCGTCGTCGGCCACCTCGGCGAAGCGGTCGGCCAGGTAACGCCACGGATCGAGGTCCGGGTCGATCGTGGCCTGGTCGTACGGGCGGTGCTCGATGCTCAGGTTCACGTACTCGAAGCGTTCCGCCTCGGGCACCCGGCCCCGGGCCTCGATCTCCCAGGGATAGCGCAGGTCGATCACGGTGCGGATGCCCAGTCCCAGGAACGTGTCCCAGTCGGCGCCCTGCAGCTTGCCCAGCGAGTCCGCCCGATAGACCGTTCGCGGCACCACGTACGCGCCCTCCCCGGTGCGATAGCCGCCCAGGTCGCGGAAATTGTGCAGCCGCTCGAACCCGATGTGCCGGTTCACGATCTCGTCCTCCCCCTCGAATCATGGACGTCCACCCGCTTTTGCGCGAGATCCCTCACCAGCCGTCGGGCTGGCTCGGGAGCGGCGATCTCGATGTGCTCCCCGAGCTGGAGCAACTGCCGCACACCCGCGGTCTCCTCGTACGCGACCGCCAGGGACAAGTGTCCATGATCCAGATCCCTGACCTCCCGCCGACGGGTGCCGAAAATACGGCGCGCGAGGTCGAGGCGGTCGGGCACCAGGTGGGCTGTGACGATCACGTCGTCACGATGCTCCCGGCGCTCCCCCGTGCTCCCCCGTGCTCCCCGGTGCTCCCGGTGCTCCCGGTGCTCCCGACCGGGCGGCTTCACGGCGACACGGTCTCGGCGGCCCGCCGGCCGCGGGCGAAGCCCCAGCCCACGAGCACCGCGGCCAGGGCGGTCAGAGTGAGCGCGGCGATCGTGACCGCGTGCTGGAACTGGCCACTCTGGTGGGCACTCCAGTCCGGATCGGCGATGGCACCGGTGAACAGCGCGGCCAGGAAGGTGCCGGAGATGGCGACACCGACGCCGGAGGTGACCTGGGTGGCCGTGTCGACGAGGGCCGCGCCGATCGTGGTGCGGTTCTGCGGCAGACCGCGCATCACGTTGACCGCGGCGACGACCCCGACCACGCGCAGGCCGGCGGCCACGAGCACGAGGGCGAGCGCGATCCAGACGTACGCCAGGGAACCCAGCACGGCGTAGACGGCGAGCCCGGACACGACGGCCGCGGAACTGATCCAGGCCGCGCGCTCGAGACCGGCCCACTCGACGAACGGCCGCACCAGCGCACCGCCAGCGATGAGCACGACCACCTGGGGCAGCAGGCCGACGGCGGCGTGGGCGGGCGACCAGCCCCACTGCAGCTGGAGTTGCAGGGTCACCAGGTAGCTCAGGCCGGCGGTGGCCAGCCCGGCGGCCGCCTTGAACGCCAGGCCGCTGGAGACCAGGGGCAGGGCCACCAGTCGCAGGTCGAGCAGCGGGAAACGGGCCGAGCGTTCACGGACCACGAATCCGGCGGCGCCGGCGAGGGCCGCGACGGCGCTCGCCCACGGCCACCCGGACCCGGCGCCCTTCTCGACGAACAGGGTGGGAGCGACCAGGGCGAACACGATGGCCGCGGTGGCCAGCCCTGCCCCGGCCACATCGACGGGGTCACGGTGCAGTTCGGCTTCGGTGTCGGCGGCGATGCCGGCGCGCACCCCGATGAGGGCGAGCACGGCGATGGGCACGTTGACCAGCAGCAGTGCCTGCCACGGGGCGACCGTGAGCACGAAGCCGCCGAGTGTCGGCCCGATCGCGAGCCCGACCAGACCGACGGTGGAGATGAGGGTGGTGGCTCGCACGCGCAGGTCGTCGCCCGTGTACAGACGAAAGGCCAGGGCCATCGAGCCGGGCGTGGTCATCGCCGCGGCGACGCCCATGACGGCCCGGACGGCGATGAGCTGCTCGGTGGTGGTGACGAAGGCTGTCGCCAGGCTCGCAAGCCCGAGCAGGGCCAGGCCGATGAGCATGATGCGACGGCGGCCGAACCGGTCGGCCAGGGCACCGAAGGCGAGCATCAGGCCGCCCAGGACGACCGCGTACGAGTTGGTCACCCACTGCAGGGAGCTGGTGGAGGCGTTCAGGTCGCGGCCGATGGTGGGGAGGGCGACGTTGAGGATCGAGTTGTCGAGCATTTCGAACAGGAACACGGCGGACAGGCCCGCCAGCGCCATCCAGGCGCCGCGCAGGGACTGGGGGGCGGCGCCTAGAGTGGGGACTTCGGAGGTCATGTCACTAAGCTAAGTGACTAAGCTTAGTTACACAAGACGGCGGGAGACGGATGCCCAGAACCAGTACGCGAGGTGGCCCCCAGACGCGGGCGAGGATCGCGCAGATCGCGGACAAGCTGTTCTACGAGCACGGGTTCGAGAACGTGACGGTGGCCCAGGTCGCGAAGGAGGCCGGGGTCTCCAGCGTGACGGTGTTCAAGCACTTCCCCCGCAAGGAAGACCTGTTCCTGGACCGCTCGGAAGACGCCGTCGAGCTCCTGCGGTCGGCCGTGCGCGACCGGGCCGCGGACACCGACGTGCTGGAGTCGCTGCGGATGATGGCACTCGGGCTCACCGCCACGAGTCACCCGCTCTCGGGCCTCGACCCCGCCTCCGACCCTTTCTTCGCCACGCTGGCCGCATCACCCGCGCTGATCGCCCGGGCCCGCGACATCGCCTCCGACCTCCAGCAGACCCTCATCGACGAGCTCCAGCAGGACGACGCCTTCGACGGCGACGCCTCACTCCTGGCCGCGTTCTTCATCGCCGGATACAGCACCGTGCTGGTGGAGACGGCGCGCCGCCGCATCGCCGGCGAGTCACCCGAAGATGCGACGGACGAGCACCGCACCCGCCTCGAGCAGATGTTCACCGCCCTGCGCGAGGGGGTCCTCACGCGTTCGTGAGCCTCGCTCGCCCTGTCGGGCCGCACCGTTCAGGCGGAGGGAGTCCGGAACGGCGCAGCCCAGCAGGTCCGCACACCCGACCGAGAGATCTGGGCCCTCCTAGTTTCTCGCTCCGCCACCCGGCGCCCCCATCGACAGCCTTCGATGTTCGCTTTGCGAATCGCCCCGTCGCAGGCTGTCTGTAGTTGTACCTTGACTCTGGGTCAGATGATCAGGTGGAAGTGGTGGGGTGTCCATGACAAATTCCGCAGATTTTGCCGGCGGGCCGGTGCGCTCATCGTCCGTGGCGACCGACCGCCCCGAGGTGGCCAGTCAGTTCATCGGGCGCATCTTCGCCCGCACCCGGCTGGATCTCGGTGTCACCGCCCCCCATTTCCAGTTCCGCGCCGTGCGGGCCGAGGTCGGGGAGCTGGCCTGCGGGGTGCAGCAGTGGGGCTTCGCCGGACGTTGCGTGTCCGAGCCGGCCAGCACGTTCGCCACGGTGCTGGTCACCGACGGATCGATGTGCCAGGAACGTCCGGGCCGCCTGGACACGCCGATCGGCCCGGGAGGAGTCTGGCGCGGCGACACGGCGCAGGCCACCCGGGCGACCTGGACGCCGAGCTCGACGTTCGCCACGCTCCACCTGCCCCTGACCAGCATCGCCGAGACCGCCGGCGAGATGATCGAGGCCCCGGGCACCGTGCAGTTCCTCGACAACACCTCGATCGACGAGGCGTCCGGGCGCTACTGGTCCGACCTGATGCGAATGACCTACCGCCAGGCCATCGCGCCCCGATCGTGCCTGGCCAATCCCCTGATCCGGGCCCACCTGGTGCGCACGATCACCACCGCCGCCCTCAGGGTGTTCCCCAACAGCACCATGACCAGTCACTACGTCCGCGCCGGCGACCAGGTCGGCCCCTCGACCCTGCGCCGGGCCGTGACATTCATGCACGCACACAGCGACCAGCCCCTGACCATCACCCAGATCGCCGAGGCCGCGGGCGTCAGCGCCCGCGCCCTGCAGAGGGCATTCACCCGTCATCACGGTTGCAGCCCGATGAGATATCTGCGCGACATCCGGCTCGAACAGGCACACCGCGACCTGCAGGCCGCCGACCCGTCCTACGGCGACACCGTCACCGACATCGCCCGCCGCTGGGGCTTCGCCCATCCCGGCCGGTTCGCCAGTGCCTACCGCCGTGCCTACGACGTCCACCCCAGCACGACGCTGCTCCACTGACGCAACCATGGACGGAACCATCCGCACTGCACCGACGAGCGGACCGCCGGGCGATTCCCGGCACACAACCCTCGACGGTGGAGGTGAGGCCGGTGTCCGATAGGGGATCACCGCGCAGCCCCCAGAACGACCCGTCGCACAGGCCGGGAGTCCCCGCCGACACCACTTGACCTGTGCGACGGGTCTGCTGTGTCCCGGTGAGCTCCGTGACCGTGGAGGAGTTCCGGCCGACCTGGCGGTCAGGCGTCAACGGGTCGTCCCGCGATAGACCCCGATCATGTGCCGCCCACCGCCCCCCCGCCCGCCGAGCAGATACTCCGCCGGATCGAGGCTCTCGTGAGATCCCGCAGCACCGAACTCTGGGAATGAGGTCAGGCCAGGTGCTGGGCCAGGAAGCGGAACTGGTCCGGCACCAGGCTGCGCCAGTAGTTCGTCGTATGGCCCCCGTCACCGGTCGAGCCCTGCGGCTGCGGGTCGCACCGGCTGCGGTACCGCTTCGTCTCGGCGTAGAACGGATCGTCGCTGCCGCAGGAGACGCTCAGCGGGAACGGGCCCTTGATGCCGGGATGCCGGGACAGGGCGCCCCAGCGGGTGAAGTCCTCGGCGTCGTCGAAGGAACCGGCCGAGCTCACCGCACCGCTGGCGAACAGGGCCGGGCTCGACGCCGCCGCGGCGACCAGCTGACCGGGCGCACCGAAGCGCCCGTTCGTGGCCTCGCGCGCCAGCAGGAGAGATCCGTAGCCACCCATCGAATATCCCATGCTGGCGACCTTCTTCGTACTGAAGCCGAGCTCGGCCACCCGCGGGAGCAACTCGTCCTGCAGCATGGCCAGCGCATTGTCGCCGGAGGCCCGCGGATGCCAGTAGGTCTCGCCGCCGTCCATGGAGATCACTCCGAACGGCGCCCCACCCTCCTGAACGTGCTGGGCCAGGTACTGGTGCAGAGCCAGGCCGCCGAACGCCGAATGGGCACTGTCGCCCCGGCCGTGCAGCACGAGCACCACCGGCAGACCGTCGGGGTCCTGGTCGGGCGGTGTCACCCAGCCCCAGGTCACCTCCCGGCCCCGGGCGGCGGAGTCGAACGTCTCGAAGGTCGGGTCCGAGCCACCGGCGTCCGGAGCTCCGGCCACCACCTGCCCGATGCCCAGCGCGCTCCGCAACCGGGCCCGCCCGGGCAGCACGCCGTTGAGCGACCCGGCCACGGCCGCGCCGGACAGCGCGATGCCCGAGACACCGGCCAGCAGCACGCGGCGGGTGATATGCCCGGAAGAAGCCATGGCGGTGATTATGCCGCGACGGAGAACACCTCCCGGTGCGGGATGCCGTAGTTTCACCGTGTGCAGCGGGTTCTCGTGGTGGAAGACGATCTGGTGATCGCCGACGCGGTCGCGCGGCGGCTGGAGAAGGAGGGTTTCGCGGTCGACGTCGTGCACGACGGTCGCGCGGCGGTAGAAACCTTTCGCGACGAGACCGACCTGCTGGTGCTCGACGTCATGCTCCCGGGCCTGGACGGGCTGGAGGTCTGCCGCCGGGTGCAGGCCGTGCGGCCGGTGCCGGTCCTCATGCTCACCGCCCGCGCCGACGAGGCCGACCGCATCATCGGTCTGGGAGTCGGGGCGGACGACTACCTGACCAAGCCGTTCAGCCCCCGTGAGCTGGTGGCCCGGGTCCGGGCGCTGCTGCGGCGGGTGGAGCGGGCGCAGGAGCTGGCCCTGCGGCGGGCCGGTCTGGACCTCGGCCGGGGCTTGACCGTGGATGTGGCGGCCCGCCGGGTGGATCTGGCCGGGCAGGAGATCCATCTGACCCGCACCGAGTTCGACCTGCTGCACGCCCTGGGCCGCCGGGCGGGCGAGGTGGTGCTGCGCGAGACGCTGCTCACCGAGGTCTGGTCGTGGCCGGAGGCACCCAAGACCTCCCGGGCCATGGACACCCACGTGAAGGCGCTGCGCCGCAAGCTCGGGCCCGGCCGCATCCGCACGGTGCACGGCGTCGGGTACGCCCTGGACACCCCATGACGGCGATGGACCGGCTCGCGCTCTGGTGGGACCGGGTGCGCCCGCTCGACCCGGTGCCCTCGATCAAGATGAAGTTCGCCCTGCTGGTGGCGGTGAACCTGGTGCTCACCGCCGGGGTGACCTGGTTCGCGGTGGTGGAACTGCACTGGCGCACCCGCTACGGCATGATCGTCGCCAGCCTGATCGTGCTGGCCGTCAGCCAGGTCGTGGGTCACGGCATGACCCTGCCCCTGCGCCAGATGACCGCCGCCGTGCGGGAACTGGCGGCCGGTCGCCCGGCCCCGCCCCTGCAGACCAACAGCCGTGACGAGGTCGGTGAGCTGGCCCGGGCCTTCACGGTCATGACCGCCCAGCTCGCCGCGGTCGATCAGCAACGACGGCAATTGCTGGCGGACGTCGGTCACGAGTTGCGCACGCCCGTCGCCGCCCTGCGCGCCCAGGTGGAGAACCTGGTGGACGGGGTGCGCGCCCCGGACGAGCCGGCGCTGGGTGAGGTGCTGGCCCAGGTCGAGCGGCTCGGTGACCTGCTCACCCAGTTCCTGCACCTGGCCAGCACCGACGGCGGGGCGCAGACGCTCCAGCGCCGGCCGGTCGATCTGCAGGAGCTGATCGCGCCGGTGGTCACCGAGATCCGCACGGCCCGGCCCGGTCCGTCGATCACCGTCGACGTCTCCCCCGGGCTGGTCGCCGACGTCGACCCCGCCCGGATGAGCCAGGTGCTCACCAACCTGCTGGACAACGCGGCCCGTCACGCCGGGGACGGCGGGAAGGTGACCGTGAGCGCCCGCGCGCTCACCTCGTCCACCCGTGCGGGTCTGGCCCTCGAGGTGACCGACAACGGACCGGGCATACCGCGCGAGGACTGGCAGAGCGTTTTCGAGCGCTTCGGCTCCGGATCGCCGACGGCCCAGGTCACCTCGCGGCTGGACGGCGGCACCGGCTTGGGTCTGGCCATCGCCCGCTGGGCCGTGGTGCTGCACGGCGGACGGATCGCGGTGGTGCCCGCCGAGGGTGACGGCTGCCGGATCCGCGTGGAGATCCCGGCCTGCCCCGGGCCGGAAGAGTTCTAGAACTCCGGGGAGATTTTGCATGATCACGGAAGGGTTCGGGGGTCTTCACGGAATCTCCACAACCTGACCACAGGAAGCTCCCCGGGTCGCTCCTACCGTCGGCGGCATGAACGACACTCCGGCCCTCGGTCTGTCCACGCCGTCCTGGGCCGATCCGCCGCCACCGCGACTGAGACTGCTGGCGGGGGCGCTGCTCTGCGCCGTTCCGGCCGCTTTTCTGCTGGCAGACACCGCGTTCGGGATCAACGTGCCGGTGATCGCCTACCTGATCGCGGCCACGGTGCTGATGTCCCGGCCATCACGCACCGAAGGACACACCTGGTCCGGCGTCGTCCTGACCGTGATCGCCCTACTGCTCAGCACGGTGGCGGTGCTGCGGGCGAGCGAATGGCTGGTGGTCGGCTGCATCCTGGCCTCGGCCACGCTCGCCGCCACCGTGGCGCTCGGCACCCGGACCTGGAAGACGCTGCTGGCGACGGGTTTCCTGTTCGGCGAGGCAACGTTCCGCGCCATTCCCTGGGCCGCGGCGACCGGGCGGCGTCACCGGCCCCGGCGTCTGCCGTTGCGGGCCCCGGCCTCGGTGTTCAGCGGCCTGGTCACCGGCCTGGTCTGCGCGGCGATCGTGGGCGCGCTGCTGGCCAGCGCCGACGCCGGCTTCGCACAGGTGCTCTCGGACGTCGGGGGCTGGTTCGTGCTCGACGTGCCCAGTTCCGACGTGATCGCGGCCCGGATCATCACGTTCGGTGTGGTGACGCTCTTCGTGCTCGGTCTGGGCTTCGCCGCCTCGTCACCACTGCGCCACGCGCCCGACGCACCGGGCGACCGGCACCCGGCCGAGTGGCTGGTGCCGCTGGTCCTGGTCACACTCACCATCGCGGCCTTCCTCGCCGTCGACGCGACCCGCCTGTTCGGCGCCGGGCCGGCGGTGCCGGACAGCACGCACGCCGAACGCGCCCGGGAGGGTTTCGGCCAGCTGATCGTGGTGACGGTGCTCGTGCTGCTGCTCATCGGCTGGGCCGGGCGTTCGGCAGCACCCCGTCACCGCCATCTGCTCGCGGCCGGCGGCGGGCCCCTGCTGGCCCTGACCCTGCTGCTGGCCTTCTCCGCCCTGCGCCGCCTGTGGCTGTACATGAGCGAGTTCGGCTGGACCGTCACCCGTTTCAACGCGGGCGCGTTCGAGCTGTGGGTGGTCGGGGTGCTGGCCCTGGTCGGTGGCACCTGGCTGGCCCGGCGCACCGACCTGCTCCCCCGTCTGACCGCGGGCTCGGCCGGCCTCGGTCTCCTGGTCGTGGCCCTGGCCGGTCCCGATGCCGTGGTCGCCGCCGCCGACGTACGCCGCTACGAACGCACCGGTGACATCGACGTCCTCTATCTGTCGCGTCTGTCCCCCGACGCGATCCCCGCCCTGTCGAAGCTGCCCGACGACGTCCTCCCCTGTGCGCTGCCCCGGCTCCCAGACGATCAACCCTGGTACTCCTGGAATCTCAGCCGTTCACGGGCTGACAGCCGGTCCGACCGGCCCGCGCAGTGTCTCCGCGACTGACCAAGCGACTGACCAAGCGACTGACCAAGCGAGCCCCCTGACCAAGGCAGCGACCAGCGGACGTCCCGCCCCCGGCCGATACCCGGAGCGGCTCGCGATCGTTGTGTACACCTGGTACATCCGGTACCGGATGTACCAGGTGTACACAACGATGAGGCACCCCTGCGCACGGCGCACCATGGGTGGTCATGCCGATCGCCGGCCTTCAGAAGATCTACGGGGCCATGCAAAGGGCCCGGGGCCTGCTCGCGCGCCGACAGGGCCCTGGGCCGAAATGCACGACGCGGCCGTTGACTACGTTGACTACACGGCGCTTCGCTCGGCACGGCTGCGTTCCACGCAGAACTCGTTGCCCTCCGGGTCGGCCAGCACCACCCAGCCCGTGCCGTCGGGCTTGCGGTGGTCGCCGACCTGTGTGGCCCCCACGGACAGAAGACGCTCGACCTCCTCGTCGCGGGTACCGGTCTGCGGGACCACGTCGAAGTGGATGCGGTTCTTCGCGGACTTGCCCTCGGGCACCGGGACGAACAGCAGACCCGGGCCACCGTCACCCGGCACGATCACGTACTCCGCATCGCCGGGCTCGTTCGGGTTCTGCGGGTCGTCGGTGTAACCGAGTGCCTGCTTCCAGAAGCTGCCCAGGACCCAGGCATCGGTGCAGTCGAAGGTGAGGTGACGGATCCGTGAGGTCATGGGTCCTGCCTACCAGGTACCGGCAGGCAGGACCACGAGGTTTCTCAGCCGGAGGTCGCGGCGGCCGTCGTGGCGGCGACCGTCGCCGCGGTGATCGCGGCGGCCGCGGCCTTCACCGCGTCACTGACCACCGTGGCCCCCCAGTCGCCCTCCTGGATCTCCTTGCCCCGGCGGCGGATGTCGGACGACCACCTCAGGGGCGGTTCCATGTCGCGCAGCGAGGTCTTCAGCGCGTTGCCGGCCGAGAGCAGGGCGATCAGCGACGCGGTGCGCTGGTCGGGTGTGGCGCCGTCGGCCAGCACCGGACGCATCTTGCGCCGCAACTGCGTCTCGTACGAGGTGTTCTCGGCCGGGTGCACGATGTGCGGGATGACCCCGAGCATCTTCTTCTTCTCCTCGCGCAGGATGCCGCGCTCGACCAGGCGCTCCGGCACGGTCTTCTGCAGGCCCTTGCCGATCTTCGTCAGGGCCTGCTGAGCGCCGCGCGGTTTCTCGGCGATCGTGTCGTAGGCCGCCTGCAGCAGCGGGTCGGGCAGCGGCCCGGTGCCCGTGGCCAGCAGCTTGCGGCCGGTCAGCAGCGACTTCTTCTCCGACTGCCCGACCCGCTCGAGCAGGGCCAGCTCCACCAGCAGCCCACCACCCAGCAGGAACTGCAGCGACGGGCTCCCGGCCACCGAGCCCTTCTCGTCGTCGAGCAGGAGAAGCATCAGCTCCTCGACGATCAGCATCTGACTGCCCGGCGAGAATGCCTGTGTGGTCATGTCCTCATCCTGATTCCCGGTGCCGTTCCTTCCGGCCTGCGATCAGGCTACTGGCTCATCGCCCGCCAGCGACGCGATCCAGCCGCGGGCGGCCCGCAGCAGCGCCTCCTGCGAGACCCCGTCGAAGGCGTTCAGCTGGAGGAAGTGCTGGGTGATCGTCAGGCCGAGGATGCCGCTGACGGTGAGCAGAGCGCGCAGCTGCGCGTCGTCGCCGTCCAGCGACCGGGTCAGGTTGTCGACACGCTCGTCGAGGTAAGCCCGCATGGACTCGGTCGCTTCGGGCACGGTGAGCATGGATCGCACGAGAGCCCTGGTCTCCGGCGGCAGTTCACCCAGCCGCACGGTGAGCACCTCCAGAAGGTGCTCGGAGGCCACCTTGTCGTCGTCGACCGGCAGCTGCACGGCCGAGTGGAACAGGGCCGCCTTGGAGCCGTAGTGCTGCATCACCAGCGACGGGTCCACCCCGGCCACCCGCGCGATCCCCCGGATCGTGGTGCCCTCGAAGCCCTGGGCCGCGAACTCCTGCCGGGCCGCCTCGAGGATGCGCTGTGCGGTGAGCGCGCGTTTCGCGTCGCGAGAGGTCCCGGCCATGCAACTCACTCTACCGGTGTTGAGCGAGAGGTGTAGAGTCTTCACTCAACAGCTGTTGAGCGAGATCCGAGGAGACCTGACGTGGCACTGATCGCGATCGAAGAGCACTGGAACCTGCCCGAGCTGACCACCGCCGTCAAAGCCCTGCCCGTCGAGCGGGGCGACGCGAGCATCGCGTTCGACGAGATGGGCAACAACCTCGAGCGCCTCGACGACATCGGCGACGCCCGCATCGCCGCGATGGACGCCCAGGGCGTCGACCTGCAGATCCTCTCCCTGGCCCCGCCCGGTACGCAGCCGCTGGACCCGGCGCCGGCCCGCTCGCTCGCCCGGCGCGCCAACGACCTCGCCGCCGAGGCGGTCGCCCGGCACCCCTCCCGGCTGCGAGCGTTCTCCACGCTGCCGATGGCCGACCCGCAGGCCGCCGTCCTCGAGCTCGAACGCGCCGCCGAGCTCGGGTTCGTGGGAACGATGGTCTACGGGCGCACGGGCGAGACTCCCCTGGACGACCCGCGCTACGACGACCTGTTCGCCGCGGCCGCGGCGCTGCACCAGCCGGTCTTCATCCACCCGCAGATCCCCTCGGGCCCGGTCCGCGAGGCCGCCTACAGCGGCTTCGACCCGATGACCGACCTGGCCCTGGCCACCTTCGGCTGGGGCTGGCACCTGGAGGCCGCGCTGGCCGCCCTGCGCCTGATCGCCCGCGGCACCTTCGACCGCCACCCCGAGCTCCAGCTCGTGCTGGGCCACTGGGGTGAACTGCTGCTGTTCTGGACCGACCGGGCCGACGGCCTCTCCCGCGTCGCGGGCCTGGAGCGGAAGGTGTCGGACTACCTCCGCTCCAACGTCCACATCACCAGCTCCGGGATGCTGAACCCGGCCCTGCTGCGCCACGCCCTGGAGGTCACCACGCCCGACCGGCTGCTGTTCTCCACCGACTACCCGTTCCAGCGGCCCACCCCGGCCGACATCGAGCAGTTCCTCACCGCGTTCCCCACCGACGCCGACCGCGAGCGCTTCACCGCCGGTAACGCCCGCGCCCTGTTCGGCCTCGATCAGCCGGCCTGACGCTCGCTCCCGGTGGCGAAGAAGTGCTTGAGGTACTTCTCCGGTTCCCGCTTGCTGGTGCGCATCAGTGAGAAGACCTCGGAGCCGTGCTCGGGTGTGTCGAACATGGCGAAGCACTGCGCTAGGCCGAGGTATTCGGCGCCGACGATCTCGCCGTACTCGGCGGCTTCCTCTTCCGCGAGGGTGAGGGCCTCGTCCGGTGCTGCCGCCCGCCAGAGGGTCACACGCTCCTCATAGGTGTCCACGTCGGCGAACCGGTACACGCAGCGCACCCCGAACCACTGCTCACTCATCGCGGAATCTCCTCAGCAGCTCCAGCACCGCGTCGCGGTACGGCAGCACTCCCTTGTAGTCGAGATCGGCCGGTGGCATGACCTCGATGGTCGAGGCCAGGTCGGCGGCGATGCGGGGCCGGTCCGCGAGCGCCCTCAGGGGCTCGTGGGCGGTGCGGATGGTGAACAGCACGGTGCCGCAGCCCGACAGCAGGCGCAGGGTCTGGTACTCGACGCGCACGTAGAGTCGGTCGGCGGCCTCGTCGGCGGTGGTCACGGTGCCCGGGCGGCGGGCGCGGGAGTCGGCAGCCGGCTGGAACAGGCGGGCGTCGTCGGTGATGGCCCAGTTGGCGCGGGTCATGATGCGGTGCTCGCGCAGGCTGGTGAGGAATTTGTCGACGGCGGCCGAGAGCTGTTCGGCGTAGCCGGGAACGGGTACGTGGATGCCGGTCATGGGTTGCCCGAGTTTGTCGGCCAGCAGCCAGCGGTTGGGCATGGCCAGGCTGGCGCCGACCAGGCGGGGCTCACCGTCACTGATGTCGACGAGGCAGAGGTCTTCGGCGACCAGGCGACCGGCGGTGTCAAGGGGGTGGCGGCCGGTGACGGTCTGCGCCCCGAGCAGGTCCAGCAGCACCTGGCCCGCGGGTTCGGTACCGGGCAGGGCGGCGAACGCGGCCGGTCCCTGCTCGTCGAGCAGGGCCTGCCGCCAGGCGATGAGCGGCGCGTCGTGCGGGCGGGGCCTCAGCCACTCACCCGGTGGGAGTGTGCGGGCTCCGACCACGTGCCGGAACGGGTTCGGCGCGGGTTTAGGCCACCAGGAGTCGTCGGCCCGCAGCGCCTGTTGCGGCAGCTGCGCCTGGAGCTCCTGCGCCCGCGTCGTCATCACCCCAGCATGCCAGGCACCAACGGCGCCAACAGCCCCACCACTGGCCGACCGGCGGCCGGGCACCCTCGGGTGCCCGACCGCGTCCTGCAGGTCAGGCCTTCTGCTGCTCGATCTCCCGCACCAGGTCGGCCACCTCGCGGCGCAGCACCTTGCCCATCTGGTTGACGGGGAGCTTCTCCACGGGCACGAAACGGCGCGGCACCTTGTAGCGAGTGAGCTCCTCGCGCAGGAACGCGGCCAGGGTCTCCTTGTGCACGCTGTGCCCCTCGGCCGGCACCACGGCGGCCACGACCTCGTCGCCGTCCTCACCGGGAAGACCCACCACCGCGGCGTCGGCGACGCTCGGGTGGCGGCGCAGCACCTCCTCCACCTCGGAGGGGTACACGTTGAAGCCGCCGACGATGACGACTTCCTTGATGCGGTCGACGACCGTGAGGAACCCGTCGGGAGCCATGGTGACGATGTCGCCGGTGCGGAACCAGCCGTCCTCGTCGAGCACCTGGGCGGTCTCCTCGGGGCGGTCGCGGTAGCCGCTGAACACCTGCGGGCCTTTCACCACGAGTTCCCCGCGCTCGCCGAGAGGCACCTCCTGCGAGGGCTTCTCGGGGTCGACAATGCGCACCTGCACGTCGGGGAAGGGCACGCCGATGGAGCCGGGACGCCGGTTCGGGCCCATCGGGTTGCCGACGATGCACGGGGCGGTCTCGGTCAGGCCGTAGCCCTCGACCAGGAACCCGCCGGTGGCGGTCTCCCAGCGCTCGATCAGCTCGGCGGGCAGCGTCATCGCGCCGGACAGCGAGTACTTCATGCCCTGGACCGAGACACCGCGACGGTTGGCCTCGTCGAGGATGCGCTTGTAGATCGGCGGCACGCCGGGCACGAAGGTGGGGCTGCGGCGCTTGACCGCGTCGACCAGCAGCGTGGTGTCGGGCTTGGGCAGGAGCACCAGCTCACCGCCCAGGCGCAGGCCGCACAGCACACCGATGGTCAGGCCGTAGGCGTGGAACATCGGCAGCGACGAGAGCACCACCTCGTGGCCGTGGTTCAGCTCGGGGATCCAGGAGACGCCCTGCACGCAGTCGGCGATCACGTTGCGGTGCCGCAGGGGCACGCCCTTGGGGGTGCCGCTGGTGCCCGAGGTGTACAGGAGCACGGCGACGTCGTCTGCTTGCGGACGCGGGTGGTCGCCGGCCAGCGGCGGTGCGGTGGTGAGGTCGGCGAACAGGGGGACGCCCGCGGCGGTCGGGGCGGTCATCTCCTCGCGCGTCGCGCGGGCCTTGGCGATCGGCAGGCGCAGGGCCAGGCGCTTGACCAGCGGCAGGTCGAGGGTCATGTCGACGCTGATGATCGTGCGCAGCGGCAGGTTCGGGTCGGCCCGCAGCGGCTCGACCGTGGCGATCGCCTTGTCCCAGACCAGCGCGACCTGGGCGCCGTGGTCGGCGAACGGGGCCCGCAGCTCACCGGTGGTGTAGAGCGGGTTGTGCTCGACCACGGTGGCGCCCAGGCGCAGCACGGCGTGGAAGGCGATCATGTGCTGCGGGCAGGTGGGCAGCAGGATCGCGACCTGGTCGCCGGCCTTCACCCCGAGCCGGCGCAGACCCTCCGCGACCCGGGCGACCTTCTCCCCGAACTGCGCGTAGGTGGTGCGCTGCCCCAGGAACTCCAGGGCGGGCCGGTCCGCGAACTTCGAGACGACGCCGTCGAGCTGATCGATCAGCGTCTCGTCGCCGTACTCGAGGTGGAGCCGAACGCCCGGGCCATAAGATCCCGCCCAGATCGATTCGTCGGGCACAGCGAACTCCTCTTCACGACGACAGAAACCTACGGGAACGTAGGTTACGCGGTCGGCGGTTGGGCTGTGCACGACGCCCAAAATCCTTGCCGTGATCATGCAAAACCTCCCCAGAGTTCTAGAACTCCTCGAGCGAGAGTTCTAGATGGCCGGGGAGGTTTTGCATGATCACGAGGGGTGGGGGGTGGTTTGAAACTCCCGTGACGAAGGGCCGCTGCCGCGTCGATACTGCGCGGGTGATGCTTCTGCTGCCCGCTGACCCGCTGCGTCCCCGCCGTCCTGACGAGCACTACGCCGAGGAGGCCGCGCTCGCGCGGGAGCTGGGGGTCACGGTGGCGCTGGTCGATCACGACGCGCTGCCGTCGGGCGACGCGGAGCGCGCGGTCCAGGGGGTGCCGCGCGGGGGTGGTCCGGCGCTCTACCGGGGCTGGATGCTCACGTCCGGGCAGTACGGCGCATTGGCGGACGCCCTCCAGG
The DNA here is from genome assembly GCF_030269305.1 of Kineosporia sp. NBRC 101731. Classification (NCBI taxonomy): domain Bacteria; kingdom Bacillati; phylum Actinomycetota; class Actinomycetes; order Kineosporiales; family Kineosporiaceae; genus Kineosporia; species Kineosporia sp. NBRC 101731. The sequence goes on from NZ_BSTC01000004.1 coordinate 328,195, forward strand.
CCCGGTCGGTGTCTCTGGTCACGGGGGTGGAACAGTTCCGGGCCGCGCACGAGCTGCCCGGCTGGTATCCCTCACTGCGCGAGGTCACCCCGGTCTCGCAGTGGAGCACCGATGACGGACGTGCGGGCTTCGATCGCGCCCGCCTCGCCCTGGGTGCGGGGCCGGCGGTGCTGCGCGACTGGACGAAGTCGATGAAGCACTACTGGACCGAGGCCGCGTTGATCCCCGACCTGGCCGACGCCGACGCCGCATGGAAGGTGGCGTCAAGGTTCCGCGAACTGCGCGACGACAGCTTCACCGGTGGCTACGTGCTGCGCCGCTTCGAGGAACTGGCCCCGGCCGAGGTACGCACCTGGTGGATCGGCGGCACCTGCGTGCTGGCCGGACCCCACCCCGACTCCCCCACCGCCCTGCCGGAGACACCGTTCGACCCGAGTGCCTACGCGTCCCTTATCAGCTCCCTTGAACTACCTTTCGTGACAGTGGATTTCGCCCTTCGCAGCGACGGGGTGTGGCGGGTGGTGGAACTGGGCGACGGCCAGGTCAGCGACTGCCCACCGGCGCTACGCCCAGCCCTGATCCAAGCCCTGGTCGGCATGTCCACAAGCCACATCACCTTCCGGCGGCCGGAACCCTGGTCTTAACCCCTTGGTTCGTGATCATGCAGGCTCCCCCGGGACATTGTGCATGATCACGAACACGAGGTGGCCACCGCTAGACCCGCTCCGGGGCCGGGAGATGGTGCCGCACCGGGCGGCGCGGGCCGGGCAGGACGTCGGCGATCTGGTCGGCGACCTGACTGTCCCGGCACACCGCCAAGAGGTGGTGGCGGTCGGTGCGCCGGCTCACCCGGTTCACCAGACGCTTGTTCTCGCAGATCCCATGTGCCTTCTCCCCGTGACCCTTTCGACGGTCATGGGTGAGCCTCAGCGCCCGGCTCACGGAGGGCGTACGACGTCGTCTCGTTCCTGTCATGAGGCGTCATAGTGGCGCACCCGGCCGCCGGCGGGAAAGTGATTTTCTCCCCCGCCGGCGAACCCTCCCTCAACCCAGGGCCAGCGCCGCGTCGTACCCCGAGCGCACGGCCTCGCCGACCTTCGCGGGCTGCACGCAGTCACCGACGGGATGCACCCGCAGGTCGGGTGACAGCTGCTCGAGCAGGGTGCGGGCGGGCAGCAGGCCGAAGGCGCTGATCACAGTGTCGGCGTGCAGGGTGACCCGACCGTCGGAACATTCGGCGATGGCTTCTCCCCCGGCGATCTTGGTGATGCGGTGGCCGGTGAGCACGGTGACGCCGGCCTGCGCCAGGTCCCGCAGCAACGTCACCCGGTTGACCATCAGCATGTCGCGGGCCACCTCGTCCGCCGCCTCGACGAGTGTCACCTCGTGGCCGTCGCGGGCCAGCTCCAGGGCCGCGTCCGCACCCGAAAGACCGCCCCCGGCGACCAGAACCCGGTGCCCCACCGGCGTCCCCTGATGAAAGGCCAGCACGTCGATGACGGCCGGGTCGTCCAGTCCCTCGATCGCCCGCGGCCGCAGCGGCACCGAACCGGTGGCCACGATGATCTCGTCGGCCCCGGCCAGTTCGGGGCAGCCCGGGGTGATCGTGACCCCGGTGTGCACGGTGACGTCGAGATCGGCCAGCTGACCCTCCCACCAGGTGATCATCGAGCGCAGTTCCCGCTTGAAGTCGGGAGTGGCGGCCGGCAGCAGCACCCCGCCCAGCTGCGCGCCCTGGTCGTACAGGTCCACCCGGTGGCCGCACAGCGCCGCGGCGCGCGCCGCCTCCATCCCGCCCGGGCCTCCGCCGATCACGACCACGTGCTTGCGCCGGAGCGACAGCACCGGGCCCAGTTCCAGCTCGTGGCCCGCTGCCGGGTTCACCGCGCACTCCAGAGCTTTTCCGAAGAAGGCATTTCCGGTGCACGAGGCGTTGCAGCGGATGCACGGGCGCACGTCCTGCGGGCGGCCGGCCCTCAGCTTGTTCACCAGATCGGGGTCGGCGATCAGGCCGCGCCCGATCGCGATGAAGTCGGCCTTCCCCTGGGCCAGCAGACGCTCGCCGTCCTGCGGGCGCAGGTTGCCGACCGCCGCGACCGGGATGGCCACCACGTCTTTCAGCACCGTCGCGGCGTCGGCCATGCAGGCGTCACCCAGGTAGTAGGGCGGGAACACGTAGTCCATCGCCTCGTACGATCCCTCGTCGGCGATGATCAGGTCGATACCGGCCTTCTCGAGTTCCCGCGCGATGTCGAGACTGTCGGCCGGGGTGCGCCCGCCCTCGAAGTGGTGGTGCACCGAGAGCCGGAAGCTGATCGGCAGGCCGGGCGCGTTCTGGCGGATGGCGGCGACGATCTCGGCGGTCAGCCGTACCCGGTTCTCGACCGAGCCGCCGTAGGCGTCGGTGCGGCGGTTCCAGACCGGGCTGAGGAACTGGTCGAGCAGGTAGCCGGTGTGCCCGTGCAGATCGATCATGTCCACCCCCGCGGCCCGGGCCCGCACGGCGGCCTCACCGAAACGCCGCACGATGACGGCGATCTCGTCGAGGGTCAAAGGGCGGCAACGAATGGACGCATCGGCGAACCAGGTGTTGTCCGAGGCGGACACCGGTACGGTGCCCGGCTGCACGGTGTTGATGTTGCGTCCCAGGCCCGCGGTCAGCTGCAGCGCGAACAGGCTGCCCTCCTCGTGCACCCGCTGCGCGATGCGCGCGATCCCCGGGATGTGCCCGTCGGTGTCGATCCGGGCGAGACCGGCCGTGATCGGCTCGGTGTCGGACTGCACGGCGGTGATGCCGCTCATCACGATGCCGGTGCCGCCGGCGGCCCGGGCCGCGTAGTAGGCGGCCTCCTGCTCGGTGCTCCTGCCGTCCGGGGTGCACATCTCCGTGCCCATCGGGGCGAGCAGCACCCGGTTGGGCACCTCCAGCGATCCGATCCGGCTCGGGGACAGCAGATTCTCGAAGGAGGTCATCACGTCTTCACTTCCGTTCCAGCGGTCCGTAAGACCGCCCTTCTAGCCCGTGACCCCACCCTTTCAGTGAATGGTTTTTTCTCCGGAGAGGCCATGGTCCCGGCTTCTCGACCCGACCGGAGCATTCCCGGGGACCTCCGCCCCTGCCTGGCCAGGACCTTTCCGGATCATCCTGGAGGCAACCGGAAACCATTGCGGAGAAACGTTCAGAGGAACTGCCATGAAGGCACTGCTGGTGTACGAATCCATGTTCGGCAACACCGAGTCCGTGGCCCGCGCGGTCGCGGCCGGGCTCGGCACCGTCATGCACACCGACATCCACACGGTGGCGAGCGCGCCCCTGGTCCTGCCGGACGACGTGGACCTGCTCGTGGTCGGCGCCCCTCACGGTCTGGACTCCTGCCGGGACCTGGCCCTGACGCAGGCCCACCGCGCCGGGATTGCCGCGCGCTCCACGGGTATCGGCGTGTGCGAGTGGCTGCAGCGCCTGCAGCCCGCCGACATCGCGGCGGTCGCGTTCGGCACGTGCGTGTACACCCAGATGTCGGACGGGACCGATCCGGTCAGCCACCGTCTGCACCACCTGGGCATGCGGGTGATGCGGCACGAGTCGTTCTACACCCGGGACACGCTGGGCCCGCTGGAGGGCCACGAGCTGGAGCACGCCCGGCTGTGGGCGCAGCGCCTGGCCACCGAGGTGGCGGGCACCCTGGCCTCGGCCTGAGCCGTACCGGAACCGAACCGAACCAACTGGCCGAGGCGTTGCGTGAACGCCTCGGCCGGATCATTGAGAGTTTCTCAGTTGCTCGTGACGACCAGTTCCTGGAGCTTGACCCCGGGGTTGTCGCGCTCGAAGCTGCGCACCCGCCACTCGTCGGTGAACAGGGCGAAGAAGCGACCCTCGGCGTTCGAGACCACCTCGGTGCCGCGGTGCCCCCGCACCACCTGCGCGTCGGCCGGGTCGATGATCCGGGCCGTCGAGAAGGGCAGCTCGCCGAACACCACGGCCGAGCGGTACTCGTGGGTCATGCGGTGCTGGACCACGTCGAACTGCAGCACGCCGACGGCGCTCAGGACCGGTTCCCCGTCGCCGCGTGAGTCGGAGGTCAGCACCCGCACGACCCCCTCGGCATCCAGCTCGCGCAGGCCCTGCCGGAACTGCTTGCCGAAGCTGAGGTCGGCCGGGCGCACGGTGCGGAAGTGCTCGGGGGCGAACACCGGCAGCGGCGGGTAGGCGATCTTGCCCGCCTCGGACAGGGTGTCGCCGACGTTGACGTGGCGGGCGTTGACCAGCCCGATCACGTCACCGGGCCAGGCCACGTCGACCGTGGAACGGTCGGCACCGAAGACGGTCTGCACGTGCTTGAGCACCATCGGCCGTCCGCTGCGGTTGTCGCGCACCGTCATGCCGCGGTGGAAGACACCGGTCTGGACGCGCGCGAACGCGAGCCGGTCGCGGTGGGCGGGGTTCATCCCGGTCTGGGTCTTGAACACCTGGGCACTGAAGTTGGACGTCAGGGCCTGGCTGCGCCCGGCCACGTCGAGCTGGTCGTGCGGGGCGGGCGCGACGTCGACGATGGCGTCCAGCACCTGCCCGACGCCCACGTTCGCGACGGCGGCCGTGAAGTAGACCGGCGTGGTGCGGAAGGCCAGGAACTCCTCCTCGTCGTGGTCGGCGCCGGTGGCCGAGAGCAGCTCGTGCTCCTCGACCGACTGCTGCCAGGCCACGCCCTCGACCTCGGCCGCCTGCTGCGCGTCCATCCGGTCTTCCAGTGCGCGGGTGGCACCGCCGGGGGCCTTGGTGTACTTCACGTACGCGTCGGTGCCGCGCTCGAGCAGACCGCGGAAGTCGCCCGCGATCCCGACCGGCCAGGTCATCGGGGTGGGCTTGAGACCGGTGACCGACTCGACCTCGTCGAGCAGCTCCAGGGCCTCGCGGCCAGGACGGTCCCACTTGTTGACGACCGTGATGACGGGCAGGCCGCGCTCCTTGCACACGGCGAAGAGCTTGCGGGTCTGCACCTCCATGCCGCGGGCCGCGTCGATCAGCATGATCACCGCGTCAACCGCGGTGAGGGCGCGGTAGGTGTCTTCGGAGAAGTCGGCGTGACCGGGGGTGTCGACCACGTTGACGACCTGGTCGCGGTGGGACAGCTGCAGCACCGCGGAGGAGATCGAGATCCCGCGCTGCTTCTCCATGTCCTGCCAGTCGGAGACGACGCCCGCGTGACCGGCCTTCCCGTGCACGTGCCCGGCCTCGCGCAGGGCGTTGGAGTGCAGCGCCAGCGCCTCGGTCAGCGTGGACTTACCGGCGTCGGGGTGACTGATGACGGCGATGGTGCGACGGCGGCCGGCCTCGGCCAGCACCTGTGCGGGGGTGACGTCGGCCGTCTGTCCCGGGGTCTGTGTATCGGCTCTCACCCTGCCATTCTCCCTGCTCCACGACCCTGTGCCGTCCAGGGAGGCCGACAGGCCTCCCCGGACAGCCCTCAGCAGGTCACAGCCCCAGCCCGGCCAGCTCCTCGAAGGCCCCTTCGATGCGCGCGAGCGCCTCGTCCACGACCTCGTCGGTGTGCGCGGCGGCCAGGAACATGTTGTGCCACGGGTGCAGCAGCACCCCGCGCCGCACCGCCGCGTCGGTGAAGGCGAAGACCTTCTTCAGCTCCGGGTCGTCGGCGAAGCTCAGGTGCGGCATCTGCACCGGCCCGGTGATCGACAGCGGCAGGCCGGCCGCGGCGCCCTGCGCCTCGATGCCCTGCTTGAACCGCTCGCCGGAGGCCTTCAGCACCGTGGGCAGGTCGAGCTCGAGCGCCCGCTTCACCGTGGCGATCCCGGCCGCCATCGGCACCGCGGAGTACCAGAAGCTGCCGGTCACGAAGATCTTCGAGGCACCCTCGCGCAGCGAGTCGTTGCCGACCACCGCGGCGATCGGGTGCCCGTTGGCGATGGCCTTGGAGTACGCCGTCAGGTCCGGTCGCACGCCGATGGACTCCCAGGCCCCGCGCAGATCCAGGCGCAGGCCGCTGCGGACCTCGTCGATGATCAGCGCGGCGCCCTGGGCCGTGGCGAGCTCGCGGGCCCGGCGGGCGAAGGCCGGGTCGACCAGCTGCTGCGGCACCAGCGAGTCGTGCTGGAACGGCGCGAGGATGATCGCGGCGATCTCCCCGTCGTGCTGGGCCACCGACGCCTCCAGCGAGGCGACGTCGTTGTAGGCGAAGTACCCGATGTTGGCCCGCTCCCCCGCCGGCACGCCGGTCGTGTTCGGGGTGAACCAGTCGTTGGCGCCGTGGTAGGCCGGGGTCGCCTTGAGGAACTTGGCCTTGCCGGTGGCCGAGCGGGCCACCCGGATCGCGGTGGACGTCGCGTCGTTGCCGTTCTTGCCGAACATCGCCCAGTCCGCGAAGGGGATGACCGAGGTGAGCAGCTCGGCGAACTCGACCATGCGGGCGCTCGGGCCGCTGATCGTGTCGCCCCGCGCCGCCTGCTCGGCGGCCGCGGCCTCGACCACCGGGTCCTGGTAACCCAGCACCATCGGACCCCAGGCACACATCAGGTCGATGTACCGGTTGCCGTCCACGTCCCAGCCGTACGGGCCCTGCGAACGCTCCCAGAACTGCGGCCACGACGGCGGCAGGGTGTGGTCGGCCTTCATGTGCCCGTACACACCGCCGGGCAGCACCTGCTGGGCGCGGGTGCGCAGCTGCTGGTCGAGGGGAAGACTCTCCGGGCGCAGGAAGCCGGTCATGGGAACTCCTTGGGTGCGAAGGTGGTTGAACAAAGATCAGTTCTGCCCGTAGGACAGGCGGCGGGCCTGGGTCAGGACGTCGTCCAGGTCGCCGGGGGTCAGCAGCGCGAGCTCACCGAACGGCCGCGCCGCCAGGTAGATCTCGCAGAGCCACTCGGTCATCTCGGCGTGCTCCACGGCCTCGTCCAGCGAGCTGCCGCAGGCCACCGATCCGTGGTTGCGCATCAGGGCCGCCCGGGCGCCGTTGCCGACCACCTCGCCGACCGCGTCCGCCAGCTCCTGCGACCCGAAGGTGAAGTAGGCGACGGTGGGCACCCGGCCGCCCAGCCGCAGGAGGTTGTAGTGGATGAGCGGGATCTCCTGCGCGACCAGACCCACGGCCACGGCGGCCTTCCCGTGGGTGTGCACGATCGCGGTGTCACCGCAGCGCCGGTAGATGCCCAGGTGCAGACCGGTCTCCGACGAGGGCCGCTCGCCCTCGAGCAGCTGCCCGTCGAGCCCGACCACGCAGATGTCCTCGGCCGTGGCGACCTCGAACCGCAGGCCGCCCCGGGTGATCAGGACCCGGTCGTCGAGGCGGACACTGATGTTGCCCGCGCCGCCCACGGCCACACCCCGCGCGGCCACGTCACGGCAGGTGGCCGCCAGCTTCTCCCGCGGGTCCATCAGGAGACCCGCGCGGCGATGCGGTCGGCGGCCTGCGGGTCCTGGCCGCGCACGACGTCGAGAACCCCGCCCAGATCGACGATCCCGGCGTCGGATCCGAGACCGGAAGCAACCAGGGAACCACACGCGCACCCGATCAGCGCCGCGTCCTCGGCCCGGCAGCCGTGCAGGATGCCGGTGATCATGCCCGCGTTGAACGAATCACCGCAGCCGGTGGTGTCCAGGACCGTGGTGGCGAACGCCGGCACGGTCACGTCGGGCACGCCCGGGCGCACCAGCAGGGCGCCGTCACCGCCCATGGTGACCGCCACCCCACCCACACCCCGATCGACCAGGCAGCGGGCCGCGTCCGAAAGATTCTGGTGGCCCGTGAGATTGCGCAACTGCTCGTCGTTGGGCATGAGCCAGTCGATCAGCGGCCAGAGGTCGGCCAGGGTCTGCAGCATGGCCGTGTCGCCGCCGTGCAGGAAGTCGACGAACACCTTCACCCCGACGGCCCGCAACGCCCGCAGCCGGTCCAGGCCGGCCGGCTCCAGCAGGGCCGGCGTGGTCTCGGGACCGCCGAAGAGCACCGCCCCGCACCGGGCGATGGCGTCCCAGTCCACGTCGTCCACCTGCAGGCTCGCGGTGGCGCCGAGCACGTGCAGGGAGGGGCGCTCGCCGTTGGGCCGGATCGGCAGGATCGTCGAGGAGGTCAGCTCGCCGGGACGGCTGATCAGACCCCGGGTGTCGACCCCGAGCAGGTCCAGCTGCGAGCGCAGGTAGACACCCAGACCGTCGGCGCCCACGGCCGCGAACGAGGAGACCTCCCACCCCAGTTTGGCCAGGTCGACCGCGGCCCCGCCACCGGTGCCGGCGACCGTCATCCGGATCTCCTCGAGCAGGACCCCGCCCTGTCCGGGAGGTATTTCGGTGACCGGGCGGCCCAGCACATCGACGATGTGAGGGCCGAGAACGGCGATGCGGGTCATGTGATCGTCCCAGGAAGTTGTGCGGATGTCCGACATAAAATGAGGGCGGGTGGACGCGCCCCTCACCGGGAGGGGCACCTCACGCCTCAGTGGTGCCTCAGTGGTGCCTCAGTGGTGCCCGGTCGGGATCGCGGCCAGGAGGGTCTTGGTGTACTCGTGCTGCGGGTTCTCGAAGATCTGCTCCGGGGTGCCGCTCTCGACCACCTGACCGGACTTCATCACGTGGATCTGGTGGCAGATCATCCGCACGACGGCCAGGTCGTGACTGATGAACAGGTAGCTCAGGCCCAGCCGGGCCTGCAGGTCGACGAGCAGTTCCAGGATCTGGGCCTGCACCAGCACGTCCAGCGCCGAGACCGCCTCGTCGAGCACGACCAGCTCCGGTTCCAGGGCCAGGGCCCGGGCGATCGCCACGCGCTGGCGCTGACCGCCGGAGAGTTCGTGCGGGTAGCGGGAGGCGTACGAGGGGTCGAGGGCCACCTGCTCCAGCAGCAGGCTCACCCGCTCGCTGCGCTCGGCCGGGATGCCGACCTGGTGCACATCCAGCGGCTCGCGGATGGCCTCGCCGATCGTCTGCCGGGAATCCAATGCCGCGTAAGGATTCTGGAACACCGGCTGGACCCGGCGGCGGAACGACGTCAGCTTGCGGCCCGACAACCGGGTCACGTCGTCCTTCTTGAAGTAGATGTCGCCGGCGCTGGCATCCTCCAGGCGCAGGATCATCTTGGCCGTGGTCGACTTGCCCGAGCCGCTCTCCCCCACGATCCCGACCGTGCGGCCCCGCGGGATGCGGAAGCTCACCTGGTCGACCGCCCGGAAGGTACCGGCACGCCCGAGGATTCCCGAACGCGTCGCGTAGTCCCGGGTCAGGGCCGCCGCCTCGACCAGGGGGGCGCCGTCCTTCTCGGGGCCGGTCGTCACCAGGGATGTGGTGGTGAGGCTGGGGGCCGCCGCGATCAGCCGCCGGGTGTACTCGTCCTGCGGGTTCTTCAGTACCTGGGCCGCCGGCCCGGACTCCACGATCGCGCCGCGGTTCATCACCACCACGTGATCGGCCCGCTCGGCAGCCAGCGCCAGGTCGTGCGTGACCATGATGACCGCCGTACCCATCGAGGCGGTCAGCGAGGAGAGCTCGTCGAGGATCTTCTTCTGCACGGTCACGTCGAGGGCCGAGGTGGGCTCGTCGGCGATCAGGAGTTTCGGCCGGCAGGCCAGCCCGATCGCGATCAGCACCCGCTGGCGCATGCCGCCGGAGAGCTCGTGCGGGTACTGGCCGTAGCGGCGTGCGGCGTCGGGAATGCCGACCATGTCGAGCAGTTCGATCGCCCGCCGCTTGGCCTCCTTGCGCCCGGCCACCTGGTGGATCGTGAAGACCTCGCTGATCTGGCGCCCGACGCTCAGCAGCGGGTTCAGGTTCGACATCGGGTCCTGCGGCACCAGGCCGATCTGCCGGCCGCGGATCCCGCTCATCTGCCGCTCCGACAGGGCCAGCAGGTCGGTGCCGTCGAAGGTGACCGACCCCTGGGTGACCCGGCCGTTCCCGGCCAGCAGCCGGTTCAGCGCCGAGGTGAGCGTGGACTTGCCGGAGCCGGACTGACCGACCAGGGCGACGGTGGCCCCGGCGGCGACGCTGAGACTGGCCGAGCGCACCGCCTCCACGTCGCCCCGGGAGGTGCGGAAGACGACGCTCAGGTCGCGGATCTCGAGGAGATGCGTGCTCACGGGGGTCACCGGGTCCTTGTCTTCACGTCGAGCACATCACGCAGGCCGTCGCCGAGGAAGTTCACGGCCAGGACGATCGAGACCATCGCGACGCCCGGGCCGGTGGCGATCCACCACTGGTAGAAGTTCGAGGCGCCCTCGGTGATCATGGCGCCCCACTCCGGGGAGGGCGGCAGGGCGCCCAGGCCGAGGAAACTCAGCGAGGCGATCATGATGATGATCGTGCCCAGGTCGATCGTGGCGCTGACGATGACGGGGGTCAGCGAGTGCGGGACGATGTGCTTGAACAGGGTCTTCCACGGCCCCAGCCCGATGGCCTTCGCCGCGGTGACGTGTTCGCGTTCCTTGAGGGAGAGCACCTGCCCGCGCATCAGGCGGGCGTAGATCGGCCACCAGACGATCACGATGGCGATGAAGGCGTGCCACAGGCCGGGACCGAGCGCGGCGGTGACGGCCATGGCCAGCAGGATCGAGGGGAAGGCCATCACGATGTCGGCCAGGCGCATGACCAGGGCGTCGAGAATGCCGCCGAAGTAGCCGGCGATCGCTCCGACCAGCGAGCCCACGACCACCGAGATGACGAGGGTCAGCACGGCCAGCGGGATCGACTGCCGGGCCCCGTAGAGCACGCGGGAGAACACGTCCCGGCCCAGGGTGTCGGTGCCGAGCCAGTGGGCGCCCGAGGGGGCCTGCAGACGGGGGCCGGAGGCGGCCATCGGGTCGTGCGGTGCCAGGACGCCCGCGAAGACGATGATCAGGAGCCACAGCAGCACGACGACGGAGCCGCCGATGATCTGCGGACGCAGGAACGGCTTGAGTCGGGAGGCCACGGGAGTGCCCGGCGGGGAGGGGTTCACGGGCTGCGCCGGGGCAGTTCCGTCAGCGCCGGCGGCAATGGTGAAGTCGGTGGACATGCGCTCAGAGCCTCACTCGGGGGTCGATGATCGCGTAGGCGATGTCGGTCACCAGGTTCGAGACCAGGAAGATCACTCCGCCGACCAGGCAGACGCCGGTGATGGCGGGGAAGTCCAGCGACCGGGACGCCTCGACCGCGTAGGTGCCGATGCCGTTCCAGGTGAAGATCGTCTCGACCATGACGGCGCCCATGATGAGCATGCCCACCGAGATGCCGACGACGGTGATGACGGGGGTGATCGCGTTCTTCACCACGTGCCGGTTCATCACCTGTGAGGGGGTCATGCCCTTGGCCCGGGCGGTGCGCACGAAGTCGGAGCTCTGTTCCTCCAGCACCTGGGCCCGCACCATCCGGATGATCGTGCCCAGCAACGGCAGGGCCATCACGATGGAGGGCAGGATCAGGTGGCTGAGAGCGTCGGTGAACAGCGGAAGGTTGCCCGCCAGCAGGGAGTCGAGGGTGTACATGCCGGTGACGTACGGCGGCGGGTCGACCCGCGAGGACAGCCGTCCCGGGCCCGCCGCGATGCCGAGCCGGGCGTAGAACACGAACAGCAGGAGCAGGGCCACCCAGAAGACCGGGGTCGAGGAGCCGACCAGGGCCAGGGTCCGCAGGCCGCCGTCCAGCACCCGCCCGTTGTTGCGGGCGGCGACGACGCCGAGCACGATGCCCAGGACGACGGCGATGATCAGGGCGAACAGCGCGAGTTCGAGCGTGGCGGGCAGCCGGCTCGACAGGTCGGAGGCCACCGGCTCCTTGGTGCGGAACGAGGTGCCCAGGTCACCGTGCAGCAGGTTCCCGATGTAGATGAGGTACTGCTGGAGCAGGCTCTTGTCCAGGCCCCAGCGCTGGGTCGCGGCCGCCACCACGTCGGCGTTGCCGAGGTTGCGGGTGCCCACGATCGAGGCGAGCGGGTTGCTGGAGATCGAGTGCGACAGGAAGAACGCGATCGTGACGATTCCCCAGAGCAGGAGCGGCATGATCGCCAGTCGCTTGAGTGTGTATCGGAGCATCGGTACCTGCTGTTCGGGGCGCTGTTCGAATGGGGCGATCAGGGGGGCCGATGAGGGACGCCGGCCACGGCGTCCCTCATCGGTTCAGTTCTGTTCGGGTCGGGTCGGGTCGGGTCGGGTCAGTCGGTGAACTTCAGCTGGCGCAGGTCGATGTTGCGGGTGACGTGGTAGTTGTTCCCGCTCACGTTGCTGCCGCTGGCCAGGATCACCTGCGGGTTGACGACCGGCAGGATGATCGCGTCGTCGATCATGTCCTGGCCGAGTTCGGAGTAGGTGGCCGTGCGGGCGTCACCGGTCTGGGTGAGCGCTTTCGCCACGCCCTTGGTCTCCTTGGTGTTCTCGGTCATCCCCGAGTAACCCAGCCAGGAGGCGTCCTTGGCCAGTGAGAAGTACTGGAAGTACTGCACCGCGTCGGGGTGGTCGGGCGCGAAGTAGACCGCGGTGAGCGGCAGTTCGCCCGCACCGAACTTGGTGCCCCAGGCGGTGTAGTCGAGCGGGTTGAGCGTCAGCTCGATCCCGGCCTTCTTCATGCTCTGCTGGATCGACTGGAACATGGTGCTGAAGTTGACGCCGTAGATGGTGAACGTCGGGTAGGTGGCCTCGAGCTTGAGGTTCGACACCCCGGCCTCGGCCAGCAGCGCCTTGGCGCCCTCGGGGTCGTAGTCGGGCACCTCCAGACCGTCCGAGCCCTCGAAACCGTTGGGGATGGCCGAAGCCTGCTTGGAACCCTTGCCGGCCACGGTCGCGTCGATGACGGTGTCGTAGTCGATGGCCTTGCGCAGGGCCTCACGCACGCGCTGGTCGTCCAGGGCCTTGGGCGCGTCGGCCGCGCCCGGGCTGATCCCCAGGTAGACGTAGTTGTAGGTGGGAACGACCTCGGAGGTGAGACTCTCGTCGCCCTCGACCTGGTCGAGGGTGTCGAAGCTCAGCTGCATGGCCACGTCGATGTCGCCCTGCTGGAGCTGCTGCAGCTGGGTCGAGGCGTCCGGGACATCCTTGATGACGACCTTCTTGAAGTTGGGTTTGTCGTCACCCCAGTAGTTCTCGTTCTCACTGAGGACGAGCTGGGAGCCCTCTTCGTAGGAGGTCAGCACGTACTGGCCGGCCCCGGCGGAGTTCTTCAGGAACCACTGCTCGGCCTTGTCGGTCTTGGCGGCGTCCTTATCGGCCGTGGCACCGTTCTCGATCGCCACGTCCGAGTTGATGATGCCCGTGTAGCCGGCCGTCACGACGTTGAAGAACGCCGAGTTCGGGGCCTGCGTCGTCACCACCACGGTCGCCGCGTCGGGGGCCGCGACCGTCTTCACACCGGCCATGAAGTAGCTCGGGTCACCCTTGAGGTTGGCCAGGCGCTCGAACGACCACTTCACGTCTTTGGCCTCCACCGGCGAGCCGTCGGAGAACACGGCGGCGGGGTCGAGGTGGAAGGTGAACTCGGTGTTGTCGTCGTTCGCCTCCCACGTCTGGGCCAGCAGGGGCTGCAGGTCACCGTCGGCCGTGGTCGCTGCGAGCAGGGTGTCGTACACCGCGGCGTTGTAGATCTGGCAGGAGTCGCACAGCGAGCGCTCCGGGTCGAGTGTCGAGACGTCCATGGAGCGTCCGAGGATGATCTCCCCGGAGTCGCCGCCCGAGGAGGAGGCTGCCGGGGCCGAGCAGGCCGCGAGGGCCGCCAGCGCCAGGGCCGCCGCGGCCGCGCCCAGCGTGCGGCGCCCGCGTCGAGCGAGCGGGCGGGCTAACAGGGTCTTGTGTTGCATGGGCTTCTCCTGGTGGGGGTGGAGTGCTGCGGGACCGGCGGGCAGACCGGCCGCACGACCATGCGCGCCGCACGAGACACCGCTGTCTGCCCCCTCACCAGGGGCGGAACGCAGGGACGCAGACATGGGTGGAGCTCCTCGATCAACCGGGGTGGACGGGCGCTAGTTTTTATTGCGGATGTACGAAATAATTTCCGGGTACGTAACGCCCGTGTAAATCCCTTCTCGGCGAAAGCTGTGAGTTGGGCCTGCGTAGTACGGTTCGACTGCCGGCGCTGTGAGGAGCTCCCTGATGCCCAAGATCGTCGATCATGAAGAGCGCCGCACCGAGGTCCTGAACGCGACCTGGCGGGTCATCGGCCGTTACGGCCTCGAGGGCGCCACCGTGCGCCGGATCGCGGACGAGGCCGGATACTCCAACGGAATCCTGCAGCACTACTTCCAGAACAAGGAAGACATCCTGATCTCCGCCCACCAGCTGGCGTTCTCGCGGGCGGGTGAGCGCATCGCCCGGGTAACGGCCGACTGCACCGGCCTGGAGGCGTTGCGGCGGGCGCTGTTCGAGGCCCTCCCCCTCGACGCCGAGGGCATTCTCGAGGCGCAGGTCGACGTCAGCTTCCTGGGGTACACGGTCGGCAACGCCCGGCTGCGCGAGATCCGGCGGGTCTCGAACGAGGGTTCACGCCGGCAGTGGGCCGGTTTCGTCGAGGCGGCGCAGGCGATCGGTGACATCGACGCGGACGACGACGGGGCCCTGATCGTCGATGATCTGATGGTCATGATCGATTCGCTGTCGGTCGCGGCGATCATCGAGCCCGACCGGATGACCGCCGAGCGCCAGATGCTGCTGGTCGACCGCTACCTGCTCCGGATCGCCACCGGGCCGGAGGTACTGACCCGGCTGATCGCTGACCGTAAACCCTTGGGCCGTAAGATTTCAGGCCCGAAGGCCCTGGCCGGCCGCAGCAGCTGAGAGGCGGTTCACCCGTCAGTTGCAGAGCACTAGTTTTTGGTTGCAGAGATGATCTGGTCTCCAGATCTTGTCTCTGGCAACGAATTGATGCTTCGTCGGCAGTTCGATGAAGCATCAGCGGCGGATGGGTGGAGGTCACGTGTTCGATCCTCGTCGTCCGCTCCGGCGTCCGAGAGCCCGAAGCGCAAGCTTCGGGCTCTCAGCCTTTCCAAGGGCCCCGGAAGTACCCGAGCAGAGCTGCTTGATCAGCGGGAATGTTCTTCGTCCGGGCTGTCTTCCAGCCGGATCAGAGCCAGGTCCCACTGGCCGTTCAGGTCTTCCCACACGGCCACGACCTCACCCAGCGCGTCCTGGCCCAGCCTGACGGGATTGTCCTGTGGCGCCCGGTCGACGTAGTAGTAGTCGTCCGCCTCCTCGATCGCCTTGGTGATCCGCAGCGCGTCCTCCTGCGTGCCGTCAGTGGCGACCCGGATGTACCGCACCCTCCAGGACCCTGGGGCGAGGACGCGGTCGATCAGTGTGCTGCCCAGCACCAGTTCGTCGTCCACCGCGAAGATCGTGTTCGGCCCGTCGACCAGCAGGGGCCCACTCCCGTCGTCCACGATCAGCAGACTGTCACTCACCACATCGCTTTCACCACGCAGAAACTCGGGTGTGACCCATTGCGGATCGATGTTGAGATGGACCTCGGCGAAGAAATTTCCCCAGGCATACATGGCGGCGGACTCTAGCCCTGCCGACGCCGTCGATGTCGGCCGTCGATGTCGGCACCCGCGACCTGCAGGAGAACGCCCACCGATCCGCGGTGGCGGCAAAGGCAGCGCAGACACCCTCATCGCCGGTGCATCGGGCGGGCCGAGCCGACCGGCTGCAACCTTTCGGAATGCCCTATGCAGAGCAGGGTGCCGGGCTACCCGGCGTCGAGTGCTGCCGCCAGGGCGGTCTTCTGCGCGAAACCCTCCGCGCCAACCGGATGGCCGGACGCGAGAAGCTCTGTCACCAGAAGGATATCGCCACCTGCGGCGGCGTCCACGAGGGCCTCGACCGGCGAGGCGGCCCCGGGGGTCATCGAGTGAGGTGCATGCCGATCACCTGTGGTTGATCCAGGGGGGTTATGTCCGAAGAAGAAGGTCAGCACAGGCTACGCCGACCAGTCCCACGTGGTGACCTGGTCGACGATCTTCCGGTCGCCGTCGATCGCCAGGGACTCGATCGGGATCCGGCCGAACAGGAACAGCACCAGGTCACTCGCCGTGCCCCGGATCCGGACCCCGGCCGTGCTCTCGGTGCCGTCGTTCCGCGTGATCCTGGACCCCTCGGCGGACAGGTGCTGGCGCCAGGAACCGCCCTCGGTGGCTTCGTAGTCGATGGTGGCCGGCTCGTGCGGCCAGGCGATCATCGTCGTCGAGCAGCAGGTGAGCAGGAACTCCTCGACCCCGTCGAGCGCGATCGGTGTCGGCAGCGGCTGCGTGCTACCGACCGCGACCTGCGCGTCGTAGGTGTGCATCGAGATCTCGTGGAGCTGGTGCCGGGCCACGGCCCCGGTGGTCAGCGGTGACTGCGAATCGCCCCACCACGTCCAGCATCCGCGGTCCGGGCCGGCCTGCGCCAGCGCGCCCAGCAGTTCCTGGCAGGAGTCGGCCAGCCAGTCCACCAGGGCCTCGCGTTCGCGCGGGGCGGCCGGGACACCGCTGAAGGGAATCCGGCCCGTGCCCGAGGGCCCGGCGGCGACAGTGGCAGCCCAGGAACGACGCCCCTGCCCGATGTGCACGGCCAGATCGAACACCGTCCACCCCGGACAAGTCGGCACCGGCGCATCGAGGTCGGGCGCCGACGCGACGACCGACCGGAAGGCCACGTATCGCTCGTCGAGCAGCCGCAGCAGGTCGGTGAAGTTCAAGGGGGTGGGCACCCCGGAGGTCTACCACCAGGTACCGGCCACCCGACACTCATTTTCCGGGCACCTCCCGGCCTAAGGCTGGAGGATTGCCTGATCACGAAGGAGGAGGTGTTCCTGGAATGCCGTGCAGGGCATCCCGGTTAGGGGTGGCGTGCGCGTCCACGAACGCTCACCTCAGAAGATGGGCGAAGGGGACAAAGTGAGCCTGATCCACTGGCTGTTCGACGCGCAGCTGGTCATCGGCAGTCAGAGCATTCTCTGGCGGGAGATCCTCGGCAACGTCTTCGGGCTGCTGAGCGCCCTGGGCGGGATGCGCCGCAAGGTCTGGGCCTGGCCGGTCGGCATCGTGGGCAACGCCCTCCTGCTCACCGTCTTCCTCGGCGTCGCGTTCGGTACGCCCAACCCGGTCAACCTGCTCGGCCAGGCCGGGCGCCAGATCATGTTCATCCTGGTCTCCGCCTACGGCTGGTGGGCCTGGACCCGCCGCCCCGACGAGGCCGGCACCGTGATCGAGCCGACCTGGGCCTCCTGGCGCACCCGGGCCCTGCTGGTGGCCGGAATGGCCGGCGGCACCCTGGCACTCACCCCGGTCTTCCGGGCCCTGGGTTCCTACGAGCCGGTCTGGAGCGACGCCTGGATCTTCGTCGGCTCCGTCCTCGCGACCTACGGCATGGCCAAGGGCTGGGTGGAGTTCTGGCTCATCTGGGTCGCCGTCGACATCGTCGGTGTGCCCCTGCTCTTCTCCGCCGGCTACTACGCCTCGGGCCTGATGTACGCGTTCTACGGCGTGTTCACGCTGACCGGCTTCTTCATCTGGAAGCGCCGCAACGCGGTGCTGCGGCCGAATGTCGAAACCGTCGGGGCCTGAGCCCTTCACGAGCAACGGGGCGGGGATGGTCCCGGTTTGAAGCCGGCGCAGTGAGGGATCTTCGGGGCGAAGCACCAGATTGGTCAAGCCACCCCTGAACACCTGCTTGCCCTCACGTTACTGGGTGTCAACTGCGTAGCCCATTCGGGTTTTGCCGGGACTGACAATTTCACCTATCCACCGGCGGTGTGTCAGCGTTCGGCGGCATGTGGGGTCGGAGACAAGCGCTGCCGCGGACGATCCCGGGCACCGGCACGAGCTCAGTAGGGAGATTCGCAGCGCTTGCGGCCGCGAGCGCTGCGATTGCCTTGACGGGTGCCTGCAGTGAGGATGCGCCCGGGGGCGCCCCGGCACGGTCCGGAACAGGCGGTGGGGGCGTCGAGTTGGATCGCCCGTACGTCGACGCGGTGTATGCGGACAGCCCGGGCCTGCGTCTGCCCTTACCCGTGACGTTGCCGGACGGCTACCGATTCCTGGGATTTCACGGAGCAACGAGCCGGGATTCCGCCGGTGGGACCGAGATCATTGCTCGCGACGCCTCGTTCGCCGGTCCTTCGGACACGGTCACGATCTGCGCGGAGATCCTCGGTACCGGCAACCAGTCATGTCCTGAGACGAATGTTCATGTCATGAGCGAGCAGCAAGGTGTGCGCCGCACCGTCTTCATTGAACCGGCAGAGGTCGACGCGCGGAATTTTTGGGCAGACGTCCAGTATTCGGATACCCCGGACGACTGGACCTGGCTTCCGTGACGTGGCTGTCCGCCTGGGTCAGCCGTCGCTGCTGATCCGGTTACGGCCCTGCGACTTGGCCGTGTAGAGCTGCTGGTCGGCGCGGGACAGCAGGGTGTTGTACAGGTCGCCGGGCACCCGGGTCGTGACGCCGGCGCTGAAGGTGATCCCCCGCCCGGGCGTGATGCCGCTCCAGTCGTGGTTCTGCACCGCCAGGCGGGCCTGCTCGACGATCCGTACCGCCTGCGCGCGGTCGGCGGTGACCAGGACGAGCAGCAGTTCCTCACCGCCCAGCCGGGCGACGAACGATCCGCTGTCCCCGCCGGGCACGGTCTCCTCCAGCAGCAGGCCGATGGTTTGCAGCACGCGGTCACCGGCCTCGTGCGAGAACTCGTCGTTGACCGACTTGAAGTGGTCCAGGTCTACCAGCGCGACGCTCAGCTCACCCCGAAGACCGGGCTCCTCCAGCAGTTCGCCCAGCCGCTCGTGCACGTAGAGCCGGTTGCGCAGGCCGGTCAGCGGGTCGCGCCGGGCCTCCTCGCGGTAGCGGGCGGCCTCCTCCCGCGCGGTCAGGGTCTCGAAGATCGCCTGCCGGATCCGGGCCTGGGCCTCGCGCCGCCGGGACAGCAGGTCCGCGTCGGCGACCACGAAGTCCCTGAGCATCTCGTAGGCCGCTCGGTGATCGCCGAGTTCGGCCCGGACGTCGGCCTGTTCCCGCAGGATCTGGTTCTTGCACCGGTCGTAACCCTCTTCCGAGCAGGCCTGCCGGGCCCGCGCCAGCGTGGTCCAGGCGGCCGGCAGATCGCCGAGGGCTCGCTGCACCACGGCCAGGGTGAGCAGGTAGTACGGCCCGGCGTCCGCGGTCTGGAAGTCGACCTGGCCGGAGGCGTCCACCGCCTGCTGCGCGATCACGGCGGCCAGCACCGGGTCACCGGCCAACAGGTGGATCCGGGCGATGGTGTCCAGACCGGCGGCCCCCAGGGGATGCCCGTACCGCTCGCTGAGCGACCACAACTGCCGGGCCCCGGCCAGGGCGTCCTCGATCCGTCCGTCTTCCAGGGCGGAGTAGGCCCGGTTGTTGGCGACCAGCAGATGCATCTTCGGGTCGCCGTTGGCCAGTTCCTCGGCCCGACCGTAGTACCGCACCGAGTCTTCCTGGTCGCCCAGGTCGTGCAGGAGGTCGGCGGTCTTGGTCAGCACCCGCACCCGCAGCGGGACGGACACCTCCGGGGTGAAGGCCGCATTCGCGTCCATCGTGCGTTGCAGGGCGGTCGGCTCGTCGCCGAGATCGTTGTAGACGAACGACTTGAGCAGGTAGGCGCGCACCTGGTTGTCGGCGGACAGCGGGGCCCACAGGTCACAGGCCTGGTTGATGAGGGTCACCGCGGCGGCCAGCTCACCGCTGCGCTGGTGCCCCTCGGCCTGGCACAACAGCGCCCCCGCCACGGCCTCCCGCAGGCCCAGGGCCTCGGCGCGCTGTTGCAGGTCCTGGGCCCGACCGATCGCCACGTCCGGCTCGGAAGTAACGAGTCGCTGCAGGTCAGACAGTTCGGCCAGGATCGCGGACGACACATCTTCGACCTGCGCCCGGCGCATCCGGATCATGAAGGTGGCCGGGTCGTGATCGGTGCGCGAGCGCTGCACCTGACCCATGACCTCGTGCCTCCGACGACCGACATCTCTGCATACGAATCTTCTGCAACGTTTGCATAGTGTTGCAGCCTCGCGCCTGCCCTGGAACCCGTCCGGGCTAGCTGGTTAGCCGCCCTCCCCCGGGAGCTGGGCGAGCAGCATGAAGGTGTTCGGCAGACGTCCCTGCCAGGCCGCCGCCGGGGTCTCTTCCGGGCGCCAGAACGGTTCCGGGTGCTCGGACAGATGCACGAGGCGGAGACCGGCGGAGACGACGGCGGTGACGATCTCGCCGAGCGTCCACTGCCATTCCACCGCCCCGTCGGCCGGGAAGCTGTCGTTGACGAAGGAGCGGGCGAAGTAGCTGCGGTCGGCGCGGACACGGGGCTCGTCGGGGTCCCAGCTCCACAACGGCACCGCGGGATGCGACTCGTAGACGAACAGATGGCCACCCGGGCGCAGCAGACGGGCGGCATCGCGGGCCCAGACTTCGATGTCCCGCATCCAGATCAGGGCGCCCTTGCCGGTGTAGACGAGGTCTGCGCACCCGTCGGCCAGGGGAACGCCGGGCACCTCGGCCACCAGATACCGGCAGGCCAAGCGTAACTCGTCGGCCCGGCGCTGCGCGGCTCCGGTCGCCACCCGGCTGAAGTCGACCCCCACCACCGAGCCGGCCCCGGCCCGGAGCAGACCCACGTCTTCCAGGCCGTGGCCGCTCTGCAGGTGCACCACGGCCGGGCCCGGCCGCAGCACCTCCGTCAGCAGGTCCCGCTCCCGGCCGAACAGCGAACCGCCCTGCCGGGCCTGCCGCAGCAGATCGTCGTACTCACGAACGTGCTTGTGCGAGGCCCGTTCCCACACCGCCCGGTTGCGCTGCACCTGAAGGTCCATCACCGGATTGTGCAGTGGGTCAGATCAGGTCGGCCAGTGATTCGGGATAAATGGTCTCCGCGGTGCTGCGCAGCTCCGCCGCCGACCACCAGCGCGCATCGGTCAGGGTGTCGCGCTCCACGGCGGTCCAGCCGGAACGGTCGAGGTCGGCCGGAGCCTGCTCCAGCCGCACCCGGTAGAACACCTCGTGCTGCCGGTACGGCTTGCCCATGAACCGGAAGTCCGCCGTGCGCTCGTGCACGATCGGCCCCAGCTCACCGACGACGAACCCGGTCTCCTCCCGCAGTTCCCGCGCGGCCGCCGCCTGCGTACTCTCCCCCGGATCCACCCCGCCGCCGGGCGTCATCCACCACAGCCCGGCCTCCGGATCGCCGGGGTCACCGCCCTGGAACAACAGCACCCGCCCGTCCGGCCCGACGAGAATGACCCGGGCCCCTTCTCGGTTGATCACGTCGTCCATCGGGCCATGGTCGCACCGCTCAGGCGGTCACCGCGTAGAGGAAACACTGGGGTTTGAGCGTGCGCACGTGCACGGTGGCCACGTCGGGTTCCGCGAGCAGCCGCCCGATCACCGGTTCCAGGTCGGCCTGGTCGAGGATCACGGTGTTGTGCTCGTAGTTCATCGTGTCGTCGGCCCGGTAGGTGCGCAGCACCCCCGGGCCCGTCGACAACTGCACGGGCAACCGGTCGTCCACCGGATATCCCCCGCACCGCTCGGCATGGACGTAGATCGGCCCGACCTCGGTCCACACCGATGCATGGTCGAAGGGCGCATAGGACATCAAGATGATCGGCTCACCCGCCTCGGCGTACCGCAGGCAGCAGCGCAGCGGTTTGCCCTCCCCCTCGGCGGCGAAGACCTCGAGCCGGTTTCCGTGCCCGTCCGTCCCGGCGGCGCGCACGGCGTCCAGACGCGAGGGGTCGACGGCAGCTACGCGCAGGGTTTCTGTGGTGTTCATTCCGGCATCGTCACACTGCGCCGGCACCCCGCGCTGGCAGCAATCCGACGTCGCGTTCGAGCACGGGAGAATGCCCGCAACCCGAGGGAAAGGTCACCCGATCACATGACGACACAGGTCATCGTCCTCAACGGAGGATCCAGCTCGGGGAAGACGGGGATCACCCGCTGCCTCCAGGCCGTTCTCCCGCAGCCCTGGATCCGTCTGGGGGTGGACGACCTCATCAAGGCCCTGCCCGCGCGGCTCCTGCAGTCGGACGCGGGCATCGAGATGGGCCAGGACGGTCAGGTCGAGAAGGTCCACGAGGGCGTTGTTTACGATGTCGAGGTGGACACCGGCCGCACCGAGTCCCTGATCTGCGCACGGATTATCGCCGATCACGTGGGGTGACACGAAACCTCACGGCAATCCCGGCGGGTTAGCCTCGACGGCGCCCGAGTTCAACGGACAGCAAGACCCCCACGGGTCGGGAAAGCGGACACCTCCGGGCACCGATGTCACCGCGCCCGAAGGAGATTTCCGTGAGCACGTTCCAGGTCCCCACCGTCGACATCACCCCCTACGTCGCCGGCGGCACCCCGCACGACCGGGCGGCCGTCGCCCAGCAGATCGATACCGCTTGCCGAGAGATCGGTTTCATCCAGATCACCGGTCACGGCGTCTCCCCCACCGTCGCCGACGGCCTGGCGGGCGCGATCGACGACCTGTTCGGGTTGCCGCTGGAGACCAAGAGGCAGTGGGTGCGCCCGCCGGCCGAGAACCGGGGCTACACGCCGCCGAAGTCCGAGTCGCTCGCCCTGAGCGCGGGGGTGCAGTCCTCGACCCGGATGAAGGATTTCTTCGAGGCCTACAACGTCGGGTCGAGCGTGTCCGACCACCCCGGTGACCACCTGCTCGAGGGCCACTACGCCGAGAACACGTGGCCCGACGTCCACCATTTCCAGCAGCGGGTGGACGCGTGGCGCGCCGAGGCGGGCCGGGTGGCCCGCACGATGACCACGATCTTTGAGGACGCGCTCGGGCTCGCCCCGGGTTTCTTCGAAGGGCTGACCCGGCATCCGATCGAGGTGCTGCGGATGAACAACTACGCGCTGCCCGACGGGATGACGGTGCAGGTCGACGACGACCTGATCGGGATGGGTGAACACACCGACTACGGCATCGTGACGATCCTGTGGGCCGATCGTTCCCCGGGCCTACAGGTTCTGCACGGCGGCCAGTGGCACGACGTCAGCCCGGCCGAGGGTGCGCTCCTGATCAACCTCGGTGACCTGACCACCCGCCTGACCAACGAGCAGTGGCTCTCGACGCTGCACCGGGTCAAGCCCCCGATCGTCGAGGGCACGATCCGCCGGCGCCGCTCGGCCGCCTACTTCTTCGACGGTGACGCCGAGACCGCGATCGGCCCCCTGCCCGCCTTCGTCGACGACCAGCACCCGGCGCTGTACACGCAGGTCACGGTGGACGAGCACATCCAGGCCAAGCTGGCCGGCTCCCGGGCCGGGATCCTCAACCCGGGCGCGGTGCGCGAGGCCGGCCGGGTGCTGCAGTCACAGGAGTAGCCCTCTCTCACGCGATGGCCCGGAACGTTCGCCTCCTTCATGCGTGTTCAGGTAATCCCTCAGGCTTCGGCTACAACAACTGGCCGATCTGCGCCGCCACGCGCCATCGGTCCCGGTGAGCGACTTCGTAGAGGTCGCGCCTGACGCCCTTGACCTGAACGCAAGTTGAGGTACGAGGATGTCACGAGATCAACGGAGGGAGACGGGGATGAGCAAGGTGAGGGGCGGCACCCTCATGAACACCCTCGCGGTCGGCGTGGTTCTGCCCTCGTTGACGACCCAGCGGGATCAGGGCCTCAACCTGTACTCCGCCGCGCGGCACGCGGAATCGGTCGGGTTGGCGAGTGTGTGGCACGGCGACCACCTCGCCATCGGCTCGCCTGTCCTCGACATCACCGTCGGGTTGGCCACTGCCGCAGCAGCCACCCAGACCATCGCTATCGGCGCCGGCGTGTTCATTCCCGCGCTGCGCCCCCTCGCCCGGGCCGCCCAGCAGATCGCCAGCCTGCAACTCGTCAGCGACGGGCGCCTCATCCTCGGGGTCGGGTCTGGTGGCGGCCCGGCGCAGTGGGCAGCAGCCGGCATCCCGTACGCCGAACGCGGGCCGCGCACCGACCGGGCCGTTGATCTGCTGCCCGGTCTGCTGGCCGGGGAGCACATGTGGCTCGACGGGCATCGCATTGCCCTGTCACCCGCGGTGCCGAAGCCCCCGATCTGGATCGGCAACGCCTCGGACGTCGCACTTCGCCGTGCCGCCCGCGCTGGCGACGGGTGGTTCCCGTCGCTGGTCACACCCGCCGCGGTGGCCGCCGGGGTAACACGGCTCCGTGAACTGGCCGATGGACCACGGGTAGTCGCCATCGGTGCCACCGGGGCCATCGGGAAAGGGGTTCGCTCGCAGCAGGAGATCGAGAGGTCCATCAACGCGACCTACGGCTTTTCCGCAGCCGGCGTGCCCATCTCCGGCAGCCCAGCCGAGGTCGCCACCAGACTCGCCGAGTTCCACCAGGCAGGCGCCCACCACCTGGTCCTGGGCTTCAGTGACGGCGACTGGCGCCAGCAATGCGATCTCCTAGCCGCATCACACGCTTTGCTGACCTGACCTAACGTGAACGGCCATTCGTGAAGATTTGCAACCGCGTCGAGAGTCCGGCCGCGGTGACACGGATCGCCATCGGTCGCCCAGCAACATCAGACCCGGTCCGCCCGCCGCACCAGGGTCTCGGCGTGGCGCAGCAGGGGCGCGTCGATCATGCGGCCCTCGAAGGTGAACACCCCGCCCTCGTCCCGCGCGGCCTCCAGTAGGCGGCGGGCCCGGTCCAGGTCGGCCGCCGGCGGCTGATAGCCCTTACGCACGACCGGGATCTGACTGGGGTGGATGCAGACAGTGCCGTCGAACCCGACCGCGGCGGCCTCGACCACCTCGGTGCGTAGCCCGGCCAGGTCTTTGATGTCCAGGTGCACCGCGTCGAGCTTGAACCGCCCGAAGGCCGCGGCGGCGATCAGCACGGCCGAGCGGGCGGCGATCGCGACGTCGCGGTAGCTGCCGTCGGTGCGCCGGCTGCTGGTTCCGCCCAGGGCCGCCACCAGGTCTTCCGCGCCCCACATCAGGCCCACGGTGTTCCCCGCCGCCGCGATGGCCGCCACCTCCACGACTCCACGAGGGGTCTCGATCAGGGCCACCACGTCCAGCAGGGCCAGGGCGGTGACCTCGTCGGCGGACGAGGTCTTGGCCAGCATCACCGTGGTGTAGCGGGTGTGCCCCAGGGCCGCCAGGTCGAGGGCGTGCTCCGGGGAGGACGCCGGGTTCAGCCGCACCACCGTGGTCGCCGGGTCGAGCGGATGGTCGATGAGCGCCTGCCGGGCGAAGACCTTCTCGGCCGGCGCCACCGCGTCTTCCAGGTCCAGCACCACCACGTCGGCCGCCGCGGCCGCCTTCTCGTACCGCTCCGGCCGGTCGGCCGGACAGAACAACCACGCCGGACCGTAACTCACAGCTGCCTCCGCACCAGGGTCGCCCGGGTGGCCTTCGCGACCACCACGTCGTGCTGATTGCGCCCCACGTGCTGCAGGCTCACGATACCGTCCCCCGGCCGGGAGACCGAAGCCCGTTTGGAGAGCACGATGGTGGACGCGTAGAGCGTGTCACCGATGAACATCGGCTCGGGAAAAGAAATCTCGCTGAACCCCAGGTTGGCCACGAGCGTGCCCTCGGTCAGCTGGGCCACCGACAGACCCACGATCGTCGACAGCGTGAACATCGAGTTGACCAGCCGCTGCCGGTACGGCTCCTGCGTCGCGGCGAAAGCGGCGTCCAGGTGCAGCGACTGGGTATTCATGGTCAGGGTTGTGAACAGCACATTGTCGGCCTCGGTGATGGTGCGGCCGGGCCGGTGCCGGTATCGGGTGCCGACCTCGAACTCCTCGAAGTACAGCCCCCGCTGCTCGATCTCACGCGTCACGGCGCATTCCCAGGGCTCGTTGGCGCCCTCGGCGCCAGGTGCGGAGGTGGTCGGGTGGGTCATGGGGGACGTTGTTGAGCCTAGGCACAAGAGCCGTCACCAGGGCGGCGATCTCGGTGGGCGAGGCCGTTCCCCGCACTTCGAGCGTCATACCGGCCTCACCCCGTGGTGCTTCTCCACCCGGCGCCGTACCTTGCCCGCGAGCATGCCCAGGCGCCGGGCCAGCTCCGAACGCAGGACGCCCGGCTCGACGACGGCGTCGATGACCAGCTCCGAGGCCAGGCGCAGCAGGTCGACGTCGGCCTCGTACTCCTGTTTGCGGGCGGCGACGAACGCGGCCCGCTCGTCCTCGTCGTCGATCTCGGCGATCCGGTGGGCGTAGACCGCCTGCACCGCCGGGTCGGGGCCCATCACGGCGATCCGCGCCGTGGGCAGGGCCAGGCAGGCATCGGGCTCGAAGCCCGGCCCGTTCATCGCGTAGAGCCCGGCGCCGTAAGCCTTGCGCACGATCACCGAGATCTGCGGCACGGTCGCCTCGGCCACCGCCGTGATCATCTTCGCGCCGTGCCGGATGATGCCCTGCCGCTCGACCTCCTTGCCGATCATGAACCCGGGCACGTCGGCCAGGTACACCAGCGGCAGGTTGAACGCGTCGCACAGCTCGATGAAACGCGCGCTCTTGTCAGCCGAGTCCACGAACAGCACCCCGCCGCGCACGGCCGAGTTGCTGGCCACCACCCCGATCGGCATGCCCTCGATCCGGCCGAACCCGGTGACGATCTCGGCCGCGAACGACGGCTTGATCTCGAAGAAGCTCCCGTCGTCGACGATGCCGTCGATCACGGTGTGGATATCGAAGGGCACCTGCTCGGCCGCGGGCACCGTCGTGTCGTCGAGCTCCCGGGCCGGGGCCACGGGCTCGGTCTCCGGTGCGGGCTCGCGCCAGCAGGTGGGCAGGTAGGAGAAGAAGTCCCGGGCCTGCTCGATGGCGTCCGCGTCGTCACCGGCCAGAAGATCACCGCAGCCGGAGATCTCGGTGTGCATGCGGGCACCGCCCATCTCCTCCAGCGTGACGCTCTCGCCGACGGTCACCTCGGCCATCCGGGGCGAGCCCAGGTACATGCTGGCGTTGCCGTCGACCATGACAACCACGTCGCAGAACGCGGGGATATAGGCCCCGCCCGCAGCCGACGGGCCGAACAGGCAGCAGATCTGCGGCACCTTGCCCGAGAGCTTCACCTGATTGTGGAAGATCCGCCCGGCCCCCCGGCGTCCGGGGAAAAGCGCCACCTGGTCGGTGATCCGGGCACCGGCCGAGTCGACCAGCCAGAAGATCGGCAGCTCCTCGACCAGAGCCCGCTCGGTGATCCGCACGATCTTCTCCACCGTGCGCGCACCCCACGACCCCGCCTTCACCCCGGTGTCGTTGGCCACCACCAAGGCCGGGCGTCCGTCCACCAGACAGGCGCCGGTGACCACCCCGTCCGCCGGCAGACCCGACGCCAGCGCGTTCGCGAGCTGACCGTCCTCGACGAACGTATCCGCATCCGCCAGCAGGGCAATGCGTTCGCGGACATAGAGTTTCCCCGACCGGGCGAGCTTGGCCGCCCCCGCCGGGGTGGGTGCGAGGGTGGCGGAGCGGGCATCCTTCAACGAGGTGTGTGCTTGCCCGGTGAAGTCATCAGCCATCGGTGCCCCTCTTCTGTGCCTCTTCTGGGCCGGTGTCACCTGGTGCGATGGACGCGAAGTCCGGCCGGCTCCCGGAGGGACCGGCGCCCGGAGCGGAAGGCCGCTGTTGTGTACACCTGGTACATCCGGTACCGGATGTACCAGGTGTACACAACGCTCGAGGGTCTCTGCCGCAAAAGCTCTCTGGGAAGGGGCGCAAACCGGCAGTGAACGTCACCGCATCGCTGAACCCGGGCGGCCTTGGCACTACTCGACGTTCAGTCCGAGCCCACGGCTGATCACCAGCCGCTGCACCTCCGACGTGCCCTCCCCGATCTCGAGAATCTTCGCGTCGCGGTAGAAGCGCGCGACCGGGTACTCCTCCATGAAGCCGTACCCGCCGAAAACCTGGGTGGCCGCGCGGGTCGCGTCGACAGCGGCCTCACTGCTGAACAGCTTTGCCATCGCCGCGGCCTGTTTCACCACCTTGGCCGGGGCTTCCTCGTCCTTCAGCGACGCGGCCCGGTAGGTCAGCAGCCGGGCGGCCTCGATCGAGGTGGCCAGATCGGCCAGGCTGAACGCGACCGCCTGACGGCTGCCGATGGGCCGACCGAAGGTCTCGCGTTCACCGGCGTACTTCAGCGCGGCCTCCAGACAGGCCCGGGCCAGCCCGAGGGCCAGGGCCGCGATGGCGATGCGGCCGTCGTCGAGAATGGCCAGGAACTGGTGAAAGCCACGCCCCTGCACACCGAGCAGGTTATCCGCGGGCACGCGCACCCCGTCGAGAGTGAGGGGGTGGGTGTCCGAGATCCGCCAGCCGAGCTTGTCATAGGCCGGGCCGGCCTCGAAACCCGCTGTGCCGGAGGGCACCAGAAAGGTCGAGATGGAGCCGTCCTCGTGCCGCGCGGTCACCGAGACCACCGACGTGATCGAACTGCCCGAGTTGGTGATGAACTGTTTGGACCCGTTGATCACCCACTCGTCCCCGTCGCGGCGCACCCGGGTGCGGGTGCCGCCGGCGTCGGAACCCGCCCCCGGTTCGGTCAGCCCGAATGCCGCCAGCGACCGGCCGGCCACCAGATCAGGTAGCCAGCGTTCCTTCTGGGCATCGTCACCGAAGGTCAGCAGGGGGTTGATACCCAATCCGACGCCCGCCGAAAGAGTGATTCCCACCGACTGATCGACGCGTCCCAACTCTTCGATGGCGACGCACAGACTGGTGAAGTCACCCCCCGCGCCGCCGTACTTCTCCGGGGCGACCAGCCCGAAGAGCCCCAGATCGCCCATCTTGTGCACCAGGTCGACCGGGAAGTGATGGGTGCGATCCCATTCGGCGACGTGAGGGGCGACCTCCCGTTCGGCGAACGCCCGCACACTACGACGGAAGTTCTCGTGATCGGCCGAGAGCTCGAAGCGGCCAGCTCGTTCTGGGTCCACGAAGTCAAGGTACCCAGATCACGTTGCCGCGGGCTACATTGTCCGTGATCCACCTCACCCACGGTGGATCACGGACTCATCCGCGGGTCTCGAGGCGGCCACCCATCGTCCCGGGAACCAGCACCTGACCTGGTGGAGGATGCAATGGAGCATCACGAGCACATCGGCGACCCGTCGGGAACCGGGGAGCCCATCAGTCTTCTGGCGCCGGACGGCACCCTGCAGACGTCCCCCGAGGCGTCCTGGGATGCGTCCGGTGAGGTCACGGCCGAACTGGTCCGCGACCTGTACCGCTGGATGCGCCTGACCCGCCGCCTCGACTCCGAGGCCTTCTCCCTGCAGCGCCACGGCGAGCTCGGCCTCTGGGCCCCGAGCCTGGGCCAGGAGGCCGCGCAGGTCGGGTCGATCATGGCGCTGAGAGCCACCGACTACGTCTTCCCAAGCTACCGCGAGCACGCCACCGCCCTGGTCCGCGGGGTCACACCGGCGCAGATGCTCGAGCAGTGGCGCGGCATTTCCGGCTGCGGCTGGGACCCGGCCGCCCTTCACCTGCACGCCTACACCGTGGTGCTGGCCGCCCATCTGCCGCACGCCACCGGGTACGCCATGGGCGTGCAGCGCGACGGGACCGACGAGGTCGTCACCGCCTATCTCGGCGACGGCGCCACCAGCCAGGGCGACGCGAACGAGGCGTTCAACTGGGCAGCCGCCTGCCACGCGCCGGTGTTGTTCTTCGTGCAGAACAACCAGTACGCGATCTCCACCCCCACCCGGCTACAGATGCGTACCCCGATTCACCAGCGGGCCCGGGGTTTCGGCCTGGATGCGTATTTCGTCGACGGCAACGACGTGCTGGCCGTGCACGCCGCCACGCGCCGGGCGGTCGCGCAGATCCGGGCCGGCGGCGGGCCCGCGCTGATCGAGGCGGTGACCTACCGGGCCGGCCCGCACACCAGTTCCGACGACCCCACGCGCTACCGGGATCAGGCCGAGGCCGACGTGTGGGCCTCGCGCGATCCGCTGGCCCGGGTGGAGAAGCTTCTGGACGCGCGGGACTGGTGGACGCCGCAGTGGCGCCTCGGCCTGGATGCCGAGTGCGATCGGCTGGGTGCCGATCTGCGCTCGGCGGTGCAGAGTTTCGGCCCGGTCGAGCTGGACGGGTTGTTCGACACGGTGCTCGGTGCGCGCTCCGCGCTGCTGTCAGAGCAGAAAGCCGGCTACGCCGACTACGTCGCGGCGTACGAGGAGGTGCCGTCATGACGCGCCTGAGTCTGTCCGCGGCGCTGAACTCCGGGCTGCGACACGTGCTGGAAGAAGATCCGAAGGCGATCGTGATGGGCGAGGACGTCGGCCCGCTGGGTGGCGTCTTCCGGGTGACCGACGGCCTGAGCAAGGATTTCGGTTCCGAGCGGGTCATCGACACGCCCCTGGCCGAGTCGTCGATCGTCGGCACGGCCATCGGTCTGGCCATGCGCGGCTACCACCCGATCTGTGAGATCCAGTTCGACGGGTTCGTCTACCCGGCGTTCAACCAGATCGTGTCGCAGCTGGCCAAGATGCGCGCCCGCACGGCCGGTCACGTGCCGATGCCGGTCGTGGTGCGGATCCCGTGCGGTGGTGGCATCGGCGCGGTCGAGCACCACAGCGAGAGCAACGAGGCGTACTTCGCCCACACCTCCGGGCTGCGCGTGATGATCTGCTCCGACCCGCAGAGCGGGCACTTCATGCTGCGGCAGGCGATGGCCTGCGGTGACCCGGTGATCTTCTACGAACCCAAGCGCCGGTACTGGGAGAAGGGCGAGGTGTCCGACGACCTCACCCTGGCCCCCGCCTTCGACCGGGCCGTGATCGCGCGGGAGGGTTCCGACGCCACGGTGGTCTGTTACGGCGGCATGGTCGCGACCTGTCTCGAGGCGGCCGGCTACGCGCAGGAAGAGGGCCGCTCGCTCGAGGTGATCGACCTGAGGTCGCTGTCGCCGCTGGACCTGGACACGGTGTGCGCCTCGGTGCGCAAGACCGGGCGCTGCCTGGTGGTGCACGAGGCCCCGGGCTTCGCCGGGCTCGGCGCGGAGGTGGTCAGCGGGGTCACCGAACGCTGTTTCTACCACCTGGAGGCGCCGGTGCTGCGGGTCACCGGTTTCGACCTGCCCTACCCGCCGGCGAAGTACGAGAACCAGTACCTGCCCGATGCCGACCGGGTGCTGGCCGCGATCGACAAACTCCTGGAGTTCTGATGGGATCGGTTGCTGCCCAGCGGTTCCGGTTGCCCGACGTGGGCGAGGGCCTGACCGAGGCCGAGATCGTCACCTGGCGGGTGGCCGTGGGTGACCAGGTGGCCGTCAACGATCCCCTGGTCGAGATCGAGACCGCCAAGTCCCTGGTCGAGCTGCCGTCCCCGTACGCCGGGGTGGTCGGTGAGCTGCTCGTGGCGGCCGGTGAGCTGGTCCCCGTCGGAACGCCGATCATCACGATCACCGAGGATGGGCCGATGGACGAACCCATCGGCGTGCCCGACGACGAGAAACCCCCGTCCACGCTGGTCGGGTACGGCCCCAGCCACAGCCGGGGGCGAGCCCGCCGGCGTCCACCCTTGAACGGACGCAACCCGGCGCGACCGACCGAGGACACCACCCCGACACCCGCACCGACAGAAGCGGCCGACCCGACCGCCGGCGTCCCCCCGCGTCCTCTGGCGAAGCCACCCGTGCGCAAACTGGCCAAGGACCTCGGCATCGATCTCGCGTCGGTCGCGGGCACCGGTCGCGACGGTGTAGTGACGCGTGAGGACGTGGTGGCAGCGTCGGTGCCCCCGGCACCCACCATCGCGGCGGCTCAGACAACAGTGGTGGACGGGGACGAGCACATCCCGGTGCGCGGGGTGCGCGCGGCCACGGCCGCCGCGATGACCGCCAGTGCGTTCACCGCTCCGCACGTGACGGTGTTCCACACGGTGGACGTCACGAAGTCGGTGAAACTGGTCGGGAAACTCCGGGCGGACAAGGCTTTCGAGGGTGTGCGGGTCACCGTGATGCTGCTCGCGGCGCGGGCCCTGTGCCTGACCGCGCGCGAGTTCCCGGATCTGAACGCGACGTTCGGCGATCAGGAGATCCTGCGGCACCCGCGCATTCATCTGGGGGTGGCGACGGCCGCCGCCCGGGGCCTGCTGGTGCCGACCATCGAGGACGCGGGTGGTCTCGGGCTGCCCGCCCTGGCCCGGGAGGTCACCCGGATGACGGAGCTGGCCCGTTCCGGCGCGGCGAGTCCGGCCCAGTTGTCGGGCAGCACGATCACGCTGACGAACATCGGTGTGTTCGGCGTCGATTCGGGCACCCCGATCCTGAATCCGGGCCAGAGCGCGATCCTGTGCCTGGGCTCGGTGCGGCAGACACCGGCCGAGCACCGGGGCCGGATCGCGTTGCGGTGGACGACGCAGCTGGCGATGTCGTTCGATCACCGGATCATCGACGGTCAGCAGGGTGCGCAGGCACTGGCCCGGATCGGGGCGATCCTGCGGAACCCGAAGCGGGAGTTGCTGCTGGTGTAGCAGGTAGGCCCGGGCCGCAGCGGTGTCGGGGCCTTCCCTGCTCACGACGATGTTGTTCAGGTAGTGCCGGCGCCGGTCGGTCTGCGTGGTCCACGACTCACGCACGAAGCCGAGGACCGCCTCACGCCCGCTGACCGGGCCGAGGTCGCCCTGGCCGGCCAGGGTGAAGGTCCAGGTGACGTCGTCGGTGAGAACACTTTCCAGCGCTGCCAGGTCGTGATCGTCCAGCGCGAGGGCGTAGCGGGCTAGCGTCTCCTGAACGTCCAGGCGCTGGGACGCTTCCAGGGCACTCATGCGACCGTCAGCACGATCTTGCCCCGAATGTGTCCCTGGGCCGCCCGTTCATGGGCCGCGGCCGCATCTTCCAGGGCGTAGGTGCTGTCGATACCGACGCGCAGCACGCCCTTCTCGAGCAGGTCGGCGAGCTGTGCCATCTGCTCGCCGCTCGAGCGCACCTGGGTGCTCGAGACCGAGACGCCCAGCCGGGCGGTCTCTTCGGGATCGACCTGGGCGAAGAACACCGGGAACAGCGCTCCGCCCCGGCGGAGAAGAGGCAGGAACCGGCTGCTCGCCGGGCCACCGACCGTGTCGAGCACGAGATCGACGTCGTGGACGACGTCCTCCATCTGGGTCTTGGTGTAGTCGACGAACTCGTCGGCACCCAGGTCGCGCAGGAACTGCTCGTGCGCGCCCGAGGCGACCGCGATGGCGCGGGCGCCCTTCCACTTGGCCAGCTGCAGACCGAAGTGCCCCACTCCCCCGGCAGCACCGTTGACCAGCACGGTCGAGCCCGGGCCGAAGGGCACCGGGCGGTGCGGCTGCGGCTGGAACGGTGAGGGGGCATCGTGCCCGAGCTCGATCAGGAACTGCCAGGCGGTGAGCGCCGCCATCGGGGCACCCGCGGCGTGCACGTGATCGATACCGGCCGGCTTGATCGCCAGGTCGGAGGCCGGGGCGGCAACGTACTCGGCGTAGGCGCGGCCGTCGATGCCGGGGAAGCGCAGCATGCCGAAGACCTCGTCGCCGACGGAGAAGCCCTCCACGTCCGGGCCGACCGCCTCGATCACGCCCGAGACGTCGGTTCCCGGGATCACCGGCAGGTCGAACTTCGGCATGATCTCCGGGGGTAGTTCGGCGGCCATGCCCGTGCGCAGGTACCAGTCCGGCGGATTGACGCCGACGGCGTGGACGCGTACGAGCACCTCACCCGATTGCGGGGTGGGCACCGGGACCTCCTCGTACCGCAAGACCTCGGGGCCACCGTACTCGTGCAGGCGAATCGCCTTCATTGCCTTCTTCTTTCCTCGTCGCAACCGGTGCCACGAGTGAAACCCCCGGGCCACCGGCCCGTCCAAGACCTGTCCGGCACCCCGCCATACCGAAAGCGCATGGGCGTACCGTGGGCCGGGTGAACGATCTGGGCGAGGACCTCGAGCTGCGGCTGGTGCGCTACTTCACGGTGGTGGCCGAGCACCTGAACTTCGGCCGGGCGGCCGCGCAGCTGCACCTGGCCCAGCCGTCCCTGAGCCGCCAGATCCAGCGCCTGGAAGATCGCCTCGGGGTGCGGCTGCTGGAACGCACGCCGCAGGGCAATCTACTCACCGAAGCGGGCAAAGCCTTCCTGCCCGAGGCCCAGGCCCTGCTGCAGGCGTCCCGGCAGGCGATCCGCACCGCCCGCGCCTACGCCCCGGGCGAGCGGATCACCATCGGCTACGCCGAAGACCTGGTGATCACCCCGGCCGTGCGGGAGTTGCGCCGTCTGCACCCGCAGGCCGAGATCGTCACCCGTCACCTGGACTGCCAGAAGCTGCAGGCCTTCCCCGAGGGCACGGTCGACGTCCTGGTCGCCCGCATCCCCCTGCCGTTCCCAGCCGACGACCTGCGCACCACCCCGCTCTACGAAGAACCCCGGATGCTCGTCGTGCCCGAGGGCCACCGGCTGGCCGGGCGCACGTCGGTGACGCCCGACGACCTGGCCGGCGAGCGCCCGTTCCCCTGCCCCGTCACCACCTCGATGTGGAGCGCGTACCGACTGCTGGGCGATCCGCCCCCTGGCCCTCCGGTCGAAAGTTACGAGGACAAGCTGGAACTGGTGGCCAGCGGGCAGGCGATCGGGGTGCTGCCGGTCGGCGACCGGCGCAGCACGCTGCGCCCCGGCCTGGTCACGGTGCCGCTCGAGGGCGCCCCCACCAGCAAGGTCGTGCTGGTCAGCCGAGTCGGCGAGCCGAACGCCCTGGTCCGGGAGTTCCAGTCGGTGGCCCGGTCCCATCTGGTCGGAAGTTCCTAGAGCAGTTCCAGGATGGTGGCGTTCGCGGTGCCACCGCCTTCGCACATGGTCTGCAGGCCGTAGCGGATGCCGCCCTCGCGCATATGGTGGACGAGCGTGGTCAGCAGGCGGGCACCGGAGGCACCCAGCGGGTGGCCCAGGGCGATGGCGCCGCCGTTGGGGTTGAGAAGTTTCGGGTCGGCGCCGAACTCGGCCAGCCAGGCCAGGGGCACCGGGGCGAAGGCTTCGTTGACCTCGTAGGCGCCGATCTCGTCCAGGCGCAGGCCTGAGCGCTGCAGGACCTTCTGGGTGGCGGGGATGGGGGCCGTCAGCATGATCACCGGGTCGGCCCCGGCGAGTGCGGTGGTGTGGACGCGGGCCACGGGGGTCAGTCCCAGCTCGCGGGCCTTGTCGGTGGTGGTCATGAGCAGTGCGGCCGCGCCGTCGGAGATCTGCGAGGCGTTGCCGGCGGAGATCACTCCGTCGGGGCGGAACGGGGTCTTGAGCCCGGCCAGGGACTCCAGGGTGCCGCCGCGGCGGATGCCCTCGTCGGCGCTGACGTCGCCGACCGGGGTGATCTGGGCCTCGAACAGGCCGGCGTCGTGCGCGGCCGCAGCGCGCTCGTGCGAGGTCAGCGCGAACTCGTCGAGCTGGGTGCGGCCCAGGTGCCAGCGTTCGGCAATCATCTCGGCGCCGATGCCCTGGTTCGGGCCGCCCTCGCCGTAGCGCTGGTGGTAGCGCGGGCCCAGGGGGTCGTGGCCGGCGGCGGAGGAGAACATCGGCACGCGGCTCATCGATTCCACGCCGCCGGCCACGACCACGTCGTAGTGGCCGGCGATCAGCCCGGCAGCCGCGAAATGCAGGCTCTGCTGGGATGATCCGCACTGCCGGTCGACGGTGGTGGCGGGTACCGTCTCGGGCCAGCCGGCGGCCAGGACGCCGGTGCGGGCGATGTTGCCGGTCTGCTCCCCGGACTGGGAGACACAGCCCCAGATGACGTCGTCGACGACGGCCGGGTCGAGCCCGGTGCGGTCGGCGAGCGCGGTGAGGACGTGGGCGGTCAGGTCGGCGGGGTGCACACCGGCCAGTCCCCCGCCGCGCTTGCCGACCGGTGTGCGCACGGCCTCGACGATGACGGCGTCTCGCGACACGGTTGCCTCCCGTTTCCCCGGTGAATCAGATGGCGTTTCGTCCTGCTCGCACCGGCATCCCGGGCGCGCTGCCCATCCAGGATATGTTCTCCTCCTCATGTCCAGGCCGTTCACGCTCTTGCAGCTGCGCTACTTCGTGACTACCGCGCGCCTGGGCAACATGACGGTCGCGGCCCGCGAGCTGCACATGACCCAGTCGGCGCTGTCGTCGGCGATGAGCCAGCTCGAGAGTTCCATGGGTTCTGCCCTGTTCCGGCGCATCCCGCGGCGCGGCCTGGAGCTGACCGACGCCGGGCTGCGTCTGCTGGACCAGTGTCTGCCGCTGATCGAGGAGGTCGACCAGCTGCCCGCGGCGGTGCGTGGCGACGAGGCCAGCATGACCGGCAGCCTGGTGGTCGGGGTGTATGAACCGCTTGCCTCGCAAGACCTTCCGCGACTGTTGCGGGATTTCTCGCAACGTCATCCGGCGGTCGACGTGCACCTGCTGGAGGGCGATCAGGAGTCGACCCGGCTGGCCCTGGTGGAGGGTCTGTGCGAGCTGGCCCTGATGTACGACATGTCGATCGGCGGTGATCTCACCTACGAGACGCTGGAGACCCTGCCCGCGCACGTCATCGTGGCCTCGGACCATCCGCTGGCCACGCGCGGCGTGCGGCGTGTCAGTCTGCACGAGGTGGCCGACGAGCCGCTGATCCTGCTCGATCTGCCGTCCACCCGCGACTACATCCAGGACGTGTTCGCCGCGGCCGGTGTCAGCCCGAAGGTTCGCCATCGGTTCCGCGGCTACGAGACCGTCCGGGCCTTCGTCGGTGACGGTCACGGCTACGCCGTGCTGAACCGGAGGCTGGCCCACGGCTACACGCACAACGGCAGCTCGGTGACCACGCTGGACATCGTCGAGACCGTACCCGCCGTGCAGGTGGTGCTGGCCTCCCGTACCGGCTCCCGCCTCACCCAGCGGGCACGGGAGTTCCGGGCCCTGTGTTACGAATACTTCGCCGAGCACCCGGCCGGAACGACTGCCGGAACAGCTGAATAGGCCCCAGCTGAAGAGGCCTCAGCTGAAGAGGCCTCAGCCGCGGCTTCTGAGCCCCAGCAACCGGCGGGCCGCGACCAGCATCTGCTGCCGCAGCTCCTCGTCCTCCACCGCCGCGAGCTTGGGGTTCTTGCCCGTCATCATCAGGGCCGACCCGAGCATGGCCACGCTGATCAGCCGGCCCGGCTCCGGGTCGGGGCCGAGCAGCAGCTGCCCGATGCGTTCCGACAGCACGCCGCTGTCCGACTGCGAGGCGTGCAGGGCCTGCACCGCCGGATCGGCCTGCATCAGCGCACTGACCTCGCGGTGCCGCACCGCCAGGTCGATGACCCCGGTGAGCACCGACTCGACCTGGGCGGTGCGGGTGCGCTCGCGCTCGGCCCGCTCGACCACGTCCCGCATGTCGTTCACGAGCGGCTCGAGCAGGGCCAGGAGAATCGCGTCCTTGCTGCGGAACTGGTGGTAGACGGCGGCCTTCGTCACCCCGAGCCGGTCGGCGATCATCTGTAGCGACGTGCCGTTGACCCCGTGCCGGGAGTACAGCGCCAGAGCGGCCGCCAGCAGTCTCGACCGTGGGGTGTCACCGGGTGAGGTAGCCCGCACTGTGGCATCCACGCGCCCACCACTCCCCGGCCTCAACGGCCTCAACTCGGTCCCCATGATGTCCAGGCGAGTATTCTACCCAGACGAAACCTAGCCGATCGGCTAGCCTGCAGATAGCCGATCGGATAGGTTGCTCGAGCCGACACGCTTCCCCGGACCCGTCCGCCCGCACCGCATCGGGCAGCGCCGGACCGGGCCTCAGAAAGGGCATCATGACCGTCACCGCCATCCGCGAGCACGCCGCCCTGATCGTCGTGGACCTGCAGCAGGGCACCCTGGCGCAGAACCTCACCACGCCCGCCGAGCAGATCCTCACCCACGCCGCCACGCTCGTCGACGCCTTCCGTGCCGGGGGCCGGCCCGTCGTCCTGGTGACCGCGCACTCGATGCCCGCAGGCCTCAACGAGTACGGCGGAGGCCCGCGCCAGATGCCCGAGGGCTGGGACACCCCGGCTCCGCAGATCGCGCAGCAGCCGGGCGACATCGTCATCAGCAAGAGCGCGTGGAGCGCCTTCACCGGCACCGATCTACACCGCCGGCTGACCGATCTCGGCGTCACCCAGACCGTGATCATCGGCCTGGCCACCAGTTTCGGCGTCGAGTCGACGGCCCGCACGGCCTACGACCTGGGCTACGACGTGGTCATCGCATCCGACGCGGTAGCCGACCTCTCCCAGGAGGCACACCACTCCAGCCTCACCCGCGTCTTCCCCGTCCTGGCCCAGATCGGCACCACCCGTGAGATCACCGGCCTGATCCAGGCCTGAATCAGGCCTGCATCAGGCCGATCCGACCCTCGACCCGTGGGTAGGCGCCGTCAGTTCTGACTCGAGCGCCTCGGCACGACGAAGACCACGTACACCGCAGCACCGACCGCCAGCACACCCAGCACCACCAGCAGGATCACCAGCGGAGCGGACGAGCCACCGGAGTCCTCGGCGGTCGCGGCACCGGCCTGGGTGACAGCGGTGGCGGAGGCCGTGGGAGACGGCGCAGCAGCCGAGGACGTCACCGGCGCCGTCGTCGTCTCCACCGCCGCAGGCTCATTGCCCTGCTGGGCGGTGAAGGCGAACTTCCCCGAGATCGGATGCCCGTCGGACGACGTCACCCGCCAGGTCACCGTGTAGTCACCCGCCGGCGAGCCGGGTGCGACAGCCTGGGACAGCGTGTTGCCCTTCAACGTGGCCTTGCCCTCGGTGACATCACCCTCCGGGCTGTCCACCCGCACCCGCGCACCCAGTTCCAGGATGTCGGCCGAGAACTCGAGCTTCACGACGTCGGGCAGCGTCTTCACGCTCGACCCGTCGGCCGGATTGCTGCTGCCCAGTTCGTCATGCGCCAGGGCGGGACCGGCCCCCAGAACCACAACGGCGCCGGCCAGCGCCAGAACAGCCCCGAGTCGGCGAGACAGCCGGTACGACAACGACATGATGTGCTCTCGTCTTTCAGTTCAGATGACGGACGAAGGGGTGGCCCGCCCGGCGGGCGGCGCCTCCGGAGCGTGCACCACCACCGCGACGACCCCGTGGGCCGGTTTCACGTCGGCAACCCTAGCGGCATTCCAATATTCCAATGAGTGTTAGTTTATTGAGGTGAGCCACGACGCCTGCGATCTTCTCTGTCTCGACCTCCCCCACGCCGAGACCGTGCGCAGGTCCCTGCCTCCCCTGGACGCCGCCCAGCTCGCCGCCGACCGGGCCAAGGCCCTGGCCGACCCCAACCGGCTGCGTGTCGCGGCGGCCCTGGCCACCGGCGACGAACTCTGTGTCTGTGACCTGGCCTGGGTCTGCGGGCTGGCCCAGAACCTCGTCTCCCACCACGTCCGCAACCTGCGTCAGGCCGGCGTCGCCGCCTCCCGGCGCGACGGGCGCATGGTGATGTACCGCCTCACCCCGGCCGGCCGCTCACTGCTGGAGGCCCTCCTGCCCGGCACGCCGCTCGCTGTCATCCCCGCTGCCACGGGCAACAGCGC
Source organism: Kineosporia sp. NBRC 101731 (assembly GCF_030269305.1). Classification (NCBI taxonomy): domain Bacteria; kingdom Bacillati; phylum Actinomycetota; class Actinomycetes; order Kineosporiales; family Kineosporiaceae; genus Kineosporia; species Kineosporia sp. NBRC 101731. The sequence continues at coordinate 367,607 of NZ_BSTC01000004.1, forward strand.
TTCCTGACCGAGAAGGAACACGATCATGGACGCATGCTGCGGTCCGGCCGCGCCGAAACCGTCCGGGCGCCGGCGTGCCGTCGCGCCGGTGCCCGCGCCGGGTCGTTCGTGCGGTGACGCCGGCGACGGCTGTGCCCCCTCCGAGCGCCCCACCGCTACCGACACCACCGGCCCCGGTGCGGCTGCCGCCCACCGGGCCGCCTCGTCCATCATCGGTCGTGGGCCCCTGACCCTCACCTCGCGCCCACCCGGCGCCCAGCTCCTGATCACCCCCACCCAGACCGGGCCAACCGGGCCAACCGGGCAGTCCAGGCAGTGCGGTTGTGGTGGGGCCGCTGGCTGCACCTGCCCGCCCGGGCCCGGCGACCTCGCCGCGCACCCGATCGGCCGTTCGGGGAAAGTGCCGCAGCCGGCACTGGACGACTGCTGCAGCTTCGACGGCGAGTTCGACACCGATGCCGAACCCGAACGCCTGCGCGACATCCCGGCCGTCCGGTTCGCCCTGGCATCGGGTCTGCTGCTGGCCTGCGGGCTGGTCGTGAGCCGCTGGGTGCACGGGCCCACGGGTACCGCTCTGGAGGTCGGTGCGCTGCTGGCCGGTGGCTGGACGTTCGTCCCCGACACCCTGCACGGCCTGATCCGCAAGCGCCTGGGGGTCGGCACCCTCATGACCATCGCCGCGGTCGGGGCGGTGGCCCTGGGCGAGATCGGCGAGGCCGCGGCCCTGGCGTTCCTGTTCTCGATCGCCGAGGGTCTCGAGGGCTACGCGATCACCCGAACCCGCCGCGGCCTGCGGGCGCTGCTCGACCTGGTACCCGAGGAGGCCCTGGTGCTGCGGGGCGGGGAAACCGTTTCCGTCGCACCCGAGACCCTGCGCACCGGAGACCGCCTGGTGGTCCGCCCCGGCGCCCGCATCGCCACGGACGGTGTGGTGAGCTCGGGCCGGTCGGCCGTCGACACCTCGGCCGTCACCGGCGAGTCGATCCCGGTGGAGACCGGGCCCGGCGACGACGTCTTCGCCGGCACCATCAACGGCACCGGGGTCCTCGAGGTGCAGGTCACGGCCACCACGGCCGACAACTCCCTGGCCCGGGTCGTGCACATCGTCGAACAGGCCCAGGAACGCAAGGGCACCGCCCAGCGTCTGGCCGACCGCACGGCCCGGCCGCTGGTACCCGGAGTGATTGTCCTGGCCACCGGCATTGCCTTTCTGGGAAGTCTTTTCGGGGATCCATCGACCTGGCTGGAACGCGCACTGGTGGTGCTGGTCGCGGCCGCTCCGTGCGCCCTGGCCATCTCCGTGCCGGTGGCCGTCGTCACCGCGATCGGCTCGGCCGCCCGCTTCGGGGTGCTGATCAAGGGCGGCGCCGCACTCGAGGCCATGGGCCGCGTCCGCGTCGTCGCCCTGGACAAGACCGGCACCCTCACCCGGGGCCGGCCGGTCGTGATCGACGTCGTCACGGCCGGCGGCAGCTCCCGCGAGCAGGTGCTCGGGGTAGCCGCCACACTGGAGAAACACAGCGAACACCCTCTGGCCCGAGCCATTCTCGAATCCGTCGGGCCTGCCGGGCCTGCCGAACAGGCCGTGGACGTCCGGGCGATCGCCGGGTCCGGCCTGGAGGGAACCATCGACGGACGACCCGCGCGCCTCGGGCGTCCCGGTGACGTCGAGGCCGGCCTCCTGGAGGACGACGTCCGTCGCCTCCAGGAGGCCGGCGCCACGGCGGTGGTGGTGGAGCACGACGAACAGGTCCTGGGCATCATCGGGGTGCGCGACGAACTGCGCCCCGAGGCCCGCGAGACCGTGTCCGAGCTGCGACGCCTCGGCCTGCGGGTGATCATGCTGACCGGCGACAATGAGCGTACGGCCAAAGCGCTCGCGGCCCAGGCCGGTATCGACGAGGTGCACGCCGGCCTCCGTCCGCAGGACAAGGCCCGGATCGTCGCCGAACTGCCCGGCAGCGTGGCCATGGCCGGCGACGGCATCAACGACGCCCCGGCCCTGGCCACCGCCGACGTCGGTATCGCGATGGGCGCCATGGGTGCCGACGTGGCCATCGAGACGGCCGACGTGGCCCTCATGGGCGAAGATCTGCGTCATCTGCCGCAGGCCCTGGCCCACGCCCGCCGGGCCCGGCGGGTCATGCTGCAGAGCCTCGTGCTGTCCATGCTCATTCTCCTCGTGCTGGTGCCGCTCTCGGCCCTCGGCGTACTCGGGCTCGCGGTCGTGGTGGCCACCCACGAACTGGCCGAGGTGCTGGTGATCGGCAACGGCGTGCGGGCAGCACGCCGCCGCCCGACCGCAGTGACTCGTCGGTGAGTGTCAGCATCACCGTGGGTCGCTGTGCGGCACCCCGCCCTCGCCATGGACAAGCCATCTCGCTGATGCCCCCGATCACAGAAGCGGGACACTGGACGGTGAAGTACTGTCGGCTCCCTACAGGTGTCCACGACGCAGATGCCGATTCCCGGACAGGACGACGTCTCCCGGGAACGAACGGGTGCGGCGCCGGGCGACGAGGCCGGGTTCACCGGGGAGGGGACACCCCGGTCTGACCAACTACCGGGACGATCTCACGGACTGACTATTTCTGGAGCCGGATGACGTCAAGGTCGTTCCCGACCACGACCTCTCCGGAAAATCCCTTCTGAGCCTTGGACTTCCAAGCGCTGTCGGGTAGGGCCTTGCTTCCGGGGGCGAGATGGGACAGCACGAGCGTCTTGACGTTCGCCGGCTGAGCCACCTCACCGCCGATACGGGTCACATCGGAGTGACTGTTCTCGTGGTGCTGGATCTGCTCGGGCGTCAGATTGCCCGCATCCTCGACGGCCTGCATGTCGATGGCCTCGTGCACCAGGATGTCCGCGTCCTGGGCAATCGTCACGGTGTTATCGGTGATCGTCGTGTCCCCACTGAAGGCGACCGACCCATAAGCGGTGTCGAACCGGAACGCGAAGGACGGGAAAACCGGCGGATGCTGGACGAGAATCGCGGTCACCGTGACCCGATCGTCCGAGAAGACCGTGAACGGCTTCATGGCCGGCGCCATTTCGCCGGTGGGACTGGCCCCGACCTCAGGAACGGTGATTTCCTCGACCTGGACCAGGGCGCGCGGATCGGGCCAGCCCTCGTCCCGCATCCGGATGTTGATGTCGTAGGCCGTGGCGGTGATCGAGGACGTGATGAAGTCGTTCAGCCCCGGAGCCGGGTTCTCGGGTGAGACCGTAGCCACGGCCTCACCCGACGCGGACGCCGGCAGTGCACCGGCCGGTCCCGGTCCGTGCATGGTCACCTTGTGGGTCAGCGGGTTGATCCCACCGAACCGCAGCCACAGCAGGTTGTAGAGATCGGCCAGGTGGTCGGAGTGCAGGTGGGTGACGAAGACGTGGTCGAGATCGGCGATGTCGAGACCGGACAGCTCGAACTGGTCGAAGGTGCCGTGCCCCATGTCGATCAGGTAGATCCGCCCGTCCACCACGAGGGCGCTGGAGATTCCCTTCCGTCCTCGCATCGGGACGGGTCCGGCGGCGGTACCCAGGAGCACGACCGCAGCGCCCTTGGTGGGAATGGCTGTGGTGGTGGTCGGGGTCGGGGTCGGTGATGCGAACGCTGACTTGGCCCCCAGGGTTCCGGCGGCGGCGACCGCGGTCGCCGTGGCCGCCTTGATGACCTGTCGTCGGTTGGTGTTCATACCGTGTACCTACTTTTCGGATCAGATGAGCGGTCAGGAATTTTCCGTGACGGCGACCAGGAGGTCACCGACGATGTCGCCGAACCGGGACCACAGCGACAGATGCCCGTCCTGCGATTCGACGTGCAGCGCGGCGCCCGGGACGTTGTCCGCGAGCCAAAGAGCGTGTGCGAGGGGAACCATCCGGTCCTGGACTCCCTGCCACACACTCACCGGCACGCGGATGTCCTCCAGCGCGAATCCCCAGTCGTTGGCGAAGGCCAGATCGTCTTCCCGCCAGCCGGCGATCCCGGAGGAGACGGCGTAGTGCATCGTCTCGACCATGTGCTCAAGGGCGTCACCGGTCAGGGCGGCCTGGTCGGCCGGCCCCACCAGGCCGCCGAGCGCCGCGACGACGTCCTCGGGCCGGACGGTAGCCAGGCCCTGCGCCTCGGCCGACAGGTAGGCGTCCAGTTCGCTGGTTCCCTTGACAGCAGCGCCGAACTCAGCCAGATTCTCCGGAGCCATGCCCTCGAGGAAGTCCAGGCCCGGCGCGGCGAAGGGCCCGACTCCGGCGACGATCGCAGCGCCGAGACACCGCTGCGGCAGGAGCGCGGCGCAGGCCAGCGCGTGCGGGCCGCCGCCCGAATGACCCATGGTGAGGAACTTTTCCGTGCCGAGGGCATCCAACAGCTCGGTCACATCCGCGGCTACGTCGGCGATGCTACGACCAGGGTGAGGAGTGGAGGTGCCGTAACCGGGGCGGCTGAAAGTGATCAGTCGGAGCCCGTGCTTGTAGGCGGCTTCGGTCAGGGGTCTGAGCCGGACCGCGCCGCCGGGTGATCCGTGATGGAACACCAGGGGCAGCGCGTCGGAGGATCCGATGCTGTCGTAGGCAAGACTGCGTCCGTCGGGAAGATTCACGTGTTGCACGGCAGGAGGCCTTTCCCTGATGGATCAAGGAGCTGGTGTGGTGTGAGCTTCGAGGTGCGGCAGGATCCGGTCGACCCAGCGGGGGATCCACCAGTTGCCGCCGCCCAGAAGGAACATGGTGGCCGGGACGACGATCAAGCGGATGATCGTGGCGTCGATCAGCACGCTGGCCGCCAGTCCGAGGGCGAGCATCTTGACCACGATCACGTCGGACAGCACGAATGCTGCGAAGACGCTGGTCATGATCAGCGCCGCGCAGCTGATCACCCGCGCCGTCACCGACAGCCCTTCGCCCACGCTCAACCGGTTGTCGTGCGTGCGCAGCCAGGCGTCGCGGACCCGCGAGAGCAGGAACACCTCGTAGTCCATGGACAGCCCGAACACGATCGCGAACATCATCATGGGTACGTAGGACTCGATGGGCACGGTCTCCCTGACCCCGAAGAGTGATGCGCCCCAGCCCCATTGGAACACCGCCACCACCACGCCGTAGGCCGCGGCGATGGACAGCAGGTTCAGCACCGCCGCCTTGATGGCCACCAGCACGCTGCGGAAGGTGATCAGGAGCAACAGCATCGCCGCCGCAAGCACCACAGCGATGATCACCGGCAGCCGGGAGACGATCTTGTCGCGGAAGTCGAGCTGGAAGGCGGTCGCCCCGGTCACGTATCCGTGGGCGTCATGGGCCTCCACTATCTTGGGCAGGGTGTCGTCGCGCAAGGTGCGCAGCACCTCCTCGGTCGAGGAGTCCTGCGGTCCGGTCGTCGGGATCACCGTGGCCACGAGCACGTCCCCGTCCTTGGTGGCCTGCACCTTCGAGACCGAGGCCACGCCTCGGACGCCCTGCAGAGCCTTCTGCAGATCGGCTGACACGTCCGTGTCGGCGTGCGAGACGTCCACCACGATGGTCAGCGGTCCGTTGGCACCGGGGCCGAACGCGTCGGAGATCGCGTCGTAGGCCTGCCGACTGGTGAAGTCGGCCGGATCGGAACCGGCGTCCACGTGTCCCAGCTGCATCGACAACGTCGGCAGGGCGATCACGGCCAGCAGCGCCACCCCGCCGGCCAGATACAGCCAGGGACGGCGTCCGATCCGGGCCGCGTGCCGGTGCCACACGTCGCTCTCGCCGCTACCGGCCTCGGCGACGGCCGAGCGGACGCGCAGCCGGTCGATCCGCTTGCCGGCCAGGCCGAGCAGCGACGGCACCAGCGTGACGGCGGCCGCCGCGGCGACCGCGACGGTCAGCGCCGCCGCCAGACCGAGCTTGCCGATGAAGGAGACCCCGGACGCATAGAGCCCCAGCATCGCGATGACCACGGTCATTGCGGCGATCAGGACCGATCGCCCGCTGCCTTCCACGGTCCGCCCGGCCGCCTCGGCCGGTTCGCCGCCCTCCATCAGGTCTTGGCGGAAGCGGGTGGCCAGGAAGAGCGCGTAGTCGATACCGACGCCGAGTCCCATCATGATCGCCAGCGTGGGCGAGACCGTGGCGAACGTGGTGGCGGCGGCCAGCATGCCGAGCAGCCCCATCCCGGCCAGCACCCCGATCGCTGCGGAGAGGATCGGTAGGCCGGCCGCGGCGACGCTGCCGAAACCCAGGAGCAGCACTACGACCGCGGTGCCGATGCCGATCAGTTCCGAGACCGCGTCGCCGGTCTTCGGCCGGGCAGCCTGACCGAGCTCACCGCCGTACTCCACGTTGACGCCCGCCCGACGGGCCGACTCGGTGGCATCGTCGATCTGGGTGACGAAGGCGTCACCCAGCGCGCTCGGATTCTTGTCGAAACCGGCAGTGACGTAGGCGGTCCGGCCGTCCTGAGAGTCTATGGGGTCGGTTACGGACTGCACATGGCCAAGACGGCGGATGGCGTCGACCGAACTGTCGATCGCCGCCTTCTGTTGAGCCAGCGTTCCCTCGCGCACGGTGAAGACGACCTGACCGCTCTGCGCACCGCTACTGGACTGATGCATCTGCAGGAGATCAGCACCCCGCTGAGCAGGGGCATTGGGCAGCTCAAAGTCGTCGGAGTACTGCCCGCCCAGGGCTTGGTGGCCGAGCGTGACGCCGACGAGCAGGACCAGCCAGAGCAGGACGACCGGCCCGGGGTGGCGGGCGCAGAAACGTCCCAGCCGGTAGAGGCCACCGGGCCGCGCACTCAAAAAATCTGTCACGACTGACAGTTTTAGGCAAAAGTGTCAGGGCTGACAAGTTTGCCCAGACAATGCGACGAGTGACTTTAGGTAGTCGGGGGCTGATCGTGAAATGCTTTGCCTGTGACGTCTACCGGTGGAAAGCGCGAGGCCAACAAACTGGCCACCCGCACGGCCTTGCAGGCCGCCGCCGACCGGCTGTTCGAGCAGCAGGGCTTTGAGAACACCACCGTCCGGGACATCGCCGATGCCGCTGGCGTCACCGAACGCACCTTCTTCCGGTACTTCGCCGCGAAGGAGGAACTGATCCTGGACGACGCCCTGTCCTGGCTTCCGGACCTGACCGAGGCCATCCGGACCCGGCCGGCCGCGGAGGGACCGCTGACAGCCGTCCAGATGGGCCTGGCCACCGTGGCGTGGAAGATCGCCCAGGGAAACCGGCCCTCACCCCTGTGGATGTTCCACGAGGGCCCGCCCGGCCCGAAGCTCCGCCGCGCCCCGAACGCGGTCGGTTTCCGGGTGGAGGAGGCGATAGCGATCCCCCTGCGCGCGCGCCTGATCGCGGCCTCAACCCCCAATTCCGATGATCCGGAGCCGCAATTCGTGGCCGATATCCTCGCCCGGGCCTCGCTCGCCGCCCTGCGCAGCGGCCTGATCCGGGACTGGGAGTTGCGCGACCGCGACGCCGAAAACCGGCCTCCTCTGTCCCAGCTGATCCAGCAGGCCTTCGCCACGATCATCGCCGTGCACGACTGATCGCACCGCACATGCGAAACAACTTGCTCTTGAATTATTTCCGGAAGAAGCGACTCACCGTCACCGGTCGCTGCCTGGAGCGGACATTCCGCGACTGCTTGCCGAACTGGCGATGACCGGTCGCCGAACACCGCCCTTTCCCGGGATGATCACGGTCGATAGTCACGAGGTGTTCGCCGACCAACGACGCCCAAGAATTCTCGATCCGTTCCGGCCCAGGTGCAGGACGTCGGTGCGGGCGATCGAGGCGATGTCGTTCCGGTCGCCAGCCGCGGGTAACCGGCCGTGCCGCTGCACCGCAGCGCCGAACACCTCCAGCAGCTCCAGCTCGCGCGCGGCTTGCCAGAACCTTCTCCCACAACTGGATGACGTCCACCCTAGCCGCCAGCACGACGTCCGAAGAGTCGGTGAGATTGCCCTGACGGGAACGGGAATCGCAGCAGAGATACAGGCGGGCCCGGATCAGGGCCGGGTGCGGGGATCGGGGCATGCGCCGAAGTGTCGCATTGGGCGGGGTATGGTGATGCCAGCACGGGAGCCCACCGAGGGCTGAGAGGGCGAACATCTCGCCGACCGTTGAACCTGCTCCGGGTCATGCCGGCGAAGGGAGCTCGAACATGGTAATTGGCACGCCTGTTCCGGCCACCGATGTGGTCGTCCTGGGCGGCGGTGTCGTCGGCACGGCCTGTGCCTGGCGGCTGGCCCAGCGCGGGCTGCAGGTGATCCTCGTCGACCCTGCGCCCGGATCGGGGGCCTCCGGCGTGGCGGCCGGGATGCTCGCCCCCGTCAGCGAGGTGCAGCCCGGCGAAGAACCGTTGCTGCGTCTGGGGTGTCACGCGGCGCAGGGATACCCGGACTTCGTCCGCGAACTCGAGCTGGTCAGCGGCCTGGTCACCGGGTACCGCCGGTGCGGCACCCTGGCCGTGGCCCTGACCGCCGACGACCGAGCCCGCCTGGCCGAGACCCGGCGCCTGCAGGCCGGTCTCGGGTTGACGGTCGAGGCCCTCACCGGTCGGCGCTGCCGCGCACTGGAACCGACGCTGGATCCGGGGGTCAGCGCGGGCACACTGATCCCCGACGACCACCAGATCGACCCGCGCCGGCTGCTGGAGGCTCTGCGGATCGCGGCCACGACCGCCGGGGTGGTCACCGTTCAGGATTCAGGCACCCCCGAACGGGTGGACGAGGTGCTCGCCGGCGTCCGTCTGGCCTCCGGGGCACTGGTGCGGGCCCTCCGGGTGGTGCTGGCCACCGGCGCGTGGGCCCGGTCGGTCGTGCCGTCGGTACGGCCGGTCAAGGGGCAGATCCTGCGGCTGCGGATGCCCGCGGGTGATCACATCCTGCGGCGCACCGTCCGCGCGGTGGTGCACGGCCGGGACGTGTACCTGGTGCCGCGCGAGAACGGTGAACTGGTGGTCGGGGCGACCAGCGAGGACGTCGGCCTGGACCAGCGGGTCACCGCCGGCGCCGTGCACGATCTCCTGCAGGACGCCCGGGCCCTGGTGCCCGGGGTATCGGAACTGGAGTTCACCGAAACCGCGGCGCGATGCCGTCCGGGCACTCCCGACAACCTGCCCCTGATCGGGCCTTCCGCGGTCCCGGGCCTGATCCTGGCGACCGGCCACCACCGCAACGGTGTGCTGCTGTGCGGGGTCACTGCCGACGCTGTGACTGCTGCCCTGGCCGACGGGGACGTGCCCGCCGGCCCGGTGCGGGTGTGCGATCCCCGGCGGCTCGAACAGCCCGGTACATCGACGACAGGCCGTGACACCACCACGGTGGCCACGGCCGGACGGAGGTAGAACACGATGCTCGAGGTGATCGTCAATGGCGAACCCGTGCAGGTGCCCGGTGAGGCCACCGTGGCGGACCTACTGCGACAACTCGCCGGGCCCGAAGTCGCTGGAAGCCAGGGCGGCCCACCCACCGGAGTGGCCGTGGCCCTGGGCGACGACGTGGTCCCGGCCGGGCAGTGGACGACGACACGGCTGTGTCCCGGCGACCGGCTCGAGATTCTCGGGGCGGTGGCGGGCGGATGACGAGCACGCCTGAGGTCAGCACCCCGATGCTGGAACAGGCCGGGCAGCCCGGGCAGTCCGGCCTGTCGGACGAGCCGCTGCGGATCGCCGGCCAGGCCTTCACGTCCCGGCTGGTGATGGGAACCGGTGGCGCCGGCAACCTGAGCATCCTGGAGAGCGCGCTGCGGGCCTCCGGCACACAGCTGACGACCGTGGCGATGCGCCGGATCGACCCCACGGCCGATGGAGGGCTGCTCGACATCCTGACCCGGGTGGGTGTGCAGGTCCTGCCCAACACCGCCGGATGCCGCACCGCCCGTGAGGCCCTGCTGACGGCCCGGCTGGCCCGCGAGCTGCTCGGCACGTCGTGGGTCAAGCTGGAGGTGGTGGCCGACGAGGACACCCTGCTCCCGGACGCCGGTGAACTGCTCGACGCGGCGGGTCAATTGGTCGACGAGGGCTTCACCGTGCTGGCCTACACCAATGACGACCCGGTGCTGGCACAGCGACTGGAACACGCCGGCTGCGCTGCGGTGATGCCGCTGGGCGCGCCGATCGGCACCGGCCTGGGTGTGCTGAACCCGCACAACATCGCTCTCATCGCCCAGCGGGCCGGCGTTCCCGTCCTTCTCGATGCCGGGATCGGCACCGCCTCCGACGCAGCCCTGGCGATGGAGCTGGGGTGTGACGGTGTGCTTCTGGCTACCGCGGTGACCCGGGCGCACGACCCCGAGCGGATGGCGGTCGCGATGCGGCTGGCGGTCCAGGCCGGGCGCGCGGCCCGGCTCGCTGGGCGTATCCCGAAACGTGAACGGGCGCTGGCCTCCTCGACGCCGGTGGGCCTGGCCGAGTTCGGGGACCGCGCGTGACCGGTGACGTACGTCCGCCCTTGGTGGCCCCGGGAGGCCCCCTGACCGAGGCCGAACACCGGCGCTATGCGCGCCATCTGGTGCTGCCGGAGGTGGGCGGGACCGGTCAGCGACGGCTGAAGGCCGCCCGCGTGCTGCTGGTGGGGGCCGGAGGCCTCGGTTCACCCTCCCTGCAGTACCTGGCCGCGGCCGGCGTGGGCACGATCGGGCTGGTGGACGACGACGTGGTCGAGGAGTCCAATCTGCAGCGACAGGTGATCCACACCGGTGCGGACGTCGGGCGGTCCAAGGTCGACAGCGCCGCCGACGCGGTGCGGCGGGCCAACCCGCTGGTGCGCGTCGAACGACATCGCGAACGGCTGCACACCGGCAACGCCGTCGGGCTGGTCGAGCAGTACGACCTGGTACTCGACGGCTCGGACAACTTCCCCACCCGCTACCTGGTGAACGACGCCTGTGTGCTGACCGGCATCCCGTGGGTCTGGGCCGCCGTGCTGCGGTCCCAGGGCCAGGCCAGCACCTTCTGGGGCGGACACGGCCCGCAGTACCGCGATCTGTTCCCTGAGCCACCCGCCCCCGGCTCCGTGCCCGACTGCAACGACGCGGGCGTCCTGGGGGCTGTCTGTGGCCTGTTCGGCTCGATCATGGCCGCCGAGGCGGTCAAACTCATCACCGGCACGGGTCAGAGCCTGCTCGGGCGGGTGCTGACCCTGGACGTACAGACCTGGTCGTGGCGCACGTTCCGCCTCATCCCCGACGCCACCCGGGCACCGATCACCCGCCTGGCACCGCCCACGCTCCCCATGATCACCGCGGGAGACCTGGCCGGACGCCTGCGGGCCCGCGCCGCCGGGGACGACGACTTCCTGCTCATCGACGTGCGCGAACCGGCCGAGCACGACCGGTTCGCCATCCCCGGAGCCCTGCTGGTCCCGCTCGCCGACCTGGAACGGGCCGATCTACCCCGGGACGTACCGCTGATCCTGTACTGCGCGGCCGGTCAGCGATCGGCCCGGGCGATCCAGGTGCTGCGCCGCCAGAAATACAGCCTTCTGCATCACCTCGACGGAGGTATCCGGGCCTGGACGGCGAGCGTGGCCTCTGCCGACGGGGTGGAACGATGACGAAAATGTCGAGCGCGTAAGTACTATCGATGCTGACAATGTGAGCGGGAGGGTGCGCGATCCCTCGACGGTGGGCGTCTGCATCGGCGTCGTCCCGATGCGCGGGCCGACCCCGAACGTGAACAGGGCCGGCCCGTTGCCGGACCGGCCCTGTTATCCGTCGGTGTGAATCAGCCTTCGGTGATCTCGATCCGGCGCGGCTGCGTCTCACCGGACTTGGGCACGGACACCCGCAGTACGCCGTCGGCCAGGGAGGCGCTGACCTGGTCGGCCGCCACACCCTTGGGCAGCAGGGTGCTGTACTGGAACCGGCCGGCCCGGCGCGCGTGGCGCTGTTCCCCGTCTTCGGACAGGGCGTACTCGCCGCCCACCGTGAGGGTGTCCCCCTCGACGCTCAGCTCGATCTCGTTCTTCCGGAAGCCGGGAACCTCGAGGCTGATGACGTAACCAGAGTCGGACTCGGTGACGTCTGCCAACGGACGCCAGGTACGGCGGGCTGCGGCCTGGTCACGCTCGACCGGGCCGAACACCGACTGCACGACCTGGTCGAACTGACGCTGGATGTCGCCGAACTCGCGGAAAGGATCCCAGCGGACGACCGCGTCACCCGAACGCACAGGAAGAGCCATCTCAGCTCACACTCCTTCGTCAATCTCGTCTTTCGGCGGCCCCTCATCCGGCCGCAGGAAAACGATAAACCGACGGGCGAACGTGCGCAAGGCTAGTTGAGCCACTTCCACTCAACTTCTTGGACGATCAGCCAGGCAACAACAAACACGCAGGTCAGAGGCGCGGCCCGAGGCATGACGCAGCATCGGAGCCGTTCGGTCCGGCTCGGCCGGCCATCACTTGGAGCCGTCGGCCCCGTACCAGTCAGGCGCTCTGGGCCGGAGGGGTGGGGTTGTTCCGCGGCCGGGGACCGGAACCCGACCGGGTGCCGGCGTGCAGGTGGGTGACCGGGCGGGGCCGGTGCCGGCCCACCATGAACCGGCCCAGCAGCGCAGCGAGCGCGGTGCGCTCACTCGTCGAGAGCCCGTAGGTGAGGGCGTCGATCCGGGCGCAGGTCTCGTCGTAGAACTCCTGGGCGATGGACGCACCGATGGAGGTCAGGGTCAGGACGACGGGGTAGGTGCCGGCCGGGTCGGGGCCGCGGGTGACGTGGCGGCTGGTCTCGGCCGCCTGGACCAGGCCGGTCAGGGTCGGCTCGGCCACCCGCAGCACGGCACCCAGCCGGGACAACTCCACCGGTCCGGGCGTCAGCACGCACAGCAGCACCCCCTGCTGCGGGGGAATCCCCAGGTCACGGGCCGAGTCCGCGTACACCCGCTCGAGCAGGAACGACCCGCGGACCGGGGCCGGGGCCCTACCTGTGTCACTCCCGGGCCACTCATCCATCCCTTGAGACTACGCAGTGACCCGGAGCTCACCGGGGAACGGCCCGCCATGGTTGTTCAGCGACGGGCCGGCAGTCGCCGATGCGGGTCACCGGTCCGGGGCGGCTGCGCTCCGCCGGGTAAGGGTGTGGGCGCCTGTCGAGGTGGGATATGCCCGTTTCGCGCGGCTAGGCTGACGGCGTGCTGCTACCCCGCGCGGAAGGCCCGACGTCATGACGACTCCCGACTGGGCACCTCCCGGTATCGACCTCACTGTTCCATCGCCGGCCCGGGTGTACGACTACCTGCTGGGCGGGGCTCACAACTTCGCCGTGGACCGGGAGTTCGCCGAGAAGGTGCTCGCCGTGATCCCGACGATCGCGACCGCGGCGCAGACGAACCGGGCCTTCGTGCAGCGGGCCGTGACCTTCATGGCGCAGCAGGGCATCGACCAGTTCCTCGACCTCGGCTCGGGCATACCCACCATGAGCAACGTGCACGAGATCGTCCAGCCCGTGCTGCCCGGGGCCCGGGTGCTCTACGTCGATCACGACCCGATCGCGGTGGCCCACAGCGAGCTGATCCTGCGCGACAACCCCTCGACCGCCATCCTGATGGGCGATCTGCGGCGGCCCCACGACATTCTCACCTCACCGCAGTTGCTGGACCTGCTCGACCTGTCCCGCCCGATCGGGCTGCTGCTGGCCTCGGTGCTGCCGTTCGTGCCGGACGCCGACGATCCCTACCAGGCCGTGGCCGCACTGCGGAACGCGGCCGCACCGGGGAGTTTCGTCGCGATCACCCATGTCATCGACGAGGGGCGAACCGCCGACACCCGCAAGGCGGCCGGGCTCTACCGCAACGCTGCCGACTCCATGCAGGTGCGCACCCGCGAGCAGGTCACCTCCTTCTTCGGCGACTGGGACCTCGTCGAGCCCGGCCTGGTCTGGACCCCCCAGTGGCGTCCGGCGTGGCCGGACGAGGCCGCACGCGACCAGAACAACATCGCTGTGGCCGGGGTGGCCCGGCGCTGACCTCTCGCTCGCCAGGAAACCTAGGTTGCGTGCATCTCCACCCACCCAGGAGAACCACGGCGATCACCGCCCTGACGGTGGCCGCCGCGCTGTTCACGGCCACCGCACCCGGTGCCCAAGACCCCGGACGGAAACAACTGCGGGTTAGGGTCCTGAGAAGAGTTCCGGACGAGTATCTCGACCTCACAACAGATGTCGGGGCAGGGCGGTAGCACGTGCGCGATCTGATCGACGAGTTGAGCGCCTGGTGGGAAACCGGGGAGAACGTCGCTGTAGCCACCGTGGTGGCCACCTGGAACTCCGCCCCCCGGCAACCCGGCTCGGCCCTGGTCGTCGGCCCGGAAGACAGTGTGGTCGGCAGCGTTTCCGGCGGTTGCGTGGAGGGGGACGTCTACTCCCGGGCGATCGCGGTCCGCGATGGCGGTGTGCCGGTCCTGCAACGCTACGGCGTCAGCGACGACGACGCCTTCTCGGTCGGCCTGACGTGCGGTGGCACCATCGAGATCTTCGTCGAACAGGTCGGGCGGGAAACGTTCCCCGAACTGGGGGAGGTCCTGGCCGATGTCCGGTGCGGGCGTCCGGTCGCCGTCGCGACCGTCATTGCCGCTGAGAGCCACCGACCGGGGCGGCGATTGATCGTGCGACCGGAGAGCGTGACCGGATCCCTCGGCGATGCCGATCTCGATGCGGCCGTGCTCCACGAGGCGCGCGGCCTCCTGGCCCAGGGATCCAGCGGCGTGCACCGCCATGCGGGCGACGGCGGGACCACCGTCTTCATCAGTTCCTACGCGCCGCGCCCGCGCCTGATCATTTTTGGTGCCCAGGACTTCGCCGCCGCGTTGTCACGCGTCGGTCGCGAGCTGGACTACCACGTCACCGTGTGCGACGCCCGGGCGACGTTCGCCACGGCGAAGCGTTTCCCGGCCGCCGACGAGGTCGTCGTGGAGTGGCCGCACCGCTACCTGGCGCGGACCTCTGTGGACGAGCGCACGGCACTGTGCGTGCTGACCCATGATGCGAAGTTCGATGTCCCCCTCCTGGACCTGGCCCTGCGACTGCCCGTCGGGTATGTGGGGGCCCTGGGCTCACGGCAGACCGTCGCCGACCGGCTCGAGCAGCTGAGGACACGCGGGGTACCGGCAGCTGCACTGGCCGGGTTACGCGCACCGATCGGCCTCGACCTGGGGGCCAGAACCCCCTCCGAGACCGCCATCTCGATCGTGGCGGAGATCGTGGCCGCGGGCCGGGGTGGTAGTGGCCGGCCGTTGTCGGTCCTGACCGGGCCGATCCACCGGCCGGTGGGGGTGTCGCAGCGCTGAAGGGCGCTGCGGGGCGGGGACGATGAGGGCGGTCAAACGTCTGCCATCGTCACCGGCAGGCGGCGCGCCCGGTACCCCGTCGCGTGAAAAACGGCATTGGTCACGGCCGCCGCCACCCCGACCATGGCCACCTCGCCCAGGCCTTTCACCCCGGACGCGTTCAGGAGAGGGTCCGGACGGTCCACGAAGTCCACGTCGATGTGCCCGATGTCGGCGTTCACCGAGATCGGGTACTCCTCCAGGGTGGCATTCAGGAACCCGCCCAGCCGGGGGTCGACCACCAGATGCTCGCGCAGCGCGGCACCCAGCCCCCAGACCACTCCTCCGCGCACCTGCCCGGCGGCCGTCACCCGGTTGGCCACCCGGCCGCAGTCGGCCACGCTGAGCACCCGGGGCACCCGGATCCGGCCGGTGTGGCGTTCCACCCTCACCTCGACGAAGTGGGCGATGAAACTGAACGCGGCGAAGTCACCGTAGACCGGACCCGCGGCCGCGACCAGGCCCTGGGCGGCGCGGTCGGCCAGCGCCGCCGGAAGACCGTTGTCCGCCTCGGCGCTCAGGCCCTCGGCCGATGCCAGGTCCCGTCCACCGAGCACGCGGCGCAGTTCTGTCAGGGCCGCCTCCACCGCCGGAAGGGTGGACGCGGTCCCCCAGGAGCCGGCGGTCAGCGGCTGCGCACCGACCCGTGTGTCCCCCAGTTCCACCCGAATCCTCGAGGCCGGGATGCTCAGCTGCGAGGACACCAGGGCGGCCACCGCCGAGCTCATGCCCTGCCCCATCTCGTGCCCGTCGGTTCGCACCACCACTGAGCCGCCGCCGGCCACGGTGATCCGGGCCCGGGCCGGCGTGACGTTGGCCGGGTAGGCACCCACCGCGACACCCCAGCCGATCCGGTGGCCGTCGGCGTCCGTCCAGGTTCCGGGATCCAGGGGCCGCCGCTCCCAGCCGAATCGCTCGGCGCCCCGGCGCAGGCACTCCCCCAGGTGGCGGGACGAGAACGGCAGGCCACTGACCGGGTCATGGGTGGTGTCGTTGGCCAGCCGCAGTGCCAGGGGATCCAGGCGCAGCTCCGTGGCGAGTTCGTCCACCGCTGATTCGAAAGCCCATACGCCCGGCTGCTCGAACGGTGCCCGCATGTACCCGGGTGTCTGGACGTCGTTGCGCACCAGCCGCTGTCGGCTGCGGAAGGCCGGGATGCCGTAGAGCCGCGACGTCACCTTGGCATAGCCGGCGGGGAACAGATCGTGTCGTGAGGTCTGCTGGTCCACCTCGTGCACGGCAGCGGTCATCCGGCCGGATGCGTCGGCCCCCAGTATCACCCGGTGCCGGGTCTGTGGTCGAAAGCTGGCCTGGTGAAAAGTCTGTGTCCGGGTCAGCACCAGTTTCACCGGTCGCCCGGCGCGTCGGGCGGCCAGGGCCAGCGGTGCCAGATACGGCTGCTGGGCATTGCGCTGGCCGAACCCCCCGCCCAGGTAGGGCGAGCGGACTTCGACCTGAGCCGGGTCCAGACCCAGCTGGCGGGCCAGACCGTGCCGGAGGGCACCGGCGTTCTGGGTGCCCTCGTGGACCACGAGCCGGTCGCCGTGCCATTGCACCACGGCCGAGAGCAGTTCGAGCGGTGTCGCGTTCTGGGACGGGTGCTCGTAGACCGCGTCGACCCTCACCGCGGACGAGGCCAGGGCGTCGTCGGCGTCGCCGACCACCACGTCGTCGGCGAACGGGATCGGGATGGCCTCGCGCTGCAGGAGGGTCTGCGCGCCCGGTGCGTCCACGTCGCACGCGAAGGGCTCCTCCTCGTAGGTGGCGGTGATCAGTTCCGCAGCGTGGGCCGCCGCCACCGGGGTCTCGGCCAGCACGAGCGCGATCGGCTGTCCACGGTGGGCGATCCGGTCGTGGCTCAGCGGCTGCAGTCCCTGAGTCCCGTAGCCGCCGCCCATCACGAACGACGCCGGGCCCAGTTCGTCCTCGCCGAAACGGGTCACGGCGAACAGGACGCCGGGTACGGCCTCGGCCCCGGAGACATCGATCGTGACGATCCGGCCGCGGGCGATGGTCGCTGTGGCGAAGGCCGCGTGCACCAGACCGGGCGGCACCCGGTCGGCCCCGTAAAGAGCTGCGCCGGTCACCTTCTCACGAGCATCCAGCCGGACCTGAGCACCACCGGTATCAGTCACGACGCCCCCAGGCGGTCAACAGCGCATCCGTCACCGCGCGGGCGCCGAGTTCGATCCGGAATCCGTTGTGCCGCCCCGGGCGGGCGTCTTGCAGAGCCATCTCCCCGGCCCGACGCGCTGTGGCGGCCGGCAGAGGACGTCCGTGCAGCCAGTCCTCGACGGCCCGGGCCCGCCAGGGCCGGGTGGCGAGGCCGCCCAGGACGATACGGCACATACCGACGCGGTCGGTCCCGGGCTGGGCCTGCAGGGCCACGGCCGCCGAGGCCCAGGCGAAAGCGTAGCTCTCGCGCGGACGCAGCTTGGTGTAGGTGGATGCCCGGGCGACCGGCAGCACCGGCACGCGAACGGCCGTGATCAGTTCTGCGGGGTGGAGAGTGGTCTCCTGATCGGGCGTCTGGCCCGGTAGCCGGTGCAGCCCGGCGACGGGCAGGCGGCGCGCGCCCTCCGGGCCGATCACGTCGATCTGGGCCTCGAGCGCGACCAGGGCCACGGCCAGGTCTCCGGGGTAGACCGCCGTGCAGTGCTCGCTGCCGCCCAGCACGGCTTGCCCCTCGTCGATCCCCTCCCGCGCGCCGCAGCCGGAGCCTGGAACTTTCTTGTTGCAGGGCTGCTGGCCCCGGAAATACGTGCACCGGGTGCGTTGCAAGAGGTTTCCGCCGATCGAGGCCATGTTGCGGATCTGCGGGGTCGCGCCCTGCCGCAGAGCCTCGGCGATGACCGGGAACTTCTCCCGGACGACGGGTTCCGCCGCGAGAGCGGACATCCGGACGCCGGAACCGATGATCAGCTCGTCATCGGTCACGGTGAGGTGCATCAGCTCGGGGATCCGGTTCACGTCGACCACACAGCGGGGTGTCTCGGCACCGAGCTTCATCAGGTCGTAGAGCGTGGTGCCGCCGGCCAGGAACCTGACCGGTCCCTCGCCCCGCAGCTCCGAGGCCAGGAGCACGGCCTGGTCCACCGAGCCGGCCCGGTGGTACTCGAAGGGGAACATCAGTTCGCACCCGCCCCGGGCTCGGCCGCACAGGCGAGAACGGCGGCCGTTATCCCTGTGTAAGCACCGCACCGGCAGAGGTTTCCGCTCATGAACTCGCGTACCTCGTCCTCGGTGCGGGCGTTTCCCTCGGCCATGCAGGCCAGCCCGGACATGATCTGCCCCGGCGTGCAGTAACCGCACTGCAAGGCGTCGTGGTCGACGAACGCCTGCTGCAACGGGTGCAGCGCACCGTCCTCACCGTGGATCCCTTCGATCGTGGTGACCGCCGCGTCGTCCACCTGGACCGCCGGGGTCAGGCACGACAGAACGCGACGACCGTCCACATGGACCGTGCAGGCTCCGCAGTGCCCCGCGTCGCAGCCCTTCTTGGTACCGGTCAGCACCAGCCGTTCGCGGATCACGTCCAGCAGACTTTCGCGCGGGTCCACGTCCAGGCGGGTGCTCTCGCCGTTGACCGTCATCGTGACCGGCACCGTCACAGCCAGCCCTCGACCGTGGCGAGGAACTCCGGCATGTCCGACTGGAAGAGCCCGTGATTGCTGCCCTTCTGGGTGCGCACCTCATAGCCTCCGACCCGAAGGGCCTCGGCCATCACCGGGGGTACCAGCACGCTGGGGTCGGCCAGGACCACCAGGGAACGTGTCGCGGCCGGGATCGCGGGCATCGTGGTGCGACGTAGCTGGAGCAGGGGGTCGTGGAAGAGTCTCCAGTCCATCGCGAGGTAGCGGGCCAGGGTCTCCTGCCTGGCCGCCTCGGACAGGCCCGGGTACAGGACCTTCAGGTCGTCCCGGTTCATCGGTGACCCGTCCGGCTTGGTCAGGGCCTGGGCGTACGGGTCGACCTCGCGGGCGGTCCAGGCCGGATCCAGGTACAGGGCGCGCTCCACCTTCAGGTCGCGCACGGCCCCGGGGAGCACCTTGCCACCGAGTGAGTGACCGATCGCGAGCTCGACCGGCTCACCGATCGTTTCCACCACATCGTCGGCGAGAGCCTGCAGTGCGTAGTGATCGCCCCGGGGGCTGTCACCGTGCCCCCGCAGGTCGGGTGCCAGCACCCGGTAGCCGCGGTCCACCAGGACCTCGGCCAACGGCGTCATCCATTCCTTGGTGGAGGTGGCCCCGTGGATCAGCAGGGCCCGGCGCGAGCCGGAGCCCCATTCCTTCACAGCCAGTTTCATCGTGTGCTACACCAGTTCCGGGTCGTGTTCGATGCGCCCGGACGAGCTCAGGGCGTCCCGCAGGCCATCGCCCGTCAGGTTGAAGGCCAGCACGATCCACAGCAGCACCACGCCCGGGCTCACCACGGCCCACCAGGCCAGTCGCAGCTGGGTCGTGGCGTCGCCGAGCATCGTGCCCAGCGAGAACGAGGGCGGCTGGGCCCCCAGACCGAGCAGGCTCAGGGAGCTCTCGACCAGGATCATCACGCCGGCCGAGGTCGTCCACAGCACCACCACCGGGCCGAGCACGTTGGGGGCCACGTGCCGCAACAACAGCCGGACGGCACCCGTGCCGTGGGTGCGCGCCGCGGTGATGTAGTCCATCCGGCAGACCTGGGCCACCGAGGAAACAATCGTGCGGGCGTACACGGTCCATCCCCAGATGGACAGGACCACAGCCAGTTTGAGGATGCCGGGGCCCATCACCGCCGTCAGCGCCAGACCCACCACGACGAACGGCAGCGCGAACTGGATGTCAGCCACCCGCAGCAGGATCGGCCCGGCGAAACGCTGCTCGTAACCGGCGAGCAGGCCCAGGCCCAGACCCAGCACGGCGCTGGCGGTGGCCACCCCCAGACCGAACATCAGACTCAGGCGCAGCCCGTGTACGGCCCGGCTGAGCACGTCCCGCCCGAGGGAGTCCGTGCCCAGCAGGCCACCGCCGCCCCCGAGCCAGGACGGCGGCTCGTTGGTCGCCATCAGGTTCTGGTGCGTGGGACTGGTTCCCACCAGGAACGGGCCGAAGACCGCCAGCAGTACGGTGACCGCGAGCATGATCAGCCCGACCCGGCCGGTCGGCGAGCCCCAGGTCGCACCGATCACCTGCCGGGTCCGTGAGCTCCGGGCCGGGGGCACCGCCGCCGGGTCCGGCAGGCCGTCGACGACGGCCGAAGGGATCGCGCTCATGCCGTTCCTTTCCGAAGACGAGGGTCGATACCGCGCACCGCCAGGTCGAGGGCGATGTTGACCGCGGTGATCAGCACGGCGAAGACCACGATGCACGCCTGCACGACCGGGAAGTCCCGGCTGTTGACGCTGCGCACCAGCAGGTTGCCGATGCCTCCGAAGTTCATGATCGGCTCGAGCACCAGCAGGGCACTGAACAGGAACGAGAACTGGATGCCCAGCCAGGCCAGGAGCGGTGGTACGGCGATCGGCAGGGCGTGACGGAACAACACGACCGCCGGCGACAGACCGAGTGAACGAGCGGTCAGCACGGGGCCCTGGGCCAGGGCGTCGAGCATCTGCCCCCGCACCAGCCGGGAGGTGGCCGAGACCGCCGAGACGGTCAGGACGGTCACCGGGATGGCCAGGGCCGCGTAACCGACGTTGCCGGTGGCGGGCAGCCAGCCCAGCTGGAGGGCGAACACCAGGATCAGGACGAAGGCGAGCAGGAAGTAGGGCACGCCATCGGTCAGGAAGGCCGCCCCCATCACCAGCCGGCCGCCGGGCCGGGTCGGGTGCAGCGCCGCGTACAGGCCGATCACCAGCGAGATCAGCGGCCCGATCACCAGGGCCGGGACGATGATCCACAGGCTGGTCGCCAGACGGGACCACAGCAGCGAGTTCACGGGGGCGTCCATCGCGAACGACTGTCCGAAGTCGAAGGTGAAGGTGCTGACCAGCGTGTGCACGTACTGAAGCCACAGGGGGTCGTCCAGGCCGAGCCGGGTGCGCGTGGCCTCCAGTACCTCGGGGCCGGCATCGGGCGGGGACAGCAGGGCGGCCGGGTCGCCCGAGAGCCGGGTGAGCACGAAAAGAACCGTGGACACCCCGAACACCACCAGCAGGAGGAGACCGAGGCGGCGGACGAGAAGGGCGATCACGGCGTCCCCAGTTCCACGCGGCCGGCACCGGCATCCAGCAGACGCCGGACGAAGCCCGCCCGTTCCCGGTCCAGCAGCTCGGCCAGGGTGCTGCCGGGCTGATACCTGTCCAGGTCACCGGCGCTGAGGGTGCCGCGCTCGGCGAGAAGGGCCTCGAGCACGGCGAACCGGTCGCGCATCACCCAGACCTCGGAAGCTACCTCCAGCAGCATCCGCATCATCCCGTCCATGTCCTCAGGGGCCTTCAGATGGATCAGATGATTCAGGTCGCTCATCGGGCGGCCTCCAGCGCAATCGGGGGTGGCGGGGCGATGACGGTCTCCAGCCCGCCCCGTAGTTCGAGATCGCCCGGGAAGTGACAGGCCACTTCGTGGCGTGAGGCACCGGGACCGGTCGATGCGGGCAGGAGGGTCAGCTCCGGCGCCGTCGTCGCGCAGAGCGGACGGGCCACCGGGCACCGCGGGTGGAAGGAACAGCCCGGCGGCGGGTTCAGCAGGGAGGGCGGATCCCCGCCCGCGGTGATCTGCTCACCGGCCGGGCGTCGCATGGAGCTGAGCACCACCGTGTAGGGGTGCTTGGGCCGGTCGAACACCTCGTCGGCGGGGCCGATCTCGACCACGCGCCCCAGGTACATGACCGCGATCCGGTGGCTGAGATGCGAAACCAGCGCCAGGTCGTGGCTGATGAACAGATAGGCCAGGCCGAGCTCACGCTGCAGGTCCTGGAACAGGTTCACGACCTGGGCCTGGACCGACACGTCCAGGGAGGCGGTCGGCTCGTCCGCGACCACCAGTCCGGGGTTGAGCATCAGCGCGCGGGCGACACCGACGCGCTGACGCTGACCGCCGGAGAGTTCCTGCGGGTAGCGCTCGGCGGTGGTGCGGTCCAGACCGACCCGCTCGAGCATCTCGTAGGCCTGCTGACGCCGCTGCGCCCGGGAGCCCACCTTGTGCACGGCCAACGGCTCGATCAGCGCGTCCACCAGCTTGAGGAAGGGATTCAGCGAGGTCGAGGGATTCTGGAACACCATCGCCGCCCGTCGCCGGAGAGTGCGGCGAAGCTCGGAGGTCCCGGCGTGGGTGATGTCCTGTCCTTCGAAGAACAGTTGCCCACCGGTCGGTTCGCTCAGCCGCAGGGCTGCTCGTCCGAGGGTGGTCTTGCCGCTGCCGGACTCCCCGACCAGTCCCAGTGTCTGGCCGGCCTCGACGGTGATCGAGACACCGTTGACCGCGCGGACCTGGCGGCCACCCGCACCGGGGAAGAACTGCTGAAGATCCTGGGTCTGAAGGATGACGCTCATCGGTGCTCTCCCTTCATCTTCTGCTGCACCGGCAGGCAGGCCGAGCGGTGACCGGTGGCCACCAGCTCCAGCCCGGGCTGTGCGGTGGTGCAGTCGTCCCGGGCTGCCGGGCACCGGGGGGCGAAGGCACAGCCGGGTAGGTTCTCGTCGGAGCGCGGCGGACGCCCCTCGATGGGACGAAGACGCGACTCGTGCTGGTGGGCCGGAGCGGCCTGCAGCAGCGACCAGGTGTAGAGATGCTGAGGTGCCGACAGCACCTGCTGGGCGGGCCCGTCCTCGACGACCCGACCGGCATACATCACCACCAGGCGGTCGGCGATGCCGGAGATCACGTCCAGGTCGTGCGTGGCGATCAGGACCGTGATGCCCTCGCTGCGGTTCAGGTCCCGCAGCAGGTCGAGGATCTGGGCCTGGGTCGTGACGTCCAGGGCCGTGGTCGGCTCGTCGCACAACAGCACCGAGGGTCTGGCGACCAGCGCCATCGCGATCATCACCCGCTGGAGCTGGCCGCCCGAGATCTGGTGCGGATAGGCGTCCATCCGCGCTTCCGGGTCGGGAATTCCCACCCGGTGCAGGGTTTCCATGGCCAACGCGCGGGCCGTCACCTTGGGCAGTGAGGGGTCGGCGCTGCGGGCCGACTCGACCAGCTGCTGGCCGACCGAGCGCATCGGGTGCAGCGAGGACCACGGGTCCTGGAAGATCACCCGCGCGGTGCGGGCCCGGAACTGACGCAGCTGCCGGGAGGACAGAGCCCGCACGTCCTGCCCGTCGCACTCGATCGTCCCGGTCACCCCGGCCCCCCAGGGCAGCAGGCGCACCGCGGCGAGCATGGCGGTGGACTTACCCGATCCGGACTCCCCCGCCAGCGCGACGATCTGCCCGCGGGGAACCTCGAAACTCACCCCCCGCAGGATCTGCGCCCGCCCGGAACTGCCCGACAGTTCCACCCGCACGTCGTCCAGCCGCAGCGCCGGAGGTGGTGCGGTCTCAGTCGGCGGAGGGTTGACCTCGGTCGCCGTCATGAGTTCTCCCTCGATGGTTTCCGCGCGGTGAGCACCCAGGGGTACGCATTCGGCCCGAGGCCACGCTGCTGGATCTCGATGAAACCGGCCTCGGCGGCGAGAGCGGCCAGATCGAGCGTGGCGGCGGTGCGCCACCACGGCTCATTGCCCTGCTCGGCGTCCCAGTCGTCGGCCCAGGCCTGCTGCGGCGTCCGCTGCGCGTACGGGGTGACGTCGGAGAAGTGCACGTCCCCACCGGGTTCCAGCAGGCGGAAGGCCTCCGCCAGGATCCGCCGGGTCACTGCCGGTGGCACCTCGTGCAGCAGGATGAACGAGGTGACCAGGTCGAAGCTCCCGGCCTCCAGCCCGGTGTCCTCCGCCGCGCCCCGCACCATCCGCCAGGCGAACCCCCGTTCCTCGCCCCGCCGTAGCGCGTAGAGCAGCTCCGAGCGCGACAGGTCCACCCCGGTGATGCCGGCGCGGGGATAGGCCTCGGCCAGCTTCACCGTGTATTGCCCCGTGCCACAGCCCAGATCGACGATGTTGCGGTAACCGGCGCGGGGCGCGGCCTCGGCCACCTTCTGGCGCTGGTCGAAGATGCCGGCACCGTAGGCGGCGATCAGCATGTACCGGTAGACCAGCTCGTGGTGCACGAAACCCATCTGCTCGTGCCCGTCCCAGCCGCCGGTCGTGGTGTGGAAGTCGTAGGACCAGTAGGCCGGCGGCTTACGCCGTCCGAGCCGGTCCTCGAACCGGTCCAGGCCGATCGGCAGAGCCAGCGGCTCCAGTTGCGGCCGGCGCCGCTCGTAGGCGGCCACCGCCCGGGGTGTGGTCTGCTCGCGCGCCCACCGCAGCACCGCGCCGGTCAGCCGGAAGCCCGGGTCTTCCCGCAGCACCGGATCGGTGCGCTCACGCAGCTTCTCGATGGTGGTGAAATCGCCCTCGAAGGCACCGGAGCGCTCCAGCTTCTCCAGTGCGGCCGTACGCAGCGGGGCCAGCCCGCCCCGCAGGCTGCGCAGGAAGCCGAGCTCGGCCCGGCCACGCTGGTCCAGGTCCACCCGGTCGAGGGTGGGCGCGCTGCCGGTCACGCCTTCTTCACCAGGCCCTCCAGCGGGATCACCAGACCCTGGTTGAAGTCGGTACCGGACACCTGAGTGGTGGCGGCACTGATCGAGGGGTTGGCGTAGCTCCACAGGATGTAGGCCTGGTCGTTGAGGTACTGGCTGGCCGCGGCGATCTTCTCCAGGCGGGCCGCGGGGTCGGTCTCGGCCCGGGTCGCGGCGAACAGCGTGTCCCACTTCGCGTCCTTGACCGCCGGCTTCTTACCGAACGACACCATGGAGAAGGCCCGGTCCACGTCGAACACGCCGGTGTAGGCGACACCGCGGTAGAAGATGTCCGCGTCCGAGCCACCGGTGAACTGCTCGACCCACTCAGAGATCTCCAGTGCCTTGATGGTCGGCTTGAACCCGGCCGCGGTCAGCTGCTCGCCGATGGCTTCCAGCAGCTGGCGGTACAGGGTCATCCCGGTGATGGTGATCTCGGCACCGGTCGCGCCGGCCTCGGCCAGCAGCGACTTGGCCTTCTCCAGGTCGTAGGCCGGCCGGGTGATGGAGTCGGTGTACCCGTTGACCTCCTTCAGCGGCAGCTGACCGTCCTCGATCTCGGCCAGACCGTGGGTCAGTCCCTCGACCAGGGCGGCGGCATCGATCGCGGCGATCGCGGCCTGGCGTACCTTGAGGTCCTTGAACGGGCCGCTCGTGGTCTTCAGCTGCAGCATGTTCTGCGTGCCGCCGAACTTCGCGCTCAGGGCCAGGTTCTTGTCACCGTCGAGCGTGGGGTACTGCGCCGTGGTCAGCTGATGGGCCACGTCGACCTCGCCGGACTGCAGGGCCAGCGCCAGCGCCGAGGCATCACTGAAGAACTTCAGGTCGACCGTGGCGGTGGCCGGTGCACCGTCCCAGAAGTCTTCGAAAGCAGTCAGTTTGGCGCCGGTGTCGGCCGAGTACGACTCCACCTTGAACGGTCCGGAACCGATCGGGTCCTGGGCGAATTTCGTCCCGCCGCCGGTCTTCTCCCAGTGCGCCTTCGGCACGACGAACAGCGCCGACAGACGGCTCATCAGGAGCGGGTCCGGTCCGCTGGTCACCACCTCGACCGTCGAGTCGTCGAGCGCCTTGACCGAGGTGATGCTCATCAGGGTGATGGCATTGGCGTACTGCTCGGCCATCAGGGTGTCGAAGCTGAAGGCGACGTCCTGCGCGGTGACCGTCGTGCCGTCGTGGAACTTCACATCCGGGCGCAGGGTGAAGGTCCAGGTGTTCTTGCCGCTCTCCTCCCAGGACTTCGCGATCCGGGGCTGGGGCTCGTCGTCGTCGGCGAAGACCCGCACCAGGGAGTCGTACACGTTGAACTGGAGGGTGGAGTACTGCTCGTCCAGCGGGTTCATCGACCCGGCGGTGGCGGCGGTGCCCACGGTGATCAGATCGACGGCGGTGCCGCCCTCGGCGGACGAACTGCTGCCGCCCGGACCGCCGCAAGCGGCCAGCGTGGCGAAACCGGCTGCAATGGCACCGAACTGGAGGATACCTCGACGGGACATCTGAATCTGGGCAGGACGGAACGAATCGGGGGACACGGGGGCTCCTGGGGCAGGGAGTGAAAAGGGTGAAGACGCGGGGCAGGGTGGGGCGACGAGTGACTTCAGCGCTGAAGTGCGGCGGCGACCCGGTCGTCGGAGGGCAGCAGTGCCCCCATCACGCGGGCGACCAGAGCTTCGCGCTCACGTCGTAGGACAGCGGCCAGCTCGGCGGCGGGCCGGACATCATCGATCTCGCCCTCCGCCAGGACGCCCTTGGTCGCGAGCAGGTTCTCCAGGACGAGGTTCCGGTCTTTCAGGATCCAGACCTCGGAGGTGAGTTCCAGGACCATCCGGGCCAGGTCGTCGATCCGGGCCTCACCGGTCAGATAGGTGGGACGGGAGGGGACTTCCGGGGCGGTCATGATTTTCCTCTTCCAGGCCGGTGACGTCAGGCCAGTGGTTTACGGGCGCGGGTGATCCACGGGTGAACTCCGTCGAGACCGTAGGACTCGATCTGGGTGAAGCCCGCCGCACGCAGCATCGACACGGCGTCCATGGACATGGCCTCGCGGGCGAAGGGCTCGCCGCGGTTCTCGGTCTCCCAATCCAGGACGACCGCACGGAACGCCGAATGCTGATCAGTGGGTGCGATCTCACCGATCAGGAGATCCCCTCCCGGCTCCAGCAGACGGAACGCCTCGGCGAAGATCTGCCGGCTGGCGGCCACCGGCACCTCGTGGATGAGTGTGTACATCGCCACCAGGTCGAAGGAACCGGCGGGCAGGCCGGTGTCCTCGGCCGGGGCCTGCACGAGCCGGGCCGGGACGCCCTGCTCGGTCAGGAAGGCGCGGCCGTGACGCAGCGCGCTGGCCGACAGCTCCACCGAGGTGATCTGCGCCTCGGGGTAGACCTGGTGCAGCCGGACGGTGAACCGGCCCGTGCTCGAACCCAGTTCGGCGATGTTCCGGTACGAGTCCCGGGAAGCTCCCCGGGCCGCCTTGGTCCGCTGGTCGTTCAGGTTCTGCCCGGTGCGCACGGCCCCCACCCCGCCCGGGGTCAGCACATAGGCGAAGACCAGTTCGTGGATGGCTGTGCCCATCAGATCGTGACCGTCCCAGCCACCCGGCGTGAGGTGGAACCCCTTCTCCCAGTAGGCCGGCGGCTCCAGATCGGGGTTCAGCTCCAGAACGACGGGCGAATCGGTGACCTCCAGCCACTTCTCCACCCGTGGCCGGATCTCCTCGACGGCCGGCAGGGCACGCACGTAGATCTCCTCCGCCACCCACCGGGTGACCAGCCGGTCCATCTGCCAGAGCGCGCTGTCGGCCAGAACGGACTCCACCGACTCCCGCCGGGAGTCCAGATCCGCCGGCGGCTCGGGAACCGCCTTCTCGTACACGGCGGCGGCCGCGGGCTGCAGGGTGCCACCGGCGTAGGCCTGGGCCGAACCCAGGAACTGAAGAGCAGCCCGCGAGCGCTGGCCAAGTGCGACGTCCATCAATACCTCTCCCAGACGATTCCCACATTATGGGAACGCACATTCATATAATGCGAAACTAAAGAGTGCCGCCGGAGCCCGTCAAGCGGGTGCGGCAATGATTAATGAACTGGAAACACGCTCCTGCACAGGGCGTTGCCAGGGGAAACGGTCGACAGCGACCCAAGCCGGACATCTACCCGCCGGGTATTCCACAATTCCCAGATGGTGCGAACAAACGGCCGAACTATCGTGAGTACCGGCGCAGGCTCTCGGTGATCTCCTGGGCCGCCTCGACCATGCACCGGGTCACCTCGGCGCGACGATCGGGCGGAAGCCGGTGCACCGGCCCCGCGGTGCCGATGACCGCGGACACCGCGCCGGAGGGAGCGCGCACGACCGCCGCCGTGCCCCAGATGCCTTCGTCGATCTCCTCGCTGCTGACGGCGAACCCGTCCCTGGCCACCTTGGCCAGTTCCTCCTCGGTGATCTGGGCCGCCTGGGCCGGCGTGAGGGTCGGCTCGATCCGCGCGAGGTATCGCCGACGCTCGGGAGGCGGCATGTGGGACAGCAGCAATCGCGCCATCGACCCCAGGTGCAAGGCCATCGCCTCACCGCGCTGGAACTGCAGCCGCACCGGGTGGCGCGATTCCACCCGGTCGACGCAGTATGCGTACTCCCCGCCGCGGCGGGCGATCAGGACGGTCTCGTCGATCTGGTCGCGGACCCTGAGCATGATCGGCATGGCCACGTCGCGCAGGGCCGACGTGCCGGCGTCCAGCGCCCCCTGGAGCGAGGAGACCTTCTCGGTGACCTGGTACGAGCCCACCGGCCCGGCGGCGTCCAGCAGTCCCATCTCCCGTAGGACCCCCACGTAGCGATACGCCGTGGAGGCCGTCAGCCCGTGCTCGGCCGCCAGTTCGGGAACCGTCCAGACCGGGCGCTCGGAATCGAACGACCAGAGCACCGCGACGAGCTTGCGCCCGCTCTCGATACCTCCGAGACGCCGGGGTGTCGCCTCGCCCACCGCCCCATTGACCACGCCACCGTCTACCATTCCCACATCATGGCATCAGCTTTCGCCAAGGATGCGAATGGGTCGAGGAGATTTCGTCCACGTCAACTTTGAGGTCGGGCCCGCCTGGCCGACCGTGGCACTTCTTGACCGCGAGATTGAATGACCTTACGGTCTTCGCATCTGGTGAGTGAGACATTCCCACCATATGCGAATTCATCTCTTGCGAGGTCTTCCCATGGCGCCCCAGCCCTCTTCTGCGGTCCCCGGAACCATCCGGGTCGCCGCAGCGCAGTTCTTCTCCGGTACCGATGTGCGGGCCAATCTGGAGCTGTGCGCCGGCTACCTGCGCGAGGCCGCGGCAGCCGGTGCCCAGATCCTGGTCACCCCCGAGAACTCCAACCGGGTGCGGGACTTCACCACGCGCGAGGGCGCCTGGGAGCATGCCGAGACCCTGGACGGCGAGTTCGTCACCGGGCTGCGGGCCGTCTGCGCCGAACTCGGGATGTACGCCGTGGTCGGTGTCGACCTGCGCGGGGAGCAGGCCCCTGACGTCCACATCGGGCAGCTCCTCGTCGGCCCCGACGGATCGATCCTGAAAGTGCACCGCAAGCACATCTTCTGGGACTACGAGTACACGCTGTTCGTACCCGGGGACGAACCGATCGAGGTGGTCGACACCGCGATCGGCCGGATCGGGCTGCTGATGTGTGCCGACGGGATCGTTCCCGAGGTCCCCCGGCTGCTCGGGCTGGCCGGCGCGCAGATCCTCTGCAACTCGCTCAACAGCCGTGGTCCCGATGAACTGCGCACCCATGTTCCGTTGCGGGCCATGGAGAACCGGGTCTGGCACATCTCGGCCAACACCGTCGGTGGCCCGGCCGACGCCTACCCCTGGATGGGCGGTTCACAGGTCGTCTCTCCCGGTGGTGAGGTCGTGGCCGTGGCCGGTGAGGCCGGGAACATGATGATCTGGGCCGATATCCAGCCGGTGGAGGCCGACGACAAGTGGGCCTCGTTCGGCGCCGACGTGATCACCTGGCGCCGTCCGGAC
Source organism: Kineosporia sp. NBRC 101731 (assembly GCF_030269305.1). Lineage (NCBI taxonomy): Bacteria > Bacillati > Actinomycetota > Actinomycetes > Kineosporiales > Kineosporiaceae > Kineosporia > Kineosporia sp. NBRC 101731. Next base: position 397,496 of record NZ_BSTC01000004.1, read on the forward strand.
CTGTACGGTGACCTGGTCCGGCCCGTCGCCGACCTGCCGGTCGCCGCGATGTACGGCCCGGCCGGCGACACACCGTCGAAGCCACTGACCGTTGCCCCGCTGCAGGTGTCCTGGTTCCACAACCAGGACTGGACCGTCACCCGGGCGCTCGGCCAGATCAGCTACGCGGCGACCCGGGGTATCCAGCTCGGCGTCCTTCCGGAACTGTTCTGCTTCGAACGCGACGAGGTGGCCGCCGACCCCGCAGCCGCGGCCAGGATCAGCCTCGATGTGCTCGCCCGCATCGTCGGCGCTGTCGCCGGCGGTTCGCTGCGGGTCGTGGTGAGCCTCGTCGAAGAGTCTGCCGGCCAGTACTTCTCGACGGCCTGGCTGGTCGGGCCGGAGGGGGTCGAAGGCAGTTACCGCAAGGCTCATCTGTCCGGCGCCGAGCGCCGGTGGGCCACCGCCGGTGACCACCTGAGCGTCCTGGACACCCCGATCGGGCGCATCGGGTTCATGATCGGCACCGAGGTCTGGCTGCCGGAGGTGGCCCGGGTCCTGACCGTGCGCGGGGCCGAGGTCATCGTGCACCCCACCGACGCCGACCGCGCCCAGGCCCTGACCGTCGCGGCCGTCGAACGCGCGGAGGAGAACCGCGTACACCTGATCTCCAGCAACCGCCTGGACTCGCCCTCCGGACTCGGCAGCCAGGTGGTCCAGGCCGACGAGTTCGTCCCCGGCCAGCCGATCGCGCTGATGCGGTTCCCCACCGCCTGGACCTGCCGCGGCGGGTTCGAGGAACAGATGCGGGTGGAACTGGACCTGCGCGAATCGCACAGCAAGGTGATGGGACTGCACCTCGACCCGGTGGCCACCCGTCAGCCGCACATCTACTCCCCCTTCGTCACCCTCACCACGGAGCTGTCCGCATGAACGCCCCACTCCCCCATACCGTCACCTCCGAGGTGATCGTGGTCGGTGCCGGTCCGGTCGGCATGGTGGCCGCGCTCGCCCTGGCCCAGCAGGGCGTACAGGTCCTGGTCCTGGAGGCCGGCGAGGATCTGGCGGCCGAGTCCCGGGCCTCCACCTTCCACCCGCCGACGCTGGAGATCCTGCACCGCCTGGGGGTCGGGAAGGAGCTGCACGAGCTCGGGCTGGTGGCCCCGAACTTCCAGTACCGCGACCGGCACGGAACGGTTTTCGCCGACCTTGACCTGGGGTTGCTCTCGGACGACACACCGTTCTCCTACCGCCTGCAGTGCGAGCAGAACAAGCTCACCGAGTTGATCGCCGCGAAGCTTCCCTCCCAGCCCACCGCGACCTTGCGTTTCGGGGCCCGGGTCGAGCGGGTGGAACGTAACGCCGACTCGGTGTCGGTCTACCTGCCCGGCGACGGACGGGATCCCTCCTACCGCGCCGACTGGGTGATCGCCACCGACGGTGCCTCCTCGACCGTGCGCAAGAGCCTGGGTGTGGCCTTCGAGGGGTTCACCCTGCCCGAGCGTTTCCTGGTCGCCTCCACCACGTTCGACCTGACCGAGGCCTTCCCCGGTCTGGCCCTGGTCTCGTACGTCTCCGACCCGGACGAGTGGGGTGTGCTGCTGCGCACCCCCCGGCACTGGCGGGTTCTCATGCCGGTGTCACCGGAAACCCCCGACGACGAAGCCCTCTCGCCCGAGGTGATCGAGAGCCGCCTGCAGAGGCTGTCGGCCCGGCCCGAGCCCTACCCGCTGGACCACGCGTCGATCTACGCCGTGCACCAGCGTGTGGCCGCCACCTTCGCCTCCGGTCGCGTCCTCATCGCCGGTGACGCCGCGCACGCGAACAACCCGCTCGGCGGGATGGGCATGAACTCCGGCATCCACGACGCCGAGGCCGCCGTCGAGGCGATCCTCGCCGCCCGCGCCGGAGCCGACCCCGATGCCTGCGCCGCGGCCTACAGCGACGCCCGGCGCACCGCCACGATCGCTCATGTCCAGGCCACCACGAAGAAGAACTACGCCGACCTGAGCGAGACCGACAGCGCAGCCCGGCACCGGCGCACCGAGGCCCTGGCCGCGCTGGCCGAGGACCCGGTCAAGGCCCGCGCCTACCTGCTCGGCAGCTCGATGATCAGGTCACTGGCCGAGAGCCGGGACCGTCTGCGCGCCGGTCTGCGGGCGGCCCGGGCGGTGCGTCCCGCCTCGGGCCGCCGCCTGGCCGACCTTCTCGGCGCCACCCCCGTGATCGCCCCGGGATGCCATGACGCGATCTCCGCCCGGCTGCTGGAGCAGGCCGGGTTCCGGGCCGGCTATCTCTCCGGGGCCGCGAGTTCCGCGACCGTCCTGGGGGCACCCGACCTCGGCTTCGTCGGGCTGGCGGAGATGACGGAGCAGATTCGCCGCACGGCGGACAACGGGTTTCCCCTGATCGCCGACGGGGACGGCGGCTACGGCGGACCGTTACAGGTGGCACGCACCGTGCGAGCCTACGAGCGGGCCGGGGCCGCCGCCATCCAGCTGGAGGACCAGGAGCACCCCAAACGCACCGCCGGCCAGGCCGGGGTCCGGCTGGTCCCGGTGGAGGACATGGTCGCCAAGGTGCGCGCCGCGGTGGACGCCCGGGAGCAGATGCTGGTGATCGCCCGCACGGACGCGCTGCGGGCGCAGGGCCAGGACGCCGCCCTGGAGCGTGCCCAGGCCTATGCCGAGGCCGGAGCCGACCTGCTGATGGTGGAAAACCTCACCGACCCCAAACTGCTCACCCACCTCAACCGGGGAACCGGGAAGCGTCTGGTGCTGAACCTCTCGGAGGCTCACGGCCAGATCATGGCACCCGACCTGGCCCTGCTCGGCGACTGTGGTGTCGCACTGATCATCTACCCGGTGTCCGGGCTGCTCGCCGCCTCCGGCGCGATGCGTGACATCTACGCGGCGATCGCCGCCGGCCAGATCCCGGCCGGTTCCGGCCCGGCCGTCACCTGGAACGACCTCACTGACCTGCTCGACCTGCCTGCCCAGCTCGCCCTGCTCGGGCAGGAGCAGCACACCACCCCCGCTGAGTCCCGGAGGACCGCATGACCACCGTCACCTCACCGCGCGCCGTGCTGGGCGTCGTCCTCCCCTCGACCAACACCGTGGTCGAGGCCGAGTACAACGACATGCGCCCGCCCGGGGTCTCCTTCCACACCGGCCGGATCTACATCGCCGACGAGAACCTCGGCTCCGACGGGAAGATGGAGTCCTTCCTCGAAGACCTGCGCACCCAGATCGGCACCGCCGTGCGCGATGTCGTCACCTGCAAGCCCGACCGGATCGTGATGGGCATGTCCGCCGAGACGTTCTGGGGCGGCGCGCAGGGCGCGGCCCAGTTCGAGAGCTGGGTGGGCGAGCAGTCCGGGCTGCGCGTCTCCACCGGCGCCGCCGCGTGCAAGGCCGCCCTGGAGGCGTTCGGCGCCCGGCGCATCGGTGTGATCACTCCTTACCAGCCGGTGGGCGACGAGCAGGTGCGGGCCTTCTTCACCGAGATGGGCTTCGAGGTCGCGGCGGTCCGGGGTCTGGCCGTGGACAGCGCCACCGGAATCGCCGACGTCACCCCCGAGCAGATCCGCCAGGCGTTCCTGGCCGTCGACGGCCCGGACGTGGACGCGCTGGTCCAGGCCGGCACCAACCTCGCCGCCGTGGCCACCGCCGCCCAGCTCGAGGCCGAACTCGGCAAGCCCGTGATCGCGATCAACGCGGCCACGGTCTGGCACGCCCTGCGCGCCGAGGGCATCACCGACCGGATGACCGGGTACGGCCGCCTGCTCGCCGAGCACTGATCCCCGCACCGGTGGTCGCGGACCCCTCCCCCGGCCGCGACCACGCTTTCCGAGAACCCAGAAAAGGCAGGCAAAGCACCGTGTTCGAGCACTTCGGCATGCTCCGGCTCAAGCCCGAGGCGACCACCGCCCAGCGCACCGCCATCGTGGACGGGCTGAATGCCCTCACCGACGTCGTCCCGGGCCTGCTGGAGGCCCACGCCGCCCAGGATGCCGGGCTGCGCGACGGCACCGCGGACATCATCTTCCGCATGGTCTTCGCCGACCGCGAGGCCTGGACGGCCTACGGCACGCACCCCGCCCACGTCGCGGTCATCCAGGACCGGATCGCCCCGGTCCTGGCCTCGAAACTGTTCGGCCAGGTCGAGAAGTCCGCCTGATGCACGGGCTGCACCACCACCTGTCCGACGATTTCGCCGCGGCCGGCCTGGCCGGGCAGCTGACCCCCGGCCGGCGCGCGGCCTTCCTGCTGATCGACCCCGCCCGCGCCTACACCGACCCGGCCTCGCCGCTCTACGCCGGGGTCGAGGCCGCCGCCGAGGTCATGCGAACCCTGCTGGGTGCGGCCCGCCGGGCCGCGACACCCGTCGTCGTGACCCGCGTCCTTCATGAATTTCCCACCGACGGCGGCCTGTTCGCCCGCAAGGTGCCGGCCACGGGCCGCTGCTTCACCCCCGGCAATCCCTGGGCCGACTACATCGAGGGCCTCGAACCCGTCTCCGGCGAGTGCGTGGTGACCAAGCAGTACCCCAGTGCCTTCTTCGGCACCGCCCTGGCCGCCACCCTCACGGCCACCGGTGTGGACACCCTGGTGATCGCCGGCCTCAGTACCAGCGGCTGCGTGCGCGCGAGCGCACTCGACGCCCTCCAGCACGGTTTCGCGCCCTTCGTCGTCGCCGATGCCGTCGGCGACCGCGACCACGACGTGCACACCTCGAACCTGCGGGACATCGACGCGAAGATCGGGCAGGTCATCGACGCCACCACCGCCCTGACGCTGATCGAATCCGCCGGCGCCACCACGGACATCTGAAAGAGGCCGCTATGACCGACACCCCCGACTGGAACGCCGAAGTCGCCCGGATCCGCCAGTTGCGCCGCGACCGCACCAAGGTCGGGCCCGGGAGCCGCCCCGCCGTCGTCATCGTCGACTTCCAGAAGGCCTTCACCGAGCACGAGCACGTCGGCCCGTCCACGGCCGTGGCCCTGAAGCACTCCCAGACCCTGCTGGAGGCCGCCCGGGCGGCCGGCGTCCCGGTGATCTACCTGGTCATGATCCTCGACCGTCTCGACGACCGGATGCTGGCCCAGCGGGTGCGCTCCTCGCTCACCGAACGCTGCGAACGCGGCAACCCCTGGACCGAGATCTCCTCCGCGGTACCGGCTCAGCCGGGAGACCACATCGTGGAGAAGACCGTCGCCTCCGGCTTCTACAACACCCGCCTTCACGATCTCCTCCAGGACCTCGGTGTCGACGAGGTCGTGGTGATCGGCACGTCCACCAGCGGCTGTGTGCGGGCCACGGTGACCGACGCCGCCTACCGCAACTACCGGATCAGCATCGTCGAGGAGTGCTGCGACGACTTCCGCACCCTCTCGGGCGAGGTGTCGCTGTGGGACATGCAGGACCGCTTCGGTGACGTCGTCTCCCTCGACTGGATGCTCGGGCGGTTCGGGGCGCCGACATCATGACCGTTCTCAACAACCAGCGCCTGGTCTACCAGCCCTTGCCCCTGCGCCCGCGGGTCACCCTGCCCGGCGACGCGCGGGTGGCCGTCTGGCACGCCCCGAACGTCGAGCACTACGACTACGTACCGCCGGGCCAGGGATCGCCCCAGGGCCGGGTTCCCGCCCCCGACGTGCAGCACTACATGCACCGCGACGCCGGTAACCGCACGGCGTTCTGGCGTCTGCTGCGGGTGGTGGACGAGTTCGAGATCCCCTCCACGGTGAGCCTGAGCCTGTCCGTGCTCGAGGAGATCCCCGAGGTCCGCGATGCGATGAAGGAGCGCGGCTGGGAGGTGATGAGCCACGGAATCTCCAACCTGCGGCCGCTGTACGGCTACGAGGCGCAGGCCGAGCGTGAGTTCTACGCCCAGAACCAGGCCCTGGCGCTGCGCTACTGGGGCAAGGCGATCAAGGGCATGCTCGGGCCCAAGGTCTCGGGGACCGACAACACCTGTGACCTGATGGCCGAGGCCGGCATGACCTACCACGCCGACTGGATCCACGACGAACAACCACGCCCTCTGAGGACGTCCACGGGCGCGCGTCTGGTGTCGGTCCCCTACAGCTACATGCTTAACGACGTGCCGCTGCTGCACGCCAAGCACTACGACGGCGACTATTTCGTGGCCATGGTCAAGGCCCAGGTGACGCGGTTGCTGCGCGACGCCGACCGGGACGGTCAGGCGCGGGTCACCTGTGTGGCCACCCACCCGTTCGTGACCGGTCAGCCCTGGTTCACCCAGTACCTGCGGGAGATCTTCGGCTGGCTGCGCGAACAGGACGGTGTCTGGCTGAGCACGGCCGGCGAGATCACCGACCACTACCTCGAGCACCACTACGACGAGCAGCTGCGCTCCGCTCTCGCGAGCCAGGACCCGACGGCGGCGAGGGCATGAACAGCATCGGCACCGAAACGACGTTCGACGCCCCGATCATCGTCAACCCTGACGACGCAACCGTTTTCGCCCCGGATCTGGCGCGCACCTACGACCCCCACCGGGAACCCTGGACCCTTCCGGCCGGCAAGAAGCTGGTGGTGTCGCTGTTGCTGCACGCGCCGGCCTACCTGGACGACGTGCCGGCGGGCCTGCTCAAGCCGGCCGCGATGCAGGGCGGGGTCGGCCGGGAGACGTCCGAGCCGCGGCACGGGCAGGTGGCCAGGCTCTCACAATGGGACTTCGGCCTGACGGCCGGCATCTGGAGACTGCTCGACATCGCCCAAGCCGCCGGCGTTCCCACCGCAGTAGCACTGGACTCCCAGGGCGTGCGCACCATGCCCGGCCTGGCCGAGCTGGTCGCCCAGCAGGCCGACGAGATCGTGGTGCGCGGGCGGGCCGCCAACGTCATCCTCGGCACGGGCCCGGACGAGGAGGCCGAGCGGGCCTACATCGCCGAGGCCACCGCCGCCGTGCAGGACGCCACCGGACGCACCGCGACCGGCTGGTTCGGGCCCGAGCGCAGCCAGTCCGCCCGCACCACCCGGCTGTTGCGCGAGGCCGGGTACGGCTGGTTCGGCGAGTGGCCGGTCGACGAGCGCCCGGTCGAACTGACCGGTGCATCGGCCGGCCTGGTCGCCGTGCCGCATCCGCTGGAGACCGAGGACATGTTCAGCCTCTACACCCGCGGACTGCCGTTCGCCGCCTACGAGAGGCTTCTGGACGCCACGGTCGACACCCTGATCGAGGACGCCGCTGTCGTGGGTGGCCGGCACCTGGGGCTGAGCTGGTTCGGCTGGGTGCTGGGACAGGCCTGCTTCGCCGACGTGGCCGAGAGCTTCCTGCACCGTCTGGCCGCCCGCCCCGAAGTACTCCTGGCCACCCCGGGAACCGTTGCCGATCGCGTCCGTTCGTGGACGTGACCCTCACCGGCGCACCCGCCCGAACCACCCTCCCGCGGGCCCTGGCCTGGGCCCTGGGCAGCGGCACGGTGCTGCAGGGCCTGAACTCCGCGGTGATCGCCGTGGCGCTGGTACCGATCGCCGACCACTACGGCACCTCCGCGGCGATCCCGTGGCTGATCAGCGGCCTGTACATCGCCTCGGCCGTCGGGTCGCCCACCGGCGGCCGGCTCGCCGACCTGTTCGGGGCCCGGCGGATCTACCTGGCCGGCCTGGTCCTGGTCGTTCTTGCCTCGGTGCTGGGGCCTTTCGCTCCCTCGGCGGGCTGGCTCGTGGCCGACCGGGTGCTGCTGGGGCTCGGGACCTCGGTGCAGTTCCCCGCCGCGATGGCGATCATCCGCCGGGAGGCGGACCGGCGCGCGGCCGAGGTCTCCGGGGCGATCGGCGTCGTGGCGCTGTGCGGGCAGAGCACGGCCGCCCTCGCACCGACGGTCGGCGGGCTGATCGTGGTGGTGTCCGGCTGGCCGGGTATCTTCTGGATCAACCTGCCCCTGGTGGCCAACTGCCTGTTCTGGGTGTGGCGTTGTGTTCCGGCCGACCCGCCCCGCGAGAAACGGGGCGCCCGGGCCGCCCTGCGGGTCATGGACGTGCCGGGTGCGCTGCTGTTCGTGGCCACGCTGTCACTGACCATGACGGTGCTCCTGTCGCTCGAGAACGGCACACAAGGGCGGGACCTCGCCCTGGGTGCGGCCGCCGGTCTGCTGGCCGCACTCCTGGTGCTACGGGAGCGACGGTGTGCCACGCCGTTCCTGGACCTGCGACTGCTGGCCGCCCACCCGGCGATCCTGATGACCTGCGTGCGGGGGACGGTCACGTTCGTGGCCTTCTACACGGTGTTCTACGGAATGCCGCAGTGGCTGGAGGTGGGCCGGGGCCTCGGCCCGGCCGCCGCCGGCCTGCTGATGCTTCCGGTCTTCGGGGTGGGTGTGGTGTCCACCCTGGTCGCCACCCGATGGGCGGCCCGGCTGGGACCGGGCCGGCTGCTGCTGGTGGGTAACGCGGCGTTCGTCGTCTCGGGCCTGGTCCTGGCGCTGACCGCCGGCGTGGAGAGCCCGCTCGCGCTCCTGGTTCTCGTCAATGTTCTCCTCGGCATCCCGACCGGGTTCAACAACCTGGGCAACCAGCTGACGCTGCACCACGCCAGCCCGGCCCGGGCCAGCGGCAGTGCCAGCGGCCTGTACCGCACGGCCCAGTACATCGGTGCGGCGATCTCCGCCGTGCTGCTGACCCACCTGGTCCCGACCGACCGCGCGGCGGGGGCCGCCGCCCTGGACACCGCCGTCCGCGACATCGGGCTCTGCCTGGTGATCATCGGTTTCCTGCTCCTGGCCACCGGACTCACCACACATCGACGACACCACCTATCTGGACAGGCGTCCTCCATCGGAAGGAACACCAAGAATGGCAACAGGTCTTAAACAACGCGGCCGGGCCGACTTCAACTTCCTGGCCGACCTGGCCCGCTGGAGCGGACTGGAACTGCAGGCAGCGGCGGAGAAGGATTTCGGTGACCTGTGCCCGGGCCAGTCCCTGCCGGGCGAGGTCCACGAGCAGATCCGGCACGCCACCCGGCTGCTGGAGGAAGGGTCCCGGGCCTACGGCTGGGACCGTTTCTACACCCGCCTCGTGGCCGAGCACCAGTTCGAAGCCGCCCGCTACGCATACGAGGACGGCAAGGAAGCTGTCACCACCGAGTACGCCGACAACGCGCAGCAGGGCGGCACCATCATCGTGGACGCCTCGCTCCAGACCCCGGACTACTGGTCACAGACCGACTTCCACCTCGCGCCCGGCGGATGGGAGGGGCACGAGCGGATGGGTTTCATGATCCATGACTACGTCTACGACCTGATCTTCTCCACCGGCGGCATCGGAGCGGTCCGGCCGGACCAGAAGTTCACCGATGCCCGGGTCCAGACCGCGCAGGCCGGACTGCGCGATCACTACGACACGATTCTCGAGCTGGGCGTCGGCACCGGCCGGTACGCGGTCTCGCTGCAGACCGTCTACCCCGGGGCCCGGATCACCGGTGTCGATCTGGGCCGGACCGAACTGGAGCACGCCCAGCTGGTGGCGGCCCGCCACGGGTTCGCCTGGGACCTGCACCAGGCCGCTTGCGAACGGCTGCCTTTCGAGGACAACTCCTTCGACCTGGTCACTGCTTTCATCCTGCTGCACGAGGTCCCTCAGCCCTCGGCCCGGCAGATCCTGGCCGAGGCCTACCGGGTGTGCAAGCCCGGTGGGGAGGTCCTCATCGGTGACGTGGCCCCCTACAAGGATCAGGAGTCCTTGTTCCGTTGCGTGATCCTGGACTGGGAGACGGAGAACCGGGCCGAGCCGTTCTGGCGGGGGGCCCTGCTGGCCGATCGCCCGGGTCTGGTGCGCGCGGCCGGGTTCGCCGACGTCACCGAGTTCGGCGCTTCCTACCCCTGGATCACCCGCGGCATCAAGCCGGTTCTGGAAGGAGCCCCCGTATGAGCAGCCCGCACTACCCCACGACGAACGATCCGGCCCCCACGTACCTGGCCGGCACGAGCCCGGACGAGCTGGCGCGCATGGTGGTCGGCCTGACCGAGGAGCTCTGGATCCTTCGCGACCGGGTGATGGTGCTGGAGGAGGTACTTTCGCAGTCCGGGGCGATCAGCAGCGGCACGGTCGACGAGCACACGCCCGGCGAGGAGCTGCACGGGCGGCTCGCACTGGAACGGCAGCGGCTGATCCGGCGGGTGCTGGGCGCCCCCCTGACCGTCGGCCCGTAGGCCGGTTCGGATGTGCGGCACTTCGGCTCGGTCCGGCCCATGAGCAGCACTGCGGGGATCGTGCTGGCCGCCGGTGCCGGCACCCGGATGGGCCGGCCCAAAGGGCTGCTCACCGACGCTGACGCAGTGCCCTGGGTGCAGCGTGCGGTCAGGGCACTGCAGGACGCGGGCTGTCGTCCCGTTCTCGTGGCCACCGGTGCGCGGGCACAGGACGTCGGTCGGCTCGTCCCGGCCTCGGCGACCGTGGTGCCGGTGGCCGGCTGGGAAGAGGGGATGGGCGCTTCACTGCGGGCCGCCCTGCACGCCGTCGCCGGGCTGACGGCCACGGAAGGCGGGGGTGAAGCACCCGACGCCGTGGTCGTCACCCTGGTCGACATGCCCGACGTGACGGGCGCCGTGGTGGCCAGACTCCTGGCCGGTACCGGGTCGGCCGCAACCCCGCAACCGCCCCTGGGCTCACCGTTATCGCATTCGGCGGGGCGGCGACGTCAGGGCGCCCTGGCCCGGGCCAGTTATGACGGTGTCCCCGGTCATCCCGTCCTGCTCGGCCGCGACCACTGGCCGGGCATCCTCGCCACCACGACGGCTGATGCCGGGGCCCGGCACTATCTGCGCGGTCGAGACGACGTCGTGCTGGTCGAGGCCGGTGACCTGGCCTCCGGCGCCGACCTGGACACGCCGGAGGATGTCCGCGTCCAGGACGGGAGAAAAGGTCAGGACGGGCGGAGCCACCCGTCCTGACCCTTCGTGGAGTTACTGGCCGCGCACCAGACCGACGGCGATCGCCGGGTCGAAGACTCCCGCTGCGGCGTTCGGGGCGATGCCGCAGTTGCCGTCCGACTCACCGGGGGTCTTGATCCACAACCGCGCCTCGGGCGTCCTGGCCGTGGGCGTCTTGTTCACGCGCGCGGTGACACCCAGCTTCCGGCCGGCCGGGTTGCACCAGACGCCGTTGCTGCCCAGACCGTTCCGGCTGGTGTCGACGATGTACGGCTTGGTCGCCGAGCCCCGCTTGCGCAGCTGCGCGTTCAGCTTCGTGGCGAACGCGTTCTCCTCCGCCGTGGTGTGGTAATTGGACACGTTCAGGGAGAACCCGCGGATGTTCTTCAGCCCGGACTTCAGCAGCCGGCTCGACATGGCCGTCGCCGTGGCGTAGTTCGAGTTGCCCGCATCCAGGTACACGTACGCGTTGGGGGCGCTCTTGTGGAACTGCTCGGTGGCGTAGGTGAGCAGCTTCTGCCGGGTGGCGGCCTGGGCCGTGGTCAGGCAGTTGAAGTCGGCCAGGGCGTCGGGCTCGAGGACCACCACGGCCCGGCGTTTGCCGACACCGGCAGCGAAGTTCTTGATCCAGGTGCGGTATTCGCTCACCGCCGCGCCGCCCGCCGAGTGCCCGCCACAGGCATCGCGCCCGGGGATGTTGTAGGCCACCAGGATCGGAGCCTTCTTCTTCTTCGCGGCTGCCGTGACGTAGACGTTCACGGCCGGCTTGATGTCGTTGGACCAGCTCCCGAACCACCGGGCCATCGGCTTGGACGACAGGTTCGCCTTGATCGTGGCGGCGCGGCTGTCGCTCTTGTTCTGGGAGACCCAGGTGGCCGGGCCCGACGTCGGGTCGACGTAGAAGGTCATGGTCTTGGGCAGACCCTTGACCGCCGCCGCCGTCACGGTGGTGTCGGCCGCCTGGGTCACCGCGGCCTGGGTCACGGTGGCGGGGGCGGCGTTCTCGGCGTGACCGACCAGGCTCTGCGTCACGGCGCCGGCAACGGCGAGCGAGGCGGCAGCGGCAATGGTCACGGTGGTGCGTCGTTTCACGGGTCCTCTTCGGTCAGGCCTGGGGAGTAGGCGACCTAACCTAGGGAATCCGATGTTATGAGTTCCTTATCCCTTTCCTCATCATCCCCTTCCTCATCGTGCCCGCCGGACGGTCGCGATGCCCACCCCGGCCAGGCACAGCACGCCCCCCACCAGCGCGAGCACCCCCGGCACCTCCCCCAGCAGCGCCCACGACATCAGCACCACCAGGGGCGGTACCACGTAGGTGGAGGCGGCCAGTCGTCCCACGTTCGTCCGCGACAGTGCGTATCCCCAGGCCAGGAAGGCAATTGCGGTGGGGAAGACCCCGAGGTAGAGCAGGCTCAGGGTGGAGGAGAGCGACGCGTCGGCGGCCTGCCGGATCAGGCCGGGCGCGAACGGAAGACAGGCCACGGTGCCGGACAGACAGCCGATCCAGGTGAGGGCCAGGGCGTCGATCCGCGTCAGCAGGCGTTTCTGCGCGGTCGCGGCGGTGGCGTAGAGCACGGCCGAGGCCAGACCGAGCAGAACCCCGACCAGGTCGCCCCGCCCGTCGGAGGTGGTGATCGCGATGAGCGCCACACCGCTGAAGGCCACCGCCATGCCGATCATCAGCCGAACCGGAAAGCCTTCTCCCAGCAGCAGACCCGCGAGCACAGCGATCAGGACCGGCGCCAGGTTGACCAGCAGGGCGGTGGTTCCGGCGTCGAGACTCTGCTCGGCCCGGTTCAGGCTCACGTTGTAGAGGCCGAACCAGGCCACACCCCACAGCATCGCGGCGAACAGGAGCGGGCGTCGGGGTAGCAGAGGACGCGTACTCGCCCCGGTCGCCCGCCTCGCCTTCGCTGCCTGGAAAAGACCGACGGCCGTCAGCGCGACGGAGCCCGCGAGCAGGCGCCCCAAAGCCAGGGGACCGGCCGAGTAGTCATGGCCGGCGGCCCGGATGCCCACGAAGGCCGACGCCCACAGGACGACGGTGACACCAGCCGCACCGAGAGGCAGGAGCGAGGTGCGAGACGGTGCAGGAGGTGGGGCGAGGGCGGTCATGGGGTTCATCGTCGGGGTCGTCGCCGATGAAGCACCAGCACGCGTTACTACCTGACCATTAAGCCGCACTGTAGAGTTGTCCGATGCTGGACCTGCATCGCCTGCGCGTGTTCCGTTCGGTCGTGGCCAGCGGTTCGGTCCAGGCCGCCGCCACCAACCTCGGGTACACGCCCTCCGCGGTCAGTCAGCACATCACGGCGCTGCAGCGGGAGACCGGGCTGCCCCTGCTGGAACGCGTGGGCCGGGGGCTGCGTCCGACCGCGGCCGGGCTGGCGCTGGCGGCCGAGGCGGACGACCTGCTGACCCGGCTCGGCGTCACCGAGGCCCTGGTGGCCGACCTACGGTCGGGGCGCACGGGGTCACTGTCGATCGCCTACTTCGCCTCGGCGGGCGCGATCTGGCTGCCGCCCCTGGTGCACCGGCTGAGTGACGAGTTCCCCGGCCTGCGCATCGATCTGCGGCTGAGCGACGTCCCGCCCGACAACCCCGACGAGCGCGCGGACCTCCATCTCGTCGTGGCCCAGAGCACGTTCACCGCGGGCACCGGCTTCGCCGTGCACCACCTGCTCGACGATCCGTACGTCGTGGTCCTGCACCGCGCCCATCCGCTGGCCGCCCGCGAGGAGATCGAACTGGCCGAACTGGCCGGTGAGCGATGGATCGACAACGACTTCACCCAGGGCTGGTGCCGGCAGAACCTGATGGACGCCTGCGCCGCGGCCGGGATCAGCCCGCCCTTCCACGTCGAGGCTCACGACTACCGCGCCGCCATCGCCTTCGTCGCCGCCGGCATCGGGGTCACCGTGATGCCCGAACTGGGCGCCCTCGCACCGCCCGAGGAGGTGGTGGTCGTCCCGGTGGTCCGCCCCCGTCCGGTGCGCAGCATCCACGCCGTCGTCCGGGACGCGGCCGCCGCCACCCGCCCGGGCGCCCTCGCCCTGGAGCTGCTCCGCACCACGTCCCGGACCCACCGCGCCGCACCCATGCTCAGCCCGGGCTCATGATTTGCTCAGGACGTGCTCATCAGGTCGAGCCCCTCCAGGATCCGGACCTGCTCGTGCTCGACGACGGCGTGCATGCGGGCGATGGCCTCCTGCTGAGCCTCCGTGAACTCCAGGGCGGCGAAAGCCCGGTCGATGTGCCCCGGGTCATCGATGCGCCAGAGGTTCCAGGTCTCGTAGAGAGGGCCGATCTTCGTGATCGCGGCCTGCTCCAGCATGATGCCCTGGCTCTCGAAAAGATCCTTCACGTGCCGCATCCCTTCCTCGTAGGCGGGCAGGTTGATCCAGCTGTAGCGCAACTGGAGCTGGGCGAGCATGAAGTACGTCATGGCAACGACGCTAAGGACGACCCGACTGGACGTGCTAGGCAGTTGAGTCCATGATTCATGACGAATAGTCCACGGCGAGCTGGCGGTCGGGAATGAATGCACTGGATTCGGTCCTTTCGACCGCGCGGACCCACGATGCGCGCTACGAGCTGCTGGTGGGGCGGCGGACGTTTCGGGGCGACCGTCCCGGCAACCAGGCCCTGGTCGTCTGGGTGGCCGCCGGACCGGTCACCGTGGCGGGGTCCGCGCTCGGCGCGACGGCCCCGTCCGACGGGAAGCTCGTCACCGGTGACGTCCTCTTCGTCGGCCCGGACGCCTCCTTCGCCCTCGAAGCGGCCCCGGACGCCGAGGTGCACGTGCTGTCGCTGGACATCGAGCCCTTGTCCGCCGATGCGCTGGGCCGGGCCCTTCCGGAGCTGATCTCCCTGGAGTCGGGCGGTGAGGCGGCCCGATCGGCGGCGGCCGCCATGCTCCTGATCGCGCAGGAGCACGCCGGGGCGCGACCCGGCGCATCCGTGATCACCTCGCGCCTGGCGGATGTCGTCTACGTGACCGTGGTGCGGGCGGCGGCGCTCTGCCTGGCCCAGGGCACGTGGCTGGCCCTGCTCAACGACCCGCGGCTGGCCCGTGCCGTGAGCGCCGCGCATGACGATCTCTCCCGGGGCTGGACCGTGGCGCACCTGGCCGCGGTGGCAGGGATGTCCCGTTCGGCCTTCGCCGCCGCGTTCCGCGCGACATCCGGCCAGGGACCGATGGAGCACCTCACCTGGTGGCGCCTGTACCGGGCCAAATGCCTTCTGCGCACGACCGACCTGGACATCACGCAGATCGCCACGCAGCTGGGCTTCTCCAGCGGCACCGCCCTGAGCCGCGTGTTCCGTCAGCACACGGGGGTCTCGCCCACCCCCTGGCGCCGGGCCCTGGCGGGCGACCCGTCGTGGACCTGATCCGCGCGAGACAAGCCGCTGACGTGACCGCCGATTCCCGGGAGTTCCCCGTGCCCACCGCGTTCCGCCTCGCCGTAGCCGTCCTGGCCACCGGGCTGCTCGTGAGCGGATGCGGCGACGGCGCTTCCCCGGCCACCGCATCGCCGACGACACCGGCGTCCTCCAGCACCCCGTCCTCCAGCACCCCGACCCCGGTGGTGACGACGGCACCGGAGGCGACCACGACGTCCACCATTGACCAGAACCCCACCTGCACGGACTATCTGGTGATCACCGCGCGCGGCACGAGCGAACCGCTGGCCGACTCCAACCTGCTCAGCGGGGTGGCGCGGCAGATCGCGGCGGCCCACCCGGGCCGCACGCGGCACTACGACGTGCCCTACCCGGCCGACGCCGTGTCCCTCAGCGCAACCCCCGGAGACGCGTTCTTCGGCGCGAGCGCCGACGAGGGAGTGCGCCTGATGGTCGGGGAACTCAACGTCGCGGCACGAAAGTGCCCGCAGCAGAGGTCGATCGTGATGGGCTACTCGCAGGGTGCTCTCGTGGCCGCAGACGCTCTGATCAGCGCATCGGTCCGCAACGCCGGGCGCGAGCAGGCCGAACTGACGCCCGCGGCGGCCCAGAACATCGATGCCGTGGTGCTGTACGGCGACCCGCGCTTCGTCGGTGGCGAACCGTTCAACGCGGGCGATTACGACAGCGGCATCGACGGCATGGTGACCGACCCGCGACCGGCCGGTGCCCTGGAGGCGTTCGCCGATCGCCTGCGCGACTACTGCGTGGCCGACGACTTCGTCTGCCAGTCCGGCGGCCGGTTCGCCCCGCACGTGGCCTACTTCACCAACGGGATGCGGGAACAGGGAGCGCAGTTCGCGCTGGCCCGGATGCGGGCCCGGTGACCGGGAGGCCACCGGGCCGGCCGGTCAGCGAACCTGGGTGGCGCTGAACTGCATGCGGGGCGTGGCGTAGAACTCCTGGGCCTGGATGAGCTGGAGCTCGCGCTCGCCGGAGCGGTAGGTCAGGTCGATCAGGTCGAAAACGCTGGAGGCCGTGCGTTCCAGCGCCACGGCCGGCTGACGCGACTGCACATAATGGGCGGTGAACAGGGCCGCGGTGACGTCACCGGAGCCGTTCGCCTTGAAGGGCAGCTGCGGGGTGCGCACGATCCAGGCGCCGCTGTCGTCGACGACCAGCATCTCGACGGTGTCTTGCGGGCGGTCCGGACGCTCCACGCTGGTGACCAGCACAGTCGCCGGGCCCAGCTCGCGGGCCAGGTCGGCCGCAGCCAACGTGGACTCCAGGGACGAGGGCTCGGTGCCGGTCAGCACACCGAGCTCGAACTGGTTCGGGGTGATGATGTCGGCCACCGGCACGACCCGCTCGCGCAGCAGGTCGGGGATCTCGGGGGCGACGAAGCACCCGGACTTGGCGTTGCCCATCACCGGGTCGCAGGCGTACAGCGCCGAGGGGTTCGCGGCCTTGACCCGGCCCACGGCGTCGACGATGACGTCCGCGATGCCCACTCCGCCCTGGTAACCGGACAGCACCGCGTCGACCTGCGGGAACACACCCCGCTCCTCGACTCCGAGGAGAACCTCGGCGACGTCGGCCGGCGGGATCAGCGGGCCGCGCCAGGCCCCGTACCCGGTGTGGTTGGAGAAGTTCACGGTGAGGACGGGGACGACCTCGACACCGATGCGCTGCAGGGGGAAAACTGCCGCGGAGTTCCCGACGTGACCGTGGGCGACCGCGGACTGGATGGAGAGGACCTTCATTCCCCCACCTTAATGCGGTGACCGGTGCCGACTGCGGCCGGCCGGATCCGACCCTGGGCGGACGGATCGTAGACCGGGCAACACGCCCGGTCACCGGGCGTGCGGCGAACGCGGGCCCCTGATTGACCGCGAGCGCCCCGGCAACGCAGGGTCGAACGGGTGTACACCCTGTCCTCACCCACCGTCCTGGCCACGGATGCCGCCGCCCATCCTCACGCCCTGCCGCTCCTGCGAGGGCTGAGCGGTGCGTTCCGGATCAGTGAGGACGGCGCCTACGCCCTGGCCCAGGCCTGGCACGACCGGGACGAGAGTGCCCACGGCGTGGCCTGGGTGCTGGTGGCCCTGCTGGACATGAACGTGCCCACGATGGCCGAGACGCTGAAGAGCGCCGGGGCCACGATGAGCGCCGAGTCCCTGGCCACCGGCCGGTTCGGCACCAGCTCGCAGGTGGCCGCGCTGGTCGCGACCGCGGCGGCCGACTGGCCGGACGCGGCGATCGCGCCGGTGCCGGGCACCGGGTTCGTGCCCGCCTCCGCGGCCGTCGCCGCGGCGGCCGCGGCCGGACTCTGGGCCCGCCCGCAGCTGGAGGCCGAGCAGGTGGCGGCCCTGCGGGCCCCGTTCGAGCAGGCCGCGTCCCGGGCCCCGTTGTACGAGAGCGGCGACTCCCTCTACGGCCCGCGCAGCACCGCTGTACTGGAACTCATCGACCGGGTACGGACCGGCCAGGTCACACCCGCCCAGCTGGCCGGCATCACCTGGCCTGCCGGGGTCTGGGCCCAGGCGATGCACGAGGCGGCCTGGGCCTGTCACCGTGAGAACCGCCTGCGCGAGCAGATGCGCGCGGTGCTCGACGTGACCCTGGAGTTCGTCCAGGCCCATCCCGACCTCTCCCCGGCCGGGATCCGCGAGTGCACGGCCGCGCTGCACGCCATGACCGTCAGCCGGCTGGTCGCCGACGTGGCGGACGAGAAGGCCGTCGGGGACCTGACTCTGGCCGAGTTCGGGATCTGATGCCCTAGGGGCTGAGACCGGCGCGGAAGGTGAACGAGACGAGCTGGGCGCGGTCGCGGGCCCCGACCTTGGTCATGGCCCGCACCGCGTGGGTCTTCACGGTGAACGGCGACACGAACATCTGGGCGGCGATCTCCTCGTTGCTGAGACCTCGCGCGACCTGGACGACGACGTCCCGTTCCCGGGGGGTGAGGGCGTCGAACCGGCGCAGCAGGTCCTTGTCGACCACCGGCGGTGGGTCGGCGGTCATCTGCCCGATGAGCGCGGCCGTCGCGACCGCCGACAGCGCTCCCCCGCCCGCCATCACCTCGGTGATCCCGGCCACCAGCTCGGCCGGGCTCACCGTATTGCCGAGGAAGCCGTTGGCCCCGGCCCGCAGCGCGGCGATGACGATGTCGTCCTGGTCGAACGTGGTCAGCACGATCACCCGGAGCCGCTGGGGCGGGTGCTCGGCACGGATGCGGCGGGTGGCCTCGACCCCGTCGATCCCCGGCATCCGGATATCCATGAGCACCAGGTCGACCGGGTGCTCGCGCAGGAACGGCACGGCCTGGAGCCCGTCGGACAGGTCGCCGACCACCTCCAGCGAGTCGTCGAGCTGGAGCATCGCGCGGATACCGGCGCGGATGTCGTCCTGGTCGTCGACGATCAGCACCCGGGTCATGCGGCCACCTCCCTCACCGGGCTGAACTCGGCCCGCACCCGGAATCTCCCACCGTGGTTGTCGATCGTCAGGCTCCCGTTCGACGACTCGACCCGTTCCCGCATCCCGACCAGGCCGAGCCCACCGCCCGGGGCGCTACCACCTCGCGCGCCGGCGACCCGGTTCTCGACCGTGACGCGGATCCGGCCCTCCTGCTCCCGCACGGATACCTCGGCTGTCCCGGTCCCGTGCCGGTAGGCGTTCGTCAATGCTTCCTGGACCACCCGGAAGACCGTGACCTCGACTCCCGGTTCCACCGACCCCTCGGGAAGTTCCAGACCGGTGGAGACTTTCAGCCCGATCTCCTCGAACGAGGCGACCAGTGCCGGTATCCCGGCCAGAGACGGGGTCGGTCTCAGCGCCTCGTCGCCGGGCGGGGTGTCGCCCCGGCGCAGCAGGGCGAGGATTCGCTGCGTCTCGATGATCACCGTGCGGGCGTTCGAGCGGGCGGACACCAAGGCGCGGCGGGAGTTCTCGGCCTCCGGTGGGAGCCCGATCTCGGCGACTCCCAGGTTCATGCTGAGCATCGCGACCTGGTGACCGATCACGTCGTGAAGGTCGCGGGCGATCCGCAGGCGCTCGGCGCTCACCCGCCGCAAGGCCTCGACCTCGCGGTCGGCGACGGCTTTCTCGGCGCGTTCCTCCAGCATCCACCAGCGGTCGCGGTGATGCCGGAGCGCGGCCCCGGTAGCTCCTCCGGCGATGGCTGAGAAGAGCGCCGCGACAGCGACGTCGGCACCGCCCCGGAATCCGCCCACGGTCATGAACGCCCCCAGGAAGAACACCGCGACCACCGCGATCGCGGGCACCGCGGGCTTGCCCCGGAAGGTGACCGACACCAGGACGAAGACCGCCATCATCCACACCGACAGCGGATCGGTGCCCACCGCGGTGACGGCGAACGCGGCCGCGCTGGTCACGACCAGCCCGGCCCACGGCCTCCACCACGACAGAGCCACCCCGCTGCCGGCCAGCAGCACCGACAGCACGGTGGCCCGGTCCGAGGCGTGGATCACCACCGCCACGATCTGCCCGGTGAACGAGAGCGTGGCCGCCGCGTAGGCCAGTAGGTGCAGGACCCCGGGTCGGCGGATCCACGCCGGGGCCGTGGAGCCGTCGACCCGGTTGTGTTGCCAGACCTCCTTGACCATGCCCCGATTCTGCGGCACATGGGTCCGGCAGATGTACTTCGTTCGAAGTACGCGCCCGTCCCGCAGCCCCCGCAGACTCGCTGCCGACAACCCCCACACCTCTGAGGACGGGACCGCATCATGCCGACCACCACCACCGCACGGGACGCGATCAGCGCCACCTCCCGGCTCTACCTGGCCCGCGCGGTCATCGCCCTGGCCTGGGCCGGTTTGCTGGCCGTGTCGCTGTCGTCGGCCGGCACCCTGACCGCCGACTCCGACCTGCCCCTGCTGGCCGTCGTCCTCCTGATCCTCTACCCCGTCCTCGACGTGGCCGCGTCCGTCCTCGACGCGCGGACCCAGGAAGCGGTCGGCAACCTCGGTGACCGGCGCGCCCAGCTCGTCAACGCGGGTATCAGCACGATCACCGCCGTCGCCCTGATCGTGGCCGTGATCGACGGCCCGGCAACCGTTCTGCGGGTTTTCGGGGTCTGGGCCACGCTCACCGGCCTGATCCAGCTCACCCTCGCGATCATCCGGCTGCGCGCCGGTCTGCCCGGCCAGGTGGCGATGATCATCAGTGGCGGGCTCTCCACGCTGATCGGGCTGATGTTCTTCGCCCAGGCGGCGCGGGAGGAACTGATGCTCACCGGGGTGGCCGGTTACGCCGTCGGCGGGGCGATCCTCTACCTGGTCTCCACCGTCCGGCTGCGTCGCGCGGAAGCGAACCGGGCCTGAGCCGACCCACGACGTCGTGGTCGCCGGAACGTGGGCTCAGTGGGCGGGGCCGGGAGTGTCCGGCACGGCGGCGGCAATGATGTCGTCACGGAACTGCGCGATGACGTCGTCGGGAATGTAACCGTCGACGGCGACCTCGGGGGCGATGGTCAGCCACCAGTCGAGGATCTCCTGCACCTTGGCGCGCGGGATGTCGACGGTGAGACGAGGACCGCTGAGGAACGTCACCGCCACGAAGCCGGGCCGCGGTGGCACCGGTTCGATCTGGAGAACACCGGGGATGACCGCCGGGCCACCCACCTCAGACGGTCCGGCCGTCTTCGCGCAACCACCCGGGCCGCCAGGTCACCAGAACCGTCATGACGAGACAATAGTTCGTGATCCGGCCCGACCGCGAGTGCCACCACCCACGAGCACCGGTCGGCGCTGGAGGAACTCAGCGCCGACCGGTGCTCGTCGTGACCGCGATGGATCGTGCACTGGGCCGATCGGGTGGTCGGCTACTTCACCGTCACCGAGACGGTCTTGAAGTACGAACTGACGGTCGTCTTCAGAGCGGTCTCACGGACGCTGTGTCGCTTGGCGCCCTTGGAGCTCCTCAGGTCGACCTTGCTGACCAGGACGTTGTTCGACGGGACGCTGCGCAGCTGGGCGAGCAGGGCCGTCAGCGAGGTCGGTTCGTTCGTGCCCGGGGCGGCGGTCAGGCTGTCGGCCACGGTGAGCGAACCGGTCCAGCCCTTGCTCTTCTTCGGGACCGCCACCGTCAGCGGCACCGTGACCTTCTTCGTGGAGCGGTAGGCCAGCAGCGTGGCGCGCAGCGGAATGCTGCCGCCGGAGGTGACCTTCTGGGTGCCCTTGAGCGCCACCCACTGGCCGCTCTTCTTCGTCTCCACCTTCGTCACCCGGTAGGGCTTGTAGGTGGTGCTCACCGTTCCGGTGACCTTGACGCCGGTGATGTTGACGTTCTCGAACTCCTGCTGCACGAGCGGGCTGATCGACGCGTAGAGAGCGTCGGCCGTGGCGTAGGCGATGTCGTAGGAGTCGGTGTAGCGGTCGGTGTGGGTCAGCGAGAACTTCTTGCCGCCGGCCCGGGTGCCGGTGACGGTGTAGGTCACCGCGGCCGATCCGGCCCCCTGCGCGCCGTTGGCCTTGACGACCGCGGACTGCAGGTGGGTGGCCGCGATGTCACCGGCGTAGGGCTGGTAGACACCCACGGTCTTGCCGGTGAAGGTTTTACCGGCCGCGTTCTTCAGCGACGTGGTGATCGGGTAGGTGTGCTTCGGGGCCGTGCCCAGGGTGCTGGTCAGGCCGATCGTGCCGTCCTGGGTCACGGTGCCGACCACCCCACCGGGGTTGCCCACCTTGAACGGGCCACCGATCGGGTCGGCCTGCACGTAGACCGCGGTGGCCGGGTGCACGCTGTACTCGGCCGGGCCGACACCGAAGAACGGGTGACCGAAGGCGATCGCGGTCTTGCCGCACACGTAGGTGGTGGTGCCCAGCGCGGTGGCCGCGATGTCGCCGTAGGACAGCGCGGCGGCGTAGTTCGACCCGGCGAAGATCTCACTGGGCGATGACTTGGCGCTCGCGCTCAGTTTCGAGGCGGTCGAGGCACTGGTCCGCACCACCGGCCCACTGTTCTTCTCGATCCTGGAGAGGAAGTGCTGGGTGTTCTTCGGGGCCGCACCGGTGATCGTGACCGGCACCGGCAGCCGCTGGAAGCCCTTGGCGGCGAGCTTCGAGGAGGCCTCCCCCGTGCTGGCGATGCGGGCCGCCTTCGTCGACGAGACCGCGATCTTCGTCGCGCTCTTGGTGCCCGCCTTGAGTGCGAGCAGGTCTGCGGCCGGGGTGATACCGGCGATCTTCGAGGACGCCGCCAGCCCGTAGGAGACCGACCCGATCAGCTTGCCGCCGGAGGTGTAGACCGGGGAGCCGGACATGCCCGCCCACACGCCGCCCGCACGATCGAGAGCGGGCGAGTCGACCTCGGCCATGATCATGTCCACGCCCGGGGCAATGCCGTCGGTGACCCGGCCGAGCACCGTGGCCGTGAATTCTTCGGCTTTGGTGCCCTTCTCGACCGTGTAACCGGTACCGGTCAGGCCGTCGACCGCCTGGGCGGTGGGAAGTGCCGTCGGGCAGTCCGTCGCCGCGGCGAAGGACGACGCCCCGGGAAGGGCGACGAGCACGCCGGAGACCACCGCCGTCGTGATGAAACCAAAGGCCACGTGGGACCTGGTCATGTTTCCCCCTGCTGTTCGAGAACCCCAGGCGCGGCAGACGTTGCCGCGCGGCGCCGGGCCGTTCACCGACCGCCTACGTCGGACGGTGGTGGTGAACCCTCGGCGACTTCGACCATAAGCCGCTTCGGGTGCCTTGTCCGGCTTTTCGGTGGAGATGCGACTATAGGGGTAGGGCGGAGCCCATCCTGGGTCTGACGGGTGGGCGATTTTTCCTCCTGCGGGAGGTTGCTCTCCTGGCCAGTAGCCTGTACATGATCCAATCGCCCCTTCGGGCAGTGACTTTCGTCCCGGTCGAAAGGGAACCCCGGATGACCGGCGCTCCCCTCCACCTACGGACCCGTGGCGCCCACTCTCCCGGTGACCGCCTCGCGCAGATGCTCGCGGAGCAGACCGGTGATGTGGGGCGACCATTCCGGTGGGAAAATGTGACCCAGCGCGGCGATCTCGACCAGCCGGGCGGTGGGGATCGCCGCCGCCAGGGCCCGGCCGTGCTCGCCCGCGGTGTCCCCTCGGTCGCCGTCGACCTGAGCGGTCACGGCCTGTCCAGCCGGTCCCCGCAGGCGCGCTGGGCCAGGCCTTTCAGCGCCGGGCAGTTCGCCACCGAGCCCTCCCCCGTGTCCGGCATCACCACGGCGTCCGCGGTGGCCACGCTGATCGAGCAGATCCGCCTGATCGGCAACGGTGAACCGTGCGTCGTGGTGGCCCACAGCATGGCCGGGGTGGTGGCCACCCAGGCCGCCGAGCTCGCCCCCGAACTGTTCGCCCACCTCGTCCACGTCAGTGCCTACGCCCCGATCACCGGTTCCGTGATCGACTACGCGGCCCTGCCCGAGGCCGCCGACGCGGGCGTGACCGACCTTCTGACCGCCGACCCCGACGTGGTCGGTGCATTGCGCTACGACACCGGTGATCCGTCCCGCCGCAGCGCCTTCCGCGAGGTCTTCTCCGCTGACGTGGACATCGAGACCGCCGACGCGGCCATCGGTCTGCTCAGCAGCGACGCCCCGCTGCTGCCGTCGCTGGACCGGGTGACGGTGACGGCGTCCCGGTACGGAAGCATCCCCCACACCTACGTGGTCTGTACGCAGGACCGCGCGATTCCCGAAGCCCTGCAGCGCCGCTTCGTGCGGGACATCGACGAGGTCTGCGGCGCCGGGACGAACGTCGTCACGCTGGAGACCTCGCACTCGCCGTTCCTGTCGCAGCCGGCGGCACTGGCCGACGCGATCCTCACCTCCTGGTGAAAAGAAGGGGTACCCGCCGTCGGTGACGGCGGGCACCCCTGCACCACGATCAGCTCTGGGCGCTACCGCCCGGCTGGAGGGTGCCGTTCACCGTCAGCGTGTACGGCGCGTACTGCTGGACCTGCTCGGTCGGCTCGTCGTAGGCCACGACGGCCACGACCTGGTCGTACTTCCTGAGCTTCTTGAGGTCCGAGCTCTTCGAGGAGAGGTTGATGCTCGACTTCCCGTCGAAGGTGATCTGGATCGCCCGGTGCTTCTCGGCGTCCAGACCGACCAGGCGAACGTTCCAGTTGTTCACCGTGACCGGCACGATCTCGGTGGGCGAGTCGAACGGCTCCAGGCTGGATCCGTCGCTGATCACCGTGCCACCGACCGAGAGGTCGTCGATGAGCAGGCCGCCCTCGTTGACCCCGCCGTCGCTGACGTAACGGATGCTGACCAGGACGTTCTGGCCGGCGTAGGCCGACAGGTCGTACTCCTGCGCCTCGAACCCGGCAGTGGTGCCGTTCAGGCCCGGGCCCAGCGGCGCGTCGTCCACGGTGTTGCTGCCCGGGAGCGGTGCGCTGTAGGTCTTCCCGCCGTCGGTGGAGACGCTGACGTAGCCGTAGTCGTACGTCGCCTCGGCGCCGTACTTGGCCAAGAACCGCAGCGTCGGGTCGGCGGCCGGAACCGTGACGGGCGTGACGAGCGCGGCATCGGTGTTGTTCTCGTTGCCGGAGAACAGCACCGGGTTACCCGCCCGGTCGGGGTCGTCGTTCACGATCGTCCAGGCCAGCGGGGCCGGCGGCAGGGTCTTGGCGCCGCTGAACGTCAGGGACGTCAGGTCCTTGCCCTTCAGTGCCTTGCCGTTCTTGCCCTCCAGCTCCACGTAGTCGGCACCGTTGGGGGCCGCGCCCGGCTCGGCGTACGACTGCGTGTTCTCCAGGTTGACCGAGGCCTCGAGGCTCTTGCTGGTCACCCTGGACCTCGAGATACCCGAGATCTTCGACTTCTTCGAGGCGTCGAGGAACGCGTCCAGCAGCGTGGAGGACTGGAAGTCGTGCAGTACACGGTAGACGTCCTTGACGCCGACGGCCTTGAGTTCGGCCTCCAGGCTGGCGATGCCCTGCCGCTCGCCGTCACGGTGCAGCGCGGACATGAAGTCCAGGCCGTACCGGTCGTAGAGGAACAGCATCAGCGAGTACGCGTGGCCGTAGTCGGCCAGCACCGCGTTCGGGTTGTCGCTGTCCTCACCCCAGAGGTTGAGGGAGTTCTGCGCACCTCCGCTGTCGCGCGGGTTGGGGTTGTACGGCGAGGGCACCGTGCTGTAGCCCTGGTACGAGATGAGGTGGTTGTCGAAGCCGGGTTCGAAGACGGTCGCCGTGGAGTTGGAGTACCCGGTCAGCGAGATCGCGAAGTCGGACAGGCCTTCGTTGATCCACGTCCCCTCGTTCGGGTCGGCGTAGTACTGCAGCAGGTGCTGCCACTCGTGCCCGAAAACGCCCTCGTACAGCCACGGGCGGGCCGGGCGGCTGGTGCAGGGGTCGCTGGTCGACGCGTCCACCGGGTTCGCGGTGGTGCGGTGCGTCCAGTCGAAGGCGTCGATCGTCATCGTGTTCCGGTCGAACAACTCGTTCAGGTAAGACGAGAAGAAGCCCGCGGTGTAGGTCGGGACCGTCGGGAAGTCGTAGTAGTTGTCGTCGCGGACGTTGTCGACCAGGGTGACGGTCTTCTCGCCCCCGCCGGTGTAGACGCCACCGTTGCCGTTCGCGTCCGGCCCCAGCAGGGCGTTCGAGCCGTCCCGGTCCGGAGGCGTGCTGAAGGCCGCGGTCTCCTTCGGATACATGTTGTCGTCGAACTCGTCGACCAGGCCCTGCACCTGCGCGTCGGTGATCGTGGTGCTGCCCGCGACCGCGTTGCGGCAGTCGCCCTCGGGGAACGCCAGGTCGTTGGCGACCCACACCTCGATGTGGTCACCCACGCCGCGCAGGGTGAAGTCCTTGCGGTAGTAGCCCTCGACGTCGTCGGAGGCGACCCACTGGCGCACCGTCCCGACCGCCGGCGTCGGCTCGGCCGCGGCCGACGTCTTCAGCTTGGCCTTGCTCGGCGCCTGGTAGCTGGTCGGAGCCTTGACCTTCTTGCCGTTCACCAGACGCGGGGCCTTGTTGCCCATGGTGATGTCGGAAGCGGCGCCACCGGGCTTGTCCTGCGTGGTTGCTGCGACACCAGCGGCTGCGGGTAACGCCAGGGTGGTGAGCGGCACGGCGAGCGCGAGAGCGATCGTCGCCGCCAGTCGTTTCCGGACCATCAAATCTCCTTGAAGATGTGGACGGAGGTCACTGCGCGGTGGGCGGCCGGCACGAACGGGGTACGCCCGCGCAGTCACCCACCCGAACCGGAACTCGTGTCCGGGCCGGGTCGTGATGAAAGGTAGTCGAACTTGGCAATAAAAGTCAGGACTTGTCGGACGTCGCGTTATGTCGTCATGCTCGTGGAGGCCGCTCGCCGCCCGACGGGATCGTCGGCCCAGCCGATGTCGATCACCCATTTCCCGGCCCGTCACCCGGGTGCTGCGAACGGCTGGGCCGGTTTCTCGACACGGTTCCAGCTAGGCCGCAGGAGGCCCGTCCGAGCACGGGAACCCCCGCGAGAGGCGGACCGGCCTGCGGTGGAGAGTAAAGCAATTCCCCAAGAGCGTGAGCGCTTTTTGCTGCCCCTGCGGCGGATGTGATTCACACGGGAAAAGAATTTCTCCTGGGGCATTCATGCCGGCCCACGAGCACGTCCTCTCTCGCCGGCCGGGCTCGGCATCATCTATCCCGCAGGCCACAGAATTCCCTGTTCATGGTGTGGTGGGTCACGAACGTCCCCCGCCCATCCAGGATCCTCGCCGCCGAAGGCGCCGACCTTGTCCGACCGTGAAGAAAACCGCTTCAGCGTCCGTGCCGGGCCAGGAGTGCGGTGCCGATCCCACGGTAGGCCGACGGGTCGACCGGCAGCAGCCACTGCCGGGCCTTGGTGAGCGGCCCGACGTCCAGCCGGAGGTCGGTCAGGAGTTCGTCGATGTCGTGCATCGAGAACGGGATCACGCTGGTACCCCGGGCGTGCTTGCCGGCACTGAACTTCTCGATCCAGCGCAGTTTCTCGTCGATGTCGGCCCGCATCTGGGCCGCCGGGGGCGGACGCAGGCCGCCGAGCAGGTAGGCGGCCGTCCAGACCGCGCCGATCTCGGACCCGAGGGGGCAGAAGAACGAGGAGCGGTAGCCGGCGAAACTCAGGGCGGGCACGTCCGGCGGCAGGATCTGCCGGTGCAGCAAGAAGTTTCCGTGCTCGTCCTGCAGCCGGGCGATCACCTCGGGGGCGAGGAAGGGCACCTGCTGATCAAAACCGGTACCGCAGACGACCAGGTCGGCAGGCAGTGTCTCCCCGTCACTGAGCCGGGCGTGCGGGCGTCCTTCCTGTGCCGTCAGCTCGTCGACGGTCACGTCGCGGCGGACCCGCAGGCGACCGTCCGCGGCCCGTTCGTAGAATCCCTCGGTGACGAGACTGACCGTGCTGCGGGCAATCTCACCGAAACTGCCGGGCGGGACCAGGCCGAGCGGCCGGAGTCGGAACTGGCGCACGGCAATGGCCTGCACCCCGGCCAGCATCCCCTTCCCGACCCGGCCACCGGGGCCGGGCAGGATCTTCTCCCGCAGGGAGGGCCGGAAGTACGGGAACAGCGCCTCGCCGACCCGGGTGAGGATCAGGTACTTGTAGTTGAGCACGCCGGCCACCTTGCGGGGCATCTTCCACAGCAGGCGCCGGGCGGCCACGGTGGTACTGCTCGCGACGTCGCTGATGGCCACCGCGAGGTCACAGGCAGACTTGCCGTAGCCGATGACCAGCACGTCGCGACCCCGCGCGTCCTCGAGGTCGAGGAAGTCCGAGGTGGCGACGACCCGGCCCCCGGCCTCCTCGAACTGTGTCCGGCCCGCGAGGACCGGCACGGCCGGACGGGAGAACACCCCGTTGGCGACCACCAGGTGGTCGAACACCTCCTGGGTACTTTCCCCACCGCCGGCCGGACGAAGGGTCAGCGACCAGGCCGGACCGTCGATCAGGTCCGCGGTGACCACCTCGGTGCCCAGCCGCAGCACCGGGCCGAGCCCGAAGTACTCGACGTAGCTCTCCAGGTATTGCTGCACCTGCTCACCGTCGGGCCACTGCGGATAGTGCTCCGGCATGGGTAGTTCGGAGAACGCGTAGGTGCGCTTGTCGTTCTGCGTGCGCAGACCGGGATAGCGCCGGGTCCGGCTCCACACCCCGCCGATATCCGGTGCCCGGTCGTAGACCGTCACCTCGAACCCACAGCGCAGCAGCATGCGGGCGGTACCCAGCCCGGCGTAGCCCGCCCCCACCACGGCAACCTTCATCAGTGACCCCCGGTCGTTCCTGAGCCGCTCCCCACCTTCACCGTAGAACGAGCTCGTTCACGCCGGGCAGATACACCGCACCCGCATCCGGGTGTCCCCCGCCAGGACGGGAGACACCCGGCCGATGCTCAGCGCCAGCCCAGTTCCGGGGCCAGATGCTTCATCACGCTCTCCAGCAGGTGCGCGTTGTACTCGACCCCGAGCTGGTTCGGGATCGTCAGCAGCAGGGTGTCGGCCGCCGCGATCGCCTCGTCGTCGGCCAGCTCCTTGACCAGCTGCTCCGGCTCCCCCGCGTAGGTCTTGCCGAACCGGGCCGCGCCACCGTCGAGATAGCCGACCTGGTCCTGGCCGCCGCGCGCCGAGCCGAAGTACATCCGGTCCAGGTCGCTGACGATCGGGAAGATGCTGCGGCTGACCGAGACCCGAGGCTCACGCGAGTGCCCGGCGGCCTTCCAGGCGTCGCGGAAGCGCTGGATCTGCTCGGCCTGGAGCTGGTGGAACGGAACTCCGGTGTCCTCGCTCAGCAGCGTCGAACTCATCAGGTTCATGCCCTGCTGCGCGGTCCACTCGGCCGTGGCCCGTGTGCCGGCGCCCCACCAGATGCGGTCGGCCAGGCCCGGGGCGTGCGGCTCGACCCGCAGCAGTCCGGGCGGGTTCGGGAACATCGGGCGGGGATTGGGCTGGGCGAAGCCCTCACCCTTGATCACCTCGAGGAACCGCCGGGTGTGCTCCCGGGCCATCTCCGCGTGGTCGGCGTCTTTCGGCTCGTACCCGAAGTAGCTGTACCCGTCGATCACCTGCTCGGGTGATCCCCGGCTGATGCCGAGCTGCAGTCGGCCCCCGGAGATCAGGTCGGCCGCGCCGGCGTCCTCCGCCATGTACAGCGGGTTCTCGTAGCGCATGTCGATGACGCCGGTGCCCAGCTCGATCCGGCTGGTGCGGGCCCCGGCGGCGGCCAGCAACGGGAACGGTGAGGCCAGTTGCTGGGCGAAGTGGTGCACCCGGAAGTACGCGCCGTCGGCGCCGACCTCCTCGGCCGCCACGGCGAGCTCGATCGACTGAAGAAGGGTGTCAGCGGCCGTGCGGGTCTGTGAGTGGGGCGTGTCCGACCAATGGCCGAACGAGAGGAATCCGATCTTCTTCATACCCGGATCCAACACCGGCGGCCGCTCCTTCTTCCCGCCGGGCTGGCGGTTCAGCCCTCGTACAGGGCGAAGTAGAGGTTTCCGACCTCGGTGGCGTGGCTGCCGAGCGCGGACGGGTTGACGATGTTGTGACCAAGATCAAACTCTGCGGGGAACTCGTGGACGGCGGCCTTCAGATCGTTGGCCTGCGCGACGTCGGCCGGGATCGCCGTCGCGGCGTCCAGGTCGATGTACGGGTCCTTCGCCGAGACGGCCACCGCCACGCTGCGCAGCCGGGCATTGACGGGGTCGTCGCGCAGATTGCTCTTGACCCGCAGGTACTGCCCCAGTCCACTCAGGGTGAAATTGGTGTCCCCGACGCGGCGGTCGGGCAGGATCCGGAATCCGTACAGCACCGTCAGCGGACGCAGCACGTACGAGGGCGCCTGGGACGCGGCGGGCTGGTAGAAGGGCGACAGGGCCAGCAGGTGGGTCACGGTGTCGGTGCGGTACTCGGCCAGCCAGGTCGCCAGTACCCCGCCGCCCGACATCCCGATCACGCCGGTCTCGGTGCCCAGTCCGGCCACGACGTTCATCGCATCGTTCGCGTAATCCGCCAGCTCGTCGGTCTTCACCTGGCTCGCCTCGTCGATGTCGGTCAGGCCGTGATGCGGTTCCCGGGGCACGTAGACGTTGTAACCGCGGTCGTAGAACAGCTGGGCCAGGGCCACGTAGTCCTTCGGGCAGCTGGTGTAACCGTGAAGCATGAGAACGGATTTCGCGGTCTTCTCCGGATGTACCCGCAGGATGCTGCGGCACTCGGCCCGCACCTGGCCGTCACCGGTGTCACGCTGCACCGCGGCCGCCCCCACCGCCGAGGCCTCGGCGAACGACAAGGTCTTCACCTCGGGGTGCTGCAGCCGGTCGCTGCCCAGCGGATAGAGGTACAACACACCGACCAGCAGCACCAGCACAGCGAGCAGCACCCCGACGACCAGACCGATCCGGCGCCACACGCTGCGCTTCCCGGCCGGCCGTACGGTCTCTTCCACCCTGGATTCAGCCCCCGACACAACTTCCCCCACCTTGACCCGCTCCACCCCAATGGATCAGGTCATTGTGGGGCTTTTGCCAGCGCTCGTCCCGAGAATAAAAAGATCAGTTCTCGTGCTGGAGATCGAGGCTGCCGATCCCGGAGTCGAGCGCCACCTCGATGCGGTCAGTGGAGTCGGTGGAGTCAGTGGAGTCGGTGGAGTCACCGGACGCCGGTGCCTCCAGAACGGTGCCGGCGCCGAGCCCACCGTGGTGCTCACCGTCCAGGTCCGCCTGACCCGCACCCGCGGAGAACCTCACCTGGGCCGGAACATCCGCGGGGACCAGGAAGCGCACCGCATTGGCCCCGCCGCCGATCCGCGCGCGCAGGGTCCCGTCCGGACGGGGCAGACGCACATCCACGCTCGCCACACCCTGCGTCACGTCCAGGCTGTGCACACGAGCCTGCCCCAGGTCCAGGGCGAGCACGGAGGAGCCGCCGGCGATCTCGATGTCCCAGCGCACGTCGCTCGAGAGCCGGACGGCCAGGTCGACCCCACCGCCCCCGGTCTCGTCCGCTCCCTCGGTCGACAGCCGCACCACACCCGACTCCGGTGCCCGCAGGACCGGGACGGCGCGTTGCCCCTCCGGCGTGCGGGCCCGCACCAGGTCGCCGCCGAGGTCGTCCGCGGTCACCGTCAGCCGGTCCATGCCTCCGGTGACCACCAGCCGCGCCTCGGCCTGCCCCTCGGCGGCCAGGGTCGGGGTGTGATCCACGCGGTCGGTACCCGACCGATCGTCCCCGCGCCGCTCGCCGGTGTAGTGGACCACCAGGAGCACCACCAGGACGGCGACGGCGACCACGGCCACCACCCACCCGCCGGGCCACCCGGCCGCGGGAGAAGATGGCGGCGACTGCTGGGGGGACGACGGCGACGACGTTTG
Source organism: Kineosporia sp. NBRC 101731 (assembly GCF_030269305.1). Taxonomy (NCBI): domain Bacteria; kingdom Bacillati; phylum Actinomycetota; class Actinomycetes; order Kineosporiales; family Kineosporiaceae; genus Kineosporia; species Kineosporia sp. NBRC 101731. Next base: position 429,112 of record NZ_BSTC01000004.1, read on the forward strand.
CGGAACGTTGGAGGACACGCCCCGATACTTCAAGGAGCCAGGTCCGGCGGCCACCCGAGATGCCCGCTTTCGCCCCGGACGACGGAACCGGCTCTGCTGTGCCCGGACGGCACGCCAGGGCCCCGCGCGACCGCATCGTGACCCGGTACCGCGGTACCGCTCGAGCGGCCCGCAACCGGCACCGGCAGAGGACGACACAGCGGTGCGGCTTCCGCCAGGCTCGAACCCATGCCGCTCCCCGCCGCCCGGGCCATCGAGCCTCCGGGTCCCCCCGAACACCCGGGCCCCCTGTCCGGGACGTCCGGGACGCTGACCCGCCGATGGCCAGTTCTCGCGTCCCTCATCCCCCACCGTCTCCTCGATCTACCCGATCTACCCGATCTACCCGGTCCCGGGGACGTGGTGACCGCCCTGCTGGTCGCCGGATGCGGATTCTGGCTCGACGACCGGTTCACCGGGCAGTTCCTCCTGCTCTGCTGCTTCCTGCCGCTGGTCAGGCTCGGGCCGGGGTTGCTGGCACCGGTCGTGGCCCTGGCCGGGGGGATCGGCTACTGGTGGTGGCTGGATCGACTGGCCGATCCCTTCGGTCAGTCCGTGATGTGGTGCCTTCCGGTGGCGGTCGCGGGCTGGTACGCGGGACGTCGCCGGGTCGGGGCATGGACCCTGCTGGTCCTGGCCGTCGCGGCGCTGATCGGGACGACCCCGGCCGTGATCGCCCCGGTGCCGACCCTGGCCGTGGCTGCGGGATACGTGGCGGGGCGGATCTGGACGTCCCAGGACCGGATCGGGGCGCTCACCCTGCAACTGGGGCGGGCCCGCGCGGAAGTCACCGCCGTCCGCGACGAGAACCGCACGCTGGAAGAGCGTTCCGCCCTCGCCCGCGAGCTGCACGACGTGGTCGGCCACCACCTCTCCGTCATCTCCCTGGCGGCCGAGGCCGCCACGCTCCGGCCCGAGAGCACCCCCGAGTCGCTGGAACGGATCCGGGCCGCGTCCCACGACGCGATGAGTGAGCTCGACGTGATCCTGCGCTCGCTGCACCGCGACGGTGAGAGCGCGCCGCTGGAGCCGAACAAGGGGCTGGGCGACATCGACGAACTGCTGGAGGCCCTGCGGCAGGCCGGTCTTCACGTCGACTCCTCGATCCTGGTGACCGCGCCGGTGCCCTCGGGCCTGCAGCTGACGGTCTACCGGATCGTCCAGGAGGGGATGACCAACATTCTGCGGCACGCCGGGGCCACCCGCGCGTCCCTCACCGTCGTCGCCCAGGACTCCCTGCTGTCCGTACGCGTCGGCGACGACGGAACCGGCGTCCAGGACGCGGACCTCGGCACCGGCCGGGGCCTGACCGGGATCGCCGAACGCGTGCGCGGTTTCGGCGGCGACTGGTCGGTCGGGGTGTCCCCGTGGGGCGGCACCCAGCTGGACGTGGTGCTGCCGCTGACACCTGACATGCTTCCCGGGTGAGTCACGACATCAAGGTTGCCGTCATCGACGACCAGGAACTCGTGCGCGCCGGGCTGCGAACCGTCCTGGCCTCCGCGCCCGACCTGCACGTGGTCGCGGAGGCCGCGAACGGCCACCAGGCCGTGGCTGTGGCCCGGCAACGCCCGGAACTGGACCTGATGCTGCTGGACATCCGCATGCCCGGCCTGGACGGCCTCACCGCCCTGCCGCAGATCCTGCGCGAGCGCCCGGACCTGCCGGTGCTGATGCTGACCACGTTCCCGGACGACGAGTACGTCACCGCGGCACTCGCCGCCGGGGCCTCGGGGTTCCTGCTCAAGCGCTCGTCCGGCGCCGATCTGATCTCGGCCGTGCGAGCCGGCGCCGCGGGTGAGGCCGTGCTCTCGCCCGGTGTCACGCGGGCGGTGATCCGGCGCAGCACCCGGCCCGGACCGGCCGGTGCCGAGCTCCCGGCCGGGGTCACCGCCCGGGAGCTGGACGTACTGCGCAAGGTCACCGCCGGGGCCAACAACGGGGAGATCGCCCAGCAGCTGCACCTGAGCGAGAGCACGGTGAAGTCGCACGTGTCCCGGGTGATGCAGAAACTTGGCTGCCGCGACCGGGTCCAGCTGGCGCTGCTCGGCCTGCGTCTGGGGCTCGACCAGCACTGACGGGTCCTTCCCGGGGAGGGGAAGGACCCGTCGGGTCGATCAGGCGGTGATCGCCACGGCGCCCTTGGCCGGCACGGTCACCGTGGCCTTGCCGTCGGAGCCGACGGTGATCGTGGTGCCCGAGCACGTGCCGGTGGTGGTGCCGCCGGTGATCAGGTCGCAGTACTTCCCGGCGGCCAGACCGGTCTGGATCGTCTGGGTCTTGGCCGAGGAGCCGTTGTTCAGGGCGGTCCAGCCCTTGGCGCCGCGGGAGAAGGCGATCAGGCTGGCGCCGTCGTCGTACCAGTTGGCCTGCTTGGCGGTGCCGACCGCGTTGCGGAAGGCGATCATGCCCTTCACGCCCTTGTCCCGGTCCAGGCAGTTCCACCGGCCGTCGGAGCAGTTGGTGTTGCTGATCTTCCCGGCCGCGTCGGACGGCGGGGAGTCGCCGCTCTGGCTGTAGGTGAACGACGCGTACACCTGGGCCCGGCCGTAGCCGCCGGCCAGCAGGTACTGGGTGGCGAGCCGGTCGGTGTCGCCGTCCTTGTAGGTCAGCGAGCTGGCGTCGCGCTCGGTGTCGTGGTTCTGCACGAAGGTCAGCGACTTGGCCGAGGCCGGCAGGCCGCTGCTCTCACCGAAGGATTTCAGGGTCGCGATCTTGCCGTTGAAGGCCTTCTTCAGCTGCGCGGGCGGGCCCCAGGTGAGCACGTTCGCGACCTCGGTGAAGGCCGCCGGTGACAGGTCACCGCTACCACCGGTCACTTCCAGCGCCACGTAGGGCTTCTCACCGTCGGCGGTGGTGTTCAGGCCGGCGATGATCGCCAACAGGTCGGCCTTGGCGATGTGCTTGCCGGCGTCCACCCGGAATCCCGAGACGCCGAAACCGATCAGCCGGTTCAGATAGCCGTCGATCGCGCCCCGCACGTAGGTGCTTTCGGTCTTCAGGTCGGACAGCCCGACCAGCTCGCAGAAGTTGACCTGGGTGGCGTTCTCGTAGTCGTTGATCTTGCCGTCGGAGGTGTTGCACTCGGTGCCCTGGTGGTGGAAGTCGTCCTTGGTGTACAGACCCGCGTAGGTGTACTTGTCGAACGTGCCACCACCGTAGGAGGTCCCGCCGCTGCCGGCCATGTGGTTGATCACCGCGTCGACGTAGACCTTCACACCGGCCTTGCGGCAGGCCGTCACCATCGCCTTGAACTGGGCCTCACTGCCCATCCGGCTCTCCAGGCCGTACCCGGCGGGCTGGTACACCTCGTACCACGGGTGGCTGCCGCTGAGCTTGATCGACGTCTGCGGCGGCGCCACCTGCACGCCGCCGTACCCGGCCGGGCCGAGCACGTCGGTGCACTCGCTCGAGACCGACGTCCAGTTCCACTCGAACAGGTTCGCGATCACGTCGCCCCGGGTGGCCGTGCCACCGCCGGTCGCTGCGGTGCCCGCGGAGGACGAGGCGGTCGGGGCCGCCGTCGTCGTCGCTGGGGTGGCGGTGGTGGTCGCCGTCGTCTGAGCAGGGGACGCCGATGTCGTCGACGTGGGGGTGGCGGTGGGTGTGGCGGTGGGGGTGGTGGTCGCCGACACACCCCGTCCCCGGTGGTGGCCCTCGGCCGAGCGGGGCCAGGCCTGCACGGCGGTGGCGGACACACCCACCACCAGAACGGCAGTGGCTCCGGCGATCGTCACGGTGCGGCCCCGGCCGGGCCGCCGTCCTCTGGAAGTCATGGTCGGGGAACATAACAGCGAAGAAGACGCGCAGGAACGGCGAAACCTGCACCATCAAAAGGCTTAACGCATCCGGTCTATCGAATTGACCGGGGACACAGTGAGAACGGCCCACCCATCGCCCGGTCACGTCGATGAGACTTAGGGATGGCTTGGCTTTACGGACGAACGCCGACCGGACCGTACGTGAGCATCGGAACGCCGAGCGTCACCTGGTTCCTTCTCCCGCCTCCACGGCCGCCACGAAAGGCAATGGCCCACCCGAATTCCGGCGACCATCCCTCTGCGATTCCCTCCCTGGGAACCTTTAAGGTTTACCGGTATACTTCGTTCCCACCTTGCCGCCCGCCTACCCAAGGGGTCTGAGGGATGCCGACACTGGACGAGGTGGCCCGCGCGGCGGGCGTCTCGAAGATGACCGTGTCCAACGTGCTGAACGGGCGCCGCGGGCGGGTCTCCCCCACCACCGCGGCCCGGGTGCTGGAGGTCGTCGAGCGGCTCGGGTACGTCCGCAGTGCCACCGCCCGGTCGCTGAGCGCCCAGCGCTCGAACATCGTGGCCCTGGCCTTCCCGGGGCGGGGCGGGCGCGAGGCCGGCGACGTCGTGCCGCTCACCAACCCGCACGACTCGCTGTTCCTCAGCGAGGTCGAGGCGCACATCACCCGGGCCGGGCTCTACCTCATGGTGCACTCGGTCAACAGCGTCGAGGCCACCGCCCAGAACCTGCGCTCGTGGAACGTCGACGGCGCGATCTTCCTGGGCACCCGGGCCGACGAGGTCGCGGCCCTGCACGCCGCCTACCCGGCGCCGATGGTCTTCGTCGACAACCACGGCGCATCGCCCCGCATCAACAATGTCGGCATCGAGGACCGGCTGGGCGGGCAGCTCGCCGGCCGCCGCCTGCTGGTGGCCGGGCACCGGCGCATCGGCTTCGTCGGGCCCCGGTTCGACCGGCCCGGCGTGGTGCGCGAGCGCTACGCGGGCTTCGTCCAGGCCCTGGCCGAGGCCGGGCTGAGTCCCCGGCCCGAGCACGTGGTGCGCTGCGACGCCGGTTTCGATGCGGCCGTCGCCGCGGCGCAGCGGGTGCTGGCGGCGCCGGAGCGGCCCACGGCGGTCTTCGCCACCGCCGACGTCATCGCGGCGGGCCTGCTCAAGGGCTTCGCCCGGGCCGGGGTGAGCGTGCCGGCCCAGATGTCGATCATCGGGTTCGACGGTCTGGAGATCGGCCGTCATGTGACCCCCGAGATCACCACCTTGCGCCAGGACATCCCCGGCAAGGCCCGGGCGGCCGTGGAGGTGCTGCTCGCCCAGTTGTCGGGGTGGCCCACCGTGCGTTCCGAGCGCCGCGTCCTGGGGGTCACCCTGGTCGAGCGCGAGTCTGTCGGGCCCCCGCCGGGACACATCCCCGACCTTTACCGGTAAATGACATTTCCCTTAGGTTTACTAATGCCGTCGCCGGGAATTCAGGGGTTTGTTTCCGGCATATTCCCGGTTATTCTGAATCCGAGGCCGCAATAGCGTCGGCGCTATTGACGCCCCCCGATCAATTCCTTCTCGAACACCTGTATGTCAATGGAGACAACATGTTTCGTAGAATTCTCGCCGCGGCGTCGGCGACCGCGCTGGCCGTGGGCCTGCTCCTGCAGACGGCGCCCGTCGCCTCCGCCGCACCCCCGGCCGGCCAGAACGACACCATCGTGCATCTCTTCGAATGGAACTGGCCCTCCGTCGGGCGTGAGTGCACGTCGAATCTCGGACCCAAAGGTTATGGTGCGGTCCAGGTCTCCCCTCCGCAGGAGCACATCGTGCTGTCCGGCAGCGGCTATCCCTGGTGGCAGGACTACCAGCCGATCAGCTATCAGCTCGTCACCCGCCGGGGTAACCGGGCCGCGTTCGCCGCGATGGTCTCGACCTGTCACGCGGCCGGGGTCAAGGTGTACGTAGACGCCGTGCTCAACCACATGCAGGGCGCCAACCAGTCCGGCACCGGCAGTGCGGGCAACACCTTCTCCAACCTGAACAACCCGGCCGTTCCGTACACCTCGTCCGACTTCCACACCCCCTGCGCGATCAACGACTACAACAGCGTCACGCAGGTGCAGACCTGTCAGCTGTCGTCGCTGACCGACCTGAGGACCGAGTCGGCCTCGGTGCGGGCCAAGGAAGTCGCCTATCTCAACGACCTGATCTCGCTGGGGATCGACGGATTCCGGCTGGACGCCGCCAAACACATGGCGGTGGCCGACATCGCGGCGATCAAGGCCGGTCTGACCAAGCCCTCGTCGTACCTCTACCAGGAGGTGATCGAGGGTGGCGCCAACAGCCCAACCCAGTACACCGGCAACGGTGACGTGACCGACTTCCGCTATGGCGACGTGGTCGGGGCGGCCTTCCAGAGCGCAAGTCCGGCAAGCCTTTCCACGTTGCCCTCGCAGATGCTCCTGGCCACCGGCAAGGCCCAGGTGTTCATCGACAACCACGACACCGAGCGCAACGGCCGCACGAAGCTCAATTACAAGAACGGCGACCGCTACTACCTGGCCGAGGGTTTCATGCTGGCCTACCCGTTCGGCACCCCCGCGGTGATGTCCGGGTACGCCTTCAGCAGTTCCGACGCCGGTCCGCCGGCCGGCAGCAACGGCACCACCACCGACACCTCCTGCGGCAGCGGCTGGACCTGCCAGCACCGCGACCGCCGGATCGCCAACATGGTCGCCCTGCGCAATGCGGCCCGGGGCAGCGCCGTGACCAACTGGTGGAGCAACGGCAGCTCGCAGATCGGTTTCGGCCGGGGGGCGGTCGCTTACACGGCCTTCAACACCGCGGGCAGCTCGGTGACCCGCACCTTCCAGACGAGTCTGCCGGCCGGTACCTACTGCGACGTGATGAGCGGTGACTACTCGGCCGGGTCCTGTTCGGGCACCCGGTACACGGTGGCCGCCAACGGTACGTTCACCGCGACGCTGGCGGCCAACCGGTCACTGGCCCTCTACACCGGCGCCCGGATCTGATGCACGGGGCGGCGGGGCGGTTCGGTCACGCCCCGCCGTCCGACCGGGCCAGGAGGATCTCGCCGACGGCGCGGAAGAGGCCCGGGTCCAGATCGAGGGCCTGCAGCCGCGACAGGCGCACGGACAGCGACGGCGCGGTGGTGATGCACTCCATCACCCGGGCCTTGGTCACGTACTCGATCTGGGCCCGGTCAAGAACGGCGAAAACACGCTGGTGGACGTTGTTGTCACCCAGAAGGGGCCGGTCACCGAGGATGATCCGCACGGTGGCCGAGGAAGGAACGGCCTCGACGACGACGGACGTCCGGGTGCCCTCCCGGACGATCCGGGCCGGCACCGGTACGTCGTCCACCGTGGCGACGGGTTCGATGCCCGGAGCCAGCGCCGGGAACGTGACGGTCCAGCTGCGCACGTCGGGCACCGTCCCGCCTGCCCCCTGCACCGGGCCGATCCTGAGGATGCCGGGGTCCTGGGCGAGGCGGATCGGGGTGCGGGCCACCGGACCCTCCACCGTCCCGTCGTCCTCGAGCAGGTCGAAGGAGCCGTCGGCCCCCACCACGACCAGCAGTTCCAGGTGCCCGGGGTTGACCGGGTCGTTGCCCGGCACCTGCGCGGCGTCCAGCGGGACGAGCGCCCCGGCCGGGGCGAGCACCGGCACGGTCTCGAGGTCACGGTGCAGGTGGATCTCGCGCTCGCCGTCGTAGACCAGGTCGGTGAACACGTCGACCCAGGTGCCGGGCGGCAGCCAGGCCGCGACCGCGGCCAGGCCGGTGGTCCGGTCGGCCGGTTCGGTGACGGGCGCGACGATCAGCTGGGTGCCGAACTGGTACTGGTTGGGCACCTGGTAGGCCGCGTCGGCGTCGGGATGGGCGTAGTAGAGGGGCAGGACCAGCGGCAGGCCGTCGGTGGCGGCGCGGTGGTTCATGGTGTGCAGGTAGGGCACGAGACGATGCCGCAGCCGCAGGAACCGCGTCATGATCGCCTCGATGTGGGCCGGGAAGGTCCACGGTTCCTTGGCGATGAACGGGTTGTTGCCCGAGTGCAGCCGCATGATCGGCGAGAACACGCCGAACTGCAGCCAGCGGGTGGCCAGTTCGTCGTCGCGGGCTCCGAAGAAGTGACCGCCGATGTCGTGGCTCCACCAGCCGTAGCCGATGTTGGCGGCCGTGGCGGTGAAGTAGGGCTGGAAGGCCAGGGACGCCCAGGAGATCACGGTGTCGCCGGAGAAACCGACGGGGTAGCGGTGGTTTCCCGGGCCGGCGTAGCGGGAGAGGGTGAGGGCGCGCCGGTCTGCGCGGGCGTTGTCGAGGAAGTGGAAGTGGTTGAGCATCCACAGCGGGTCGATCCCGGCGATGCGCGAGTACGGCCCGGACTGCCAGTCCAGCCACCAGAAGTCGACGCCGTCACGTTCCAGGCCGCGGTGCAGCACCTGGAAGTAGGCGGCCAGGAAAGCCGGGTCGGTGACGTCGAAAGCGATCGGGTCGCCGTCACCGTCACCGTTTCTGACCTGGCCCAGGGCTGCGGCCATGGCCGGATAGGCGTCCTCGAAGGCCCGCACGCCGTCGGCGGGGTGCACGTTGAGGGTGACGCGCAGGCCCTTCGCGTGCAGGTGGCGCAGGAACTGCGCCGGGTCGGGGAAGAGGTCGCGGTTCCAGGAGTATCCGGTCCAGCCGCTGCCGTGGGCCGGGTCGACGTCGACCAGGTGCCAGTCCATGTCCAGCACGCTGACCGAGAACGGGATGCCCTCGGCCCGGAAGCGGTCCATCAGCTCGAGATAGGAGTCGGCGGTGTAGCGGTAGTACCGGCTCCACCAGTTGCCCAGGGCGTAGCGCGGCAGCACCGGCGTGGGGCCGGAGACGGCGTAGAAGGCCCGCAGGGCGGCGGCGTAGTCGTGACCGTAGGCGAACACGTAAAGGTCGGTGCGGTCGACGTGGTCGGCACTCACCCAGCCGTCCGGCTCGAACAGGAACGAGTGCGAGTCGTCGATCACGGCGTAGCCGTTGCGGGAGACCACGCCGTGCTCCAGGGGAACGGCGCCGTCGCGGTCGTCGAGCGTGCGGGCGGTGCCACCCAGATCGTCCGGGCTCTGCCCGTACCGCCACACCGAGTGGTAGGCGCTGACGCCGCCCAGGACCTCCAGGCTCAGCCCGCTGGTGGTGAACGGGCCCCGGTCGTAGGTCAGACGCAGGCGCTCGGTCACGATCGTCAGATGGGTGCTGGTCTCCATCACGCGAAAGTCCGGCACCGGCAGGTTCCGGTTCACCGCGAAGGTGGAGGCGCGGTCCTCGAAGACGCCGTCGGCGGCGTACTCCAGCCGCAGCAGCCCGGCGTCGAGCACCATGATGCGGTATCGGTCGCCGGTGACCACGGCGGCCGGTGCGGCGGCCGGGCGGGACGCAAGGCGGGGCGGGAACGTCATGTTCATCAGTCCTTGACCGATCCGGAGGTGAGTCCACCGACGATGTACCGCTGCAGGAACTGGAACAGCAGCACCACCGGCAGAGCGGTCAGCAGGGCGCCGGCGGCGAAGACACCCAGGTTGTTCGAGCGGTCGGCCGCGATGATGCCGTAGAGCCCGACGGCGAGGGTCTTGGCCTGGGTGTCGGTGAGGAAGATGGAGGCCATCAGGAACTCACCGATGACGCTGACGAAGGCCAGCAGCCCGGTGACGGCCAGGACCGGGCGGGCCAGCGGCAGGATGATCCGGAAGAAGATCGTGGCGTGGCCGGCGCCGTCCACCACGGCCGCCTCGTCGAGCTGGCGCGGGATGGTGTCGAAGAAGCCCTTGATCAGCCAGACCTGGCCCAGGGATCCGCCCAGGAGCACCAGGCTGTACCCGAGCAGCGTGTTCAGCCCGAGGGCCGGCACCACCTCGCCGATCGCGGTGAACATGCTGTAGAGCGCGATGACGGCGAGGAACTGGGGGAACATCTGGATCAGCAGCAGGCTCAGCTGGCCGCCGCGACGGCCCCGGAACCGCAGGCGGGAGAACGCGTAGGCGGCCAGGGCGCTGCAGAACACCTGCACCCCGGTGACCACCACGCAGACCACGAGCGTGTTCAGCAGCCACCGCGCGAACGGGCGGGCCGGGTCGTCGAAGAGGGCCGCGAAGTTCTCCAGGCTCAGGTGTTTCGGGATGACGCCGGTGGAGGCGACCGTGCCCAGGGGGTTGAAGGCCGCGGAGACCACGTAGGCGACGGGGACGACGGCGAACAGCACGGCCACCAGACCCACACCGTGACGCCACCCGACCTCGCGCCACCATCGTCCTGTGCTCATCTCAGTTCATCTCCTCGAGCCGACGGGTGATGCGGTACTGCGCGGCGGCCATGATCGCGGTGATGGCGAACAACAGCGTGGCGATCGCGGCGGCGAAGCCCAGTTGCGCACCGTTGCCGCCGAAGGCCAGGCGCACCGTGTAGCTGATGAGGATGTCGGTGGCGCCGGCGTCGGGGTTGCCCGGACTGAACGGACCGCCGTGGGTGAGTAGCTCGATCACGTTGTAGTTGTTGAAGTTGAACGCGAACGACGCCACCAGCAGGGGCGTGACCGCCACCAGCAGCAGCGGGAAGGTGATGCGGCGGAAAGCGGTGAACCCACCGGCACCGTCGATGCTGGCCGCCTCCCTCAGATCGGACGGGATGGCCTGCAGGGCCCCGGTCGAGACCAGGAACATGTAGGGGAACCCGAGCCACAGGTTCGTCAGCAGCAGCGCGACCTTGGCCCACAGCGCGCTGCCCAGCCAGTTCACGTGCAGGCCGGTGATCTGGTTGATGAGGCCGAAGTCCTGATTGTAGAAGCCCGACCAGACCAGGATGCTGATGAAGCCGGGGATGGCGTACGGCAGCAGGAGCACCGAGCGGTACACCTTCTGCCCGCGCACCCGGGAGTCGTTCAGCGTCACGGCCAGGCCCAGCCCGACCAGGAAGGTCAGGGCCACCGAGGCCGTCGCGAAGACCACGTTCCAGATGAAGATCCGGGTGAAGCCACTCAGGATGTGCTGGTCGGTGAACGCGCGCCGGTAGTTGGCCAGACCCACGTCCGAGCGCCAGGACTGGTCGGACAGCCGGGTGCCGTCCGGGCCGACGAAATACTCACGGTCGCCCTCGCGCGCGGTGGTGTAGCGCACGCCGGTGACGGTGTTTGTGATCGTGCCGGTGCCCTGGTCGTACTGCAGGGTGCGGCGGCCCTCGTAGGCCTCGTGCAGTCCGCGCTGACGGATCGCGCCGTTGCCGGTGGGCACGGTGAAATCCCGCAGCCGGTCGGCGGCGGCGTTCACCTGCAGCGGGGTGAGGATCGTGTAACCGGTTGCCGCACTGACGAAATTGTCGGTGACCGTGACGGCGGAGCGCTCCAGCGGTGCCAGGCCCGCCTCGGTGCCGGAGTAGAGCGCGCCACTCTTCTGGTCGACGAGAAAGAACGTGATCGGGCCCGAAGCGGGTGAGCCGGTGGTGGCCACACTCAGGTTGAACTTCGGGGAGTCCGGGACCTGGACGACGGAGTTGGCCAGGATGCGCTCGACGGTCTCCTGCCGTGTGGTGCGGGTGCCGTCGCCGTAGTTGGTGGTGGACAGCTGCAGCGTGGACAGCACCGGGACGACGATGAACAGGATCAGCAGCAGGGTGCCGGGGACCAGGTACTTGGCCGGGACCGCGCGGGCCGTGGCGTAGGTGGCCAGGACCACCGCGATGACGGCCCAGACGATGGCCAGGAAGACGTAGTGGCGACCGGCGATCAGCACCGGGGTCAGCGCCGCCGCGGTCCCCACCGCCGTGCCCAGGCAGAGCACCCGGATCACGGCGGTGGCGACGATCGAAGGTGCTTTCACGGGGCCGTGACGGCACTGCGGATCGCGGTGCCGGCCGACGTCATCGTCGCGGCCGGGTCTTCCCCGCCGACGATCGAGGCGAACGCCTGGCTCAGGGCCGGCCAGACCCCGGCCATGAACGGGAAGTCCGGCAGCAGCGAGGCGTTCTTCGCCCCGGCGGCGAGCTTGGCCATGTCCGGGTCCTTCGCCGAGACGGCCTTCAGCACGTCGGTGCGGGCCGGGGGACGCGGGTCCTCGTCGTACATGGCGGTCATCGCCTCGGGGGTGTTCATCGTCTTGGTGACGAATTCCTCGGCGAAGGCCGGGTTCTTGGCGTTCGACAGGGTCCAGAAGGCCTGCACACCGAGGAAGGGCGCCGCGGGCGCCTCACCCTGGAAACCCGGGATCGGGGTGATGTCGTAGGACACCTCGGACTTGCGGATGTCGGCCAGGGCCCAGGGCCCGGACACCAGGTAGGCGGACTTGCCCTCGGTGAACTGGGCGATGGCGTTGGTGCCGTCGATGGAGCGCGAGAGCACCTTGGAGCCCTTCTCGCCCAGGGCGGCGATCTTCTGCGCGGCCTTGACCGAGGCCTCGTCGCCAATGCCCACCTGCTCCGGGTCGTACTGGCCGTCGGGCTTCTTGCCGAACAGGCTGCCGCCGGCCGAACTGAAGAACGCGTACAGATGGTAGGCGTCCCCCTCCTGCCCGACCGGAAGAGCGAGGGCCCGCTTGACCTTTCCCTTGCCGACCGCGGCCTGGCCGGTACCGACCAGGTCCTCGACGGTCGAGGGGGCCTTGGCCACGGCGTCGGTGTTGCGGTAGAGCACCAGGTTCTCCGTGCCGTACGGCAGGGCCCACACCTGGTCGTTGCGGGTCACGGAGGTCACGGCCCCCTCGTCGTACGCCGACAGGTCGTCTGCGGTCAGGGACAGCGGGGCGACCGCGCCGTTCTGCAGGGCGCCGCCCAGGAAGTCGTTGGGCAGGGTGACGATGTCGGGCCCGTTACCGGCCGCGTTCGCGGTGATCGCGTTGGCGGCCAGGTCGGAGGCGATGACCTGGACCGCGACCGAGATCCCGTTCTCCTGGCCGAACTTCTTCGCGATCGGGGTGACCGCCCGGCTGGCCGGTTCCGTCGTCCAGATCACCAGATCGGCGTCCTGGCGCGAGGGAGCGTCGCTCGCGCCGGGCGAGCCGGCCGGGGTCGCGGCGTCCGGGCTGCCCCCGGCGTCCGAGCCGCCCCCGGAGCACGCCACCAGCGCGAACAAGACCACCGTGGCCGCCCCGGCCAGGCCGTGGCGACCCCGGAGGGCACCGCGACGTTCCGGAACACGTTGCCTACGAGTCGACTTCATCGGGACTCCTCCTGTGCGCGGTCACGGTGCCACGTCGTGCCGGGACAGATCCTGATTCCACCCGGCTTGCGTAAGCGCTTACGCGGTCTCAGCGTGGAGCATCAGCAGAAGGCACGTCAACATGTCCGGGTTGACGACTTCCTCAAAGATTTATTAAACCATCGCCGCAGGCCGACGGCCTGATAGCAGGATGCGGCCCATAGCGCGCAAGCGCTTACGCATATACGGTGACGCGGTGGCAAAGAGACCGACGGCGCTCAACATGGCCGACCTGGCTAGCCGTGCCGGGGTGTCCATCGCGACGGTCTCCCGGGCGCTCAGCGGTGCACCCGGGGTGTCGTCCCAGACCCGGCAGCGCATCAAAGACCTGGCCCAGGACCTGTCGTACACGGTCTCTCCCGACGCCGCCCGGCTGGCCCGCGGGTCCAACGGCCGCATCGCGGTGGTGACGCCCGACGTGGCCCACTGGTTCTACGCGGCCATGCTCGGGGGCATCGTGACCGCCCTGCACGGAACCGATCTCGACGTGCTGCTCTACGAGGTCAAGGACGAGCGCGAGCGCCGCCGGTTCTTCGAGGACCTGCCCGCCCGCCGTCAGGTGGACGCCCTGATCCTGGTCGCCCTGCCGATCAGCGACGACGAACGCCGGCGCCTGGACCTGATGGACGTCACCGTCGTGATGGCCGGGGGTGTGCTCGGGGAGCACCCGCACGTGCGCATCGACGACGTGACCGCGGGGCGGCAGGCCGCGACGCAGCTGGTGCGGGCCGGGCACCGGCGCATCGCCATGCTGAACTCGTCGGGCACCTGGAGTCTGGAGTACGCCGCGCCCAGCGCCCGGCTGCAGGGCTTCACGCAGGCTCTGGAGGCGGCCGGCCTCGAGGTGCACCCCGAACTGATCGTCCATCGCCGCTGGGGCAGCCATGGCGGGGTCGAGGGGATGAGCGATCTGCTGAGTCTGCCCGAGCCGCCGACGGCGGTCGTGACCTTCTCCGACGAGGTGGCCTTCGGGGCGCTGCGCACCCTGCGCCGGGCCGGTGTGGCCGTCCCCCACACCCTGTCGGTCGTCGGGATCGACGACCATCATCTGGCCGACATGTTCGACCTCACCACGGTGCATCAGCCCGTGGCGCAGCAGGGCGCCGAGGCCGGGAGGCTGGCCCAGCAGATCCTGCAGCAGGGTGACGTCAGCACGCCGCACATCACGCTGCCCACGCACCTGGTGGCCAGAGGGACGAGCGGCCCGCCTCCGCAATGAGGGCAACGTGAGGCGACGTGGGGCGGAAGGAGGCTGCTGTTCTTCGCCCCTTCACCCGGGGAAGCGTTGCCGGACGCGAAATGCTCCGGTGCCTCTCCGGATTCAGGCTGGTGGAGTCACGGTCCCGCCGGGGTCCGGGTGCGGCTCGACCTTCCGGTACGAGGAGTAACGTCTACGATGCGCGGATGACAGTGCCGACCCGGACCCGGCCGCACCTGGGTGCTCGCCTCGAGAACGCCGTGATGGGCCGGATCGCCGACGTGCTGCGCCGCTTCGGGTGGCACCCGCTGGCCGTGCCGTACACCGGATACGGATCCGCCCCCGCCGACGACCAGGGCTGGGTCCGGGTGCTGATGCGGGTGAAACTCAGCCCACCCCGCACGGACCCTCAGGACGAGAGCTCCGAGGACGACGAGGGCGGCCGCTGGTGGCGGAAGTTCTTCACCGTCGGGCTGGGCGACGTGCCGGTCACGGTACGGGTGGGCGACCGCGTGCACGAGGTCAGCAGCGGGCGGGGCGGATACATCGACGCGGTGCTGGCCAGCGACCTGACTCCCGGCTGGCACGAGGTGCCGGTGCGGGTGGAGGGGCGCCCGGCGGCGACGGCGGACCTGCGGGTGGTCGGGCCCGACGAGCGGCTGGGACTGATCAGCGACATCGACGACACGGTGATGGTCACGGCCCTGCCGCGACCGCTGCTGGCGTTCTGGAACACCTTCGTGGTCAAGGAGACCAGCCGCCGCCCGGTGCCGGGGATGGCAGCGCTGTACGGACGGCTGCGCGAGCCGGAACCGGACGCCCTGGTCGTCTATCTCTCCACCGGCGCCTGGAACGTCGCCCGGGCGATCTCCCGGTTCCTCGAGCGCCACGACTACCCGCGCGGCCCGCTGCTGATGACCGACTGGGGGCCGACGAACGACGGCTGGTTCCGCTCCGGCCGCGACCACAAGCACCGCGAACTGCGCCGCCTGGTCGGCGATCTTCCCCAGCTGCGCTGGGTCCTGGTCGGGGACGACGGACAGCACGACCCGCAGTTGTACGAGGACCTCGCCGGCGAGGTTCCGCAGTCCCTGCGGATGGTCCTGATCCGGCAGCTCTCGGCGGTGGAACAGGTCCTCACCCACGGTTCTCCCCTGCCGCCCCCGAACCAGAGCCAGGCCCTGAACGCTCCCAGTCCCGTGCCATGGCTGCGCGGCACCGACGGTGCCGCACTGACCGCTCAACTCGAGCAGGCGCGTCCTTCATCGGAAAAGCCTTCATCGGGAAAGCCTTCATCGGGAACCTGAGCCGGGACGCGGCCGGACGGCCGATCCCACCTACTGAGCAGACGTCAGTGCTCGCACCATTGCCTCGTGAGCCGGCGTCGGGTGCCCCTCGTCGAACAGGTAGTCGTGGCCCTGCTGCAGGCCACCGTCATCATCGATCCACCAGTCGTAGCGGTCGTCCACGCCCCAGGTGGTGTAGGAGACGCAGGTAGGTGAGCGCAGACAGGTGGCCAGCACGGCGGCGTACTGCTCCGCCTGGGCGTCGGTTCCCCGGTCGTCGGTGACGTCGTTCTCGGAGATGCGCACGTGCAGCCCGGCGCGCTCGAACAGGTCGAGCGTAGCGGTGAGGTCCTCGGTGGAGATGGCGTCGGTCTCCAGGTCGTAGACGTGGGACTGGAGGCCGACGCCGTAGATGTGACCGCCCCGCGCGTTGGTGTCGCGGGCCAGTTCGAGCAGAGCGTCCTGGCGGTCGCCCGGCACGTCAGCCCCGTTCTCGTTGACGAACTGCCGCACGTCAGGGTCGGCGTCGTAGACGGCCCGGGAGACGATCGCCGGGTAGTCGGGCCCGAAGGTCCGGTACCAGATGTTCTCCTGGAGGCTGGTTCCCTGGTCGAGGTCGAACGGCTCGTTGACGACGTCGAGCGAGGCGAGCCGTCCCCTGAAGTGCGTCACCACGGTGGTGACGTAGTCGAGCAGGGCGTCGGCGCTGGCCCGGCGCTCCTCACCGGATGCGGTGGGGAGCTCTTTCATCCAGCGGGGCATGGCTTCGGTGAAGGCGATGGTGTGCCCGTGCACCCTCATGCCCTTGCTCTCGGCCATCGCCAGGAGCGCGTCGGCCTCCTCGAAGGTGTACACGCCCCGCTGCGGGGAGAGGAACTGCGGCTTCATCGCGTTCTCAGGGGTAATGCCACCGAAGTGGCCGACGAACTCCTGCGCGTAGTCCGCGTCCGAGGCGAGCGGACCGAGCGCGACCGCCGCGCCGATCGTGAAGTCCGGACGGGCACGGTCGGCGAGCGCCTGCAGCCCTTGCGCCGACGGCTCGGCCTGCGTGACGGCAGGGCCCGCGGCCCTCAGCGAGGTGCCCTCCGCCGCGGTGGCGGTGAGCGAGCCGACCCGGAAGGAACCCTCATCGCTCGACAACCCCAGCCAGAGCGCTCCCGACGCGAATACCCCGCCGAAAGGCACGGAGGACACGGTGCTCCCGGCGCTGGCGATCTCGAGCGTGTCCCCGGATCGGCGCACCGAGACAGCGGCCTGCGGATCTGGGACGGTCACGTGCTCGTCGTACACCGGTCGGGGGTCGGTCACGTCCTGCTGGGGCGATCCGTCGAAGACGATGACCTCGAGGTCGTCGCCGTTGAGGATGAGCCGCAGACCAGCTGGTTCGATCCGGAACTCGTCGGCGATCACCGGCGGGCTGTCGTAGACGGCCCAGGACGCGTCGGCGGTGACGTCGGTGAAGAGGGCGCTGAGGGAGAAGTCGCCCTCGGTCACCAGGTGCGTGCCGGCCAGGTTGAGCGGCGGGTTCGGCTGACGTCCCCCGTTGTCATGCCCAAGGATGGTCGACGCGGTGGCGCTGACCCGCAACCCGTCGCCGTCGGCCGTCACCCCCGGCACGTGCTGCCAGTCCTGCTGGAGCAGGTCGACGACCTCCTCCTGCGGTTGTTCCGGTGCGGGGGCCTGCGAGGTGCATCCCGCGACGGCGAGCAGAAGGCCTGATACCAGCGCGATCAGCCGGCCCGGATTCTGTGACAAGGGTGCCTGCGCGCCGACCACGCCCGCATCCTAGGGCAGGCCCCTGCACGGTCGTCCTCCCGGGCGTGCTCCAGCCCCCCCGATCAGCCCACTTCCAGGTATCAGCGCAGGTCATCGGTGGCTCTCCTTCCCTGACCAAGGGAGGTCCTATGACCGGTGTGGCCACACATCTGGCGATCGCAGACCTGGTTCTGCAGGCCCGGCGGGCGGGCGGCGAGCCCGTGCTCGCCGACAGCGAACTGCCCTTCTACCGTCTTGGAGCCATCGCCCCGCTGCTGGGCGATTTCCTGCCCACCCGGGCCGAGGCCCCCGACACCGACAACGCCGCCCTGTTTCAGGTGTGGGCGCCGATTCTCGACCTGCTGGCCGGGGTTCCCGGTGCGCCGCCGACCCCCGGCCTGGTCGAGAACCTCCTGAAGATCAAGGACGCCCTGCGCCGCTTCCAGGAGGCGGTCGTCGCGCAGGACAAGTTCGCCCTGCTCGGGATGAAGGACGAACTGCTCGCCCTGTCCGACACGGTCAACGCCCTCACCGCCCAGGTGGCCGGGATCAACGGGTTGCGATCGAGGGTGGTCCGGGCCGTCGCCCAGGCCGCGCCGGTGGTGAAAGACCCTCCCGCGCAGAACTGGCCGCCCCGGCAGGTGCTGAAAGGTCATCGTCCCGGCCGGTTCTGGACCCAACTGAGGCGCCGGTGCGCGGCGTCGCCCGATCCACGCCTGCAGGCGTTCGCCCTCGGCATCCCGGTGGCGATCGCGACCACCCTGGCCGCCAGCTCCTTCGTCAACGGGGTCACCGGCGGCCCGGACCGCAACCACTGGTGGCGCCACCGCTGGATCAGCCAGTACGTGGACGCCTGGGCCTGGGGGTACGTAGCGACCCGCAGTGACCTGCGGGCGGGCGGTGAGGAGATCGTCTTCGAACTCCAGAACCGGCTTCCCAGGCCGCGTTACCGCGCCTGGAAGGACATCGCCGGGGCCGAGCTGCAGGACCTCATCGGGATCGGCGGCATCACCCACACCGCCGTGCTGGACGCCCTGCGCGACGATGTTGCGCTCCCGGCCTTCCTGCCGTCGGAACTGGTGGATGCCTGGGTCGAGGGGTACCGGGACGTGGTGGGCGCGCCGGTGCCCTCGGTCGACGCCGGGGCGCTGCACGGGGCGTACGCCCTGACCTGGCTCACCACCTGGATCGCCAGCTCCGGCCAGCTGCTGGGGACCACCGCGCCCGACCGCATCAACGAGCCCGATGCCTGCGGCGACCGGCCCGCCTGGGCCGCCCCCGACGGCAGCGTCGTGGTCGGCGGAACCCTCTACACCCCGCCGCAGGTCGAGCAGCCCGGCCCGTCGGCCGGGGAGATCGCCAGCGCGATCATCGCCGCCATCCTCGGGCTGGCCGCCTTCGCCACCGGAAACGTCGCGGGCGGGTTCGGTGCGATCGCGGCCGCGGTGCTGCTCATCGACGACGCCACCGATCCGGACTGGCACGCACTGCGCTGCCACGCGGGCTGGCTCCAGGTGTTCGTCGCCCATCTCGACATCGCCTTCCGCGACCTGCTCTCGACCACCGCGCTGGCCCCGCCCTGGGCGGTCCAGCTGGAGCACAACGAGATCCAGTTCGTGGCCACCGGTTCGGTCGAGCCGACCACCGCCGCCCTGAACACCTGCCGAAGCCCTCACCCGGCCGAGGAGGCCTACCCGGCATCGGTCTGGCGCCCGGCTCCCGGGGACTCGAACTGGACCGCCTACCCGAACCAGGCCCCGGAGTCCCCACCGCAGACCTCCTACG
The DNA here is from genome assembly GCF_030269305.1 of Kineosporia sp. NBRC 101731. Lineage (NCBI taxonomy): Bacteria > Bacillati > Actinomycetota > Actinomycetes > Kineosporiales > Kineosporiaceae > Kineosporia > Kineosporia sp. NBRC 101731. The sequence goes on from NZ_BSTC01000004.1 coordinate 448,163, forward strand.
CCGAAGGCTCTTGGTGGCCTTCTCATTTCATCGACGGACGACGGTTCACCGACAACGGTCCCACCGCCGTGCCCCGGTACTCCTCCCAGCAGGACAACCCGGTGGCCACCTCACCCACCGGCACCGCGTCCGTCCTCGACCAGAACCTGTGGGACCAGCGGATGGCCGCCGCCGCGAACCTGGCGCCGTTCGGCTTCGCCGGGTTCGGCAACGCCCTCGACGTCGCCCTGACGTTGCAGTCCCGTCCCGATGAGCCCCTGCCCGACTGGGACCTGGACGCCGATCGCGGCCAGGGCTGGCCGGCCTGGTCCCACGTCCCCGGCGCCGGTCCCGGCGTCGTCACCCGCGACTGAGAGGCACCACGATGAACGAGGACGATCAGCACGGCGAGGGCCGTCCCCCGACCTACACCCCGTGGCTCGTGGTGAGGGCCTTCGCCGCCGACGACGGCAGCCGCCCGCTGCCCGGGGGCCTGCCCTTCTGGGCGTCCCCCGACATCGCGGCCCAGCCGGCCGACGCCTGGGGACGGGTGAGGGCCGGCGATCCGGTGGTCGTCTCGGTGACGGTGCAGAACCTCGGGCTGGCCCCGGCCAGTGGGGTACGCGCCCGGTTCTGGTGGTGCGATCCGGGCCTGGGTTCGATCTCCCCGTCCACCGCGACCGTGATCGGCACCTCCGACCGGGTCAGCATCCCGGGCGGGCTGTCCGACGTGCTGGCCTGCACGACGGCCTGGGTGCCACAGTTCCTCAACGGCGGACACGAGTGCCTGGTGGTCGAGGTCTCCTGTGCCGCAGACCCTCTCACCACGTCGTTCCGCCCCGACCGGGACCGCCACGTGGGCCAGCGCAACGTCACCGTCGTGGCGGCGGACGGGCAGGCACCGCCCCTGCGCGTGCTGCTGGCCAATCCCTTCCCCGAGCGGGCCCTGGCCACCCTCCACGTCCGCTCCCGCGAGGTGTTCGGGGCGGCCGCACTGCTGAAGGTCCCGCTGCACGTCTCCCCCGTCGATGCCCTGATGAACCTGGACGACCCGGTGGTCAGTTCGGTCACCGCGGGCCTGGGACTCGAGACCCCGTCGGTGCCGGGGGACGCGGTCGTGCGGGTGGGTGGGGTCGAGCCCGTCGAGGTAGGGACGCGGGCGCTGGACGAGGAGGCCGCCGCGGCGCTGCGGCAGCGCGCGGGCGAGTACGACTTCGGGTTCGCGGTCGCCGAGACGGTGCTGGAGGGTGGGGCCGCCGCCGTGGTCGAGCTCGAGGTGACCCGGCTGGGCACCGCGGACTCGGCCGTCGTGCACCACCTCACCCAGGTGGTCGACGGGGTCGACGTCGGCGGGTACACGGTGGTGGCACCCCCACTGTGAGTGCGGCCTGAGCACGGCGGTAGCTGTCGCCGACGTTGAAGCGACCGTGTTACAGCAGCATTTCGTCGTCGCTGAGGGTCACGACCGTTCGTGATTCGCGCCGCACCGGGCGTCAGATCCGCCGTTCGGCGACGCGAGGTGACATATTCGCGCAATGGCAATCTCGACGCAGGCGCAGACCAGTGCCCGGCACTCCTCGCTCGACGATGTCGATCCCTTCATCGGGACGGAATCCACCGACCTGCCGACCCCCCGCGGCCTGGCGGCGACCTGGTGGTGGCCCAAGCCGCAGGTGGGCAACACGCATCCGGGAGCCACCTCGCCGCTGGGCATGGTCTCGGCCTGTGCCTATTCCGGGGCCTACCCGACCGGGTACGGACGGTACGGGAAGAACACCCAGGGAGTGCCGGAGCAGATCTTCGGCCGGCTGGAGGCCAGCGGCTTCACGCACTTCCAGCAGAGTGGCACCGGCATGATCCGCAAGTACTACAACTACGTGCGGGTCACCCCGATGATCCAGCCGCTGGATGACCTGGGTCAGTCCTGGGCGCTGACCCAGGAGGAGGCCCACCCGGGCTACTACGCGGCCAGTCTCGACACCGGCGTCCGCTGCGAGATCACCGTCGGCGAGAAGGTCGCCGTGCACCGGTACACCTTCCCCGAGAGCCGCAGCGCTCGCGTGGTGGTCGACCTGACCTGTGGCGGGCTGGCCATCGACCGCAGCCGCACCGTCCCGCTGCGGGCGCAGGTCGAGATCACCGGCCGCGGCCAGGCGCAGGGCACCGTGGTGGTCGAGGGCGTGCCGCTGTCGTTCTACCTGGAGGTGGACAGTCCCGGCTGGCGGCAGATGCTCTGGCACGACCGGCGTCTGGTCGACGGCGGCACCCGCCTGGACCTGGACAGCATCCGGCACACCACCCTGCGGCCCTTCGGTCTGGTCTTCCTCGGCCGGGCCACCGCCGGGCAGAGCGTCGAGGTGCGGATCGGCTTCTCCCTGCGCGGCCAGGAGCAGGCCCGCGCGAACCTGGAGCGCGAGTGCGACCTGGGCCGGCAGGCCTTCGACCGGGTCCACATCGCGACCTCCGAGCGCTGGGCCGAGCACCTGGGCCGGATCCAGGTCGAAGGTGGCACCCCGGCGCGGCGCACGGTGTTCAGCACCGCGCTCTACCACTCGCTGATCAAGCCGTGCATCGCCGACGACGAGAGCCCGTTCTGGCCCTACAGCGGGCCGTTCGCCTACGACATCTGCACGATGTGGGACATCTACAAGACCCAGCTGCCGCTGCTGGAGGCGATCGCACCGGACCGGGCGGTGGATCTGATGGAGTCCATGATCCGGGTGTGCGAGGAGGAGGGCAACTTCCCCATCGGGTATCGCATGGCGCGCGGCGCCGACCGGTTCTTCCGGCAGGGTTCCGCGCTGGTGCACACCGCGCTGGCCGATATCCACGCCCTGGGCATCGGCGACCTGGACTGGGCCTGGGCGCTGGTGCACATGGACGACGACCTGCGCCGCCAGTACGGCGAGGACTTCCTCGACAAGGGCGTGGTGCACCCGATCACGCACACGCTCGACCTGGCCTTCGCCCATCACTGCACCGCCCGGATCGCCCGGGCCCTGGCCGACGACGACCTGGGAAAGAGTCTGGACTCGCGCAGCGGTCACTGGGTCAACGCGTTCGAGAAGGACACCGGGTTGCTGCACGACTCGACCTTTTACGAGGGCGGCAAGTGGAACTACTCCTTCCGGCTCATGCATGACATGGCGGCCCGGATCGGCCTGGCCGGCGGGGATGCCGCCTTCATCGGCATGCTCGACGCCTTCTTCGGCCGGGGGGCCGCGCCGGTGCGCCAGCCGGGCCTGGCGCCCTCCCCCGAGGAGATGGCTGCCGGCTACGCCCTGAACCGGTTCGAGGGCCTGAACAACGAACCCGACATGGAAGTGCCCTGGGCCTACCACTGGGCGGGCCGGCCCGACCGCACCGCGGAGGTCGTCCATTCGGCTCTGACCTGGCAGTTCGGCACCGGATCGGGCGGTCTGCCGGGCAACGACGACTCCGGTGGCCTGAGCTCCTGGTACGTCTGGGCCTCGCTCGGGCTGTTCCCGGTCGCGGGACAGAATCTGTTCCTCATCCATCCGCCCGCCTTCTCCCGCAGCGTCATGCAGTTCAGCCAGGGAGAACTCACCGTCGAGACCAGCGGGCACGTCGAGACACCCATCTCCAGCGACGGTATCGACGCCGAGCCGCCCGTGCAGTACGTTCAGTCGGCCACGCTGGACGGGAAACCTTTGAGTGGGCCCCATGTCCCGGCTCATGTCCTGCACCGTGGCGGACGGCTCCACCTCCGGCTCGGTCCGGAACCCACCTCCTGGGGACAGAACGTACGTCCACCGTCACTCTCCGACTAATTTACGAAAAGATAGGTCTCGATGAGTCTTCCGCGCCGCCGTCTCGTCATCGCCGTCCGGGCCGACCCGGTGATCTGCGGCCATTCCGGCGAGGCACGCAACCTGGCCGAGGTCGCCCTGACCCGCGGCTTCGACGACGTGCGCCTGCTCACCTGGCCGATGGAGGTCCTCGAGGCCGCCGGGCTGCCGCTCAAGCCGATGGACGGGCTGCTGCCCTACAGCCCGGGCATCACCGTCGAGCGGCCGGATCCGGTCGGGGACTACCGGGTGCCCGACGGTCGCTACATGGCCGGCCTCACCGGCCGGCTGATCGAGTTGCTGAGCGAGCCGGTGCCGACCGTCTGCCTGTCGATGTACCTGTCGCCCCACACCGACGTGGTGGTCAACGCGGTCACGGCGGCCCGGGCCGCCGGGCTGCGCCCGCAGGTGCGCACGATGGCCAAGGCGGTCGGCTCGGACGTCACCAATGTGATCAGGAATGCCCTGCGGGAGGAGCATTTCGGCGCCGCCATCGCACTGTTCACCACGTTCCTGGCCAATGACGAGCTGATCGCGGTCTCCGAGTACACCCGCGACGAGATCATCGCCTGCGCCGAGGAGGTCGACCACATCGCGGGCACCTCCTTCGCCGGCCAGTGCCGCGAGCGCGTGATCATCGGGTATCCCCCGATCGACACCTCCGCCTACCTGGACCCGGACCCGGCCGCGGTCGAGGCCGCCCTGGCCCGCCGGGGCCTGGAGCGCGACGGCTACATCCTCTTCCTGTCCCGCGTGGCCCGGGCCAAGGGCGTCTACGACCTGGTCACCGCCTTCGCCCAGTCCCGCTGCCGGGACCAGGTGAAGCTGGTGATCGCGGGCAACGGGCCGGCCCTGGAGCACATCCAGGCGATGGCGCTGGAGGACGAGCAGGTGGTTTTCCTCACCGACGTCGACGACGACGAGAAGCCGCTGCTGATGAACGGCTGTGCCGCGTACACCCTGCCGACCAAGCCCGAGCCCGACTTCGTCGAGACCTTCGGCATCGCCCTGGTGGAGAAGATGCTCTCCGGCGGCGGCCCGGTGATCACCACGATCACGGGCGGAACCGGCGAGGCGATCGGTGACACCGCGATCGTGGTCGAGGCCGGCAACGTGAACGCCCTGACCGAGGCGATGGACGAGGCCGTTCTCAACCTGGCTCCGGCCGACCGTGAAGCGATGGCCGTCCGGGCCCGCGAGTTCGCCCTGGCCTTCGACCGCGAGCGCGTGTTCGACGCTCTCTTCCCGCAGAGCGATACGGCGGCGCAGGAGCCCGCGGTGATGTGATCCGGCGGGGTGGGCCGTACCGATGACGGACGATGTCGTCACGTCTGCGGTCCGGCCCACCCACCGTCGGACCGCCGCCCTGCTCGTCACTGCTCGTCACTGCTCGTCCCTGCACCGCACGTCGACAGAATCTCCGGGGCCCGCACGCTGCGGCCTAGGCTGCCGTCGAGGCATTCCTGCACGGATGACAGGAGATGGGCATGTCGACCACCCCCACCGGCAAGGCGCCGCTCGTCCTGGACCCGCACACGTTCTATCTCGTGGGCGAGGACCATGCGGTGAGCAACCGGCGCAGACCCCAGGAAGATGCCTTCGCCCGGCAGGTGTTCGACCCGGCCGGCTCGGCGCCGGAGACCACCTTCTACTGGCAGGAGTTCGACTTCCCCGGTCCGGCGCATCCACCGGCCCGGGTCGACGCGGCGCCGAGGCCGACCGGTTCCCCGAACCTGCACTCCCTTGCCGATCCGGACGCAACCGTTGTCCCGTCCCGGTTCTCGCCGGAAGCCATCGCCGCCCGGCTGGCCCGTAGCCGGGCCCGGCGCGCCCGGGTCTACGACCCGCTGAAATCCGTGCCCGACACTCCGGCCGCCCATGCCCGGGCCGACCTGCTGGTGTTGCGCGCCGCCTACGCCACGGCCTGCACGGTGGTGGAGTTCCTCGGCCTGTCGGAGAAGATCGCACGCGTCGGAACGAACTGGCGCCCCGAGATGACGGCTGGGCTGCAGGCAACGCTCGCCGGACTGAACACCCTCCTCCTGCCTGCGTTCCTCGACGAGCAGGAGTACTACCGCAGCGGCTGGGCACCCACGCAGTTCCCGATCGTGAACGAGGCCGCGGCGTTCGTCGACGTCGAGATCCTGCATCTCCTGACGTGCTATCAGCTGAGCGGTGGCACCACGGAGCAGGAGGTGCGCACGGCCGCCGTCGGGCTGCACGTCAGCGCAGATCTGCAGCTCCAGCAGCCGATCGTCGACCTCGCCCAAGAGACCGGTGTCGCGCTCCCTCCAGGGGCGGACACGCTGGTGAGCGCCGAGCACCTTCGCGACCAGCTGAATCCCCGCCGCACCGTCTCGATGGCCCTGGCCGCGAAATGGCACGCCACTCCTGGTATCTGGAAGGTCGGAAACAATCACGTCGCGCGTCTGACCGGCCCCGGGGCCACCCTCAAGGTCGACCTCCGCACCGTCAACTCCACCCCGGTCCGGATTCTCACCCAGGAGCAGTTCGAAGACGCCTTCGTCTCCGGGCCGCGCTGGCCCGGCTTCTCCCAGGAGGCCGCCGAGCTGCAGGCGCTCACCGAGCTCTGCCGCAGCCGAAGCGCCGAGGCGCAGGCGCTGCTCGCCGTCGCCCAGCACCGCGCCTGAGGCTCTGGAGTCGTCCACCCAGAGAGCCCGGCTGTCAATGCTGCCTGACCCCACCTACGGCGTACGTCCAGACCGTCGCGCCGTCCACCGGCCCGGCGGGCGCGCCCTATGCCGGAACCAAGAACGTCTATCCATCGGGTGATCCGTCCACCGCCCCCGCCCACAAGTGGCGGTTCTGGCACCCCAGCACCCCACCGTCCTGCTCCCCCTGCGGATCCACGCTGTAACCACCTGCCCTGCCCCGTAATCCGGGGCAGGGCAGTGGTCCACCCTCGCACCGGGTCGATTCCAGGGTGGCTGGGTCCGCACCGGAGGCGGACACGACGGCCGGCCGATGCGCCGAAAGCGCCCCTCGCGGTCGCCCTGCCTGCCGAACGGGAACTCTGGGCCGATGAGGAGGGTGGGGACGCCGGGATATTCGACAACCTCCGGGAACGCTGTCGGGGAGGAGCATGACCCACCCTCCTTCGCCGCGGAGCCCGAAGGTCGACTTCGCCCGCAAGAAGAGCGACAAGAAATACAGCCTCATCTCCGGGGGCGAGGTCTGGATGGGCCTGAACCCGGTCGGCCCCGCGAAGGACAGCAACTACCAGATCGTCACCGCGCGGGACTCCGAGGGCGGGAACGTCGACTGCCTGTCCATGAACAGTGCCGGGCAGATCAGCGAGGAATCCTGCGAAGAGGTCGAGAAGCCCGGCGAGATCATCATCGGGCGCGACGTGTTCCACTTCGAGAAGCGCGGCAAGGAATGGGACATCCAGGCGTTCCGCGGGTACCTGGAGGCCCACGGACGCCAAGCGGGCCGCACGAAGGACTGGAACACCAAGACCGCCCAGGGCTTCACCGTCGTGTACGCGCCGGTCGGATAGGCAGGCGTCCCGGTCGGGGGCGGCGGGTGTGATCTGATGTCCGGAATGGACAGCCGACAGCTCAGCGCCGCCACCGACACCTGGGTCCTGGCCTGCCTCGCCACCGGCCGGGGCGGTCTGACCCTGCGCGAGATCCGCGAACGGCTGTGGGACCACATCCCGGCCGACGTCCGCTCCACGTGGCAGGTTCTGGTCGTCGGTGACCAGGTCAGCCGCTCCCTGCACCAGCTGACGCGGGAGGGAACGGTCCGGCACGACCGGCACGCCATGCGCTGGCAGCTCATCACGTCCCAGCCGCAACTGGACGCGCCCCCGACCCGGCCGGTCCCCGCGGGCGAGCAGAGCGAGTTCTCGCTGGAGCACTAAGCCTGGTCAAGCTTGGTCACGCCTGGTCATGATCGCTGCCGGGCACGAAAGGCAGCGACCTTGGCGGCATTACCGCACTCCGCCATCCCGCACCAGCGCCGGTTGCCGGCGCGGGAGGTGTCCACGTACAGGCGGGTGCAGCGATCGTTGGCGCAGTTGCGGATCTGCGGCGCCTGCGGACCGGCCAGTAGTTCGAGACCGTCGCGCACCACGGCGGTGAGCAGGGCGTCGATGTCGGCACTGCGCGACACCCGGCCGTCCTGGTCCAGATGCAGCTCGGGGGCAGGGCCGCGGGCGATCTCGTTCAACTGCGCCACCTCCACCTCGATCAGTTCCTGGCCGTTCTGCGCCGCCGTGATCGCCCGGTAGAGCATCTCGCGTACGTCCCGCACCCTCGCCAGCCCGGCCTCGTCCGTCGCGACCGGCACCCCCAGCGACGAGCCCTGGCTCCAGGTCGCCACGTCGTGCGCGGTGAGCAGGTGTTCTTCGGGGACGTCGCTGCGCCACTTCAGGGTCCCGAGCAGGTCCAGGCTCAGGCGGTTGCTGACGTATACAAACATGTAACCATCTTAACCGGTTACAAACGCCGCGTCTGCCGGTTCAATGGCCGGGACAGCCCGCCACCACCGAGGAAGAGGCAGCCATGACCTCCCCACCGACCTCACCGACCTCACCGACCTCACCGACTCAGCTCCCGGACCTGCACCTCCCGGGCGAGGACTTCGCCTACTTCGCCGAACGAGCCCTCTCCGGCATCCGCGCCGTGATCGGGGAACTCGGCGACGAGCAGGTGAACCGGCGCCCCACCGCGACCGCCAACACCCCGTTCGGCCTGGTCACCCACGTGATCGGGGTGATGACCTACTGGGGTGGGACGGTACTGGCCGGCCGCTCGAGCACGCGTGACCGCAGTGCGGAGTTCACGGCCACCGGATCGGCTCAGGAGCTCTTGACAGCACTCGATGCCGCTCAGACCCAGCTGCGCGCCGACCTGGCCCACCTGACGCCCAGCGCTCCCCCCGCCCTGGCCCCGGACCCGGCCTTCCTCGGCCCGCAGCGTGACCTGACGCAGGACGGCGTTCTGCTGCATCTGTACGAGGAGCTGGCGCAGCACCACGGCCAGCTGGAAGGACTACGCGACGCCCTGCTGAGGACCCCGGCCACCCCGTCGTTCGATCCACCGCTGACCTGGCTGCGCGCCAAGCAGGGGGTGAAGTGGCGTCGTCATCCCGACCTCCTGCCGGCCTGGGTCGCCGACATGGACTTCCCCGTTGCCCCGGTCATCCGGGAGAGCGTGCTCGATGTGCTCGATCGCGGCGATCTCGGATATCCGGACCGCCCGGGCGACCTGGACCCGCTGGCCGAGGTCTTCGCGGGCCGGATGTCGCGGAAATTCGGGTGGGCCGCCGAACCCTCCTGCGTCCGGGGCATCACCGATCTCCTGGCCGGCCTGCAGATCCTGCTGCACCTGAGCACCGAGCCCGGTGACGGGGTCATCATCCAGGAACCCAACTACCCGCCCTTCCGGGCCTGCGTCCCCACGATGGGACGGGTTCCGCTGCCCTTGCCCGTCCTCTTCGACCAGGGCCGATGGACGCACGACACCGACCGGCTGGAGCGCGAACTCACCGAGCGGCCCGCGAAGGTTCTGCTCCTGGTCAATCCTCAGAATCCGACCGGCGCCGTTTTCGCAGAGGACGAACTGGTGCGGCTCGCGGAGCTGGCCGAGCGTCACGACCTGCTGGTGATCAGCGACGAGATCCACGCCGACCTGGTGCACGACCCCCATCGGCACCTCCCGTTCGCCGGTCTGAGTTCCGAGACCGCCGCCCGGACCGTCACTCTCACCTCTGCCACCAAGGCCTTCAACATCGCCGGACTGCGCACGGCCGTCGCTCATATCGGCCCGCCGGCCCTGCGGAAACGGTGGGACGCCGAGCCCCCGGACATTCATGGCATCTCGAACGTTCTGGGGGTCGAGGCGACCCGCGCGGCCTGGGAACGGGGCGACCCGTGGCTGGCTGACGTACGCACCCATCTCCGGAATCAGCGTGACCGGCTGGCCGGCGCGGTGGACCGGATGCCGGGTGTCCACCTGCGGGTTCCGGACGCCACCTACCTGGCCTGGCTGGATTGCTCCGACGCCCTGGCCGGTGCGGACGCCGGTGACTTCTTCCGGCGTGAGGCCGGCGTCTTCACCAGCTCCGGAACGGAATTCGGCGGCCGTCAGGAGTTCACCCGACTGAACTTCGCCACGAGTTGCGCGGTGCTCGACGAGATCACCCATCGAATGGAGGCGGCGCTGCGGGATCGCTGACGGCGTCGGGGTCTGGGCGGGACGACCACCGCGAGAGCCGCGCGCGACCGCGTCCACCATCGACCACAAAAGCCTCGACTCATCAGAGGCTCTGGATGATGCGCGCGACCTCGTCGGCGCAACCCCAGGCCAGGGTGACGCCGGCACCGCCGTGCCCGTAGGTGTGCACCACGTGGGTTCCGGATCGTGGACCGGGGCCCACCTCCAGTCTTATCCCTCCGGTGCGGCCCGGGCGCAGGCCGACCGCCTGGCCCAGGACCCGGGCGTGAGCCAGTTCGGGTACCAGGGCACGGCAGCGTTCCAGGATCGCCGCGGTCACCTCCGGGTCGGGTGTCGTGCCGTACTGGTGGGGTTCGACGGTGCCGCCGAGAACGACGTCGGTGCTGCGCGGGTGCACGTAAGCGTGCCCGGCCGGGTGGTTCTCGTCACGGACCGAGGTCTCGATCCCGGGATTGGACACCAGCACGATCTGACCGCGAATCGCGTGGACCGCGTCGTCGTCGGCCAGAGTTCGGGCGCCCAGGCCGGAGGCGTTGACGACGACCCGGGTGGCCAGTTCATCGAGGGTGCGCACCGGACGCCGCTCCAGGACGCCGCCGCTGCTGCTCACACGCTGGATCAGCCAGCGCAGGTAGGGCCGCATCTCCACCGTCGGCACGGTGAACTGCCATTCCTGGGTGACGCCCGACTGCGCTCCATCGTGTTCGACGAGCCGGAAGTCGGGCACCGCCGCCGACCACCAGGGCGAGGGGGCCGGACGGCGCAACAGCATGCGGGTGCGGCGCATCGTCACGCCGGGCGCGCCGTGGATCACGTCCTGGGCCAGCTGGTCGAAACCACCGCGAGCCCAGTCCAGCGACCGGGCATCGCCGGCCGGGAAGCCGCTGGGGTACCAGACCGCCGCCGCGACGGCCGACACCGTGTCCTCGGGTGCATCGGCGCACCGCACGGTGACTTCCAGACCGGCCTCGAGCAGGCGCACTGCGCAGGACAGGCCGATCACTCCAGCCCCGACGACCGTGACATCAGACATTGTTCCCCCCGGATTTGCTGTCCCTTGAAGCACCCAGCTCACCGGACAGCTACCAGAAACGTCCAATACCGGCTTCCGATGCAGCGATCAGCAATACTGATGCGATGGCCCTGGAGCTGCGGCGGCTGCGGTACTTCGTGATGCTGGCCGAGGAACTCAGCTTCACCCGGGCGGCTGCTCGCCTGCACATCGCCCAGTCGGCCCTGACCCAGCAGATCCAGCTGCTGGAAAAGGAAATCGGGGCCGAGCTGATCGTGCGCCGCCCGGGTGGCTGCGTGCTCACCGGGGTCGGCTCGCTGGTGGAGGCCGAGGGGCGTGACCTGATGGCCCGCGTCGACGCCGCGGACACCCGCATCCGGGCCGCGGTCCAAGGCCAGAGCGGCCGGATCCGGCTGGCCTACACCCGCTCGGCCCGGGGCGGGACCGTCGACGCCCTGGTGGCCGGTTACCGGGCCCGGTTCCCGCACGTCGAGGTCATCGCCGAGACCGGCTGGACCGCCCTGAACGTCAGCGGGCTGCTGAAGAGACGCCTCGACCTGGCCTTCGTCCGCCCACCGATCGAGGAGGCCGGCATCGTCTGCCGATTGATGGCCCCGGAGGAGCTCATGCTCGCCCTGCCGGACGGCCACCCCCTCCTGACCCGGTTCCCGCGGAAGGTTCCCCGCCAGCACCTCGTCGACGAGCCGGTGGTCATGTGGCCCCGCGAGAACGGTCCCGGGATGTACGACCGCACGGTCCAGCAGGTCTGGCCCGACGGTGGCTTCCACCACGCCCGGTACGAACCCGACGACGAGCAGCTGCTGCGCGCGGTCGCCGGCGGCGGTGTCATCGCCGTCGTTCCCGCCGGCCGGGCCCGGGCCCTGCCGATGCCCGGCGTGCGCCTACGGCACTTCACCGGGCCCACCCCGACGGTCGACCTGGCGCTCGCCTACCGTCCCGAGCACCTTCCGGCCCCCGCCCTGGCACTGCTCGCCCTGATGGACGAGATCGACGCCGTCCCGGCCTCCCAAGTCCGAGAAGCCTGAGAAGCCCCGCCGGAACTGGACGCTCAACGATCGGACGTCGTCCACACCCGCCGGTTCCGGTGAGGGAGACCCGTTCAGGGGCACAAGGACCGGTCTGCCTCGCCGGTGACCAGAAAGCTGATGAAGCCAGCCATTTCGTCCGCGACTTCAGTGTTCCAGGTCGGCCGCCGAACAGAGCCTGCGCTGCATCGGGCCACCGGGCCGCAGGCCCTCCGGCCCCGTCGGGAGGGCCGGTCGGGCGGTCGGGTCGGGACCAATGGCCCTGTCCGGCGTGGCCATCCCTCCCGAGAATATCCTCGGTACTGCCTCCGACAGCGATGGGCCGGGATCACGTGAAGGTGTCGCATCGCTCTCCTACGATCCCGATGCAGCGCAGACGCACCATGACTGTCGCTGCTCAACCGTCGTCCAGACCCAGCGCCCCCATCACTGCCTGGCCCCAGGGGTCCGGATTGCCCCTGCACGTCTACGGCACTGTCGAGAAGTGCCGTCTCGTCACGGCCCCGTCGCCCTTCCCGGACAACCCCACCACTTCGGGTCCGGTTCATCTACTGGTGTGCCTGGGGATGCCCAAGCGACCGACCTACCCGTACGAAACCAGCACCGGGCACCTGATGACCGTTCAGCAGGTACTGAACGTCGCGCTCGCCCACCGCAACACCCTGACCCAGGGATCAGTGGTTCTCCAGGGCCGGGAACCCTTGTTCCAGGCCACCTTCGTCAGCGCGCTGCTCCAGGCCTGCGGGGAGTCCGGCCTGCGCACCGAGATGATCACCTCCGGTGCCGGAAGCGGCCGCGTCAACGACCGCATGCTGCGCGAGATCGACCTCACCACCATCAGCCTCCCCGCCCGAGCCGGCTGGTCGAACCCGGACGAGTTGGACGCGCTGAAACTTGCCGACCGGTTACAGAACTTGGGTCGTGCGATACGGCTGCAACTGCCGGTTGTCGACGCGCGGCCCTTCGACCCGGACCACCGGGCGGCGCTGACGCATGCGCTCTCCGGGCGGACCGGTCTTCAGTCGGTCGAGATCTATGACTGTCAGGACCTGGCCGCTGTGCCCCCCTCGGGCCTCCGCCACCGGTACATGGCCTCGGGTGGACCGGTCAGCGCAGCGGCTCTGCAACTGAAGCAGGACCTGCTGAACGCCGGGGTGTGGGTCGAGTAGGTGCGGGCTGCCCTGGACGCCGGCCGATCCTAGGGACTTTCCACACCCGTCTGGCCCAGACGCTATTGCTCCTGAGCTGCACGGACCATGAAACCGGACACGACGGGCCAGGGGAGGCAGCCCTCGTTGATCAGCACTTCCGATCCGGCGAGGTCGCCACTGTCGGCGAACAGGACCGTCATGAGCGCCGGTCCAAGTTTGTTGTCGACCACCTCAGCCAGTTCGATCGCCTGTCGATCGCCCCGCACCGCATCGTGATAAGGCAGCATCCGAAAACGTCGTACCCCATACACGAGCTCCTCGGTCACGAACCAATCCTCAGGACGTTCGGTTCACCCGTCAAGCCTCGGATCGCTGCGGGGCCACCGGCCTACCGATGGACGACTTCAGCCCCCACTTGCTGAAGACCGACGGGCCTGGGCGTTGGCAAACCTGTTGGCCAGCAGGGCAGCCTGGGTTCGATGCTGCACCCCGAGCTTGGCGAACACCTGCGAGACGTAGTTCTTGACCGTCTTCTCGGTCAGGAGAAGTTGCTCGCTGATCTGGCGGTTCGTCAGGCCGTCGGTGATCAGCTCCAGAACGCGTCGCTGCTGCCTCGTGAGCAGGGCCAGCTCGCTGAACTCCTGGCCGATACGAGGACGAAGACGGTCCAGAACCTGCTGCGTGATGCCGGGGTCCAGGAGGGTCTGGCCGGAGGCGACGCGGCGGATGCCATCGACGATGTCGCCGCCTCGCACCTCCTTGAGAACATACCCCGCCGCGCCACCCATGACCGCGTTGAACATCGCCTCGTCTTCCTCGTACGAGGTAAGGATCAACGTCTTGATCGATGGGTCGGCCGAACGAATGTCACGGCAGACATCGATGCCGCTGCCGTCCGGCAGACGGCCGTCAAGAACGGCGACATCGGGCCGCAGAGAAAGAATGTGGTCAACGGCTCCTCTCACCGAGCCGGACTCGCCCACGACCTCAAGATCGCCGGCGCTCTTCAGGAGCGCGACCAGACCACGACGGACCAGTTCGTGATCGTCGAGCAGAAAGACTCTGATCACCTGTCCGTTCATCTCCTTCACCGTGAACTGTCAGACGGGCCTTCTCAAGCGTCGACCCGATGTTCCGTCTGCGCGAGACTTCGGCCCCAGGCCCGCGCACGCTCCAGTTCCCCGTCCACCAGCGGTCCACGGTTTCCCTGGACGTAGAAGGAACAGGTCCCGGGCGCGATGTCACAGCCCAGACGCCGCAGGGCCCGGCGAGCCGGCCGGGAAGCCGAACCCGAGAAGGGGTTGCGCATCTGAGTATCGAAAACTGCGGCCGGCAGCCCTGGCACCAGCGGCGTGGCCTCGAGCCATTCCCGAAGACCCACATCGGTCTCCGGCCGGGGCAGACCGGCTGCTTCAGCCTGCTGGCCGGCCTGCTGTCGGGACGACCGACGGGACAGGCCGAACGCGTGGGTCGGCCCACCGACGACCAGCAGATCCACATCGTTGCCGATCCGCAGGGGGACATCCCTGACCGGAACGACCTCCACGTCAGCCTTCTCGCTCAGCCCTGACCCGATCGCCTCGGCAACGGCACGCGTATTGCCGAACATCGATTCGTAAACGACGAGCGCTCGCATGATCTGCTCCCTCGATCGAAGGTGCCGGCTAGCCCGTTACCGCCCAGCCTGCCGTGAACGTCAGATACCCGGCAGAGGCGAACGTCCCGCTCACCGTCATGAGGCGCGCACCGTCACCGGCCAGGAGGCAGGATCAGGACCAGACAGGGGCAGCTGTCCAGCATGTCGTGAGTCTGAGCATCGATGGCCGGGCCGTCCGCGGCCACGGAAGAGCCACCCAGGACGATCACCCCGGCGTCGGTCATCTGCTGACGGACGGCAGCCAGCGGTGTCTGGTCACTGAGGATGGCGATCCAGTGCGTGTCGGTCGGTACGCCGGCCTGCTCGACCTGGCGGCTGATCTCCTCGGCGGCGTTTTGCCTGGCTTGCGAGGAGGTCTCGCCAGTCTTGGGTTCGAAGGACCGCAGGATCTGCAGTTCCCCTCCCCGACGGCTCATCTCGGCCTCGGCCTCACGGATGATCTCCACGCCGCGATCTCCGGCCGGTACGGCCGCGACCACCGGCCCGTTGTCGTAATCATCGTGCTCCCGCCCTGCTCCAGCGGTTTGCGAGATGAGTTCGCTGCCCGGTACGACCAGGGTAGGACAGTTCACTGCTCTCATCAGCAGGCCACCGGTGGAGTTCGCCCCGAACGGTATTCTCCCGTAACGGTTGGTCCCGCCGAGCACCAGCAGAGTCGCCGACGTGAACGGCTCACCCGAGGGATGGACGTCCCCCTCCCCCAGATAGGTCAGGCTGATGGGAAGGTCGGGATGCTGGGCCCGCACCTTCCGGGCCGCGGCGCGCTGGCTGCGTCGCACCTCGGACGCCGACCATGTCCACCAGTCCTTTTCAGAACCACCGAGACTCAGGAGCTGACTCACATCGCGGAACTGCTCGGGCCTGGCCACGGTCACGATGGACAGTCCGGCCCCCCGCAGCTGCGCTTCCCGGGCCGCGATCCGCAGCAGATGGGGTAGCTGCCAGCCCGCATCGAATCCCAGAACCACCTGCGCGCCCTCGCCCCCGGGTTGGTGCTGCGCGCTGTATCCGTCCCGCGCACGGGGCTCTGTCATGGCCGCGCCTCCAGAGGTTTTTGCCGATCACGAGTCTTCAGCCTGGCACCGTGGAAACAACAGAGCCGGAGGTCCTTCCGGTCAGACGCACCGCTTCCTGGATGTTCTGGTCCGTGCTCCCGGTCGTGGTCAGCGGTGCGGCCTCGGGCCAGGGGTGGAACTCCTTCTCCATCATCCGAGCGATACCCGGGTTCGCGTCGGACGGATCGCGGCCCTTGCGGCGGGAACCGATGCGAGCATCGACCAGCTCCGGCGGGGCGCTGCAGCGCAGTTCCTGCACGCTGCTGAACGTCACCGCGGCCGCCTGCCGGGCCTGGGCCCGTTCTCCGCCGGTGGACCAGCTCGCGTCCAGCACGACGCTCTCGCCGTGACCGAGCAACCGGGCGGCGACCTCGATCAATCGGTCGTAGGTGTCCGTGGTCATCACCGGAGCGTAAAGCCCTTGCTGCCAGGGCTGAGTCGCGTCCTGCTCCGGAGGGATCCCGGCGTTCTCCTTACGGAGCCGGTCCGAGCGCAGCAGGACAGCACCGAGTCGGTCGGCCAGTGCGCCCGCCACCGTCGACTTGCCCGTTCCCGGAGTGCCACCGACGAGGATCAACCGCGGAGCTCCGGCCCGCAGGTGCCGCAGGGCGATCCCGGACAGCTGCTGGGCCTGCTCCAGCGCCTCCGGTTGCCCTTGGGACCATCGCAGGCAAGCGACTTTCATCCGCACCACGGCACGATAGGCGGTGTAGTGGTGGATCAGTGACCCGATCCTCGCCTCACCACTGAACTCGCAGAACCAGTCGATGAAGCGCTGTCCCAGCTCGACAGCGCCCAGCCGCTCGAGGTCCATGGCCAGGCAACCGGCGTCGTCCAGGCCGTCCACCGCGCGCAGATCGTCGTCGAACTCCAGGCAGTCAAGGATCCGGGGCCCGTCGTCCAGACAGAAGATGTCGTCTGCGAGCAGATCCCCGTGACCGTCGCGGATCCGGCCCTGCGCCACCCGGGCATCCAGCAGCGAATGTCTGCCGTCAATGTAATTCTCGGCAAGATCGGCAATTTCGGCCAGGACGTCCGGGGCCAGCACCGACGGCACCCAGGCCCGCAGCGCCACGAGGTTGTCCGACCAGCGTCGCCGCAGCTGCCCTGGCGTTCCCGCGTGGTCGATCCGGGACGACCTGGGCGCCTGGGCATGGTGGACGGCCAATTGCCGGGCCACCTCACGGACATCGTCACTGACGTCGGCACCGGCTGCCATCAGCGACGACAGCCTTCGCTCCTCTGGCATCCGCCGCATCACCACGGCCCAGTCGACCGGGGCGCTGCCCTGGGGACCGATCTCCTCCACCCCGAGGTACACGTCCGGTGCGAACTGGCGGTTGAGCTCGACTTCGCGACGGCAGGCCCGGCGACGCGAGGCCGGGGAGCGGAAGTCGACGAAGCCGAGATCGAGCGGCTTCTTCACCTTGTGCACCCGATCGACGCCGAAGGTGAGTGTCGAGCAGTGGGTCTGGATCATCCGGGTCGGAGGGCCGCCCTCGGTGGTGACCGGCGTGGTGCCGTTCGTCGTCATGTCAGTGCCCGGTGGGCACGCCGTTGGGGGTCGCGACCGGATCGGGCCGGCCGGGCGTCGCGGCCGCAGCCTCGCGTTCGAGGAAGGAGCCCAGTTCGGCGATGGTGGTCATCAGAGGGGCCGGGAAGACCACTGTGGTGTTCTTGTCCACCCCGATCTCCACCAGGCTCTGAAGATTTCGTAGCTGCAGGGCCAGCGGGTGCGCCATCATGACGTCCGAGGCCTCCCCCAGAGCGGTCGCGGCCAGGGACTCCCCCTCGGCGTTGATGATCTTCGCGCGCTTCTCCCGCTCGGCCTCGGCCTGGCGGGCCATCGCCCGCTTCATGCTGTCGGGCAGCTGAATGTCTTTCAGTTCCACCAGGGTGACCTCGACGCCCCACTCCACCGTGGTGACATCCAGGATCGCGCGGATGTCGAGGTTGATGCGATCGGTCTCGGACAACGTCTCGTCCAGGGTGTGCTGCCCCACGACCTTGCGCAGGGTCGTCTGCGCGATCTGGTCGATAGCTGCGTAGACGTTCTGGATCGCCACCACCGACCGGGTCGCGTCCACCACCCGGAAGTAGGCGACCGCCGAGACGTCCACGCTGACGTTGTCCCGGGTGATGATGCCCTGCGACTGGATCGGCATGGTCACGATCCGCAGCGAGACCCGGTGCATGACATCGACGAACGGGATGATCAGCTGCAGCCCGGGACCACGCACCCCGACCACCCGTCCGAGCCGGAAGAGAACACCTTGCTCGTACTGCTTCACGATCCGCACCGCCAGGGCGAGGAGAACGAGCAGTACGGCCAGGACGATCCCGATGACGGATGCCCATGTGGTCATGAAAATCTCCTTCTGAATCAGACGGCTCGTGACGAGTACCGGAGAAACACCTTGCGCAGTTCGTCGAGCCACAGCACGGTGCTGGCCAGGGCCGCACTGACCAGCCAGTGCTCCAGGTCGAGAGAGGCGGTGCCGAAGGCCGTCTGGAGGAAGGGAACCTCGACGACGAGGGCCTGCGCGAGCAGGCCGAATCCGACGGACGCCCAGAGCCAGGGGTTGACGAAGAGCCGGTGGAAGGCACTCGTGGTCTCGGAACGGCAGTTGAAGACGTTGAACAGCTGGGCCAGCACCAGGGTGGTGAAGGCCGCGGTCCGGGCCACCGCGAGAGAGTCGTGCCCTTCCACGAGTCCTCCGGGCAGGAAGATGTCGAGGGCGAACAGGGTGGACGCCGCGATGACCACCCCGATGAACAGGGCGCTCAGCCACATCCGGGTGTCGATGATCCGGTCGCTGCGCCGACGCGGGCGCCGGGCCATCACGTCGTCGGTCTCGGGGTCCATCCCCATGGCCAGGGCGGGGGCCGAATCGGTGATCAGGTTGACCCAGAGGATCTGGGTGGCCAGCAACGGCAGTACGACGGCCGTGTGCGAAGCCTGGGTGAGTCCGAGGGCATCGGCCAGCACCACTCCGCCGAAGACCGTCAGGACCTCTCCCAGGTTGGAGGTCAGGAGGTAGCGCAGGAATTTGCGGATGTTCTCGAAGATGACGCGGCCCTGGCGAACAGCGGAGACGATGGTGGCGAAGTTGTCGTCGGCCAGGATCATGGAGGCCGCTTCCTTGGTGACCTCGGTCCCGGTGATCCCCATGGCGATGCCGATGTCGGCCGACTTCAGGGCCGGGGCGTCGTTGACCCCGTCCCCGGTCATGGCGACGACGTGACCCTGGGCCTGCAGAGCCGCGACGATGCGCAGCTTGTGGGCCGGCGCCACCCGGGCGTAGACCGATGTCGTGGCGGTCGCGGCCCGCAGTCCCTCGGTGTCCAGGGCGTCGATCTGGACACCGGTCAGTGGCTGCTCGCCGACGCCGCCGATCCCCAGGTCCTGGGCGATGCGTGCGGCGGTCGCGGGGTGATCTCCCGTGATCATCAGAACCCGGATACCGGCCCGCGCAGCCTCCTGAACGGCGGGAGCGACCTCAGGCCGGGGCGGGTCCAGGATCCCGACAGTCCCCAGGAGAATCAGGTCGTGTTCCAGCTCACTCCCCGGTATCCCCGGGGATCGACCGGAATCGGCTGCGGGCCCGGCACCGTCGGGCGGCAAGGGTCGGTAGGCGACCGACAGGGTGCGCAGGGCGAGGGCTGGGTGCGCATCTGCTTCGCGGGGAACACCGAGCAGCTGGCCATCGGGCTGAATCGTTTTCCCGCGCCGGCCTGATCCGGAAGCAATCCGGCAGCGAAGTCGTCGAGCTCGGTCCGACGTCCTCGAGCGGGTCAGTCCCTGATCGAGTTGGGATGCCTCGTCAGTGGCCTGACGTCGATCGTCATGTACGGGAACAGCGGCAGGCTCGAGAGGATGTCGTGCAGCTGGGCATTGTCCTGCGCATCGATGACGCTGAGGTTGGCGTACTGCCCGGCGATCCGCCACAGATGGGGCCACCGGCCGGCCTCCTGCTGCGAGCGGCTGTACGCCGCCTCCCGCGCCAGCAGGTCGGCCCGCACGGCGGGATCCAGGTCGGGCGGCAGGTTCACCTGCATGGTCACCGCGAACAGCACGCCGTCCTCCACCTTGTCGTCGTTGCCGAAGAACCTACTGCGGATCCAGCACGAAGTCGTAGCGGACCTCGGCGCCGGAATCCACCGCCACCGGTGAGAGGATCAGTTCGGGCTTGGTGGCCTGGGCGATGTCGGAGTTCACGTGCTCACCACCGGCGAAGTACAGCTGGGTGGTGACCGGCAGGTGGCCGGGTGCCGAGACCTTCAGGTGCAGGTGGGCCGGGCGCCAGGCGTGCCATCCGGCGGCCCGGATCAGCGCGCCGCACGAGCCGTCGGTCGGGATCTGGTAGGGCGCCGGCTGGATGGTGCGGATGCTGAACGAACCGTCCGGGCCGGTGATGAACACCCCTCGCAGGTTCCATTCCGGAATGCCGGGTGCGAACTGGGCGTAGTAGCCGTCATTGTCGGCATGCCAGATGTCGACGGTCGCACCGGGGAGCGGATCTCCCCCGACGTTACGGACCAGTCCGTGAAAGAGCAGCGGCGTGCCCTGCTCGTCCTCACGCATGGGCAGAGCACCCTCAGCGCCCAGCGACGGGGCGCCGGGCACGTAATACGGTCCTTCGATGCTGCCCTTCGAACCCTCGCGGGCAGCGTTGGCGACCTCCTCGACCGCGTGCTCCACCCAGACGTCCAGGAAGAGCGGCCATTCCCCGTCCTCCCCCACCTGGATCATCCACGCCTTGAGCGCGTCGTACTCGGCGTACGAGACCTCGTGCCGGCGGACGATGTCGTGCACAGCGGTCAGGACGGCGGTGGCCAGGAGGTCGACCCGCGCGGGATCGGCCTGCGCGGTGACCTTCTGCCTCTCCTGGAAACTCATCGTCGCGGCGTTGCCGGAACCGGCTGCGCTGGGTGGGAACTCGATGTGGTGGTCGGTGGTGGTCATCTTCAGGCCGTACCTCTCTGTCGGCTGATAACGCTGTGCGGACTGCTCCCGCCGGACTATCGGTCCTGCCGGTAGCGGGTGAGTTTCTCCTCGTCGATCCGGATCCCCAGGCCGGGTCCCTGGCGGACCGCCAGTTCACCGTCCACGATCTGCAGCGGTTCGGTCAGCAGATCGTCGGTCATGTCGAGGAAGTTCGAGAGTTCGCCCGGCCGGCGGGAACTGAGGGCGAACGCGGCGCCGAACGCGGCGCTGCACAGGGAACCGATCTGTCCGTCGATCTGGTTGCCCATCACCACGTCCACTCCCATTCCCTCGCACTGGAACAACACGCGCTGGGAGGTGGTGAAGCCGGTGCGGGCGGTCTTGATGCTGATGCCGTCGGCCGAGCCGCCGAGCAGCTCCCGGGTCACATCAGCCGGCGTGGGGACGCTTTCGTCGGCGAACGTGGGAACGCTCGACTGCCGCACCAGCCACCGACGTCCCAGGACGTCGTCCGCCGGGCAGAGCTCCTCGGCGAAGGACAGATCCAGGTCCTCCATGGCCTTGAGCGCCCTGGCGGCCTCCGACGGGCTCCACCCGCGATTGCCGTCCACGTACAGCTCGACCGTGGAGCCGAACGCCTCCCGCAGGGCCCGGCACACCGCCACGTCCAGCGCGGCCGGGCGGCGGCCGACCTTCACCTTGAAAGTGCTGATGCCGTGCAGTTCCCGGATCCGGGCGGCCTCGTCGACCATGGCCTCCGGCGTGTCGAAGCCGAGCATGTGGGCCACCCGCATCCGGTCGGTGAACCCGCCCAGGAGATCAGTGACGCTGACACCCAGGCTCTGACCCACCAGGTCCCACAGCGCCATGTCGAGGGCGCTCTTGGCCGTCGGGTTGCCCACGGTGCGGGCCATCCGCTGATGGGCCACCTCCCGGGCCAGGGGCGAGAGCCCGAGCACCGCGGGCGCGAAGATGCCGTCGATCACGGCCTTGATCGAGGTCTGCGTCTCACCGTAGGTGAACGGGCGAGGCGGCGCCTCGGCCGTCCCGACCAGCCCGGCATCGGTGTGGACGCGCACCAGCACGTGCTCGGCGGCACTCACCTCACCGCTGGCGAACCGCAACGGCTTGGCATAGGGCACGGAGAACGGAATCGCCTCGACGCCGGTGATCTTCATCGGTCCTCACCGTCCCGAACGGTTCCTGCAGGCTGTTTCGACCGAGTCTCACGGGCCGCGGCGATCGAGGGAAATACATAGTGCACCGGTGATTGAGACCTCCAGGCTCTCAATCGCCCGTGAACAGGGCCTCAGCCCGTTCCAGGACCCGACGCAGAGCAGGACGATCCGGTCCGGCGAGCATCGCGGCGGCGAGCTCCACCCGTCGGGTCGTTCCGGTCAGTGGGCGGTACGCGGCACCCGTGATCTGCAGGTGCCGCACCGACTCCGGCACCAGCGCCACGCCGAGACCAGCGGCCACGAACGAGACCAGTGTCGAGGTCTCCGCCACCTCCTGCAGTTCCCCCGGAACGAAACCGGCCTGGTCACAGGCTTCCAATACCGCCTCGTGAACGGTCGATCGCCGGTGGGACGGATACCCGATGAACGGCTCGTCCCGCAGATCCTTCAACCGCAGGACGCTGCGCCGGGCCAGGGGATGCTGCTCGGGCAGCACGGCAATCAGCGGCTCGCTGCGCAGCACCCGCACCTCCAGCCGGGACTCGCGCACCGGTGGCCGCAGGAAACCCAGGTCCAGCGTCCCCTCCAGCAGCGCCGTCGCCTGGTCCGGCGTCAGCATCTCCCCCTTGAGATCCAGCGTGATCCCAGGAAGGTCTCGACGCAGAGCCCGCGCCAGGGCCGGCAGCACCTCGTACGTGGCCGAGCCGGTGAACCCGATGGCGACATGACCGGCGTCCCCCAGCGACACCATGACCGCCTCGTTCCCGGCCGCCTCGACCGCGGCGAGCACCGCCTGCGCACGTTCCAGATATCGCTCGCCGGCCGCGGTCAGTTCGACCCGGCGGGTGGTGCGCAGGAGGAGCTGTACCCCCAGTTCGGCCTCCAGCCGGCGGATCTGCTGCGACAGGGGCGGCTGGGCGATGTGCAGGCGCGCGGCCGCCCTCCCGAAGTGCCGCTCCTGCGCCACCACGACGAAGTACCGCAGATGACGAAGCTCCATGAGGGCAGACAAGCACGCCGGGGGCCCGGCTCCAAGCACGCCCGGCCCGCGGTGGCCGGTTGTCCACGCCAGATCTGGACCCGACCTGGCCAACGTGTAACACTTCTGACGACGGCGGTCAAAATTCGTTACACCAAACCGATGGTAGTAGCGCACAGTCAATGGCGACGGAGACTTCCATGAAAACCCAGCTGATCATCGACAACGAGAGCCGAGATGCTCGGGGCGGCCGAACGTTCGAGCGCAGGAATCCGCTCACCGGCGACCTGGTGAGCCAGGGCGCGGCCGCCGGCGTGGACGATGCCCTGGACGCCGTTCAGTCCGCGGCCAGGGCCTTCACCAGCTGGTCGGCCACCGGCCCCACCGAGCGCCGGGCCATCATGCTGAAGGCCGCCGACATCATGGAGCGCCGGACCCCGGAGTTCATCGGGACCATGATGGCCGAGGTCGGTGCCGCTCAGTTGTGGGCCGGCTTCAATGCCTTCCTCACCTCGCAGTTGCTGCGCGAGGCAGGCGGTCTGGCGACCCAGATCCAGGGCGAGACGCTGCCGACCGACAAGCCCGGAACGATGTCCATGACCGTTCGGCAGCCCGTCGGCGTGGTGCTGAGCATGGCCCCCTGGAACGGTGCCGGGGTGCTGGCCGCCCGGGCCATCGCCTACCCGATCGTCTGTGGCAACACGGTCGTCTTCCGGGCGTCCGAGACCAGCCCGGCCACGCACCTGCTGATCGCCGAGATCATGCATGAGGCAGGACTTCCGGCCGGCGTGCTGAATTTCGTCACCAGTGCCCCCGAAGACTCCGACCAGGTGGTGGAGGCGATCATCGCGCACCCTGCGGTACGCCGCGTGAACTTCACCGGGTCCACGAAGGTGGGCCGCATCATCGCGGAGAAGTCGGCACGTCATCTGAAACCCGCTCTGCTCGAGCTCGGCGGCAAGGCCCCGTTCGTGGTGCTGGACGACGCGGACCTGGACGGCGCAGTGAATGCCGCGGTGTTCGGGTCTTTCCTCTATCAAGGGCAGATCTGCATGTCCACGGAGCGATTCGTGGTGGACGAGTCGGTCGCGGACGAGTTCGTGGCCCGGTTCGCGGCCCGGGCCACGACGCTCGCCGGCGGCGACCCGGTCGAAGACGCGTCCTGTGTGGTCGGGCCGATGATCCGCGAGGAGTCCGGCGCGAGGATCAACGACCTGATCGACGACGCCGTCGCCAAGGGGGGTCAGGTCGTGGTCGGCGGAAAGGCCGAGGGCGCCGCGATGCCGGCCACGATCGTCGACAGGGTGACCCCGGACATGGCGATCTACGACCAGGAGACCTTCGGCCCGATCACCACCGTGGTCCGGGTCTCCGGCGTGGAACAGGCTGTCGAGGTCGCCAACGACACCGAGTACGGACTGGCCGCAGCGGTCTTCGGCAAGGACAGCGGGCGGGCGCTGCAGGTCGCCCTGCGCATTCAGGCCGGTCACGTGCACGTGAACGGGGCAACGGTGCAGAACGAGGCGCAGGCTCCGTACGGCGGGGTGAAGGCCAGTGGCTACGGCCGTTTCGACGGCCGGGCCGTGATCAACGAATTCACCGACCTGAAATGGGTCACGATCGAGCCGTCCGACCAGCCGTACCCGTTCTGAGACCGCCGGAGGACAGATCATGAGCATGCAGGTCACCGCTGCGGTCGCGCGCGCACCGCACGAGCCGCTGACCATCGAAGACCTCGCGCTGGACGACCTGCGGGCGAACGAGGTCCTGGTCCGGATGGTCGCCAGCGGCGTCTGTCACACCGACGCCATTGTCCGCGACCAGGTCTACCCCACGCCACTGCCGGCGGTTCTGGGACATGAGGGAGCCGGAATCGTGGAGCAGGTGGGCGACGGCGTGACCGGCGTCCGGCCCGGCGACCACGTCCTCCTGGCTGCCGCCTACTGCGGACAGTGCAAACGCTGCCGGTCTGGCCAGATGGCCTACTGCGAAAATCTTTTCGCAGCCGATTTCGGTGGCCGGCGGCCGGACGGGACCACGGCCTTCAGCCGCGACGGGCAGGTCATCTCCTCCCACTTCTTCGGGCAGTCCTCCTTCGCCGGATACTCCAACGTGGTGCAGGAAAGCGTGATCCGGATCGACCCGGACATACCTCTGGAGGTCGTGGCTCCTCTGGGGTGCGGCATCCAGACCGGCGCCGGAACGGTTCTCAACGAACTGAAGCCGTCCCTGAACAGCACCCTGGTCGTGATCGGCGCCGGAGCGGTCGGGTGCGGCGCCCTCATGGCCGCGGGCGTGGCCGGCTGCTCCCAGGTGATCGCGGTGGACATCCATCCTTCGCGCCTGGAGCTGGCCCGGGAGATCGGGGCGACGGCCACGATCAACACCCGGGAAGCCGAACTTTCCGAGGAGGTGATGCGGCTGACGGGCGGCGTCGGGGCCGACTACGTGATCGACACCACGGCGAGACCGGAGCTGCTGCGCCAGGGCGCCGACAGCCTGGGGCTCCGCGGCACCCTGGCCCTGGTCGGTGCGGCCGCCCCCGGTACCGAGGTGAGCTTCGAGATCGGGTTGTCCCTGGTGAAGGGCTGGACTTTCAAGACCGTGATCCAGGGCAGTTCCGTACCGCAGGTATTCATCCCCCAGCTCATCGACCTCTGGCACGCGGGCCGTTTCCCGCTGGACAAGCTGGTCAGGAGCTATCCCCTCAAGGACATCAACCAAGGGTTCGAGGACTCGGCCTCGGGCCGGGTGATCAAGCCCGTGGTGGTCCACTGACGTCTGCTCCTGTCCACGCCGGCGTGGCGCCCCCGGGCCTCACGTCGGCGTGTCCCGCAGAACGGGGCTCAGTTCACGTCGTAGCGCTTGTACATGGCTCCCATCCGGTCCTCGGGATCGAGCCTGACCAGCACAGCATCCAGGATCGTCGTCAGCTGGGCGACCTGTTCCGGCGTGAGCGCGTCGATCACATGCTGCCGGACGGTCGCGACGTGCCCCGGCGCAGCACGAGCGACAGTCTCCTTCCCTGCCTCCGTGAGCCGGGCGTTGGTCGCCCGTCGGTCTTCCGGGCAGGGATGTCGCTCCACCAGGCCACGCTGCTCCAACCGCTGCACCACGTGAGACAGGCGCGCCAGCGTCGAGTTCGTCAGTTGCGCCAGCGATGTCATCCGCAGCGTCGCCTCCGGAGCCTCGGAGAGCATGGCCAGGACGTAGTAGTCGAACTGCGTGATCCCCGCGTCCCGGCGCATCTGCGAGTCCAGCGTGCCCGGCAGCAACTCGACCAGCGCGAACAATCGCACCCAGGCCGCCAGCTGGGCATCGTCCAGCCATGGTGTGTCCGTCATCACGCCTCCTCGATAGTTGTATCTACAAGTAATCTGCTCTAGCTTATTGGTTGTAGCAACAACTAAATCTACCGCAGGATCGAACCGGAGGCTTCACGCCATGGCACACGTCAGCATCATCGGAACCGGGAACATGGGCCAGGCCATCGCCGGGGTCGTGACCAAGGGCGGGCACACCGCCGAGCTGCTCAGCTCCTCGGACACCGCCAAGCCGGCCACGGGCGACATCGTCGTCCTGGCCACGCCCTACGGCGCCGTCGCAGAGATCGCCTCCGCCCGCGCCACCGAACTGGCCGGCAAGGTCGTCGTCGAGATCTCCAACCCCCTGAACTTCGAGACCTTCGACTCCCTGACCGTGCCCGCCGACAGCTCCGCCGCCGCCGAGCTGCAGGCCGCGCTGCCCCAGTCACGCGTGCTCAAGGCCTTCAACACGACCTTCGCCGCAACGCTCAGCTCCGGCACCGTCGGCTCCCAGCCCACGACCGTCCTCATCGCCGGTGACGACCAGGACGCCAAGCAGCTCCTGACGGACGTCGTGACCGCCGCCGGCCTGAAGGCCGTTGACGCCGGCGCCCTCAGCCGCGCCCGCGAGCTGGAGGCCATCGGCTTCCTGCAGCTCACCCTCGCCGTCGGCGAGAAGATCTCCTGGACCGGAGGCTTCGCCACCATCGCCTGAGCAGGTCGGCCAACGGGTGCACCCCGCCATCGCGCACGACGCGAACCCGGTCGAGAGCGGCGTCCAGGGCTCCGCTCTCGACCGCGCACCCGTCCGTGAGCGGCTGGACGATGTGCATCAGCCCTCCTTCAGTACGCTCCGCAGCCACTCCTGCTCAGTGCGACTGGTGGCCGTGGCCACGACGAACATGCCCCGCCGATAGGGATCAACGACCTCGTCCGCCCGGACCGGCCGGTCACCGTCGTAGAAGAAGCTCCCGTCCCCCTCCAGGAAATCCAGGCGCTGCCGCAGCACAGCATGCTGCTCGCCGACGTCCGGCAGCTGCGACAGGAAGGCCAGGATCACCAGGAAACGGGCCATGTTGGTGATGTCGAGGCGCTCAGGATCTCTCAGCCGTTCCTGCAGTCGCTCGCGGCCGGGCGAGGTGATGGTCAGCACGTGCCGTGCAGTGGCACCCGCGCCCGGCATCAGCTCGCGGGCTATCCAGCCGGACTTCACCATGCGCTGGATGGCCGGGTAGAGACTGCCGTCACTCACCGGCCGGGCATATCCGGACAGATGCGCCACCCGCCGGCGCAGTTCGTAACCATGTGTCGGCCCCTCGGCCAGGAACCCCAGAATCGCCAGTTCGAGCACGGTGTTATGGTCCCACGTATCGACATACCTCGAATCGAGGTACCTCGCTACGAGGGTCGCTCCGGACCCCTCCGGGGACGCTCTGCCCACCACCCATTGATTGACGGGAAGACCCATGCGCCATCTGGCCATCCTCGGAACCGGGTTGCTGCTCGCCTCGCTGACGGCCTGCGGTGGCGGTTCCGACCCCCTGTCCGCCGCGAGTGACGACACCTCCTCATCGGGCTCGTCCGTGGTCATCGGTTCGGCCAACTTCCCCGAGAGCCAGCTGCTCGCCGAGATGTACGCCCAGGTTCTGGAGAACGCGGGTGTCGACGTGACGCGCAAGTTCAACATCGGGTCGCGTGAGGTGTACATCGACGCTCTGAAGGATGGTTCGATCGATCTCCTCCCCGAGTACAACGGCGCGCTTCTCTCCTATTTCTCCTCGGGGAAAGAGGTGGACGCCAGCACCGAGGAGGCCGTCACGGCCGGTCTGAACACCAGCCTCCCCAAGGGCCTGGAGCTTCTGGAGCCGGCCTCCGCGCAGGACCGGGACGCCCTGGTGACACGGGCCGAAACTGCCGAAAAGCTTGATCTCGAGAGCATTTCAGACCTTGCACCAGTGGCCGGGCAGATGGCGATCGGGGCCGGTGCGGAATATGCCACCCGACAGCAGGGCCTGCTCGGGCTGAAGTCGGTGTACGGGCTGACGTTCAAGAAGTTCGAGTCCCTCGACGCCGGAGGCGCCCTCACCGTGCAGGCGCTCGCGAAGGACCGGGTCCAGGTGGCGAGCCTTCTGTCCACCGACCCGGCCATCGTCCAGAATGACTTCGTCGTTCTGGACGACTCCAAGAATCTCTTCGGGGTACAGAACGTGGTGCCGCTCATCGCCGGCGCGCAGAACACTCCTGCGATCACCGCTGCCCTGAACACGTTCTCGGCGACCCTCACCACCGAGAAACTGACCGAGGCCGTAGGCCAGGTCACCATCGACCAGAAGGAACCGGACACCGTGGCCCGGGACTACCTGACCGCCAACGGCCTCGACTGAAGCTCGGCCGGTCCACCGAATCCGCCCGCATCAACGGAAAGAAGACACCATGAGTGAGCTCTCCCTGACCCCCTCGACCACCGCCGTGCTGGTGATCGACATGCAGAACGACAACGTCCTCGCCGAAGGTGCTTTCGCGGCGACCGGGGCGGCCGAGCACGCGAGCGCGCAGAACGTCGTGGGTAACGTGCGCACCGTCCTGGATGCCGCCCGGGCCGCCGGAGCGGCCGTCTTCCACAACATCATCGTGGTCTACCCCGGCCGCGACGTGGGTGGCACGAACGCCCCGATCTTCAACATGCTCGGCCCCGAGTCGCTCAAGCGTGGTTCCTGGGGTGCGCAGATCGTCGACGGCCTGGGCGATCTGGGCGACGAGATCGTGCTCGAGCGGATGCGGATGAGCGCCTTCAACGGCAGCAGCCTCGACTTCATGCTGCGTAACCTCGGTATCACCGATGTGGTCGTGGTCGGCGTCTGGACCAACATGGCGGTGGAGCACACCGCTCGCGACGCGGCCGACCACGGTTACCGGGTCACCGTCGTCAGTGACGCCACCTCCAGCATCAACGCCGACTGGCACCAGGCGGCCCTGAGCTTCGCCCTCACCAACATCGTCACCATTGCCGACACCGCTGCGGTGACCAAGGCCCTGGGGAACTGACCGCGGCGCCCACGCACGTTCTGCCGCCTGGCTGACGGCGTGGGCTGAGCACCACCTGGTTCCTGCTCCTCCTCGTCGCGGCCGCGTTCCCTCCTGCTCGCCGTCACCTTCGCCGGTCGCACCTTCATCGGCCGGAGGTGTCATGCCGCAGAGGGACGGGCCGTGGCGTGACCTCCAGATCGAGAACGGGGACGGCCGGACCGCGGCTGATCCCGGGGGGCCGCCCACGGCCCGGAAGGAGTTCGATGTTCGCCGCCTGGTACGACCGGCCCGGTCCGGCCCACGAGGTACTGCAGGTCGGGAAACTGCCCGACCCCCATCCGGGTGCGGGCGAGGTGCGGGTGCGCCTGAGCTATTCCGGCATCAATCCGGGTGACACCAAGAAGCGCTCGGACTGGATGGGGTTCGGCCTGCCGTTTCCTCGCATCATCCCGCACAGTGACGGGGCGGGTGTCGTGGACGAGATCGGTCGCGACGTGGATCCGCATCTGGTGGGGCAGCGGGTATGGGTCTTCGGGGCTCAGTCCTACCGGGCTCTGGGGACGGCTGCGCAATACACCGTGATCCCGGCCGATCGGGTCGTACCTCTGCCCGATGCAGTGGACAGCCGGCTCGGTGCCTGCCTCGGTATTCCCGGAATCACCGCCCACCGAGCCGTCTTCGCCGACGGGCCCGTCCGCGGTCGCACCGTCGTGGTGCAGGGCGTGCTCGGCGCGGTGGGGTCGCTCGCCGCACAGCTGGCACACCGGGCCGGGGCCGAGGTGATCGGCACGGTGCGCCGCACCAGCGACCTGGAGGCGGTGCGGACGGTGGGCAACAGTCCCTGGCTGGCGCACTGCATCGCACTGGATCAGGACCCGGTCGCCGAACTGCGCCGGGTCGCACCCCGCGGGGCGGACCGGATCATCGAGGTGGACCTGGGTGGCAACGCCGGTGTCGACGCTGCCCTGGCTGCACCGGGAGCAGTGGTGGCTGCGTACGCCACCGGGCCGGGCACCACCGAAATTCCCTTTTGGCCGATGCTCTTCGGCAACCTCACCCTCCGGTTCCTGGGCAGCGACGACTTTCCCGCAGCCGAACGCCGCCGGGCGGTGGATGATCTGAGCGCCGCGACCGCCGAGGGAGCTCTGCGCATACCGATCGCCGAACCGCTGCCCCTGGAACGGATTGCCGAGGCCCACGACCGGGTCGACGCCGGATCACGTTCGCGCGTGCTGCTCACGTTCGATCAGCCGTCCTGACATCGGCCGCGATTTGCTTAAGTAACACCTGAGCGTTGCCAAACGCAAAGTTGTTGCACATTATTGGCCGGCTACCTACAGTGGAAGCATGAGCCATATCGGGGCAATGAGGCCCACGACACCGGCAGGGTTACGCAACGTTGCAGTCGTCGGCGGAGGGCCCGGCGGGCTCTTCGTCGCGGCCTTGCTGAAGACCGCCCTCCCTCACCTCCGGCTGACTCTCTTCGAGCGCAATCGGCGTGAAGACGCCTTCGGCTTCGGTGTCGTGTTCTCCGACGCGACCCTGCGCTCCCTCGACGACGCCGATCCCGTCCTGCGTCGCGCCCTGCAGGAGCACGGCACCCACTGGGACCGGATCGATGTGCTCAGTTCCGGCCGTCGTCACAGCTTCAGCGGTAACGGGATGGCCGCCGTTCACCGCCGGGCGCTGCTGGAACTGTTGCAGCAGCAGGCCGAACAGGCCGGGGTGGAGATGCTGTTCGGCGTCACCGCACCACCTCTGGCGCAACTGCGCGCCGGCTACGACCTGGTGATCGGGGCGGACGGAACGAACTCGGCGACCAGGGCGAGCATGGAGGCCGAGGGCACGCTCGGCCACACGGTGGAGACCGCCGCGGCCAAGTTCATCTGGTTCGGCACTCCGCACCGGTTCGAGGGTCTGACCTTCCTGCACCGGGTGAGCCCGCACGGCAACTTCGCCGTGCACGCCTATCCGATCAGCGATGAGCTCAGCACCTTCATCGCCGAGACCGACGCCGACGCCTGGCGGGCGGCCGGCCTGGACGCCTTCGACGTCTCCCAGCCCTCCGGCCCGTCCGACCTGGTGTCACAGGCCTACCTCGAAACCCTTTTCGCCGACGACCTCGTGGGCAGACCGCTGGTTGCCAACAACTCCCGCTGGGGAAATTTCCGGACCCGGCGCACCGAGCAGTGGTGGCGCGACAACGTCGTCCTGCTGGGAGACGCGGTACACACCGCGCACTTCTCCGTCGGGTCCGGAACCAAGATGGCGATGGAAGACGCGGTCGAACTGGCCCGGCGCATCACCGCTCTCGCCCATGGAGAAGGCGATCTGGCCACGGCACTCGATGGCTATCAGCGACAGCGTCAGGCCGGCGTGGCCCGTATCCAGACGGCTGCCCGCCCGAGCCTTTCGTGGTGGGAGAACTTCGGTCTCTACCAGCAGACGCTGGACCCGCTGACCTTCGCCTTCCACTTCTTCTCCCGCAGCATCGGGATCGAGCGCATCGCCCGGCGGGACCCGGCTTTCGTCAGCCAGGTACGCGGTCGTTGGCAAGATGCCCACGGCGCCAGGGCCACCCGAGCCGTCCTGCCGGGCCTGGGCCCGTCACCGCTCGAGCGGACGGTCACGCTCGAGAGCGTTGGCGAATTCACCGCCACCCTCAGGGACTCCCGAGGAGAACGGGCCGACGTACCGGTGCTGAACTCTCCTGGTGAGGAGAAAGACCTCTCCTCGGCCAAAGCCCGGCTCCCCCGCTGCGGTGCCGTGGTGATCGTGGGCGAGCCGACACTGGCACGCACCCTCCTGGCCGAGGAAGCCCGTCTGCGGCGTGGGCTGATCACGGTGGTCGCCGGGCCGGACGTGAACGAGGAGGAGGTCGCCGAGACCATGATTCTTTCCGGCCGCGCCGACGCCGTAGCCACCGGGACCACCCGGATCGGTGCCCGATGACCACCACTGCCCCGGACGTGTCACCGGCCCTGGCCGCGCACACCTTGCGTCCGCTCTTCGCCCCGCGTGCGGTGGCCGTGGTGGGCGCATCCAGCGACCCGGCCAAACTCGGCGGCGTCATGGCGGCCGTGCTGGCCACCTCCGATCTGGAGGTCGCACCGGTCAATCCCCGCTCGCAGGAGATGTTCCCGTCCCTCCAGGCGGCGGTTGCGGGCACCTCGCAACCGCTCGATCTGGCGGTGGTCTGTGTGCCGGCCCCGGCCTGCCCCGACGTCCTGCGCGAGTGTGGCCGGGCCGGAGTCGCAGCCGCCCTGGTCTGTGCCGGAGGCTTCGCGGAGACCGGCGGCGAGGGAACGGCGCATCAGCAAAGCCTGTTGGCCGCCGCTGCCGACACCGGGGTACGCCTGCTCGGTCCCAACACCTCCGGTTTCTTCGTCCCCGGCGCCGGGCCACTGGCCAGTTTCGTTCCGGGAGTCAGCAGCCTGCGGGCCGGCAACGTGGCGATCGTGGCCTCCAGCGGCGGCCTGAACCACGCTCTGGCCTTTGCGCTGGAACGTCAGGGCACGGGTATCAGCCTGGGGGTAGGCATCGGCGCCGGACTCGACGTCGCGGCCCCGGAGGTACTCGACTATCTCACCCACGACGCCGCGACCACAGCCGTCCTGCTGCACCTGGAGGCTGTCTCCGACGGCCCCGGCCTGCTGGCCGCTGTTCGCCGGCTCGCGGCGATCAAGCCGGTGGTGGCGCTGGTGGTCGGCCGCAACGACATCGCTGCTTTCGCGCAGTCACACACCGGGGCGCTGGCCACCTCCTGGCGCACCACCCGGGCCCTGTTGTCCCAGGCCGGCGCGGTGGTGGTGGACGACGCGGACGAACTGGTCGTGGCCGGAAGCGTTCTGGCGCAGGCCCGACTCGTCCCTCATCCCGGTGCCGGTATCGGCCTGGTGACGGCCCAGGCGGGCCCGGGTCTGCTGATCACCGACGCCCTTCACACCGGCGAGGTCTCGGTCCCGAAGCTGTCACCGCACACCCGCGAGCGACTCGCCGGGCTCCTGCCCGCGATGACATTCCAGGCCAACCCCGTCGACACCGGGCGGCCCGGTCCGGCTCACCCCGTGGTGGTGAAGACCGTCAGCGACGACCCCGGCATTCAGGCCGTGGGCGTGTACGCGCTCACCGAACCGGTCGTCGACCTGGTGGCCTCGGCCCTGCCCGTGATAGAGGGAGGCAGCCGGGTGGTCCTGGGGATCGATGGGCCCTCTGCAGAGATCGAGATGGTGCGGCAGCGGGCCCGAGCGGTAGGGGTGCCGATCGTGACCGGGCCCCGGGCCCTGGCCGTCGCTCTCACCGCGCTCAGCACCGACGCCCGTCAGCAGTACCTGCTGAGCCGGCCCGGGCCCGGGCCGGGTCGCGTGGGTACCAGCGGGTCCGTACTCCTGGGAGCGCTGTCGGAGGCGCAGACCAAGGCGCTGCTGGGCGATCTCGGTGTGCCGGTCCCCCGGCACCGGGTGTGCCGGTCGGCCGGGCAGGTCGCCGACGCGCTGTCCGAACTCGGTGGAGCGGTGGTGGTGAAGGTCAGCAGCCCCGGCATCCTGCACAAGAGTGACATCGGCGGGGTGCGCCTGGGAATCCGCGAACAGAGGGACGCGATCGAGGCCTACGCGGCGCTGGCGCCGCTGAGTGATGGTGAGGTGCTGGTCGAGGTCATGGCTGCTCCCGGCCTGGACCTGATCCTCGGGGCCCGCCGCGACCCGGTGTTCGGGCCGGTCGTGGTTGTCGGCATCGGTGGCACCGCCACGGAGGTGTTCCAGGACGTGGCCGTCGCCTCCTATCCCGCCGCCGCACCGGTGCTGGAGGCACTTCCCGCCCGGCTGCAGGCCGGCCGGGCGCTGCGGGGGTTCCGGGGCGGGCCACCGGTCGATCCCCGCCGACTCGCCGAGATCCTCACCGTGCTGGGCGATCTCCTACTGGCACACCCCGAGGTCGAGGAGGTCGAGATCAACCCGCTGCGTGCGACCGGAGCCGATCTGGTGGCCCTGGACGCCGTACTGATCAGCACGCACCCCCGGCCTTGAACAGCACTGACCGCCTCACGAGGGAGTGAACGGACATGAGCAAGCCGACCGCACTCGGGACTGTCCCCTGGCCGGCCGACGTCGCGGCGCGGTTCCGCCGTCTGGGCTGGTGGACCGACGACAGCGTCGGAGCGCTGATCTGGCGCACCGCAGACGCTCGCCCCGGGCAGGTGGCCGTCGTGGACGGCGAGGTCCGCATGACCTACTCCGAACTGACACGGCGCGCCGATGCGGCGGCGGAGCGGTTACTCTCCCTGGGCCTGCGGGCCGACGACCGGGTGCTGGTGCAGCTGCCGAACAGCTGGCAGTTCGTGGCGCTGACCCTGGCCATGATGCGCAGCGGCATCATCCCGGTGATGGCACTGCCGGCCCACCGTCGCCACGAACTGGGCCATCTGGCCCGGCTGTCCCAGTGCCGGGCGATCGCCGTTCCCGACCAGTTACGCGGTTTCGACCACCAGTCGCTGGCCCACGAACTGGCGGCAGAACTCGACGATCTGGAGTTCGTCCTGGTGCTGGGCACGACGGCGCAGGGGTCACTGGACCTGAACGATGTGCTCGAGCCGCCTACCGACCCCGCCGCGGCCCGGGCGCGGATCGATGCGCTGGCACCGCATCCTGACTCCCCCGCCTGCTTCCTGATCTCCGGCGGAACCACCGGTCTGCCGAAACTGATCCCCCGCACCCACAACGACTACGTGTGCAACGTACGGGCCACCGCGCAGGCGCTGGCCCTGACCGCTCAGGACGTCTATCTGGGCACGCTGCCCAGCAGCCACAACTTTCCTCTGGCTTGCCCCGGAATCCTCGGCACCCTCCTGGTGGGCGGACGGGTGGTGATGCTGCCCAGCCCGGAACCCGGGCGCGCGTTCGCCACGATCGCCCGGGAGGGCGTCACCGTCGCCGCGGCTGTCCCGGCCGTCGCCCAACGCTGGATCGAACACCAGAATCAAGCCCAGGGCGAAGATCTGGTCTCCCTGCGCGTCCTCCAGGTCGGCGGTTCACGGCTGCCGGACGAGTATGCCCGGCGGGTCCGCCCGGTCCTGGGCTGCACCCTGCAGCAGGTCTTCGGCATGGCCGAAGGGCTGATCAACACCACCCGGCTGGACGACCCGGACGAGGTCATCTGCTCCACCCAGGGCCGCCCGGTGCACCCGGGCGACGAGGTCCGCGTCCTGGACGCCACCGGCACCGACGTGCCCGACGGTGTCCCCGGATCGCTCTACACCCGCGGTCCCTACACCCCCCGCGGGTACTACGACGCGCCCGAACACAACGCCCGTTCCTTCCTGACCGGCGGCTGGTACGGCAGTGGGGACATCGTCATCCGCCGTCCGGACGGCAATCTCGAGGTCCACGGTCGTGACAAGGACATGATCAACCGCGGCGGCGAGAAGATCAGCGCCGAGGAGATCGAGGGCCTGTGCTATCAGCACCCCGACGCGGAGATGGTGGCCGCCGTAGCCATGCCCGACCACTCCCTCGGCGAGCGCCTGTGTCTGTACGTCGTGACCAGACCGGGTGGCCGAATGACCCTGGACGATGTGCGCGAGCACCTGATCGCGGCCGGAGTGGCCGCTTTCAAGCTTCCGGACCGGCTCGAGGTGATCGAGTCCCTGCCCATGACCAAGGTCGGCAAGATCGACAAGAAGGCCCTGCGTCAGGACATCGCCGACCGCCTGCATTCCCTGCCCCACTGACCTCTCTGGAGGCGACCGTGAGTACTCATGCCACCGATCCGGACCTGGTGGCCGGCGCTGCTGTCCCCCCGGCGCCGACGCCGGAGGAGGAACGCCAGATTGCCCAGCTGTACGAGGATTTCGGCCAGGTGAACCTGATCCCGTTGTGGACCCAGATCGGCGAGCTGATGCCGATGACGCCGCAGCCGCAGGCCGTGCCCCACGTATGGCGCTGGAAGACCCTGCTGCCCCTGGCGGCCCGGGCCGGTGACCTGATCCCGGTCGGGCGCGGCGGGGAGCGCCGGGCCATCGCCCTGGCGAATCCGGGACTCGGCGGCCGGCCCTACGCTACCCCGACCTTGTGGGCAGCGATCCAGTACCTCGGCGGTCAGGAAACGGCACCGGAGCACCGGCACTCGCAGAACGCCTTCCGCTTCGTGGTGGAGGGCGAAGGCGTGTGGACCGTGGTCAACGGTGATCCCGTGGCGATGCGCCGAGGCGACTTCCTGCTCACCCCGGGCTGGAACTTCCACGGCCACCACAACGAGACCGACCGGCCGATGGCCTGGATCGACGGTCTGGACATCCCGTTCGTTCACTACACCGACACCAGCTTCTTCGAGTTCGGCAGCGACCGGGTCACCGATGAGTCCACCCCGTCGGTGTCTCGTTCCGAAAAGCTTTGGTGTCATCCAGGCCTGCGGCCGCTGACCGGGCTCCGGGACACGATCTCGTCGCCGATCGGCGCCTACCGATGGGAGCACACCGAGGCCGCCCTGGAGGACCAGCTGGAACTGGAGAGGGCCGGGCACCCGGCCACGGTCGAGCAGGGTCACGCCGCCGTGCGGTACGTCAACCCGACCAACGGCCGCGATGTCCTGCCCACGATCCGCGCCGAGTTCCACCGGTTACGCCCGGGGGCGCGAACGCCCACGCGCCGCGAGGTCGGTTCCAGCGTGTTCCAGGTCTTCGACGGCGCCGGCGCACTCACCGTCGACGGTGATCGGCACCTCGTGGAGAAGGGCGACATGATCGTCGTCCCCTCCTGGAGCGCTCTGGCTCTGAGTACCGATGACGGCCTGGACCTGTTCCGCTTCGGCGACCAGCCGATCGTCGAATCACTCGGTCTGTCAAGGATTCACCAGGAGGACCCCCGGTCATGAAGCTGGCCACGATACGCACCCCCGACGGCACCCGCGCCGTACGTGTGGAGGATGCCCGGGCCGTGGAGATCGGCGTCGCGGATGTCGGCACCCTGCTGGCCCGACCCGACTGGCGGCAGCTCGCCGAGACTGCCTCCGGCCCCGAGCACACCTGGGACGCAGCCGATACGGCCCCGGTCGTCCCCGGGCCCGGCAAGATCTTCTGCGTCGGCCTGAACTACCGCACCCACATCCTGGAAATGGGACGGGACCTCCCCCGGTACCCGACGCTCTTCGCCAAGTTCACCGAAACTCTCACCGGCCCGGGCGATGACATCGAACTCCCGATCGAGGACCCGCAGATCGACTGGGAGGCGGAACTGGCCGTCGTCATCGGGCACAGCGTCCGCCGGGCGGACGAGAAGGCTGCGGCCCGGGCGATCGCCGGGTACACCCTGGCCAACGACGTCTCGATGCGCGGCTACCAGTTCCGCACCAAGGAATGGCTGCAGGGCAAGATCTGGGAGAGCTCCACCCCGGTGGGCCCGATGCTCGTCACCCCGGACGAGTGGCAGCCGGGTGGCATCATCCGGACCACGCTGAACGGGGAGAAGATGCAGGAGGCCTCCACGGCTGACCTGGTCCACGATCCCGTTTTCCTGGTGCAGTACATCTCCGCCATGCTCACCCTGAACCCCGGGGATCTGATCCTGACCGGCACCCCGGGTGGGGTCGGGCACGCCCGGAATCCGGCGCGTTACATCACCTCGGGCGACGTCGTCGAGGTCTCGGTCGACGGGCTGGGCGAGTTGCGTAACCGGTTCGTCGTGTCACCGTCCACATCCGGTCCCGGTGCCTGAAGCATGCCGGTGCATCCAGATGCCCGCCACGCTGCCCAGATGGTGAACGATCTGGGCCTCGTGCGGCTGGGAACAGCCTTCTTCCGCCGCGCGCTGGATCAGCTCGACGACGCGGAACTCGACGCACCGTCGCTGCTGTCGGGCTGGTCGCGCCGCCACCTGGTCGCCCACGTCGGATACAACGCCCGTGCCGTTGCCCGGCTGGTGTCCTGGGCGGACACCGGCGCCGAGAATCCCATGTACGCCTCGCCCCGGGCCCGTGCCGAGGAGATCGACTTCGGCGCCACTCTCGCCCCTGCAGCACTGCGGCACCTGATCGAGCACTCGGCCATCGATCTGGACGTGCGCTGGCGTGACCTGCCCGCGAATCGCTGGTCATTCGTCGTGCGTACGGCCCAGGGCCGGCAGGTGCCGGTCGCCCAGACCCTGTGGATGCGCACCCGTGAGGTATGGCTGCATGCGGTGGACCTGCGATCAGGAGCACAGGTCGAGCAGGTCCCGGTACCGGTGCTCCGTCGCCTCGTCGGCGACGTGCACGCGGCCTGGACGACGCGAGGCACCGGCACCGGCCTCGTCCTGCAGACCACCGACGGACCGGTGCCGGCAGCGTGGGGAGCAGCAGATCCCGGCAGGCCCGACAGTCTCGACACAGTCACGGTCACCGGGTCGACCCCGGACCTGGCGGCCTGGGCCACCGGGCGGATGGACCCCGCTCGGTGGGAGAAGTACCTGGACTGGTCCGGAGGCGCACCGCGACCTGCACCGCACTGGATCTGAGAGGGACACCACCTCCAAAGTGACATAATGACGTCGCCTGCCCCTTGGATGTTTCATTTTCCGGGAGCTGGGTGCAGACTCGATGGATGCGCCAGGCACGGGAGAGACCGGAACATGGGGGCATGACGTCCGTCGCAGATCTCAAGCCCCGCAGCCTCATTCTCGATCTCTTCGGCGAATACTTGCGTTTCACCAGCACGGGCACCCGTCTGAGCCACCTGACCACGCTGCTGGAGACCTTCGAGGTGGCACCTGCGACCGTACGGGTCACCATCTCCCGGCTCCGGCGGGAGGGTTGGTTCGTGAACGAACGATCCGGCCGAGAGACCCGGTACCAGCTGACCGACGGGATGCGCCGCCTCCTGGAAGAAGGCAGGCAGCGGATCTTCGCGCCACCCCCGACCACCTGGCCGGGCGAATGGACGATGGTCACGTACCAGCTCACCGAGGCCGAGCGGCACGAGCGCGACCAGCTCAAGAAAGACCTGGCCTGGCACGGCTTCGGGCCACTGAGCACGTCCACCTGGCTGGCTCCGGGCGACCGTCGCCCGATCGCCCGGGAACTGCTGCAGAATGTCGGTGCGGAACGTGCCGAGATCCTGCGTTGCCTGTCCGACGGGCTGGATCACGACCGGTCCCTGGCCGCACGCTGCTGGGACCTCACGTCCCTGGCCCTCGAGTATGCGGACTTCAACGCTCGACACGAGCCGCTCATCCGCCGGGCTTCCGGCCTCAAGGGCTCGCAGGCACTCGTGGCCCGCACCTTACTGATCTCGCACTACCGGCATTTTCCTTTCCGCGACCCCCAACTGCCGCCGCCGCTGAAGCCTGACGGATGGCCCGGTGATGACGCGTACCAGATCTTCCGCACCGCACACCGGGCGCTCGGGCCCGCAGCCCGGGACTTCGTCAGCGAGGTCGTCGGTGAACAGGTGACCGACGCAGAAGCAGCTTTCGAACAGGTGCCCGCTTCCCGGCCCTGACCAACATGTCGTCGCCATCGGTGGCATGCGACAGACAGACCGACTCCGCCCGTGCCGCCAGTTCCCGGCCGCGCTGCCGATCGAGGGTCAGCACCTCGATGACTGCCGGTTACGGAAGGGGCCTCAGGCCCGTAGAGTCGCCACCGCCTCGTCAAAAAGTTTTCCCGGATCGGCCTTTCCGCCTGATTCGAACCAGGCGTCGACGGCAGCGTCCAGGCAGGCCAGAGCCGCCGCGACGAACGCGCGCGCCCGCGGGTCGGGAGTTGCCGAAGCGGGCAGGCCCAGGCGCCGCTGAATGTCCGGCGCCAGCAACTCCTGCCAGCGCAGGTGCTTCTCCAGGTGACGCGCTCGCAGGGAGGGCGCGTGATGGTACAGCCGGGCCATCTCGAAGCGCTCGTCGATGCTGCCGTGCTGAGCCTGCAGCTCTTCGAACGCCGCCCGGATGGCGGCCCAGGCGTTCTCATCCTCCGGGCGGGCCTCCAGCGCCGCCTTCACCGACTGCCCCAGGGCCTCGGTGTCACCCATGACCAGGTCTTCCTTACTACCGAAGTAGTGGAAGAACGAGCGCCGGGAGATCCCCGCGGCGGCGGCGATCGCCTCGACCGTGGTGGCGTCGAAGCCGTTCTCCCTGAACAACCGCATCGCGGTACTGGTGATCTCGGCGTGCACCGCCCGGCGCGTGCGCTCGCGGAGCGAAGGAGGTTCGGCCATAGGCCCATCGTACGCCGTACTGCATCCAGTGCACCGCGTTGCACTTGGTGCAAGCTTTTGCCTATGGTGCAGACATGTCTTCCCTCGACTTCTCCAGCCAGACCACGATCGTCACCGGCGCCAGCTCCGGCATCGGGGTGGCCTTCGCCCGCGAGCTCGCCCGCCGTGGCTCACACCTGGTTCTGGTGGCCCGACGCCTCGATCGACTTGAGGCCCTCAGCGCCGAACTGGAAACTGCGTACGGGATCCGGGCCACCGCGATCGCCCTCGACCTGAGCCGGCCGGGAGCCGGCCGCACGCTGGCCACCGAGCTCGCCGAGCGCGCGATCGAGGTCACCGGGCTGGTCAACAACGCCGGCTTCGGCACCGACGGCGCGTTCCACCACGAGGATCCGGCGCAGCTCACCGACATGATCAACGTGGACGTCGCCAACCTGGTCGACCTCACCCGGGCCTTCATCGAGCCACTGCGCGCGGCCGGTACCGGCATCCTGGTCAACGTCGCGAGCATGGCCGCCTACCAGCCGAGCCCGGACATGGCGACCTATTCCGCCTGCAAGGTGTTCGTCCTGCATTTCACCGAGGCGCTCTGGTATGAGTCACGCGGAACCGGCCTGCGCGTCCTGTCCCTGTCCCCCGGCCTGACCCGCACCGAGTTCTTCGACGATCTGGCCGGAGGCGCCTACCACGGCCCGCACCAGACACCGGAGCAGGTCGTGGCCACCGCCATGCACCAGCTCGAGCGCAACCGTCGCCCGAGTGTGCAGTCCGGACGCCTCAACGCCGTCGCCGCCGTCCTGCCCCGCTTCCTCACCCGCCGCGCCACCGTGATGATCAGTGGGGTGATCTCGGCGCGCTCCCGTGGAACGGCGGCGGCGTGAACCACCGCTCCACGACTCCGGTCAGCCCGTCACTTCTCCCGAGGTGAGCGGTGATCACGCCGTTCCCCGGGACGGCCGTGGACACCAGAGGGTCAGCCCTGCTCACGCTCGGGGGTTTCGTTCGCTAACGCAACATTAAAGCTCTACTAAGCGTGGCCGCGGCGGCCGGACGCTGTATCGAAGAGTCACTTCCCTACGGAACAATGGCTTTCGCAGGTTTCACGGTGGCACCGACCGAGTCCACCTTCAGATGCCGACCCATCTGGCGTGCCCGCTACCTGAACGTTCACCAGCTCTGTCCAGCTTCTGAAAGGTCCAGTCATGTCAGCGTCGGCACCTCCCCCTCGACACGGCCAACCCGCACGGCGGCGGGCCGCGGTCCTGGCCGCCGGCATCACCACCACCCTCACCGTAGGTCTGGGCATTGCCTACACACAAACCACCGACTCCGCCGCCGGAATCGGCATGGCTGCCACCACCACGACGACCGCCACCAGCACGACAGCCCAAACCGCAGCCGCAGCAAGCACCTCCACCGGTTGCACCGCCAAGCTGACCCCCGGCAAGACGTGGCCAGACCGCTACAACTCCACCGTCACCATCACGGGCGCCGGCACCTGGACCGCCGTCATCACCATGACCGCACCCCAAAAGGTCTCCACCGTCTGGAACGGCACCGCATCATGGGGTGGTGGCAGCGGCGACATCATGACCGTAAAATCCAACGGCTCCGGCAAGACCTTCGGCTTCACCACCCAGTACAACGGAAACACCACCGCACAACCAAAAATCACCTCCTGCACCGCCACCACCAGTACCAGCACCACGAGCCCGACCACCACCCAGAAACCAGCAACCACCACCACGACACCAGCAGCGGCAGCTGACCTCACGGTGAAGACCGGCACCAAGTATCAGACGATCGACGGTTTCGGCTCCGCCGTCTCGATCTGGGGCAGCGCCTGGTCAGCGGCCGAGACGCAGACCCTGTTCGGAACCGGCGCCCAGCAACTGGGTCAATCGATCGTGCGGACCGGCATTTCGCCGGTCCCCAGTGAATGGGCCAACCAGGTCAGCGCTCTCAAGTCCGCAGAGGCATCCGGATCGAACGTGAAGATTCTCGCGACGCCCTGGACGGCGCCGGCGGCATGGAAGACCAATAACAGCCGGATCAACGGCGGCAAGCTGAAGACCGAGTACTACGACGACTACGCCAATCATCT
This sequence comes from Kineosporia sp. NBRC 101731, assembly GCF_030269305.1. Taxonomy (NCBI): domain Bacteria; kingdom Bacillati; phylum Actinomycetota; class Actinomycetes; order Kineosporiales; family Kineosporiaceae; genus Kineosporia; species Kineosporia sp. NBRC 101731. The sequence goes on from NZ_BSTC01000004.1 coordinate 490,795, forward strand.
CAACGACTACGTCTCGTACATGAAGAGCCGGGGTGTGAGTATCGACGTCGTGTCCATTCAGAACGAGCCGGACTGGCACCCGGACTACGACGCGATGGACTGGAGTGCCACCGAGCTGAAGAATTTCGTGCGCGACCAGGGCGCGAAGATCAAGAACACCCAGCTGATGGTGGCCGAGAGCCTGAACATGGACGACAGTCTCACCGACCCGCTGCTCAAGGATGCCACCGCCCGGAACAACATCGGCTACATCGGTGGGCATCTGTACGGCGCCGAGGACGCCGGCCATCTGAAGGCCTACGGGCTGGCCGACCAGTACCAGAAGCCGGTCTGGATGACCGAGTGGAACTATCACAAGGCTGCCAGCGACACCTCCACGGCCTGGAGCCAGCCCGGAAATCAGGCCGTCTGGGACGAGACCCTGGACGACGTCATGCGCACGGTGCACAAGTCGATGGAAGCGAACTGGAGCGCTTACATCTGGTGGTACGGCAAGCGCTACTACTCGTTCATCGGCGACGGCAATGCCGGTACCACGACAGGAGCACCTCTCAAGCGGGGCTACGCGTTCTCGCAGTACGCGAAGTATGTGCGACCCGGTGATCAGCGAGTCGCGGTCTCCCAGAGCTCTAAGGCCTCTGCGCTGGAAGTCACCGCCTACCAGGGCAGCGGGAAGATCAAGCTGGTGATCTTGAATCGCTCGACGAAGGCGATCAGCAACGCCGTGATCCAGGCGCCCCAGACCGTTTCGAAGGCCGAGGACTACCTCACCTCGAGAACGGCCAACGCGGCCAGCCAGACGGCCGGCATCAACGGTCAGCAGGTCACCGTCGATGTTCCCGCCCGCAGCATCTCGACGGTCATCCTCTCCCAGTAGCGGACGACCGCCCGATCCCAGGTCCTGCGCAGGGCGAGGGCTACTCCGGGGCAAGTTCCGGCAACAGTCGCCGGAACGTGCCCCGGACCAGCTCCTGCGGCGAGCGCTCGATGCCCAGGCCCCTGAGCCCCCCGCTGAGAGACAGCACGGCCATGCCGTGCAAGGCGATCCAGACGGCCACGGCCGCCTCCCGGGCGTCGCCCGGCACCATGTGACCCGTCTTCTGGGCTTCGGCGACCGCTTCGAGCAAGGGGACGAAGGTGTCGGTGCCGACCGTCTCGGAGTCCAGTGGGTGGCTCCCGAACATCATCGAGAAGACGTCTCCGTTGTCGACGGAGAACTGGACGTAACGGATCCCCAGCTCGATCACGCGCTGCCCGGCATCGAACGAGGCCGGGAAAGGGCACAGGAGCGCGGTGGACAACTCCCGGTACCCCTCACTGCAGACCGCGGCGAGAAGCGCGTCTTTACTGGCGAAATGGCGGTAGGCCGACGCCGGGCTGACCCCGATCCGGCGGGCCAGCTCATTCAGGCTGAACTTGTCTCCACCGCGCTCGCGCAGCATGACCCGGGCCCCCTCGATGAAGGCACCCCGTAGATCGCCGCGCTGGTAGCGGGTGTACTTCGCCCCGGATGCCGGGGCTTCCCCTGATGAACTCACACCGCTAGTGTACGCCCATCACCAAGTGAACGGCATTAACTTGGTGAACGACGTGAACACGACCCGATCTATGTCATCAGGGAGCACCCATGGACACCATGCGAGCCGCACAGTTCGACGCCTACGGAGACGCGGAGGTCCTGCACGTCTCCACCGTCGAGCGCCCCCGGGCGGACGCGGGCAAGGTGCTGGTGCGGGTGGAGGCCGCGTCGGTGAACCCGCACGACCTGTTCACCCGCTCCGGAGCCCTGCGGTTGATCAGCGGCCGCACGTTCCCCCTGGGAACGGGGCTCGACTTCGCCGGGACGGTGGTCGGGTCGAATCCGGAGTCCGGGTTCGAAACCGGCGCACAGGTGTGGGGTTCGGTGCCGGCCATGAAGTCGCACGCCACCGGCACCATGGCCGAGTACGTGGTGGTCACCCCCGACCGCATCGGCCCGCGCCCGCCGGAGCTGACGCCGGCCGAGGCCGCCGCATTCGTGGTCGCCGGCACCACGGCGATCCGCGCCCTTCAGGATGTCGCCGAACTACAGCCCGGCGAGAAGGTCCTGATCCGTGGAGCGGCCGGCGCGGTCGGGCTGGCCGCCGTCCGGATCGCCGTGGCCCTCGGCGCCTCGGTCACCACACTGTCGAGCCATCGTGACCTCGACCTGCTCCGTGAACTGGGCGCCGAGCACGTGCTCGACTACCGGACCACCGAACCGACCCAGATCGAACGTCAGGACGTCATTTTCGACACCGCCGGAACCGACCTCCTCGCCTTCCGCCGTCGCCTGAACCGGCGAGGAAGAATGGTCACGATCGCCTTCACCTCAGCAGCCGCTTTTGCTGCCATCGGCACCTCGACGGTGTTCGGGTCCCGGCGCATCCGGGCCTTCAGCAGTGACGCCCAGCGCGATCTCCTCGACCGCCTGGCGAAATTCGTCGTCACCGGCGTGCTGCGACCGGATGTGGCCGCGACCTACGACATCGACGACATCGTCAGCGCCCACCTCGCCCAAGAAGGTCGCGGAGCGCGGGGCAAGCACGTCGTCGTCCTGCCGGGTGCCAACGAGAACTGAGACCTGGGAAGATACATCGGTCCTACAAGCTCTGCTCCTTCTGTCAGGAGGCGCGGTGCAGGACGTCGGCCACCCAGTCCGCGATGTAGACGCTCACGTGGGAGAGGTGGTCCAGTCCGATGTGCTCGGCCCCGCCTTCCTCCTGCGTGAAGATCCGCAGCTCCCGGTGAGGGCTGTTGACGGCCTGGTCGTAGGAGCGATGGGCGTACTCCAGCGGGATCTGCCGGTCGTTCTCACCGTGGCAGATCAGGAACGGCACGTCGATGTTCTCCACGACGCCGTCGAGGTGGATCTGGTCGGCGAAGTCGACGAACGGGTCCAGGTCGTCGTACCCCCACACCCACAGCACGTGCTCCCAGTAGTGCGGAACCGGGCGCTCGCCCTCACGTTCCAGGCGGCGTCGCTGCACCGCGCCCCAGTTGTGGTTGGCACCCCAGGCCACGACGAGGGCCAGGCGCTTCTCGAAGGCCGCGGCCCGGGGGGCGTAGTAGCCGCCGAGAGACCAGCCCACCAGGCCGATGCGCGCGGGGTCGACGTCGTCGCGGGTCAGGAGGTAGTCGACACAGGCGGTGGCCCAGGCCTCGGAGTCGACGCGGGCGGTCAGTTCCTGCAGGCGCAGGGCCTCTCCGGAACCGGGGCAGTCGACCATGAGGCAGGAGATACCGCGGGCGGCGAGTTCCTGCCAGTGGCCGCTGGAGTACATGTGCTCCTTGGTCGAGTCCAGCCCGTTGAACATGATCATGACCGGGGCCCGGCCCTCGCCCGGAGCCGCGCTGAAGTAGGCCGGCAGGGTGGTGTCCTCATAGGGCACCAGCACCCGGGTGATGCTGGGGTCCTTCAGGTCAAAGGCCTTCTGCTGGAGTTCGAGCACCCGGCGGTAGCACTCCAGACGGCCCGGGCTGGAAGCACTCTGGAGCCTCTCGGCCTGGGCCAGGTAGTTGGTGGCCCGGGCGTACAGCTGGCCGGCGGTACGGGTGTGCCCGGCCTTCTCGGCGTCCTGGGCCTGGATGACCAACTGGTCGGTGAGCCCGGTCCAGGCGGCCAGGAAGTCGGTGGTGCCGCCGTCCTCCCCCCGCAGCGCGGCTTCGCGGATCGGGCGGCAGGCTCGGTCGACCTCGTCGATCAGGCCCCCGGAGTTCAGGGTGGCCACGACCCCGAGGTTCCAGGGGTAGTTTCCGGAGAAGTACTCGAACACGATGGTTCCTCTCGTACGGGCCGTACAGGTCTCAGCGTCGGCGGTTACGGGGCCGGGCAGCCGGCACGGGTGGTAGCTGGATGCCGGGGACCACCCGGTTGGCGATGCTGCCGATGCCCTCGACGGACATCTCGACCACATCGCCGGGTTTCAGGGGTGCCGGTTCCTGGACGCCCCGACGGCCCCACAGCTCGGCCAGGCAGCCGCCGTTGCCGCAGGTTCCGGAGCCGAGCACGTCGCCGGCACGCACCATCGAGCCGCGGGAGGCGTAGGCGACGAGTTCGGCGAACGGCCAGCCCATGTTCGAGAGCCGGTCCCGCCCCACCGCCTCGCCGTTGACCGAGACCCGCATCGACGAGGACAGGAACCCCTCCTCGTCCCGGAACGGGGCCATCTCGTCCGCGGTGACCAGCCAGGGGCCCAGGGTGGTGGCGAAGTCCTTCCCCTTGGCCGGGCCGAGACTGACCCGCATCTCGCGGCGCTGCAGATCGCGCGCCGACCAGTCGTTCATCACGGTGTACCCGAAAATGGCCTGCTCGGCCTCGGGAACAGTCAGCGATGATCCCGATTCTCCCACCACCGCGGCGACTTCCAGCTCGAAGTCCAGCAGCGAGCAACCCGGTGGAACGGGGACGTCGTCGTGGGCACCGATCAGGGTGTGGGGGTTGGTGAAGTAGAACGTCGGTGCCTGGTACCACTCCGGCACCACGCCCGCATCGCCCCCGACGCTGCGCACCACCCCCTCGACGTGTTCCTCGAAGGCCACGAAGTCACGGACCGACGGTGGCTGCAGGGGAGGGAGCAGACGCACGGTGTTCAGCGGTTCCGGCGGGTTGCGCAGGGTTGCGGCCCCCAGTTCCAGAGCCGCCGGCAGACCTCGGCGGACAAGATCCAGCATCGAGATGCTGTCGGAGAAGGCATGGACGCCGGCGTCACTCACGACGCCCGCGACGGCAGAACCGCCGACGGCCCAGGTGGCGAATCGCATCGTGCCCCCCGGTCAGACCGGCGGGGCCACGAACAGGCCCCGGTCCGGGTCGTTGAACGACCGGCGGGCGACGAACTCGTTCATCGCGTTCGCCGTTCCCCACTGGTCGGACACCCCGGGATCGGTGAAGTCGTAGATGTGCGGGTGCCAGGTGTCCTCGTCGATCTCGTCGAGCTCGGTGGTGTACTCCAGGGTGTTGCCGTGCGGGTCGAGGAAGTAGCTGAAGGTGTTGTTCCCGGCCAGATGCCGGCCCGGTCCCCAGATCTTCTCCACCCCGGCGCGCAGCAGTCGTCCGGTCCCGCGCATGTACTCGTCCAGACCACGCATCTCGAACGAGGCGTGGTGCAGGGAGGGGTGCGGGCCGCGGGCGATGGCCAGACTGTGATGCCAGGCGTTGATCCGCAGGAACCACATCATCTCGCCCCGGTGTGGGTGCATCAGGGTGTCGGTCAGGGCGAAGCCCAGGTGCCTCTCGTAGAACCGGCGGGTGCCGTCGGGGTCGGCGGAATTGAGGACGACGTGGGAGAGACGGACGGGGACGTCCTCACCCGCCTCGATCTTGCGGTGCTCGCGCACCGCGACGTCGGAGCTGACCTCCACGGTCCGGCCCTCGTGGTCGAAGAAGCGGAAACCGTAGCCTCCACCGGGGGTCTGGAGTTCGCGGGGCTCGTGGACCAGCTGTACCCCGTCACCGGCCAGCCGGGTGGCCAGCCGGTCCACGTCGGCGGCCGTCGCGGCACCGAAGGCAATCAGGTCGATTCGTTTGTCCTGAGCCTGACGCAGGCGCACGACGTACTGCTCCGGCGAGCCCTCGGCCGCGAGGAAGGTCAGGTTGCCGTCGCTGTGCTCGGGCCTCAGCCCCCACGCGTCCCGGTAGAACTCCAGTTGGCGGGCGTGGTCCGGCACTGCCAGGTCGACGTGCCGCAGGTGCGTGATCAGTCGTTCGGTCATCGTGGTCGGCTCCTTTGCCGAGAGGCAGAACGATTCAGGCCGCAGGTGTGACGAGGTCGGAAACGGTGCGCATCAGACCGGGAACATCACCCCGCTCGTGGTTCAGCAGCCAGCCGGCGAGCTGGTTGGAAGCCTCGACCACCGTGCGAGCCCGCTCGAACCGGCGGGCGGTGAAGGCGTCCCAGAGCACGTCGTCCACCCGCTCGTGCGTCACCAGCAGGTCGGCCAGCACCGCCGCGTCCTCCAGCGCCATGGCCGCTCCCTGGGCGAGGGTGGGCGGGCACGAATGGGCGGCATCACCGATCAGGACCGCCCGGCCCCGGTTCCACGGGGCCGGCAGCACATGGCTCTCGAACCGCGTGTAATTGATGGTGGACGCGTCGGTCAGGTTCTCGCGGATGTCGTCCCAGGGCCCGTGGTAGGCCTGCGCGAGATGCTTCATCGTGCTCAGCCTCTCCTCCGGGGACAACGCCGATCGGTCCTGGGCGCGCTCCACGATGTAGGCGTAGAGCGAGTTCTCACCGGTCGGGCAGTATCCGGCGATGAAGGAGGGCCCGCCGTAGTAGAGGTCGGTGCGCACCACGCTGTCGGGGCGGGGGCCGAAGGCCCGCCAGATGCCCATGCCGACCGGGGTGACCGTCAGGTCGACGCCGACCAGCCGGCGCACGGTCGACCGGATGCCGTCGGCCCCGATCACCAGGTCGTAGGCCGACACCGATCCGTCGGCGAAGGTCACCTCGACCCCGTCGCGGTCCTGTTCGAGCCCGGTGACGGTCTCCCCGAAGCGGATCTTGACCCCGGCCGCGGCGGTCCGCTCGATCAGGATCCGGGCCAGCTCGGCGCGGGGCATCCCGACGGTCGCGGGCAGGTCCTCACCGCCGGTGCGGGCATCGGGTATCTCGGCCAGCAGCGTGCCCGCGGGATCGGGTGCCCGCAGGCCGAGACTGTCGAAGGCATAGCCCTCGGCGCGCACGCCGTCCCAGACGCCGACCTGCCGTAGAACTCTCAAGGCGTTGCCCTGCAGGGTGATGCCGGATCCGGCGGTGGTGGGCCCGGGGGTCTTCTCGACCAGGTCGACGGCCACTCCGGCCTGCGCGAGCAGGATCGCGACGCCGGTACCGGCGACTCCTGCCCCGACCACGAGCACGTTCTCGACTGCGGGCATGAAACGGGCTCCTTCGTCCACTGTTCTCTACTTGATCGCGATGGGGTTCACCGGTGAGCCGACCGCCCCGGTCACCGGTAGCGGCGCGGCGGTCAGGAGGAAGTCCCAGACGCCGTCGTGTGCGCAGTCGGCCGCCAGGGCGTCCAGGTCCCACATCTCCCCGATGAACAGGCCGATGTGGGGGATGACGACCTGGTGCAGCGGCTGGAAGGCCACCTCGAACTCGTTCGGGCGCACCTCGAAACCCCAGGTGTCGGTGGCGACGGCGGCGATCTCGGTGTCGTGCAGCCAGTCGGCGGTGGTGAAGGACAGTCCGGGGGCCGCTCCCCCGGCGTAGTCGCACCAGCCGCGCCCGGCCGCCAGGTCACGCCGGGCGCGGGTGAGCCGGCCGGTGCGCACGAGCAGGATGTCCCCGCGCCCGACCGAAACCCCCTGCCGGGCGGCTGTCTCGTCCAGGTGCCCGGCGGTGACGGCGAACCCGTCGGTCAGTTCACCGTCCTGCCCGAGGGTCCGGGCGACGTCCAGCAGCACGCCCCGGCCGGCGATCTGTGAGGCAGCCGTCTCGATGCCGGTCACCCGGTCGCCCTCACTGGTGACCACGTCACCCGCAGCTCTCCCGTTCCAGGCCCGGCCGTGATCGAAGATGTGCCCCAGGCCGTCCCACTGCGTGGAGGACTGCAAGGGCATGAAGATCACGTCGTCGGCACCGCCGAGGCCGTGGGGGAAGCCCTGGACGCCGCGTTCGGCGTCGGTCCCGGTGTCCAGCATGGTGTGCACCGGATTGGTCCGGCGTCGCCAGCCGTTCTGCGGGCCGTTCGTGTCGAAGGGCAGTGACAGGGAGAAGCTCACTCCCCGTCGTACCAGCGCCGCGCCCTCACGGCGTTTTTCGTCGTCCAGGAAGTTCAGGGTGCCGATCCGGTCGTCCTCACCCCATCGTCCCCAGTTGGAACACCGTTGTGCCGCGGCGGCAATGGCGCCCTCGGGGTTCTGCGGGTCGGGTGGGTCGGGCGGGCTCAGCGGTGGGGGCATGTCGGGTCCTCCTCGAAGCGACCCGCCCACTCTCTGCCGTGCGTCGTGCCGGTGGGAAGACCGGATGTCTGATGGGGGCTATCCATGCCATTGATGGGTGGGGATACTCGGCGTCATGAATCTGGCCCGGCTGGACCTGAACCTGCTGGTCGCCCTGGATGCGCTGCTGCGTCACCGCAACGTGACCCGGGCGGCGGCCGAAATGGGCCTGAGCCAGCCCGCGCTGTCCGCGTCGCTGGCCCGGTTGCGCCGGCACTTCGGTGACGATCTGCTCACCCGGGTCGGCAACGACTACCAGCTGACTCCCCTGGCCGCCCAGCTGGAGTCGCTGGTCCGGGTGGCGGTGGCCGGCGCCGAGAAGGTCTTCGCGGCTCCGGCCGCGTTCGTCCCGGCGTCCTCCACCCGTGAGTTCTCCCTGCTGATCAGTGACTACGCGGTGTCCGTGCTGGGCGACACCGTGGCGGCGATCCTGGCCGACGAGGCCCCCGGTGTGCGCCTGCGGCTGGCCGGGAACCATCCCGGTGCGGTGGACCGGGCCGACAAGTCCCTGCTCACCACCGATCTGCTGGTCATGCCCCACGGGTTCGTCACCGAACTTTCGCACGCCGATCTGTACCAGGACGAATGGGTCTGCCTGGTGTCCGCCGGCGCACCGGCCGTCCACCGGGGTGGGCTGAACCTCGACGATCTGCGGGAGCTGCCCTGGGTGGTCACCTATCACAGCCCGACGGCCTCCACCCCGGCCGCCCGGCAGATGCGGATGCTCGGCGTCGAGCCGCGCGTCCAGATCGTCACCGAGAGCTTCCTGACCGTCCCGCCCCTGGTCGCAGGCACCAACCGGGTGGCTCTGCTGCAACGCCGCCTGGTCGACCTGCTGCCCCTGAACGCCGGGGTGCGAGCCCTGCCGTGCCCATTCGAGGTGGCTCCGCTGATCGAGGCGATGTGGTGGCACCCGGCCTACGACAACGACGCGGAGCACCTGTATCTGCGCGATGTGGTCCTGCGGGCGGCCCACCGGGCCACCACACCCCCGGCCGGCACCTGAGCCCATCCACGTCATCGATACCTGACGCCCGCCCGGAGAACGAGCAAGTCCCGGGTGCTGGTCAGACGATCAGCCGGGCCTCCTCTCAGCGTCCGGCGGTGCTCTCCCGCACCACGACCGACGGCTCCAGCGTGATGGTCCGGTGCCGGTGGGTCTCGACCGGCTCGGCGAGTTCTTCCAGCAGCAGCTTCATCCCGGCCTCCCCGAGTTCCTGCCCCCGCATGGTCACCGAGGTGAGCGGGATGACGCCACCCCAGGCGACGGAGTTGTGGTCGCAGCCCATGACCGCCACGTCGTCGGGCACGCGCACTCCCGCGGCGGCGAACTCACCGATCACGGCCATGGCCAGCAGGTCGGTGACCGCCAGGACGGCATCGGGACGCCGGCGCCGGGGGGTGGCGACCAGCTGCGCCCCGGCCAGCGTTCCGCTGGGAGGATTCAGGTCGGGGGTGGGGACGTCGTCCACGGAGACTCCCGGTGATTCGGCGACGGCGCGCAGTACTCCCTGCCGGCGCAGGATGACGGGCTGCGCCTGGCTGTTGCCGCCCACGAAGGCGAGGCGCCGGCGGCCCAGGTCGATGAGATGGCGCGCGGCCAGGTAGCCGACCTGCTCGTTGTCGATCAGGGCAGCGCAGCAGTCGTCCTGGTGTGAGCGGTAGTTCACGAGAACGAACGGTTTGCCCCAGTCCCGCAGCAAGGCGATGTCCTCGTGCGGATCCAGACCGGGCGCCAGCAGAACCCCGCCGGTGCGGGCCCGGTGCAGGAACTCCAGATGCCCTCGCTGCTGCTCCGGGTCGTTGTCGCTGTCGGCCAGCTGCAGGTCCAGCCCCTCGGCCCGGGCGGCGCGCTGGGCTCCCCGGGCCATGTCGACGAAGAGGGAGTTCATCAGGTCGGTGACGACCAGTCCCACCGTTCGGGAGACCCCCGACGCCAGAGCACTGGCCGCCCCGTCGCGGGTGAAGCCGAGTTCGGCGATAGCGACGTTGATCCGCTCAAGTGTGGAACCGGCCACCCGATCCGGATGGTTGAGGGCGTTCGAGACGGTGCCCGGTGAGACCCCGGCGCGCGCGGCAACGTCGTGCAGCTTGGGCCGATTTCCGAGTCGTGGTCGTTGCGCCCGAGCTCCCGCCGTCATGCCGAAACTATATCCCGAACTGGTTGAAGCGCTTTAATCCATCAGCTATGGTCGCCGCTTAAAGCGCTTCAATGAAGAGGCCGTTCCCTCCCGAACGGCGGCGCTGCTGCACTTTCAAGGAGGAAACGTGGCAACAGCACATGCACGTCCGCGCCTGGTGGCGGGAGCGATCGCCGTGACCGGCGCCCTGGCCCTGGCCGCGTGCGGGGGAACCGCGTCGGGCGGTGCCGGTGGTGGCGCCGGCAGCTCGGAGTTCTCCTTCGTGGGCCTGACCAGCAACCAGACACCCGCCAAGACCCTGACCGCCCTGAGCACCCAAACGTGCGCCGACGCCAACACGGCGGCACCGCTGAAGGCCGACACGGTCGAGCAGACCTCACAGGACCAGAAGCTGCAACTGCTCGCCGGCCAGGACGCTCTTCCCACGGCGATGATCGCACCGAACACCCCCAGCCTGGTCGGGCAGCTGATCAAGAACAAGCAGCTGGTCGACCTGACCAAGGAACTTGATGCCGCGGGCCTGAGCGACGCGGTCCTGCCGGCCGCCGCCTCGACGATCGAGAAGCTGTACGGGCAGGAGAATCTGTACGCGCTGCCGAACGAGTTCAACATCGAGGGCATCTGGTACAACAAGAAGATCTTCGCCGACAACGGCATTGAGGTGCCCGGCACCTGGGACGAGCTGGTGGCCGCCACCGCCAAGCTGAAATCCGCTGGAGTACAGCCGATCACCGCTGACGGCAAGGACGGTTGGCCGATCACCCGCTGGGTGGGGGCCTATCTGTTCCGGGCCCTGGGCCCGGACGCCCTGCAGAAGGTCGCCGACGGATCAGCCAAGCTCACCGACCCCGACTACGTCAAGGCCGCCGACGCGGTCTCGGCGCTGGGCACGGCGGGCGCGTTCGGGAAGAACGTGGCCTCCAACGACTACAACGGCACCATCAACGATTTCCTCACCGGCAAGTCAGCCATGATCTACATGGGATCCTGGATGCTGTCGAACATCAACGACACCTCCCAGAACAAGATCGGCGAGGAGAACATCGGTTTCATGCCGTTCCCGGCGGTGACCGGTGGCGCCGGCAGCATCGACCAGATACCGGCGAACGTCGGGCAGCCGATCCTGCTGAGCCAGAAGTCCTACGGCACCAACACTGCCGCCTGGCTCAAGTGCATCGTCACCACCTACGGCGACGAGGTCCTCGAGACCTCGGGCGTCATCTCCGGTTTCAAGCTCAGCGAGAAGCACGACCTGCCGCCCGTCACCCAGGTCGTCCAGGACCAGGTCTCCGGCGCCAAGAGCAGCGTGCTGTGGTTCGAGGCGCTGTTCAGCGCCCAGGCCACCACGGTCAGCCAGCAGCAGGGCGGCCTGCTCGGGCGCGGCGACCTCAGTGGCGCCGACTTCATGTCCAAGGTGCAGGCAGCGCTGTAACTCTCGACTCGGGGCGGGTGCTCCGGACCGGCGTCCGGAGCACCCGCGGCAAGGGAGAACCATGAAAGACGTCCTGGGTGACAAGCGCGCCGTCCTGCTGCTGGTCGGTCCGGCCCTGCTGATCTACACCCTCATCACGATCGTGCCGATCGGCTGGTCGCTGGTGTACTCGTTCTACTCCGGCGGACTGCTCAGCGGCATGCAGTTCACCGGTCTCGACAACTTCACGAAGTTCTTCTCCGACACCACTGCGCTGCAGGCACTGTGGTTCACCGTGCGGTATGCCTTCATCGTCACGATCGCGCAGGTAGCCCTGGGCTACCTGCTGGCGCTGCTGTACGTCTTCATGCTGCGGCGGGCCTCGAACCTCATCCGCACCGTGGTGTTCTTCCCCGTGATTCTGCCGACCGTGGCGGTGGCCCTGCTGTTCCAGCAGATGTTCCAGGTCGCCCCGACGACCGGACCGGTCAACGGCGCACTGGAGTGGTTCGGCGGCAGTGGTCAAGATTTCCTGGGCAGCCCCGGCGGTGCGTTCTGGGTGCTGATCGCCATGGACCTGTGGCGTTCCATGGGCTTCTACGCGGTGCTGCTCTACGCGGGACTGCTCGACATCCCGGAAGACATCCTCGAGGCAGCCCGCATCGACGGGGCCGGCACCTTGAACCTGGTGCGGCGCATTGTGCTTCCGCTGTCGCTGCCGGTGCTGCTGTCCTCACTGATCTTCAGCATCAACGGAACCCTGAAGGTGTTCGACTCGATCGTGGCACTGACCAACGGCGGGCCCGGTGGCTCCACGATGCCGTTGACCCTGCACATGTTCCAGACCTCCTTCACCTACGGCGACTACGGCTACGGCTCCACGATCGCGACGATCCTCACGATCTTGTGCCTGATGTTCACGGTCCTCATCTTCCGGTCCACGCGCCGCGACATCGCGAAAGGCTGATCGTGAGCACAACCCTCACCCCGCAGATCGAAAAGCCTCGGACCACGGCACCTCGGCGTCCCGGGCGACCGGGACGTCTGCTGCGTCGCCTACCCGTGTACCTGATCGTGGGCGTCCTGCTGCTGATCGTGGTCTATCCACTCGTGTGGCTGCTGCTGAGCTCCTTCAAGACCCAGGACGAGTTCCTGAACAAGCCGTTCTGGACCCTGCCCGGCCAGTGGAGTCTCAGCAACTACGAAAGCGCCTTCACCCAGGCCCATATGGGCACCTATCTGCTCAACAGCGTCTTGACGGTCTTTCCCGCCCTGTTCATCGCCCTGTTCGTCGGGGTCGCCGCGGCCTTCGGCCTCGAGGTGCTGGTCTGGCGCGGTCGGGGATCGGTACTGCTGTACTTCCTGGCCGGCATCATGGTTCCCGGCCAGATGCTTCTGCTGCCCCTGTTCACCATCTACTTCCACCTGCACCTGACCGGCACCCGCTGGCCGCTGATCATCACCTACACCGCGATGGCCATCCCGCTGACGGTGTTCATGGTCGCCACCTACTTCCGCGCCGTGCCGCGAGAGTTGTTCGAGGCCGCCACGATCGACGGCGCCGGGGTTCTGCGGATGTTCTGGTCGATCGGGATCCCGGTGGTGCGCAACGCCATCATCACCGTCGCGCTCGTGCAGTTCTTCCTGCTGTGGAACGACCTGCTGATCGCGCTGACCTTCACCAACGACGAGAGCCTGCGCACGGTCCAGGTCGGCCTGCTGAACTTCACCGGGCAGTACGGATCCGTGCAGTACGGTCCTCTGTTCGCCGCGATCTCGGTGAGCATCCTCGGTGTCCTCGTCTTCTATCTGTTCCTCAACCAGCGTGTCATGCGTGGCCTGGCCGCCGGATCGGTCAAGGGATGAGCCCGCACCACCACCCCGACGACCCTCACGCCATCTCGGCACGCAGCGAACGGATACACCCCATGGCCCCCCGCCCGAGCGCACCCACTGTCGAGCACCTGAGCGAGCCGCTCGGTATCGGCACCGCCACACCCCGACTCGGATGGACCACCCAGGCCGAGCCCGCCTGGCGCCAGGCAGCTTATGAACTGCAGATCGAACGGGGCCGGCAGACGGGCCATTTCACCGTGGCCGGCGCCGATCAGGTGCTCGTGCCCTGGCCCGACGCACCGCTGGCCTCCCGGGAGCAGGCTCACGTCCGGGTGCGGGTCACCGGTGAGGACGGCAGCGTCTCGCCCTGGTCGCCGGCCACGGTTCTGGAGGCCGGCCTGCTGCACGCCCTGGACTGGAGCGCGGCCGGCGTGCGCCCGGGCTGGACCGAGGACGCCTCGGACTCCGAGCGCCGGCCGCCGCAGTTCCGGCGCGGGTTCTCGCTGCCCGCCGCCGTGACCCGGGCCCGCCTGTACGTGACTGCCCACGGCGTGTACGAGGTCGAGATCAATGGTTCCCGGGTGGGTCGGGAGGCACTCAATCCCGGCTGGACGGTCTACCAGCAGCGGCTGCGCTACCACACCTACGACATCACCGATCAGCTGCGCGAGGGCGAGAACGCGATCGGTGCGTGGATGGGCGACGGCTGGTGGCGTGGGCGTTACGGCTTCCACGGCGGCACGCTCAACATCTACGGCACCGACATCGCCCTGCTGGCCCAGCTGGAGATAGACCTCGCTGACGGCACGAGCCTGCGCATCGGAACCGACGCCGACTGGAGCGCCCACCCCTCCCCCGTCCTGCACAGCAGTCTGTACGTCGGCGAGACGTATGACGCGGCCGCGCTGTCGCCCGGCTGGTCGTCCCCGGGCTTCGACGACTCGGCCTGGAAACCGGTCGCCATCGCCGAGTTCGCGACCGGCACCCTGGTCGCCCCGGACGGGCCCCCGGTGCGCTGCACCGAGGACCTGCGCCCGGTCAGCGTCGGGCGCACCGGCCCGGACACCCTGCTGGTGGACTTCGGCCAGAACTTCGCCGGCCGCGTGCACCTGGCCGCCGACCGGGGCGTCGACCCCGAACTGAGCATCCACCACGCCGAACTGCTCCAGGACGGCGCGCTGTTCACCCGCAACCTGCGGGGCGCCACCTCCGTCGACCGCTACCTCGGTTCGGACGGGTCCATCGACTGGGAGCCGCGCTTCACCATCCACGGCTTCCGGTACGCGGAGATCCGCGGCTACCGCGGTGAGATCGACCAGCTGCGCATCACCGGCCGGGTCTACCACTCGGACATGCGCCGCACCGGCTGGCTCGAGACCTCCCACGACGGCCTGAACCGCCTGCACGAGAACGTGCGGTGGAGCATGCGCAGCAACTTCGTCGACGTGCCGACCGACTGCCCGCAACGGGACGAGCGCCTGGGCTGGACCGGTGATCTCCAGGTCTTCGCCCCCACCGGCAGTTACCTCTACGACCTCTCCGGGTTCGTCACCAGCTGGCTGCGTGACGTCGAGGTGGAGCAGCAGCGTTTCGGCACCGTGCCGTGGTACGTGCCCGTCATCCCGGGCGCGCCCCAGTGGACACCGATCAACCCCGGCGCGGTCTGGGGCGACGTGGCCGTCCTGACCCCGTGGACGCTGTACGAGCGTTTCGGTGACACCGGCGTACTCGAGAACCAGTACGCCAGCGCGCGGGCCTGGGTGGACCAGGTCGAGCGCCTGGCCGGCCCCTCCCGGCTCTGGAACTCCGGCATGCAGCTGGGCGACTGGCTCGATCCGGCGGCGCCACCGGAAGACCCGACGCTCGCCCTGACCGACCCCTATCTGGTGGCCACGGCGTACTTCGCGTGGTCGGCGCAGCGGCTGTCACAGACCGCCGCCGTCCTGGGACGAGGGGACGACGCCGAGCGGTACGGGCGTCTGGCCCGCGAGGTGCGGACCGCGTTCGGGGCCGAATGGGGTCGCAGCGACGGGCTGCTGACGAACGGGACACAGACCGGGTACGCGCTGGCCATTGCCTTCGACCTGCTCGACGACCCGGAGCGGGCCGGCGCCGAACTGGCTGCCCTGGTGCGGGCCCGGGGGAACCGGGTCGGCGCCGGTTTCGCCGGGGTCAACCTGGTCGCCGACGCACTCAGCCGGACCGGGCAGCTGGAAACGGCTTTCGATCTGCTGCTGGAGGAACGGACGCCGTCGTGGCTGTCCATGGTGGGTAAGGGCGCCACCACGATGTGGGAACGCTGGGACAGCCTCCTGGACGACGGCACCGTCAACCCGGGCGAGATGAACTCGTTCAACCACTACGCGCTCGGCTCGATCGCGGACTGGATGCACCGGGTCATCGGCGGGATCGAGCCCCTGGAGCCAGGTTACCGGCGAATCCGCTTCGCACCCGTCCCCGGTGGCGACCTCACCGGTGCCCGGGCCCGTCACGACAGCCCGTACGGGACGATCGAATGCGTGTGGACGCGGGTGGACGGCAGCCTGGACGTGAGTGTCACGCTACCGATCGGCACCACGGGTGTCGTCGAGGTGGCGGGGCTGCAACGGCGTGAGGTGGGACCGGGCACCCACCTCTTCACCATCCCGCAGTAGGAACCGGGAACGGCGCCGGGCTCTTCCGGCGCCGTTCCCGCCACCCGGCCACCAGGCCACTGGGGCGCCGGCGGGTCAGGCCCCGGTCCGGGTCTGGTCGAAATGGCGCTGAGCCGCCAGCACCTCGGGCATCCGCGACTCCAGGAGATCGATCAGCACCGACAACTGCGCCACGGTGTCACGACCCAGGGGCGTCAGCCGGTACTCCACGTGCAAGCCGGCGGTGGGAAGACTCTCCCGATGGACGAACCCGTCGCGCTCGAGCGCCAGAAGCGTCTGGGCAAGCATCTTCTGACTGATCCCCTCGACCCGGCGCAACAGCGCGTTGAACCGCAACGGGCCGGTCTCCAATGCCCCCAGGGTCAGGGTTCCCCAGCGGCCCGTGACGTGTTCCAGGGTGGGACGCGAGGGACAGGAGCCCGAGAAGACGTCGTACTCCACCTCGTCCGTCTCCTGCTGTGTCATGACGCCATGGTACCTCCTAGAAAGTGGTTACCAGGAGGTTGCAGTATCTATTTGAAACTGCAAGTATCGCCGTCATCGGCCGCCGCCCGGGCGACCGACGACCCTGGGAGATGCACCATGCTCGATCGCCGATCCATGCTGCGAACCGGTGGAGCTGCCGCCTTCGGCGCCTTCGCGCTGACGGCCGTCGCCGGGGGGATGACCCCGGCCGAAGCCTCGGCCCTGCACCCTCAGGGCAACGGCCTCCTGCCGGACCCGGCCACCACGCCGGTGCCGAACCCGCCGTTCCCCGCTCACCTCACGCACACCGAGCGCAAGCACCTGGAGACCTTCGACGAGCTCGACTTCGAGGTCTTCACGCACGCGGATTGGAAGCGGCTGGGCCGCAGCCACGCCGAGAACGTTCGCGTGCACTGGCCCGACGGGCACTTCACCGACGGTATCGACAAGCACATCAGCGATCTGGCCGCGCTGTTCGTCTGGGGCCCGGACACGCGGATCCTGTCCCACCCGCTGCGCATCGCCAAGGGCGACATGACCTGTGTCACCGGCGTCATGCAGGGCACCTTCACCCGGCCGATGCCGGACGGGAGCGGCGGCTTCATCAAGCCGACCGGCAAGAAGTACGCCATCAACATGGCGACCGTCGGCCTGTGGAACCGCCACGGTGTGATGGACGAGGAGTTCCTGTTCTGGGACAACCAGTCCTTCTACCAGCAGATCGGCGTCTGATCACCGACGATCTCCACCGACGCGGCCGTCACCGGCAGGGCCATCCCGCCGTTGACGGCCGGGCGGGACACCGTCAGCGAGCGCTCGGCCCCCTGAACAGCTGGGCCGAAAGAGTGCCCGCGTCTCATTCCCTGCCCTGGCTGCGTCGACCTTGCACCGGTGAGCCTCCCGCGCGCTGATGCGCTCTTCCGGTTGCATCTGGTCGTCGGCGTGGCGCTGTCGATCGGGTGTGCCCTCATGCCTGCGGGCCTCGGCCACGACGCTCTGTACACCGTCATCAGTTTCGGGTGTGTGGCCATGCTGGCCGTGGGTATCCGGCGGCACCGGCCGACGGCAGCTCGCGGCTGGTGGCTGGTCACGGCTGGTGTCGGGGTGTGGGCCTGCGCCGACCTGGTGTGGGCGGTCTATACCTGGATCCTGCACATCTCGCCGTTCCCGTCACCGGCGGATGCTCTGTACCTCACCAGTTACGTCATCATCGCGGCAGGCTTCTGGAGCTTCGTGCGTTCCCGTAGCGGTGAGGGCGACCGTGAGGGTTTCACCGACGCGGCCATCTTCACCGTCGGGTCCGTGCTCCTCAGCTGGGTCGTGCTGATGCGCCCGGGGCTGGAGGCCGCCGGGGACTCGACCGTTGCCCGGGTGCTCGCCGCGGCCTACCCGATGGGTGATGTGCTGATGCTGGCGCTGCTCGTGCGCCTGCTGACCACCACCGGGGCGCGCAGCACGGCGTTCCGCTGGCTCGTGGCGGGCAACACGCTGCTGCTGGCGGCCGACTGCGCCTACCAGTACACGACCACGACCGGAACCTACTCCGGCGGGATCATCACGTTGCCCTGGCTCCTGGCCTACGTGAGCTTCGCGGCGGCGGCCCTGCACCCTTCGATGCGCCACCTCACCGACGGCGGTGATGAGGGGCAGGACGCCCACTTCACCCGTGGCCGGCTCATCGCTCTCACGGTGGCCAGTCTGGTGGCTCCCGGCACGCTCCTGCTGCAGTTGGCTCTGGGGCTGCACCTGGACGCCTGGGCGGTCGCGCTGTCTTCGGTCGTGCTGTTCCTGCTGGTCGTGTGGCGGATGTCCGGCCTGCTGCAACGCCTGGACGCCCAGGCGTCCGCGCTGGCCGACCTGGCGCGCACCGATGCCCTGACCGGACTGCCGAACCGACGCACGACCGACGCCGAGCTGGAGCGCATGCAGACCCGCGCCCGGGGCGAGGGCCTGCCGCTGTGCGTGGCGGTCCTGGACCTGGATCGCTTCAAGGCGTTCAATGACACGTTCGGCCATCAGGCCGGTGACCGGCTGCTCGTGGCCGCGGCCGCCGCCTGGCGGGAGACCGTCCAGACCGCGAGAGCCGGAGTGGGTGCCGGGCGCGCTGTGATGCTGGGGCGCTGGGGCGGTGAGGAATTCGTCCTGCTGCTCCTGGGCCACGATCTGTCGGCGGCCGTGACTCTGGCCGATGCGATGCGTCTGAGTACGCCTGCGGGACAGACTTTCTCCGCAGGCGTGGCGTGCTGGGACGGCCTGGAGTCGGCGGCGGAGGTGTTCTCCCGGGCCGATGCGGCTCTCTACGCGGCCAAGTCCTCGGGGCGCAACCAGATTCACCCTGCCGACCCGATCGCCGCACCGGACTCGAGCGCCGCACCGATCCTGGTCGC
Source organism: Kineosporia sp. NBRC 101731 (assembly GCF_030269305.1). Taxonomy (NCBI): domain Bacteria; kingdom Bacillati; phylum Actinomycetota; class Actinomycetes; order Kineosporiales; family Kineosporiaceae; genus Kineosporia; species Kineosporia sp. NBRC 101731. The sequence continues at coordinate 509,655 of NZ_BSTC01000004.1, forward strand.
CGAAGACCGGTCGGCCCCCGGACCGGCCGGCCCCTGATGAACCGGCTCGTGCAGCGCCTACCGGAACCGGCAGGCGCTGCACGTTTTCGGGTTATTCCTGCTCGCTCAGCGCTTCAGGGTGAGCAGGCCCGGCCGGTAGGGCAACAGACCGTAGTCGCCGCCGGAACTCGGGGATCGGCCTTGGTACAGCAACTTCAGGTTGCAGGGGTCGACGGTCATGCTCTGGTCGGCACTGGCGCGGATCAGCTCGCCGTGGCTGATGTCGTTGGTCCAGGTGGCACCGCTGTTGGCCTTGCCGGCGAACGGATTGCTCTCGGTGGCTGCCTGCGGCGTCCACGAGCCGTTCAGGCTCGTGGCGGTGAAGGACCGGAAGTAGCGGCCGTTGGAGCCGATCGCCTCCACGATCATCAGGTACTGGTTCTGACCCTGGACCTTGTACACCTGGGGTGCCTCGAACAGGTTGTTCGTGGTGTCGCTCATGACCACGGTCGAGTTGGTGCCGAAGGTCCCCGGGAAATTACCGATCGGCATGCTCGCCCGGTAGATCTTGCCGTTGTCGCCGGCGAAGAACAGGTACATGTTCGTACCGTCGCCGATGATCGTCTGGTCGATGGGCCCGGTGCCGGAGCCCGTGATGGTTCCCGAGAACAGCGGCTGCGCCGCGGACCAGCCGTTGGCGTTGGTGGGGTCACTGGAGGTGCGGTACGAGAAGGCTGTTCCGCCCCACTGGTAGGTGAGCACCCAGATGTTCTTGGGCGCGAAATAGAACAGCGTCGGTGCGACGGCCGACGACGTCATCGTGTTCTGGGTGGCCGAGGCCAGGTCGGACCAGTTGGTGACGGGGCTGAAATTCATCGACCCCCAGCTCGACCCGTTGTCGTGCGTCGTCGCGTAGACCAGGTTCTTGCCGTTGTACGGGACCGTGGTGAAGTCCTTGAGCGAGACCCAGCCCGACTTCGGGTTCGCGAGCGAGCCCGTCGACGACCAGCTGTACTTCGACGGCAGCGTGCAGGTGCCGGTCGACGTGGGCGTAGGCGTGGGGGTTGACGTGCCGACCGGGGCGAGTTGCCACTGCTGGTTACTGCCGTTCCAGTCGGTGTACTGGACAACAGCGGCGCCGTCGGTGGTGGCGCCGCCCTGCACCTCGAGCGCCTTGCCACTGTTGCGGTTGATCAGCTGGATGTAGCCGTCGATGTCCTGGACGCTGAACTGCTGGTGGGTGGCGTTGTTGTCGGTCCATTGGACGATGGCCCCGCCGTCGGCGGTGGAGGAGTTGGAGACGTCGAGCACCTTGCCCGACAGCTTCGACCGCAGCCGGTAGTAGCCGTTGCCCGAGTCGACGAACTGCCACTGCTGCTGCGACTGGTCGTTGCGGGCCCACTGAACGATCTTGGCCCCGTCGGTGGTGGCCAGGTTGTACACGTCGAGCGCCTTGCCACTGTTGCGGTTGACCAGGACGTACGAGGTGCTGGTGTCGATCGTGGCGGCGGACGCCGCGGAGACGGGCACAGCAGCCGCACCGTTCCCGCCCAGCATCACCGCCGCGACGAGCAGCGTCACCGCGGACAGCGCGACACCCCACCAGCGGTGCCGTCCCGTCCGCGGACCGGCCACCGGTGATCCTTCAGTCATCATGTGCTCCTCAGGGAGGTCATCGGGAAGACCGTCAGCTACCGGTGCAGGAGCTGATCTGCGGCCGGGCGGTGGTGTTTCCGTTGAAGGACGTGGTGAAACCGAACGCGGCCCCGGACCCGTTGGACTTCATGGTCATCACGTTCCCGCTGGCGTCCCAGGTCGCCGTGCCGTTCCAGGTGGACGTGATCTTCTGTGGCGCGGTCATGGTCACGACGACCGTCCAGGTGCTGGCTCCGCTGACCGTCACCGAGGTGTTGTACCGGTCTCCCCAGACCGTGCCGGGGGTCACCGTCGCGGTGCAGCCGGTCCCACCGTTCCCGCCGCCTCCGCCGCCTCCACCGCTTCCGGCGTTGAGAGCGTTCAGGACCGAGGTGTACGCGGCCTTCTTGTTGCCCGAGGAATCGAACAGCAGCGGGTTCTCACCGGTCCGCCACGAGTCGCTGTCGCGGATTCCCCACACCGTGATGCCGGTGCAGCGCGACACCGCCAGGCAGGCCTTGGTGACCGTGCCGTAGATGCTGGCCTGGTTGCCGCCCTGCGCGACATCGAGCTCAGTGATCTGGACGTCGACGCCGAGATCGGCGAAACGCTGCAGATTGGACTGGTAGTCGCCGGGTACGCCGGTGCCCAGGTGGGACTGGAAACCGACGCAGTCGATCGGGACACCGCGGGCCTTGAAGTCCTTGACCATGGTGTACACGGCCGTGCTCTTGGCGTTCACGCCGTCGGTGTTGTAGTCGTTGTAGCAGAGCTTGGCGCCCGGGTCGGCCGCCCGGGCGGCCCTGAACGCGGCCTCGATCCAGTCGTTGCCGGTCTGCTGCAGCGACGAGTTGCGCCGGGAGCCCTGACCGTCGTCGGCGAACGCCTCGTTGACCACGTCCCAGGCGTAGATCTTGCCCTTGTAGTGGGTGGCGACATTGGTGATGTGGTTGAGCATCGCCGAGCGCAGCGTGCTGCCCGAGAGCGACTGCGCCCAGCCCGGCATCTGCGAGTGCCAGGCCAGGGCGTGTCCGCGTACCTGCTGGCCGTTGCTCTGCGCCTGGCTGACGATCCGGTCACCGGAGGTGTAGTTGAAGGTGCCCCGGGACGGTTCGGTGGCGTCCCACTTCATCTCGTTCTCCGGGGTCACCGAGGTGAACTCGGTGCTCAGGATGCGGGTGTACGTGGTGTCGCTCAGCTTCGAGGCGGCGATGGCCGCACCGAAGTAGCGTCCGGTGGCGGTGGCGGAGGCGCCGAGCGTCGTGGCCGCCTCGGCCCGGTTGGCCGCCATCACGGTGCCGGTGGCGGCGACGGTGCTCGCCACGATCGCAGCGGTCAGTACGGCTGGTAGGTATCGACGTAGGCGACGGTGGGGGGATCGCGAACTTGTCATGATGAGCCTTTCCTGAGGTGTTGCCGGTCGGGAGCCGGATCTGGGCACCCGGGATCCAGGGGTGGGGTCGATGCGGTCGCCCGTGACGACCGGGCCGAGGGCGGCCAAGACGCAGCCAAGAGGCGGCCATGACGCGGCCGTGACGCCGCCGTGACGCCGCCGTGACGCTGAAGGGCGACCCGGTGGGCGTCGTCCAGGACGAGCTGCCCGGCGATGCCGTGGGCACGACATAAGAAGCCGTTGACGGCCCGGGAATGATGGGCCGGGTGGAGGCACAGCGAGGTACGACTGTCTCCTTCGTACAGTCCGGTCGCAGGGAATTCATGGGCCCGGTGACAAACCCGGCAGGACCTGCAGAATCGAGCTCGACCCGGGAGCCGGCGCAAAGTTTTCGGCGGTGATTCCGGCCCGCTATTGGATATTGCCAGAACATTTCAGCGGACTCAAGTTCCTATCCGAAACACATCATCCAGGGCGGTCAGATATCACCGGCATTATTCATAACCGCAGGTCAAGACAACGACAAGGAGACATCTCGCTCTCTCCAGCAGCACACGAGACGCACGACCCGGCGGGAGGCCGCCAGATAACAACTTTTCGGCAGAACATTCAACAATGATCACGGCATTCATGCGCAGTGATGGAAGATATGACGACGCATCGAAATATTTACGCCGCGAGGTAGGCCTTTATGAATGCGTTCGAAACGTCACGGCGAGGTACTATTGCGCGATCGCCAGGTAATTGACTGACCGGACAGAGGTAATGCACGGATGACGATGCTCGACGACGAGATGACGGCTCTGGTCGTGGCCGCGCAGCGCGGTGACCAGACCGCGCTCGATCGGCTGGTGACGCAGCACCTACCGCTGGTCTACGACATCGTGGGCCGGGCGATCGACCGCCGTGAGGACGCCGACGACGTGGTTCAGGAGACCATGTTGCGCGCGGTGCGCAAGCTACCCACGCTGCGTCGGCCGGCCAGTTTTCGTTCCTGGCTGACCGCGATCGCGATCCGGCAGGTCGGCACCCATCAGCAACGGCGGGCGACCACCCATGCCGGACTGGACGAGGCGGTGTCCTGGCCCGACCCGGCCGCCGATGTGGAAGGCATGACGGCGGTGCGCCTGGCCGTCTCCGCGCAGCGCCACCAGGTGGCGCAGGCCACCCGCTGGCTGGACCGGGGCGATCGCGCCGTGCTCGCGCTGTGGTGGCAGGAGGTGGCCGGCCGGATGAACCGGGCCGAGATCGCCGACGCGCTGCACCTGAGCGTGGCGCACAGCAATGTCCGCATTCAGCGGATGCGTGATGAACTCGACCTGGCCCGGGGCGTCACCGCCGCCTTGTCGGCCCGGCCCCGGTGTTCCCCGCTCAGCACCCTCACGGCAGCCTGGGACGGTACGCCGAACCCGTTGTGGCGCAAGCGCATCGCGCGGCACGTTCGCTCGTGTGCGGCTTGCTCCGCGGCGGCCGGAGAGCGGGTACCGGCCGAGCGTCTCCTGGCGAACGTGCCCGCCCTGGTGGTGCCGGCCGGATTCGCCCAGGCGACGCTGGCGAAAACCGTGGCCGCGAGCTCCACGGCGAGCGCGTCGGGCACCGCAACGGCCGCCGCCGTCACCCAGGCAGTCACCGCTCATCCTCTGGCCGGGGCGTTCGCCGCCATCACGGCGGCCGCGGTCGTGGTCGTGCCGTTCGTTCACTCTCCCGGAACCGAGCCCGCCCGGCCACGCCCGGTCGCCGTGCCGGCGGTCTCCTCGAGCGCCACGACACCGCCGGTGAGCACGACCTCCCGTCCGGCCCGCCCCACTCCTGCGCCCGCAACCACACCGGCGCCCACACGCTCCCGGACGGCTCTGGCGGGCACCACCGGACCCAGCACCTCGCCCATCTCGAACAGGGTCTATCTCGGTAGTCTTTCGCTCGAGTGGGTCGGCGGCGGATATCTTGCCTCGGACGAGGGCAGCGCCCCGGCCGCCGTGATCGGCCTGGACGAGAACAGTGGTGCGGCGAACCGGCGGCGGGCCACGTTCACGGCGACGGCCGGCCTGGCCGACGCCACGTGCTTCTCCTTCCGCACCCGTGACGGCCGCTACCTGCGCCATTACGAACTCCAGGAGTACACCAGCGTTCCGCAAGACACGGCGATCTTCCGCGGTGATGCCACGTACTGCCCGACACCGGGCCTGGACGCCAACTCCGTCATGTTCCGGTCGTTCAACTATCCCGACTTCTGTCTCCGCTGGACCGGAACCGAGCTCGGGATAGGATATTTCAAGGACACCAGCGCATTCCGCAGATCCAGTTCCTTCCGTGTCCGCCCTGCGCTGGAGTCGAGCTGACCGCTTTCTTCGACGTGGACGAGGCAGCGCTCAGGAGGGAAGGCCGAGCCGCACGGCTTCCAGCCGCTGCGCGAAGGCAGCGCCCGTCATCGGGCGCGCGTAGTGATACCCCTGGCCGAATTCGCATCCCATGCCCCTCAGACAAGTTGCTTGTTCGGCGGTCTCGATACCTTCGGCCACCACGCGCAAGCTGAACGCTTCAGCCAGATGAACCAGGGCTTCGGTCACGGCCCAGGCATCGGCATCGGTGTCGATGCCGGCGACGAAGGAGCGGTCTATCTTCAGGACGGTGACGGGCAGACTGCGCAGGTAACTGAGCGCCGCGTAGCCGGTGCCGAAGTCGTCGATCGCGATGCCCACGCCCCGGCTGCGCAGGGCGGCCATGCGTGCCACGGTCGCCTCGTCCGGTTCCAGGACGACGCTCTCCGTCAGCTCCAGCACCAGATGATCGGCAGGGAAACCGGTCTCGGCCAGGATGTCGGCAATGGTGCTCTCCAGGTCCGCACGGGTGACCTGGCGGACCGACAGGTTGACGCTCAGCGTCAGGTGCTGGGCCTGTGGGTAGGTCTGCCGCCAGAGGGCCGCCTGCCGGCAGGCCTCCCGCAGCACCCATTCCCCGATCGGGACCACCGCGCCGGTCTCCTCGGCCAGTTCGATGAAGGCACCGGGCATCAGTAGTCCACGCGTGGGATGGTTCCAGCGCACCAGCGCCTCGACCCCGACCTCGTGCCCGTCGGTCAGCCTGACCACCGGCTGGAAGTGCACGACCATCTCATCGTTGGCCACGGCCCGGCGCAGTTCGGCGTCCTGGGCCCGGGGGTCGAGTTCCGGGGTGTAGAGGCAGAACGTGCCCCGCCCGGTGCGCTTGGCCACGTACATCGCCACATCCGCGTGGGCCAGCAGTCGTTCGGGCTGGCTGACCGTGCTCTCGTCGTGGATGGCGACACCGATGCTGGCTTCGACGTTCAACAACAGATCACCGAAGATCACGGGTGTGCTGAAGGCCTCCACCAGTCGTCGGGCGACCGCCTCGGCAGCTTCGCGGCCGGGCAGATCCGGCAGGACGACGGCGAACTCGTCACCACCCAGTCGCCCGGCGGTGTCCCCGGAACGGATCACGCTACGCATCGAGGTCGCGACCGCCTTCAGCACGGCGTCACCGGCCTCGTGCCCGTAGGTGTCGTTGATCGGTTTGAAATGATCCAGATCGATCAGCAGGACCGCCTTGCACCGTCCGTCGTGCGCAGGCTGGCGGGTCATCTCGGCGACGCGCTCGTTGATCCGGGCGCGGCTGGACAGCCCGGTCAAGGAGTCGGTGACGGCCATCCGGTGACTTTCCCGCTGGACGATCACCTGCCGAACGATCACCAGGCCGGTCAGAACCATCGCCCCGAGGATCATTCCTCCCAGCGCGTAGAGCGATTCACGTCGGGCAACGAAAACCAGCATGCCGTAGGCCAGAGCGATGGCCACGTAGGGCAACCACCCGAAACTAGGATAGGTACGGCGTGCGGAACCGCGAAGATCGTCGTGCTGCAGTCGATGATGGGCAGACAGCAGAACCAAGAAGTCTGCCGTCACCCACAGCAGGAAGGGCCAACTACCGGGTGCATACACCACGTCGAACTGCACGATGGCCATGATGTAGGTGGTGTCGGTGACGACCTTGAGCAGGATACTCGCGGCCAGCAGCCTGAGCACCAGGCCGAGGTTCGGGCGGCACAGCACCAGGGTGGCCAGCGCGAAGAGCAGCAGCAGGTCCAGGACGGGCACGGTCGCCGCGAACGCGATGGCTTCGAAGTCCGCTCCCGGTGTTTGCAGCAGCGGAGCGATCTCGAGGTACCACAGGGCTGTACAGGCACCCGCCACCACGATCAGTGAGTCGATCAGCAGCTTGCGGCGTTCGGCCCGGCTCCGGACCGCGGTGGGCAAGAGCATCACTCCGGCCACCATGGCCGGGATCGGTGCCGCGTACAGGTAGTCGGCCACGGCGGGAAAGGGCGCCGACCCGGGTGTCAGAGCCTGGGCCAAGGACACGACGTGGGCGCTCAGGCCCACGACGAACGCCATCCCCAGGAGCACCCAACTGCGGCGTTCCCCGGCCTCCAGATCATCCCGGAGGATCAGCCGCCCGCCCAGCACCACCGTCAGCACGGCCATCGGCAGGCGCGTCAACTCACTGAAAGCTTGTGCCTGGGAGGGATGAACCCAATCGGTGCCGCTCTGGATCAAGAATGCGAGCAGAACGATCCCGAAGGTACCGACCAGGACGATCGGCACGCGAGGAGATCGCCGTTTCGCTCGGACCATACTCTCGGGATCGGCGGCGAAAGAGTGAAGGTTGAGCCGGTCCGGCCGTTGGTCACAGCGCGTTCAGGGCGCCGGTCAGCCGCTCGACGGTTTCACCGGCCAGTTTCTCGAAGATCACCTTGGCCAGGGGCGAGGCGACCTTGGCCATCCCGTTGAAGATGACCTCATTGGTGTAGGTGATGGACGATCCGGTGCCCTCGGGTGCCACCTCGATGGTTTCGGTGGACGTGGCGGTGTCGTTGCGCCCGACATGGACCACGCGGGTGGGAGAGAGGTGTTCCAGGGTGTAGAGCAGTTCCGTGGAGATCCCGGCGATCTTCGAGGTGTTGCGCCACTGCGAACCCACCTGCACCGGGCCGGCATCCACCCGGACACAGCGAACGGTGCCCGGGTCCCACTCCTGGGCGTGGCCGAAGTCGGCCAGATACGCCACCACCACGTCCGGAGCGGGCTCGACCGAGAACGTGCGGGACACCACAGCCATGGCTGGCCTTCCGATCGACGTGTGGACGAGGGACCGGCGCCCGAAGAACCGATGACCCGAGGGTGTGCCCAGCATGCCGCGCCCCGGCGAAAACGCATCCGGGCCCGGCCCACCCTCATGATGACGGCAAATTATGCAGCGATTAAGGCACTTTGTCCGTCTCGCGCAGAAGCTTGAAACATCCCGTACGCCATCGAAAGGCTCATGTCTTCATGCCGTTCAAGCGCAAGCTCACCGTCCTGGCCTCCACCGCGCTGCTCACCCCGGCCGCGCTCGCTGGCGCGATCGCCCCGGCCTCGGCCGCAACCGGCCAGGCGGCGGCCGATTCCTGCGCCGACTACCCCTATGCCGTGGCAGGCGAGTTCCGCGAGGGCTGGGCCCGGGAATCCACGCCCTACAACTACCTCGTGCCGCAGGAAGGCGCCTACACCGCCTGCCTCGACGGGCCGGCGGACGCCAACTTCGACCTCGAAGTCCTGCAGTGGAACACCGCAGCGGGCGGCTACCAGTTGATCGCCGCGTCCCGCAACGCCGACTCGACCGAGCGCGTGACCTGGGACTCCCCCGCGAACTCCACCCAGTACCGGCTCCGCGTGGTCGCGACCAGCGGCTACGGCACCTACACCGTGGGCGTCCGGTTCCCCGGCGAGGCCTGAGCCCGGCCGGAGCTGATGGGCCCGCGCCGGCCCGGTCGTGGGCCCATCAGCCCTGGGTCGACCCAGCGGGATGGGGCACCGCGTTCACGACCGGCCCCTGCACTGTCAGATCTGTTCGAACAGTTGACGTTTGCGGGCCTCGAACTCGGCGTCGCCGACGTCTCCGGCCTGATGCCGGGCCCGCAGTTCCGCGAGTGCGGTCAGCGGGTCGACGGCCGGCCCGGCCTCGGTGGGTGCGCGCAGGGTGTTCTCGGCGAAGGTCTCGGCCTGGGTGCCCAGGATCTGATCGACGACCAGGTCCCCGGACCCCGTGGTGAGGATGAGGCTGCCCAGTCCCCGGTGCGTCTGACCCCGGGCGTCCACGACGTCGGCGCGGTGGATGATCAGTGCTGCGCGGGGATCGGCGCCCTCGGCCGTGAAGAGGATGCGGCGGCTGGTCAGGGCCATCAGCCCGCTCACCTTGCCCCGGCGCCCTTCGAGCAGTTGCTGGACGATCTCGTCCGGTTCCAGCAGTCCGGCGAGGATCGCCAGCTCGCCATCGACGGGACGCCCGAAGGCGGCCTGGTCGGCGGCCTCGGCCAGGTCTTCGCGCACCTGGGCGGCCCGTAGCTGTTCGCCCACGGGAGTACGTCGCAGCCAGGTGAAGATTCCGCCGTCCATCCCGACATTCTCTCAGGCTGTTCGACGGACTCGAACGGGCCAACGGACAGCCTTCACGGCTCGGGCGGCGTCATCCTCGGGAAGGCCGGGGGCTCGCCCGTCAGGGCGTCCATGACCTCGCTCGCAGCCGCCGCGAAGGTCTCCCCACCGAAGACCGCCCCTTCGACCCCTCGCGCCCGCAGGCCGGCGAGCTCGAAGACGCTCATGGCCATCCGGGCGGTCATGGCGCAGTAAATGTCATCGGCCGGGCGCCGCAGGCGCTCGCCGATGGCCTGTTCCAGCCGGAGGCGCTCTCGTGTGGACTCCTCCCGCAGGCGCGAGCGCAGGGCGGGCGAGGCATCGACCAGCTGACTGACCTGCCGCAGTCGCTGCGGGTTTCCGCGGGGCGCCCGCAGGATCGCCATGACGGCGTGCCCGAGGGCTACGTCGATGGGCTCGTCGACGGGGCGGGCGGCGAGTTCTGCCGCCATCTGCCCGTTGAGGGCCACCGGGGTCAGGACCAGAAGGTCTTTCGTCGGGAAGTAGCGGTAGAGCGTCGAGATCGACACTCCGGCCCGCTCGGCCACCTGATCGAGCCTGGCCTCCTCGTATCCCTGCTCGGTGAACAGGGCGATGGCGGCGTCGAGGATCAGCTCCCGCGTCCGTTCGGCATTGAGCTCACGCAGTCCCACGAGGCGGACCATAGCACCGACGTTCTTTTTGAAGTTCCACTTCATCTTCGAGTACGGTTTCAAATTCGAGACGAACTTCATGATGGACGACGAGAGGTCCCGCCATGGCATGGCACCTGTTCAGACTCGGCCGATGGGCCTTCGTGCACCGACGACTGGTCACGGCCACCTGGCTGGCGATCTTCGCCGCCACCATCGCCGGGATGCTCACCCTCGCGGGTGAGACCAGCGACGCCTTCGAACTCGACGGCCTGGAGTCCACGCAGGCCTTCGAACTGATCGAGGCCCGCACCCCGAACGTGAACCCGGAGGCCGCCGGGGCGCAGATCGTGTTCCAGGCCCCGGCCGGTCAGCGCCTGGACACCCAGGCCGGCCGGGCCGCGGTCACCGACGCGCTGGCGGCGGTACGCACCGACCACGTCGATTCGGCCACGAACCCGTTCACGACCGGCACGGTCTCCCCGGACGGCACCGTGGCCTACGCCGCCGTCGACTACACCGTGTCCGCCCTCGAGCTGACCGAGACCGACCGGCAGGCTCTGGCCCGGGCGAAGGACATCGCCGGCCAGGCCGGGCTGCAGGCCTACGTCGGCGGTGATGCGGCCGAGGAGTCCAGCGAGCCCCCGCTGGGTGAACTGATCGGTGTGGGAGTCGCCTTCGTCGTCCTGACCATCACCTTCGGCTCGCTCGTCGCGGCCGGGATGCCCCTGCTGACCGCCGTCATCGGGGTCGGGATCGGCGTCACCGCGATCGGGACGCTCAGCGGTTTCGTCGAGCTCGGCTCCACCACCCCGGCCCTGGGGGTGATGCTGGGCCTGGCCGTGGGCATCGACTACGCGCTCTTCATCATGTCCCGCTACCAGCACGAGGTCCGGCAGGGACACGACCTGCCCGAGGCGGCCGGACGGGCCGTGGGCACCGCGGGATCGGCGGTCATCTTCGCCGGTGCCACCGTCGTCATCGCGCTGGCCGGCCTGTCGGTCTGCGGGATCGGCTTCCTCACCCAGCTCGGCCTGGCCGGTGCCGGGATGGTGGCCCTGTCGGTGCTCATCGCCCTGACACTGCTGCCCGCCCTGCTGGGCTTCGCCGGGCAGCGGGTCACGGCCGGGCGGCTGCGGTTCCTGAAGTCGCGCGACCCCGAGGGTGACACCGAGCGCACCAACGGCCTGCGCTGGGTCGAGGCCGTCGCGCGCCGGCGCTGGCCGGTCCTGGTCGCCGGTGTGGCTGCGGCTGCCGTCATCGCGGTGCCGGTGTTCTCGATGCAGCTGGCACTGCCGGGCCCGGCCACCGACCCGGCCGGATCGGACACCCGGGTCGCCTACGACCTGATCTCCGAGAACTTCGGCGAGGGTGTCAACGGCCCGCTCGTGGTCGTCGTGGACACCGAGAAAGCAGCCGACCCGGTGGGCGCCGTCCAGACCGCCGTCACCCAGCTGAACTCGATCGGCACGGGGGTCGCCTCGGTCGTCTCCCCGCTGGCCGGTACCGGGAAGAAGGCCCGCGCAGCGCTGGCCCAGCAGCTGGATGCCGTGGGCTTCGCGGCCGTGACTGTGATCCCCGCCAGTGGCCCCACCGACGCCGCGACCAAGGACCTGGTCACCACCATCCGGGCCGCCCTGGCCGGCCTTCCCGCCGAGACCGGGGCCCGCGCCCTGGTGACCGGGCAGACCGCGGTGGGCGTCGACATCGCCGACGAGCTGAACCGGGTGTTCCCCCTCTACCTCGCCGTCGTCGTCGGCCTGGCCTTCATCCTGCTGGTCCTGGTGTTCCGCTCCATCCTGGTCCCCCTCAAGGCCGCGGTGGGATTCCTTCTCTCCGTGGGTGTCTCGCTCGGGGCGACAGTCGCGGTCTTCCAGTGGGGCTGGCTCGGTGAGCTGCTCGGCCTGGACACCACCTCACCGGTGCTGTTCCTGCTGCCGCTGCTGCTGACGGGCATCCTGTTCGGCCTGGCCATGGACTACGAGGTCTTCCTGGTCACCCGTATGCGTGAGGCCTATGTGCACGGCGCCGACGCACACCAGGCCGTGGTCGAGGGATTCCGTCACAGCGCCCGCGTGGTCACCGCCGCGGCCGTCATCATGATCGGCGTCTTCGCCGGGTTCTCGCTCGTCGACGACTTCACCCTGAAGACGATCGGATTCGCCCTGGCGGTCGGGGTCCTGGCCGACGCGTTCCTGGTCCGCATGACCATCGTCCCGGCCGTCATGTTCATCATCGGCCGGCGCATCTGGTGGATCCCCCGCCGGCTCGACCAGATCCTGCCCGATCTCGACATCGAGGGCGAGAGCCTGATGCGGCGCCAGGAAGCGGCGGACTCCGCCGCGGACCTCGAGGAACCCGTCACCCAGCATTGACAGCGCTGACAGCGCTGACAGCGCTGACAGCACTGACCACTGCGGCATCGGGCCGGGAAGCGGCAGCGCCGCCCTTCCCGCGCCGGTGCCGGCAGCAGCGACGATCTCTGCGCACCACAATTAACATGTACGCAATACAAGAGCCGCAAGTACGTCACCTGGACGACGTTCTCTGTGCCCATGGCGTCATTTGATTCAAAAAACGCAGAGCAAGCATGACCACGACCATCGAACGGATCCAGAGTCCTTCGGCCCGGCCACCGGCCCCCTCGCGTGAGTCACCGCAGCGCTCCGGCCGCCCCGGCCGCGCTGCAGACACGGCCCTCCGCACGCTGGCGCCCGCCGCCGCCCTGGCCGTACTCGTCCTGGTGTGGCACCTGGCCGCCGGCCGCGAGAGCATGTCCGCCGCCGTGCTGCCCTCCCCGGCGCGCGTGATCACGGCCGGGTGGGACGATCGGGTGGCCCTCCTCGACGCCACCGGCGCCACCTTGCGGATCACCCTGCTGGGCCTGGCCGGTGCCGTACTGATCGCCCTGCTCACCGCCACCGTGCTCAGCTTCGTGGCACCGCTGCGGCTGATGCTCCTGCCCCTGCTCATCGGCGCCCAGTCGGTTCCGATCATCGTTCTGGCACCGCTGTTCGTCATCTGGTTCGGGTTCGACAGCGGGCCGAAGATCGCGATCGTGGCCATCGTCAGCATGCTCCCGATGACCATCTCGACCCTGCAGGGCCTGCTGGCCGCCGACCCGGAGGCGATCGCCCTGCTGCGCTCCATGGGCGCCTCCCGCTGGAAGATCTATCTACGCCTGCGGGTCCCGACGGCCCTGCCGCACTTCATCACCGGCCTGCGGATCATGTCGAGCTTCATCGTCGTCTCGGCCATCTTCAGCGAATACGTCGGCGCCCGAACCGGTCTGGGAATCTACATGCAGACCCAGAAAAACGTGTTCCGGACCGACCTGGTCTTCGCCGCCGTCATCGTCAGCATCGCCATCGGGCTGACCCTCTTCGCCCTCACCTATCTACTCGAGGCACTCGCCATGCCCTGGGAACGTCGCCGGAAGGCGGCCCAGCGATGAACACTCCCCTGCTCACGGTCGAATCACTGGCCAAGTCGTTCTCCTCGCCCCGCGGCCAGGTGACGCCCGTCATCCACGACATCAGCCTGAAACTGGCCGAGAACGAGTTCGTCTCGGTCATCGGGCCGAGCGGATCGGGCAAGTCGACCCTCTTCAACCTGCTCGCCGAGCAGACCGAACCGACCGGCGGCCGGGTCACCTTCCACGGCGAACGCCGTCCCGGGGAGCCCTTCTCGGCGTACATGCCGCAGCGGGATCTGCTCTTCCCCTGGCTGAGCGTGCAGGACAACGCCGGCCTCGGGCTGGTTCTGCAGGGGCTGTCGAAGAAGGCCGCCCGCCGGCAGGTTGCTTCCCTGCTGCCGACCTTCCGCCTCGACGGACGCGCCGGCGCCTACCCGTTCGAGTTGTCCGGAGGGATGCGCCAGCGGGTAGCTCTGCTGCGCACCGTGGTGCAGGGCCGGCCGGTGCTGCTGCTGGACGAGCCGTTCGGTGCCCTGGACTACCTGACCCGTACCGAACTGCAGCTGTGGCTGGCACAACTGTGCGTGGACGACGGTCTGTCGGTCGTCCTGATCACCCACGACGTGCCCGAGGCGCTGTTCCTGTCCGACCGGGTGTACGTGCTGTCGGACCGCCCGGCCACCGTTCGCCTGGTGCTGGAGCAGGACGCGCCGCGTCCGCGCACCCTGGACTTCCTCGAGACCGCCGAGTTCCGGCACAACGAGCGCCTGCTGCTGGACGAGCTCACCGCCGGCGCCGGCCACCTCACCTGACGTCATTCCAGATCGGATCAGATCGGAGCACCACCCGCATGAGCATCATCCTCGGCGCCTTCCAGACGATGAACCCGAACGGCACGGTCGGGGTCAGCTGGCGTCATCCCGAGAACACGTCGCTGGGATTTCTCACCCTCGACTACTGGACCCGGCTGGCCCGCCAGCTGGAGGAGGGGCACTTCGACTTCCTCTTCTTCGCCGACAGTTACGGCTACCCGACGACCCCGGACGGCCAGACCATCGACCAGGCCCTGGTCGACGCCACCAACCTGCCGCTGGCCGATCCGATCACCGTGGTGTCGGCGCTGGCCGCCGCGACCACGCGGCTGGGACTGGTCGTGACCTCCTCCACCCAGGTCGAACGCCCGCCCGCGGTGGCCCGCCGGTACGGGACCCTGGATCATCTGACCGGCGGCCGGATCGGCTGGAACGTCGTGACCGGAGCGGCCCAGGCCTCATCGGCGGCCCTGTTCGGCGAGGAGATGGTGCTGCACGACCGCCGGTACGCCCAGGCCGAGGACCACATCAGCATCTGTCTCAAGCTGTGGGAAGGATCCTGGGCCGATGACGCCCTGGTGGCTGACAAGGAGTCCGGCGTCTACGCCCGGCCCGAGCGGGTGCGCCAGATCGAGCACAAGGGCGAGTTCCTCAGTGCGAAGGGAACGTACGGCCTGCCGCCGGGTCCGCAGCGCAGCCCGCTGATCCTGCAGGCCGGGGCCTCCCGGGCCGGGCGGGACTTCGCCGCCACCTACGCCGAGATGGTGTTCATCGGTGGCGGCGACACCGAGGAGATCAAGGCCCAGATCGCCGACATCCGCGAGCGCGCGGTGCGAGGGGGCCGGGGTGCACAGGCGATCAAGTTCGTCGCCGGGGCACACTTCATCGTCGGTGCCGATGCGGCCGAGGCCGCCGGGAAGCGCGCCCAGATGTTGGAGTTCGCCACGCTGGAGAACGCGGCGACCACGTACGCCTGGCTGACCGGGATCGACCTCACCGGCCTGCCGCAGGACGAGCCGCTGCCCGATCTGCACACCGAGATGGGGCAGAGCGCTCTGGACCGTTTTCTCAACCCGGCGACCGGACTGCGCAGGACACCGCGCGAGATCCTCACCGAGTTTCGCGACAACGGCCTGAACGGAACTGTTTTCATCGGTGACGCCACGGCCGTGGCCGATCAGGTGGAGGCATTCCTGGAGTACACCGGGGCGGACGGCTTCCTGGTTCAGCCGCACATCACGCCCGGCACCTACGACGACTTCATCGGCCACCTGGTTCCGGAGCTGGTGCGCCGGGGACTGGTGGACGAGGCCAAGGGCGGCGGCACGCTGCGCTCCCGGGTGTTCCCCGAGCACGGTGACCATCTGCCGGAGCACCACGTGGGGGCCTCCTTCCGGGTTCCCCGGGAAGCGTGATGAGTCTTCCCCTGCAGCCGTACACCGGTGATGTCGGCCGGCTCAAGGAGGTCTTCGCCGAGTATCCGTCCGGGGTGGCCGCGATCGGCGCGCGGATCGAGGGTGAGGAAATCCTCATGATCGCCTCCTCCTTCACCGTCGGGGTCAGCTACGTCCCGCCGCTGTGCTCGGTCGCGATCCAGAAGTCGTCGCAGACCTGGCCCCGGCTGCGGTCGGCCCCGCGGATCGGGGTGTCGGCCCTGGGTGCCGGGCACGCCGCGTCCGTCGGTCAGCTGGCCTCGCGCCGGCGGGCCGGGCGGGCGGCCGGTCTCGGGATCCTCAGCACCGCCGGCGGCGCCGTTCTCCTGGACGGCGCCGCGACCTGGCTGGAGTGCCGGGTCGCGGGACAGCACGAGGCCGGTGATCACGTCATCGTGCTGCTGGAGGTCGTCTCGACCGGTGCCCCCACCGGCGCACCACCTCTCGTGCTGCACCGTGGGCGCATGCATCAGCCGGTCCTGATGGATCTGTGAGAGCCGGGTCCGGCACCGTGCTGATCTCCCCGGACGTGGGCCCGGTAGGGTTCACGATCGTGAAGGGCGACGTCCCGGGGCTGGACGCCACGGATCAGCAGATCGTCGCACTCCTGATCGCGGACGCCCGGATCTCCACCCGGGCTCTCGCGCAGGCTATCGGTCTGCCCGAGTCCACCGCCCGGGCGCGGCTGCGGGGTCTCATCGACAAGGATCTCGTCGGCCCGACCATCGTCGTTCACCCCTCGGTCGAGGATCACCGGTTCGTCTACGTGACGCGCCTGACCCTGGCTGAGGGGATGGTCGGCCTGCCGGATCATCCGGCCCTGGCGGACGCTCCCTGGGTGGCGCGGGTCGCCACCGCGCCCACGTACTTCGTCCAGCGGGCGGCCCGGACCTTCGAGGAACTGGTGGCGGCGATCGACACCGTCTCCGAGATCGACGGGATCGCCTCGGCGTCCCACTCCCTGTTCCTGCGGCTGTTCGTCGGGGGCAACTGGGACGGTCAGGCTCCGACGCCTCAGGGGTGGGAGCTGAATTCGGACCGGGCGCTGGACGCGATCGACCGGGTCCTGATCCAGGGGCTGCGCCGGGACGGGCGGGCCAGTTACACCGCTCTGGCCGTGACGGTCGGGCTGACGGTCGTCGCCACCCGTAAACGGGTGCTCCGCCTGGTCGATGACCAGGCCATCCGCTTCGTCACCCGGGTCCGCACCCCCGTCGACGAGCAGACCGCCAATCTGGACCTCCAGGTCGCGCCCCGCGACCTCTCGTCCGTGATCCAGCGTCTGTGCTCACTGGATTGCGTCCGGTACGTGGCTGAGCAGACCGGTGGGCACAACATCGCGTGTCACGTGGTGGCCCCCTCGACCCCGGACCTGACCGCGGCCATCGGCCACATCGTGCAGGATCCGCAGATCATCGCCCACCAGGTCTTCCCGTTCGTGACGGTGCGGGACGAACTCAGCTGGGTTCCGGCCGACCCTGGCTGAGCCGGCGCCTCCACCGGGGAACCCTCCGCCCGAACACCACGGGGCAGACGTCGACGGGGGCCAGGCAGATGCCTGGCCCCCGTCGACGTCTGCGGGTTGCGGCCCGCTACCGGACAGCTGACTGCTGAGCATCCGGTGCGTCCGGTGCGTTCAGACGTGGCGCCCGGGGATCGTGCAGCAGGGCCTGGGCCTCTGCCCGCCAGCCGTTCAGCAGACCGGCCCGCAGGTGCTCCGGCAGCCAGGCAGCCTCCAGGGAGGCCATCGCGATCTGAGCGAGATCACGCCCCCCGTACCCGTAGGCCCGGGCCGCCAGCCGGTACTCGCTCGAGGAGTCGGTGAAGAACATGGCGCCGTCGTCCACGTTCAGGGTCACGTGAACGCCGGCCCGGCGCAGTTCCTCGAACGGGAACCCGGCGGCGGTGGGGAACCGGCCGGGCAGCATGATCAGGCAGCTCGTGATCGCCATCGTGACCGGGACACCGGCGCGGGCGACCGCGCGCTGTAGCTCGTCCTGCCCCTGCAACTCCCAGGCGTGGTCGATCCGGTCCAGATCGAGGTCCAGGGCGTCGATCACATCCTGCGGCTTGTTCGCATGACACGTGGTGCGTAGTCCTCGTTCCCGGGCGGCCGCGAACGCCGCGGCGAATTCGGGGAGCGGCCGGGAGGGGAACCCGTCGTTGCCGATCCCGAGCACCGGGACACCGCGTTCGCGGGCCCGATCGGCCTGCTCGACCGCCTCCAGGGCCTCGGACGGTGAACTGTTGCGGTCCATCGCCACGATCAGGCCACCGCTGAGCCCGACGCGTTCGCCCATCTGCGCGAACGCGTCCCCCGCAGCGTCGAGTACGGTGGCGAAAGGCACTGAGCTGCCCTCGAACTCCGCGCGGTTGACCGAGAGTTCCAGGTGCCGGCAGCCGTGGTCGACGCCACCCTCAAGGATTCTGAGGGTGGCCTCGGTGATCCGCTCGACACTGTTCAGGTGCCCGGCGAACCGGCGATGGTTGACGAAAAATCCTTCCACGTCGACGTAGTCGTGCGCCTGATCGGGACGGACCCCCGGTCCCGCCCCGAGCCGGGTGAACGAGGGCCGGACGGCACCGGCCAGATGACAGTGCAGCTCCGCCCGGGGCAGCCGCCGGGCGAGAAGATCCAGGACCAGGTCAGGATCCAGGGGACCTGTCTGTTCCGAGGTCCAGTCGTTGTCGTGCGGCTCCGGTCCCATCAGCCGAGGTAGTCGTTGGTGAACAGCCCGGCCACATCGAGCGACTTCAGGGGCTTGCCACTGTCGTCGACCAGCAGGCCCTTCTCGGCCATCCAGTCGGCGTTCGCCTGCCACATCTGGGCGGACTGGTTCCCGAACTTTCCTTCGGCCGGTGGGTAGAAGTCCTTGTTCTGCAGTTCACTGATGTAAGACGTCACCTGGTCGTCGACCGCACCGGGGAACTGCGCCGCCAGCGCCTTGTTCGCGGCCTCCGGGTCCTTGAGCGCGACCTCGTAGCCCTTCTGCACGGCCTGCACGAACTTCTCGGTGACCTCGGGGTTGTCCTTGACGAAGGAGTTGTTGCCGATCAGGAGCGTGGCGGCGGCATCCGGCACCCCGAAGTCGGTCGTGTCGAAACTGGAGATCTTCGTCCCCGCCTGCTTCATCGCGTAGAGGTCGCCCGGGTAGGACAGCGTCGTATCGACACGACCAGCGCTCAGCGCCTGATAGGCGGCGGCACTGAGAACCACCTCGTCCGCCTTCCCGCTGCCGCCGTCGCTCTCGATCATCTGGTTCACGACCGCCAGCTCGAACGGAGAACCGAAACCGCCGTACGTCTTTCCCGCCAGATCGGCCGGACGCGCCACCTTGCCGTCATCGAGAACCGTCAGCTGGTAGGGCGTGTGCTGGTACACCGCCATCAGTGACGTCAGCGGCATCCCCTTGGCCTGGGCGAGCAGGGCCGATCGGACGTCGACGGTGTTGCCGAACTGCGCCTGACCACTGGCCACCAGGCTGTCCGACGACGTCGATCCGAACGGCAGCAGCTCCACCTCGATACCGGCGTCCTTGAGCAGGCCGTCCTGCATCGCGTAGGCCAGACCGTTCAGATACGGATCGGGGAGGTAACTCAGCGCAAAGGTGATCTTCGTCGTGCCGCCGTCGGCACCCGTGGTCGTCCCGCTCCCCGAGCCACAGGCGGCCAGGACACCGGAGACCAGGGCCGCGAGGGTGAGTGCAGCTGCGCGACGCCCGCGCCGGCCTGCACTATTTGAAGTTCTGAAAATCATTGCTACATAAAACGCAGGACTTGTGTCGCTACGGGGTACCCCACGTTTCATATATGTAACCTGCCATTGGGCCCTTGACGCCCTGGGCGCATCGCCGGTTTTGTCCGGGCGCCAGTCCGCCCAGGGCAGGACCACTCGGTCCGCAGGCGAGAGGACACCCGATTCCGGCCACGGTCCGTCACACCGTTTCACCACCGCCCAGGAACGCGACCCACAAGATCGCCATGGCCGCTCTTTGCTCGGCGAGATGCTCCACCCGGGCCCCATAGTCCGGCACCCCGAGCAGGTCACGCGGTGCGACGCCCGCGCTCGAGCCGGACCACCACGTCGGCGGCCACGATGGATTCGTCGTCGTGCGTCACGCAGGCCACCGCCGCGCCGCGCGCGGCCTCGGCGGCGAGCATGGCCCGGGTACGGGCACGGCTGTCGGCATCGAGCCCGGCCGCCGGTTCGTCGAGCAGGAAAATCCTGGCCTGCCGGGCCATTCCCTGAGCCAGAAGAGCGCGCTGACGCTGGCCACCCGAGAGGGCGGACAACGGCCTGGTCGCCAGCTCGGCGAGCTGCACCCGCTCCAGGGCCTCCTCCACCTCCCGGCGTCGCCGACTGCGGGACATCCCGGTGTTCCAGGTGCCCATGGTCACCACGTCCCACACCGTCAGGGGCAGCGTGTCGGGTGCGGCCGGGCGCTGAACCACCAGCGCCACCCCCTGCGCCCGTTCGACCGTTCCCGATCGCGGGGTTCGCACCCCGGCCAGGATCTCGAGCAGCGTCGACTTACCCGCGCCGTTGGGGCCGGCCACGGCCGTCACGGTTCCCCAGTTCAGGTCCAGGTCGACGCCGTCAAGGACGGGGACGTCGTCGAAGGAGAAGTGGAGGCCGCGGGCCCGGACGGCGGTCGAGGTGAGCATGGCGTCACCTTATTCGATATTGAGAACGATTATCGTTTGCGTGTAGGGTTCTGGCCGTGCAGTGGTTGACGGAACCTTTCAGCGCGGGCTTTGTCCTGCGGGCCCTCCTCGGTGGAAGCCTGGTCGCAGTGATCTGCGGCGTGGTCGGCACCTGGGTGGTGATCCGCGGAATGGCCTTCCTCGGTGAGGCAATGGGCCACGGCATGCTGCCCGGCGTCGCCCTGGCGACCGTCATCGGGGCGCCGGTGATGCTCGGCGGCGCCCTCAGCGCAGTGACGATGAGCGCCCTGATCGGCGTGCTGCAACGCCGCGGCCGTCTGTCCTACGACACCAGCATCGGCCTGCTGTTCGTCGGCATGCTCTCGCTGGGCGTCATCATCGTGTCGCACTCGCGCACCTTCGCCACGGACGCGACGGCCATGCTGTTCGGCGACATCCTGGCCATCGACGACAGCGACCTCCTGATCCTGCTGGTCGTCACGGCCCTGGCCATCTCGATCGCGATCGCCTTCCACCGCAGCTTCGTCGCCGCCGCCTTCGACGTCCGCATCGCCCAGACCTTGGGACTGCGCCCCCATCTCGCGCACCTGGCACTGGTCGCCCTGGTCACGCTCGCCGTGGTCTCCTCGTTCCAGGCCGTCGGCAGCCTGCTGGTGGTCGGGCTCCTGCTCGCCCCCGCGGTCGCGGCCGGCCCGTGGACCCCGACGATCCCCGTCCGCATGCTCCTGGCCACCCTTTTCGGCGTCCTGGCCGTGGCCACCGGGCTGCTGTGCTCCTGGTACGCGGGCACCGCCGCCGGTGCGTCCATCGCCGCCTGCGCCATCGCGCTCGCGGCGATCTCCGGCCTCCTCGCCCCACTGAACCACCGCCTGGCCGCCGCCCAGCGCCGCGCGCCCGCCCTCGTCCTCCATTCCTGATCGGTCAAGCCTTGATGTACCACCGAAAACTCCTGTCCGTCCTCGGCCTCCTCGCGCTGGCCGGCTGCGCGGGCGGCCCCTCGGCCCCCAGCACCGACGAACCAGCCGGTGGCCACGGCGTTGTCGAAGGCGCCACCGAAGTTGCCGAACCGCAGCTGCATCTGGTCGCGATCGATGCGAAAGGACAATCCTCGATGCTGGATCTGCTGGACGGCACCGATACCGGCCTCGACACCGTCACTCCCCCGGACACCGTCTCGACCGACGGCCGCTACGTCTTCGCGGCCGATGACGCCGGGGTGAGCATCATCGACAGTGGCGTGTGGACCTGGGATCACGTGGATCACTTCCACTACTACCGATCACAGCCGCGGCCCCTGCCCCGGCTCGACGGTGAAGGGACCGCCACCATCTCGACGGGCCTGTTGTCCACCGCCGGCAGCACCGGCGTCTTCTTCCCCGGATCCGGGGAAGCGGTTCTGCTCGACAACCAGGCACTCTCGCAGGGAGAACTCGCCGAAACCCTCCGCCTGACGGTGAATCCACACGACGGTCTGATCGCACCGCTCGGCCGTGGCGCCCTGGTGAGCCGGACCGACCAGGGCGAAAAGGCCACACGGGTGGACGCGGTGGACGATGCGGGAACGACCGTCACCTCCCACACCTGCGAGGCTGCCTCCGGCACGATCACCACCCGTGTCGGACTGGTGGTCGGCTGCGCCGACGGGGCCGTGATCGCCACGCTCGACGGCGACACGCCGGTGCTCGAGCACATCCGATATCCCAGCGGCGCGGCGGCTCCCGCCGCCACGTTCCAGGCCCGGAAAGGACGCCCCACGGTCGCCGGGATCGGTGACGGTAGCGGCATCTGGCTCCTCGACACCCGCGAACGCAGCTGGCAGTGGCTGGAAACCATTACCCCCGTGGTAACAGCCACAGCAGTGGACGACGCGGGCGAGCATGTTGTGGCCGTGGGCACGGACGGCACGATCCAGGTGTACGACGCCGGTTCGGGCCATCAGATCGGCTCCACCAAGCCGCTTCTGGCCTCGACACTGGCCGACCCCGGGCTGTCCGGTTCGGTCGGCGTGACGGTCGACGGGCAGCGGGCCTATGTGAATGCTTCCGCCGATGGCGTGGTGTACGAGATCGACTACGCCGATGCGGCGCGCGTGGCCCGCACACTCGAACTTCCCACGCGGCCGGTGCACCTGATGGAGACCGGACGATGAAGCTGTACGTGCTCATGGCTCTCACCGGGCTACTGAGCCTGGCCGGATGTACGCAGTCCGGTGGAAGCGACGGACCCCAGGTCGTCGTCACGACGAACATCCTCGGCAATGTCGTGGAGGAGGTGCTCGGCGACCAGGCCCGGGTGACGACGCTGATGCAGCCGAACGCCGATCCTCACTCCTTCGAGATCTCCGCGCGGCAGGCGGCTTTGATGGACGACGCCGATCTGGTGGTCTCCAACGGGCTGGGTCTGGAGGAAGGGCTCCAGCAGCATCTGGACCGGGCTGCGAAGACCGGTGCGCCCATGCTGGTGGCCGGTGACGTGATCAACGTCGTCCCTTATGCCTCGGGTGATGCGGCAGGCACCCCCGACCCGCATTTCTGGACCGATCCCGCCGCCATGCTCGACGTCGTCGATGCTCTCGAGACCTCCACGGCCACCATCGACGGTATCGACACCGAACGGCTGGCGGCCCAGGCCGATGCCTACCGCCAGGAACTCACGCAGCTCGACACCGAGATGACCACAGTGTTCGCGGCGATCCCCGGGAGTCGGCGGTCCCTCGTCACCAATCATCACGTCTTCGGCTACCTGGCAAAGCGTTTCGGCTTCCGCGTGATCGGTGCGGTGATCCCCGGCGGCACCACCCTGGCCGCGCCCAGCGCCGCCGACCTCCGTGACCTCAGCACGGCGATCGATCAGGCCGGTGTCCCGACCATCTTCGCGGAATCCTCCCAGCCGGACCGGCTCGTTCAGGTCCTGGCCGGCGAGGCGGACATCGACGTCGACGTGGCCGAGCTGTTCACCGAATCCCTCACCGCACCCGGCGAAGGCGCCGGCACGTACCTCGAGATGATGCGCGCCAACACCGAGCGCATCGCCACCGGTCTCGGGCCCTAGATTCCCAGAGAAATGAGAAGAAACATGACACCGCTCCGCCCTGACCGTCTCGCCGGCCTCGCCGCCCTGGCCGGGGTTTCGCTCCTGGTAACCGCTTGCGCTTCGGGTGGTTCCGTCCTCCAGGCGGCCGCCCCGCAACCGTCCTCGACGAATACGGAAGGACGCGTTGCCGTTTCCTACGAGGGTGGCCTGGCCGTGCTGGACGCCACCACGCTCGAGGTGGTCACGACGTTCGACGCCGAGGAGTTCACCCGGCTGAACGCCGCCGGCGACGGCCAGCACGTCGTCGTGACCACCTCCGACGGTTTCCAGTTGCTCGACACCCTCACCCCGGAACTGACCAGCCTGAAGTACGCCGCGACCACGCCCGGCCACGTCGTGCGGCACGCCGGCCGGACGGTGCTCTTCGACGACGGCACCGGCAAGACCTCGATCATCGAGACGGCCGACCTGGCCAAGGCCACCGACGTTCTGCCGCCGGCGCAGACCTACACCTCGGAGGCCGCCCACCACGGCGTGTCCATCGTGCTCGAGAACGGCACCCTGCTCACCACCGTCGGCGACGAAGCCACCCGCACCGGCGCGGTCGCCCTCACCTCCGCCGGCGACCAGTGGGACGAGATTGCCTCCAACAGCCAGTGTCCCGGCATCCACGGTGAAGGAACGGCCGCCGACGAGGCGGTCATCTTCGGTTGTGAGAACGGCGCCCTGTTGTTCAAGGACGGAAAGTTCCAGAAGTTCACCGCCCCGGACACGTACGGGCGGATGGGAAACGCCTACGTCTCCGGGACCAGCCCGATCGTCGTCGGTGACTACAAGGACGACCCCGACGCCGAGGGCTACCTGCTCAACGCGGTGACCCTGATCGACACCGCGAAGAGTGAGTACGAGGTCGTCCGGCTCCCGCAGAACGTGCAGTACACCTTCCGCGACGTGGCCCGCGGCCCCGACGACCTGGCCTACATCCTGTCCACCGACGGCTCGATCCACGTGCTCGACCCCGAAACCGGCAAGCTGGTGAACGAGTTCCCCGTCGTCGACGCGTGGGAGGGCCCGGTCGAGTGGCAGGATGCCCACCCCGCCATCATCGCGAACGGCGACATCGCCTACGTCACCGAGCCGGCCAAGAAGGCGGTACACGCAGTCGACCTGAAGACCGGCGAGAAAACTGCTTCGGTCACGCTCGATCAGACGCCCAACGAGATCGCCGCCGCTCTCGGCACGGACTGATTCCTCAGTGGTAGGGGCGGTGGCCACGAATGTCCGCGGCGGGTGGGCGTGCTTGCTCATTCGTGGTCACCGCGCGCGGAGCCTGCGGGCTCAACTGGCTACTGCATCATGACCCAGGTCGGCACCGGCTCGGTCAGCTTCGCCGCCACCTTCCAGCCCGCCCGCTCGTACATCGTCACGTTCTGCGCAGTGGATGTCTCCAGGTAGGCGGGAAGTTTCTCTGCGGCAGCACGCTCGAGACCGGCCCGCATGACCGCCCGCCCGTATCCCTTGCCCCGGTGATCGGGGTGGGTACCCAGCACCCCGAGGTACCAGAAGGGAGTGCTCGGCAGGGCTGCGTGCACGGCCTCGTCGTAGGCGCGCATGCGGGCCGCGGCCGGCCCGGGCAGATCCAGCGATCCCGTAGCGGGGGTGTTCGGCGGCTCCCAGACGGCCACGGACAGAGCGTCGCCGGCCATCCAGATCGAACCCCTCGACACCCGCTTGTCGAAGAGGTGACCGAAGAAGGCCCGCGCTCCGGGCGGATACTCCTCCGGCGCGGGAAACAGCATGCGCAGCACCGGGTCGGCCTCAAAAGCAGCCACCAGCGTACGGACGATGTGGGCGCGGTGGGCGGGCGTCGCGACGGTGATCACGGGAGACACCCGATCGACGGGCTCGAGCCGGCGCCGAACGATGCCCGGGCCGACGGTAGGTGGTTGACCTGCGCGGCCACCGGGCCGTCACGTTCACCGGTTTTCCGGGCGACCTGGCCCGCCGTCTCGAGGTCCATGCCCGAAGTTTAATCCGGTGCATCGGGAGAGTCGGCCACCTCCTACACCGATGCTCTCGGAGCTTGGCTGTTCGTCGACGCGACCTCCCCTGCCCCGCCCCGAGAGCGGTTGAGGGTGGCGGTGAGACTGCCACCCGACTGGTGGCGCCGGAGGTGCCAGGACCTGCACGGCGGCTGCGCACGCTGCGGCAGGCTCCTGCCACCGGCTGTCCGGTTGGTGCCGTGCCGTGGGGATCGCGCATCGGCGGTGTCCGGATTGCACTAGTTCCCATGCGGTCAACGAACGTCTCCACGAGTGACGTCTTCACAGCGTCAGTGCGTTTCCGGGTGCTGGGCCCCCTCGAGGTCGACGTCGACGGTGTCACGGTTCCTCTGGGCGCCGTGAAACAGCAACTCGCCCTGGCGGTACTGCTGAGCCGGGCGAACGCCGTCACCTCGATGGACCTGCTCGTCGACAGTCTCTGGGCCGATGCGCCACCCCGCACCGCGCGTAAGAACCTGCAGGTGTACGTGGCCGGGATCCGCAAGCTGCTGGGCAGCGCCGACGATCACCGGATCCGGTTCGGTATCGGCGGGTACCGGCTGAAGGCCGAAGCCGCCGAGCTCGACGCCCTGCAGTTCACCACGCTGGTGGCGGCGGGGCGACGGGCCGCCGTCGAGGAGGGGCCGGCCGCGGCGGCGGGTCTGCTGCGCTCGGCGCTGGACCTGTGGCGAGGGCCGGTGCTCGAAGGGCTGACCACCGTGCCGGTGCTGGCGGAGTACGCCGAACAGCTGGATCGTCTGTTCCCGGCGGCCTTCGAGGACTGGGCCGACGCGGAGCTGGCGGACGGCAACGCCGCCAAGGTGGTCGACGAGATCTGCACGACCGCCGCACGCTATGCCTTCCGGGAGCGACTGCGGGGCCTGCAGATGAGGGCTCTGGGGCATTGCGAGCGGCAGGGCGAGGCGCTGGCGGTGTTCGACGAGCTGCGCCAGAGCCTGGCCCGCGAACTGGGCCTCCAGCCCGGGGCCGCCCTCCAGCAGCTCTACCGCCGGGTGCTCGACGGTGATCCGGTGGACGATGCCGCCGCGTGGAGCGTGCGGACCCCCCGACGCGTGCCGCCTCCGCTGGCGCTGCCACCGGATCTTCCTGATTTTGTCGGCCGGGACGCCGAGACCGATGATCTGACCGGGGTTCTGACCGGGGGTGGCGATCCGATCGCGCTGGTGCGGGGGCCGGTCGGGGCGGGAAAGACCGCGGTGGCGGTCCATGTCGCGCATCGGCTGGCCGATCGCTTTCCGCACGGGCGGATCATGGTCCGGCTGCGGTTCGACGACGGTTCGCCCCGGCCGCCGGTGAGCGTGCTGAGCGAGGTGCTGCGGCGGGTGGGGGCCGAGCTCCCGCCGCGCGCGGCCGGCCCGCTGGACACCATCGAGGCGCTGGGGCAGGCCTGGCAGGACTGGGCGCGCAAGCGGAGGGTACTGCTGGTGGTCGACGGCGCGGGCCTGCTCGCGCCGCCCCCGCCCGGCCTCCTGCCGGTCTCGGGTCCGGGGGCGGCCCTGGTCACCGGGCGTCCCTGGGGAGGTCAGGCGGCGTCCGCCGTCCCGATCGAGTTGGCGCCCCTGACCGTGGCAGAGGCGGTCGAGCTGATCACTGCCCTGATCGGTGCCTCCCGGGTCGCCGCCGATCGTCCTGCCGCGCAGCGGCTCGTGATCGCCGCCGGGCTGTGGCCGGCCGCCGTCCGCGCGGCGGGCCTCAAACTGCGCCGCCTGCGGCACCTGCCCTTGGCCGAGTTCGCCGACCGGCTGGGCGAAACCGGCCGATTGCTGCCCGAGCTGAGCGGGAGCGAGGCCGACCTGGGCCGTCTGGTCGAGGCCGACCTGACCGATCTGGGTGCCCCCGAGCGCGCGGCTCTGCACCAGCTGGGGCACCTGCCCGCCGGATCGTTCTCGCTCACCGAGGCGGCCGGGCTCCTGGACACCGACCCGGCCACGGCCCTGCACCTGCTCGAGGCGCTCATCGAGCACGACCTGATCACGCCACCGACGGCCGAGGTGAGCGCCCACGCGGTCCGCTACGAAATCCCATTCCTGATAGCCTCTTTCGTTCGTTCGAGGACCGACCCCGGCCTCCTCTCGTCATCAACCAGCCAGCAGTAGGTTACGTAGGGTGTCGAGCAGCTGGACCCCGGCCAGCCGGGTGTGACTCGGCATCGCCTGTACCGACTGCACCAGCGAGCGCATCTCGGGCGGTGAGCTCGTGCGCTCGGCCACGACCATGCGCAGCGCCCCGGCCGCCTGGTTGGCGAACAGCATGAGCAGATCGAGTTCGCCCAGGGCGGAACGGTTGTCGGTTGCCGGGTCGAGCACCTCCAGCACCCCGAGCACCCGGCCGTGGTGCACCAGCGGGGCCGCCATCAGGGCCTTCGGCACGTACTCGGTGGACTCGGCCAGCTCACGATCGAAAGGCCCGCCGCCGGAGTCCAGGTCGTTCATCACCATGGGCTCGGCGGACATCGCCACCCAGCCCGCGATGCCCCGGTCGGCGGGAAAGCGGCGGCCGATCAGGAACTGCTCGCCCTGGCCGGAGACGGCCTGGAACACCAGTTCCCCGGCGGCCTCGTCGAGCAGGAACACCGAGCTCGCCTGGGCCCCGAAGATGGCCCGGGCGACCTCGACCACGGACTGGAGGAACTCGAGGGCATCGTGATCGGGCGCTTCGGCACCGGAAGCGGGCGGGGTCGCGGTGGTCATGTCACTCCTGTCGGTCGTGATCGGGAGAGGGTTCGGTGTGCACGTTGGCGGAGATCCGGTAGAGCACGGACTTGAGCTGGAACATCGTCAGCTGCGGATGTTTGGCCAGCACCCGGGCCGCGAGCCCGGCCACCCGGGGTGCGGCGAAGCTGTTGCCGCTGGAGCGTTTCGTGCCTCCGTTCAGCCAGGCCACCTCGACGTCCTGGCCCTGCGCGAAGAACTCGACCGGCGGAACCGGGTTGTAGAGAAAGAGGTTGGGGTCGGCGCGGCGGTGGCTGCCCACCGACAGCACGGACGAGAACCGCCAGGGAAAGCTCTCGACCGGGGTGTTGTGCGCCGACGCGACGATCGCGGTACCGCCGAAGAAGGCGGTGTCGGCGAGCTCCCGCAGCTGGGGTGCGAATTGCAGGCGGGTGGTCGAGAGGCTGAGGTTGATCACGTCGAATCCCTGCTGCACGGCCCAGGTCAGACCGGCCAGCAGCACCTCACCGGTGCCCGAGAACTTGCCACCGAGTACCTGCACGCTGGTCAGCTCGCAGTCCGGGGCCTGCTCGCGCACGATGCCGGCGCAGGCCGTGCCGTGCCCGCAGGTGTCTCCCCCGGCGCTGGGCACCACCTGGCACCCGTCCTCGTCCTTGACCACCACGAACGAACCGGCCAGCGGCCCGACCCGGGGGTGATCAGGTTCCACGCCGCTGTCGACCACGCAGACCCGCACGCCCCGTCCGGTGGAGCCGGACCAGGCCCAGTCCGGGGTCAGGGCCGCCAGACCGCCGGCCCGCACCCGCAGGGCGTCGGGATCGTGCTCGCGCAGACCCCACGTGAGTTTCGGCCGGTCGTCGGGTGCGGCCCGGACCGGTAGCCCCGCGGTCATCGTGGTCCTCCTTCAACGTCGTAGGGGGCCGCGCGTAGTTCTTTGCGGGCGAACCATCGCTCAGCGCTGCGGGTGGCGTCGGCGGCACCCGGGCGGCCGAGCACCAGCAGCGTGTCGGCCCGGTCGAACTCGGCGAAGCCCCGGGACCACGGCGAATCCGTGCCGGAGGCGATCGCCACGGCCCGGTCCGCCCAGGTCAGGGCTTCGTCCCGGCGGCCACCGCTACGGGCGAGCACGCGGGCCCGCAGCCCGGCGTCGTCCGCGGCCTCGGCGGGTGGCAGATCCGCAGGGCTGTCCACCGGAACCTCCCCGAGCACGGCGGCTGCCTCCGGCCAGGCCGAGCGCAGCAGCAGGGTGCGGGCCAGGTCCCGCGAGGCGCTCTCGACCAGGACCGGGGAACCGAGCGTGCGGGCTGCTTCCCGGGCCTTGCGGATCAATCGTTCCGCTTCGTCCCGGTTCCCGGCCGCGATCTCGATCTGGGCAGCGAACTGTGGCAGGACCACATCGGCCTCGGCGTATCCGAGTTCCCGGGCCCCCGTCTCCGCTCTGGCCATGTGGTCCCGCGCCTCGGCGGGCCGGCCCTGCAACCCCAGCAGGACCGCCTGCGTGCACGAGAGCGTCACCTGCGCGGCCCGGCCCCCGTGTTCAGCCAGCAGGGCCCGGCACTGCTGCACGGCCGAGCCGAGCGGCTCCGGTCCCAGCCACAGTGAGACCCCGATCGCGCCCAGTGCCAGCGCCCGGTCGGCCTCGGCGCCCAGGGACACCGCCTCCGCCAGGCCCTGGCCCAGCAGATCGAGGGCCTGCTCGTGACGGCCGTGGAACTGTTGCTCCTGAGCGAGCCGGATCTTCGCCCGGGCCACCCCGAGCCGGTCCCCGGCAGCCTCGAAGACGGCCAGGGCGGCCCGGGCCGCCTCACCCGGGTTCCCTTCGGGGGCGTGCGCACTCAACAGCAGCCGGGCGTGCGCGGCCGTCACGGGATCGGTGAGCGGGTCCTCGAGCACCTCACCGAGCAGGGCCGTGCCCTCGGGGATCCGGCCCAGCGCGAGCAGCACCTCTCCGAGATGCCGGGCAGCGGTGTTCTGGCCGGGCTCCCCCGGGCGGGCGAGGTCGTGAGCCCGGCCGAGCAGGTCGACCGCCCAGGTCAGGTCGGCCCGGGCCAGGGCCAGGGTCCCGGCCGTGGTCAGGGCCGCGCCGGCCCGCCGCCGCAGGTCCGCGGTGGCGGTGTCGACCAGGCCCAGTTCGGCCCGCAACCGGTAGGCCGCCTCCAGGTGACCGGCCGAGGACGCCAGGTTCTCGGCCGGCAACTGATCAGCGACCCGCTCATGGCGTTGCGCCCGGATCCGTTTCGGGGTGCCCACGTACGCCACTTCCTGGATCAGCGCGCTGCTGAAGCGGAACCGGCCGCCGGGGCCCGCCCCCTCGACCAGGCGTCGCCGGCGCAGATCGCGCAGCACCGGGCCCGGGTCGTCGAGTTCTGCCCCGGCCAGCTCGCGCACGGTGCGGGCGTCGAAGTCGCGGCCGATCACCGCCGCCAGCTCCAGCACCGCGCGCTCGGGCGGGCTGAGGGCCCCGATCCGGGCCGCCAGCAGCGCGTGCACCGAGGCCGGGAGCGCTTCCGAGCCACCGTCCTGCAGCAGCGCGGTCACCACCTGCTCCAGGTGCAGCGGATTACCGCCGGCCCGCTCGACGGCCCGGGCCAGCACCCCGTCCGCGTGGGCGCCCACCTCGACCAGACCGGCCGCCAGGAGTTCCGCCTCGGGACGCGCAAGCGGTTGCAGCACCATTGAGTTCATGTTCAGCCGACCCCCGCCCCAGCCCGGCCGGGTCTCCATCAGCTCGGGCCGGGCCAGACAGACGAACAGCACCGGCGCCTGGTCGGTCCGGTCGATGATGTCGTCCAGCACGTCGAGCAGCGCGGGCGCGGCCCAGTGGCAGTCGTCCAGCACGAGCACGACCGGTGCCTGCGCCGCCAGCAGCTCGCTGACCGCTGCCACGGTCTCGGCGACGGAGGGGTTGGGCGTACCGTCCCGCAACAGCCCGTCGCGCAGGACGGAGGGGATCTCAGCGGCACCACCCGCGTGCGTCAGGGTCGTGATCGCCTCGGCCAGCGGGGCCAGCGTGCCCGCCGCGCCGTAGGGCCGGCACCGGCCGGTGCCCGAGCGCACCCCGGATGCCCCGTTCGCGAGCCAGGTCCGCACCAGACGGGTCTTGCCGATACCGGCGTCACCGAACACGCTCATCAACTGGCCCTCGCCCTGCCGGTGGAGGCGATCAAGCACCAGCGTCAGCTCGGCCAGCTCCGGGGCCCGCCCGACGAAGGGCAGGTCGAAACGACGCACCACCTCGGGCTCGTCCGAGAGCACCCCCAGCAGCACGTAGGCGGTCACCGGCTGCGACTTGCCGCGCAGCACCAGGTCACCCGCGGGCTCGACCACCGCCACGCCTCCCGCGGCACGTACCGTC
The DNA here is from genome assembly GCF_030269305.1 of Kineosporia sp. NBRC 101731. Taxonomy (NCBI): domain Bacteria; kingdom Bacillati; phylum Actinomycetota; class Actinomycetes; order Kineosporiales; family Kineosporiaceae; genus Kineosporia; species Kineosporia sp. NBRC 101731. The sequence goes on from NZ_BSTC01000004.1 coordinate 541,209, forward strand.
TGGGGTCCGACCAAGATCTGCCCGGGCGCCGCGTTCTGCTCCAGGCGCGCGGCCACGTTCACCGTCTCCCCGGAGACGAACCCGTGCCCGGCCGAGGTGTCGGGGGTCGTGACCACCTCGCCGGTGTTCACCCCGATCCGCACATCCAGCCGGATCCCCAGCCCGGCCTCGAGTTCGACGTTGAAATCGGCCAGGGCCGCGACCATGTCGTAGGCGGCGGCCAGGGCCCGGCGGGCGTCGTCCTCGTGCAGCACCGGAATACCGAAGGCCGCCATCACCGCGTCGCCGATGAATTTCTCCACCACCCCGCCGTGCGCCTCGACGCAGTCCCGCATCAGATCGAAGTACCCGAGGGTGACCGAGCGCAGCACCTCCGGGTCCAGGCGGCCCGCCAGCGAGGTCGATCCGACCAGATCGCAGAACACGATGCTGACCAGGCGACGCTGTTCGGCCGACCCTGCCGGACCCGAGACAGACTGCGCAGTACCGCAGTTCGCGCAGAATCGGACCTGCTCCGGGGACAGCGCCCCGCACGCAACGCACCGCATCAGCAGCCCTCTGCTCCCGGCCCCGGTCAGAACAGTCCCGCGCCGGCGACCGTGACGTGCGCCTGTACCTCGGGCTCCACCGCGTCCAGACGCTGCTTGATATCCACCAGCAGGGTCACCTCGTCAGCGGACAGGCCGGTCAGGACCTCGAGCTGTTCCTCGGTGAGCTCATCGACCGGGAAACCCGCCCGGCGCAGGCCGGTCAACGGGTTCGCCGGCGGGCCGGCGGGTGAGTTGTCGTGCGGTGCTGGGGTCATCACGATGTCCATTCGGGTTTCGGTGGGTGCGCAGGTGCTCTGGAGGTCGACACCCGGTGCAGCAGATGGGCGAAGGCGTCGACGGTGTGGAGGGCGCTCAGGCAGACTGCGTCCCGGTGCGGCGGTTGCAGGGGCAGCCGGTCCAGCAGGGCGTCGAGCTCGTCCCGATGACCGGTGTCGAGGACCGCGTGGGCGTGCAGGGTACGGAAGGCGGCGTCCGGCAGACCGGTCCGCTGCGCGAGGTGCCGGGCCAGCCCGGGCGGTGGGGCGTTGCCCTCCAGCACCGCGATATAGCCCAGCAGCGCCACCGGGTGGTGGTGGGCGATCCAGTAGTACTGCGGCCCCACCAGACGGGCGATCACCGGGCCGGGCAACCCCGATCGCACGGCCTCCGGGTCACGGCCCGCGACCCGGAGGTCCTCGAGCAGCCAGTCGTCGTGCCCGGTCTCTTCCGCCACGTGCCCGACCAGGTAGGAGGCCAGCGTCCCCGCCACCGGGTCGGCCGGGAGCTCGCGGCAACGTGCGATCGCGGCCACCATCAGGGGTACTGAGGCCCGGATCACGCCGTGCATGGCCTCGAGGTAGTCCAGGTAGCGTTCCGCCAGCCCGGGCGACGGTTCCCAGAGCAGCGCCGAGGCCGCTCTCAACGCGGGTGCGCTCATGTCGAGCCGGGCCTGGAGCATCGTGCTGGACTTTCCGCCGGCGCCCGGCGTCACGGCTTCACCCCGGTGGCGGCCGGCCGGCCCGGCTCGATCAGGTGCGCGTAGCGGGAGGCGCCGTAGCGCTTCAGGAGGGCAATGGCTCCGGCGCGGCGCTGGCGATCGGCGGCGTCGCGGTCGAGCATCGCCCCGGCCGGGCCCGCGAGCGCACCCAGTACCGCCGCAGCGCCGGCCGGGCCGGTCTCCTTGGCTGGATCGACCCGATCGACCCGATCGACCCGATCGGCCCGGTCGCTCAGGGCGTGGCAGCGCCCGCACACCCCATCACGCCCACGGGCGTGCGGGGCATCGTCTGGGTGCGCGAAACGCGCCGCCAGGTGGTCGGGTCCCATCACCCGCACGCCACGCAGCATCGGTGAGGCCAGCAGGCGGGTCCGGACCGTCTCCCAGTCGTCACGGCCCAGTGTTCCCAGGAGCAGGTGCCGGGGCACCGGCCGGCGGTCGAGGGTCGCCGGGCTGCAGCAGGCGGTGATCACCCCGTCGGCGGCCAGGACCGGCCAGGCGGCGAGCGCGCACGGCGAAAGTGGCGTTGTCGTAGCTGCTTGCGTCTCGGGTCGGGCCTGACGCCAGGCCGCCGCGCGTCCGACGGCCTGAAGGTCGCTGACGAGCATCGGCACGTCGGCGCCGAACCGGCGGCGCACCTCGGCCGTGGTCGGGGCCAGATAGGCCTCGGTACCGGTCAGGTGCAGGCTCACGCGGTGGCCCCGGCGCAGCAGCTCCCGCAGGACGGCGAACACATCGGGGCGCGGCACCTCCCGCTCGTGGAAGGCGTCCAGGCTGATCGAGACGTGCCCCATCGTCAGCAGGGCCTCGCGTACCCGGGCCGGGATCCGGCCGCCGCGGGCGAAGTAGGCACCGGTCAGCACGACCGGGATCGATCCGGTGGCCCGGGCCGAACCGGCCAGCTCGGTCAGCAGCCGGGGGCGCAACAGTGGCTCGCCCCCGGTGAAAAAGGTGACATCCGGCCGGTTCAGGGATGTGAAGCCCTCGATGAACCGGTGCAGATCAGCCGCCTGCGGCTGCGGTCCTGTCATGGTGGAGGCGGTCGAGCAGTGGGCGCAGGCCAGGGGGCAGCGGCTGGTCAGGGCGATGAGCAAGCCGGTGCCGGGCACCGCCCGGCGGGCCATGATGTCGGCCAGGTGCATGACGGTTCCTCCCTTCCCGATCACAGGATCGGCGCCCACGGTTGGGCAACGACTTCGGGTGGGTTCGCCAGCGGTTCGGCCGCGGCCGGGCGGCCTGCCCCCACCGCTGCCTCGACGGCGTCGGCCGCCCGCGCCGGGCCGTGCGCGCCGGCCAGCCGGCCGCCGAGGTCACGCACCCGCCCGGTCAGGGCCGCGTCGGCCTGGGCGGCCCAGATCGTGGCCCCGATGCGCTCGTCGGGCTCCTCCGGCAGCCGCACGGCCACTCCCGCCCGCAGGCAGGCCGCTGACAGCACCGGCTGCTCGGATCCGGAGGGCGCCAGGACCAGGCCACGCCCGGCCAGGAGAGCTGCCAGTACCGGCGAGCTCGTGCCGTTGGCCAGGACCAGCCCGGCGTGGCGGATCAGGGGCGCCATCCAGGGCTTGCGCACCACGGTGATGTCGGCTCCGGGACCGGGTCGGGGTGGGCCCGAGCGTCCACGCTCCACGACGGCCTGAAGGCCGGTCCCGGTGAAGGCCGCGTTCAGCCGGGGCCACAGCGATGCGCCGCCGAAGTCCCGGCCGAGGTGCACGTAGACCAGTGGTTTTCCGATCTGCTCCACCCGCTGGGCGATCTCCTCGAGCTCCCCGGCGGGAACCGGTGGTTCCCAGGTGCAGGGACCGATATGGCGTGCCCCGGCCGGCAGGCGGGCGCCGGTGGCCTCGAAAGCCGTGTCGCCCCGGAGCAACAACCCGGCTCCGAGTAGCGGTGACTGACCGGGGCCGGGCGCCGGCAGACCCAGACGACGCCGCAGCCGGTGGTACTCGCGCAAGGTAACCGCGGTGCGCCAGCGTCGCAGTTCCGTATCATCGGTGCGGTCGGTGACCGGTTCGGCATACGCCCAGAGGTGGCTGGCGAAGCCGATGACCACGGCCGGACGGTCGAGCACCTGGGCCGCCAGCAGGGCACCGTGGCCGAGCACCGAGGTGACCAGCACCTCGGCCCGTACCGCCCGGGCAGCCCGCAACACGGCCTCGAACTGCTGTTCGCCGGCCGAGAACCAGTGCCCGACGCCGAATCCGGGGTCCGAGGCCGGGGGCGGGGAGAGCGGGGTCAGCCCGGCGGCGGTGACCGTTCCCGCGGCCGTGCGCCGGGTCAGCACGTGAACGCTGTGCCCCCGCCGGGCCATTTCCCGGCCGATCGCCAGGGCCGGGTAGAGATACCCCGGCTCGGCCAGTGCGCAGAGCATCACCCTCATCGCCGCTCCTGGTCTCGATCACCGGATCATCGGATGACCGGAACGCTAGAAGGATGAGCTTAAGGTTCGGTATGGTTTGCGCTGGTTCGTGATGCTGACCCGCCCTGAGATGTCTTGTCCACGAAGGAGGTACAGCATCCACGCGCCGATTTTTCAACCCCCGCGCACTGCCCACCGGGCGAACCGGGGCTCGGCCAGCAGGGTGTTGATGCGGGTCTGCACGATGTCGAGTTCCTCGGCGGTCCCGGTCTCCAGGGTGACCAGGTCCGGGTGCTGGAAACGCACGCTCACACCGGGCACGTTCAGCAGTTCGCCCATCATCCAGGTGGCCACCATGGCCGCCGGCTCTCCGGCCGTGTCCACGCGGACCAGGCGTAACTGCGGCTTCGCGTTCATACGGGTATCCCGTCCACTCGGATCATCCACTCCATCGTCGGTGCGGCGGGAGACCGGGGGGCGGCCCGGCCGTGGCCGGTTCCTGACGGTATCGGTCATCAAGTAGACATCGCGGGTTCGATGTCTCTTCGTGATCTCGGTTTCTCCGTCGTCCAGGAGCGCGTGTACCGCGAGCTGCTCGCCGACCCGGTGGCGGAGCTGTCCACTCTGGCCGCGCGCACCGGCCTGCCCGACGAGGACGTCATCAACGCCCTGGACGCCCTCGCCGAGTTCCAGGTGGTGCGGATCGACGCCTCCGGCGTCACGATGAACGATCCGGGCCTGACGCTGGGCAGACTGATCGAGACCCGGGAGGACGAGCTGATGTCGCAGTATCGGCGACTGTCGTCCACCCGCTCCGACGTGGCCGCGATCGTGGCGGCGTTCACCCGCCCCCCGGCGGTGCAGGAGCCGGAGATCGAGAGCGTGCAGGGCGTCGAGGCGGTCCGCGAACGGATCGCCGAGCTGGCCTTCTTCGCCCGCAGCAGCGTCGACTCGATTCAGCCGGGCGGGCCGCAGAGTGCGGCGGCACTGGAGGCCAGCCGGCCGCTGGATCTGCGGGCCATCCGGCGGCGGATCCGGATGCGGGTGATCCACGAGACCAGCGTGCTCGACGACGAACTGAACCGGGTGCACCTGCGCGACCTGGTGATGCTGGGCGTCAGCGCCCGGGTGACCGACCCGCCGATCGGGCGCATGCTGATCCTCGACGAACAGGTGGCCGTGGTGCCGATGGACCCGGCCGACAGCCGGCGAGGGGCCCTGGTCGTGCGTAATCCGGGACTGGTGGCGGGATTACAGCACCTGTTCGACCGGACCTGGAACGCTGCGGCGGAATTGCCCTGGGGCACCGACGACACGAACGCCGAGGGAACCAGTGACGAGATCACCGATTCCGACCGGCGGGTGCTGGCCATGCTCGCCTCGGGCTGCACCGACGAGACGGTGGCCCGCGACCTGGAGGTCTCGGTACGTCACCTGCGCCGCCGGATCGCCCGCCTGATGGTGGTACTCGGCGCCCGTAGCCGCTTCGAGGCAGGGGTGGAGGCCGCCCGGCGGGGCTGGTTGTGACGGCAGGTTGATGTCCTGACCGGGACAGTTCATGACCGGTCCAGGTCGTTGTCCGCCGGCCCGGGACACGGTGTTGTTGTCCTCATCGGAAAACACCAACTCCCCGACCCTGAGGTGGTAGCGACCATGAGCCGGACCTTCTCCATCGACGTTCCCTGGACCCCCTTCGTCAGCAACGGCCTCGGCACGCTCCCCCCGTGCGGCGACGGTGTGCTGGGGTGGGACTGACCCCTCGTCAAGCTGGTCAGACTGGTCAGGCTCGGTAGCGGTCCAGCGCCTCCTGAAGCCCGGCCGGGGAGGGCAACGAAGCCTTGGCCCGCGCCGGGTTCCCGGGATCGATCGATGACCAGCGGGCCGCGCCCAGTCGCTCGATCAGGAGCCCGAGCCGCTCCTGCATCGCCTCGTCGGGGTCTACCGTCGCGAACCGCGAGGGCAGGAACTCCGCCAGTTCGTCGATCCCGGTGCCGACCGCCTGGGCCAGGTTCGCCAGGGCCTTGGCCCAGGTGATCTGGAACATCCCGATCGACAGGTGCAGCGACGGCTCGTCCAGGGTCTCCCCGACGTGCATGCGCCCGCGCGGGATGTAGATGCAGTCCCCCTCTTTCAGCAGGATGTCGATCTCGGGAGGGGTGCGGGCGAACTCGAGGGGGTCGGGGCGCTGATCCGCGGGCCCGGTCTCGGCCGGCCAGACCCGCCAGCGCTTGACCCCGTGCACCTGCCGCAGGAAGAAGCCCACCTTGTCCCGGTGCGGGCCGGCTCCCCCGGCCCGGGCCGGGGTGAGGAAGGCCGTACTGTCCACGTCGTACCCGGTCTGGGCCGACACCGCCGACGTCAGGGCCTCGACTCCCGGGCTGAACAGCTGGAGTTCCTCGATGGCCACCGTCGCCCCGGCGCGGACCTCGCGGTACAGGGCGGGGGCGTGCACGAGCTGGCGGGCGTTGCGCCCCCGCCGGCCCGCGGGCCGGGTGAGCAGGTCGGAGGACAGGAACTCGCCCTCCTTGAAGAGCCGCGCCGCCGCCAGCGGCAGGCTCCCCTCGATGAGTGCCTCGACCGACGCCACCGAGAGCACGTCGTCGAAGTCCCCCAGCCCGGTGCTGACCACGGTCTCGCGTTCCCAGGCGCGCGTCAGCACCTGCACGTCGTTCACGAGTCGGTTCAAGCCCTGCTGCACGATGACCTCCCGGAAACAGATGGTGGACGTTCAGGATGGTTCACGGTCGGTCGCGGGACCCCCGAAGAACGAGGGTCCCGCGACGCGCCGCTGATGGATCAGGCTGCGAACTGTCCTCAGGCCGCGTTGAACTGACCGACGCAACCCGCGCCGTCCTCGTCCTCCTCGGCGCTGTGGGCCAGCACCTCGTCGGTCTCGGGCTCTTCGGGGCTGATTTCCTGGTTGCTCATGGGAATCTCCTCACCGTGTCGGGCCACTCGGCAGCGGCTCTGGGAAAGACATTAGGAAGGCCGGGTTCGGCGTCGGTATGGTCCGGCTTCATTGTCAGCCAGGCCTTTTCGCTGACCCTCGTTCCGGGTTCCCAACCGTCCTCATACCGGCCCCATACCGGTTACGCCTAGCGTCATCACGTTCTGGTGGACGCCCGCGGACACGCCGGCGACGAACGACAGGAGCGGGCATGATCGGCACCCGGCTCGACGAAACGGACTCACCCCGCCTGGTTCGCAGCGACCGGGGGTGGTGGTTCATCGGGAACCAGACCTGGACGCTGCTGCGCCACGACCAGGTCGGCCCGGACGGCACGATCAATCCCGAGACCGAGGGTTTCCTGCGCGAGGCGGGCGCCTACCGGCCCCGGGTCCCGCGCTCGTACATGATCACGGTGCTCACCAGTACCGTCTGTAATCTGGGCTGCGGCTACTGCTTCCAGAACACCGGCGCCGGGGACGGCAACCCCTTCCGGCCCGACCGGATCACCCGCAAGCGCCTGACCAGCCCGATGATCGACAAGATCATCGACTTCACCCGGGAACGGATGGATGCCGCCGGGCTGGACCGTCTCTACCTCCTGCTGTTCGGCGGCGAGCCGCTGCTGAACCCGAAGGGCTGCCTGGAACTACTGACCCGGACCGGTGAGATCGGGCGCGGGTACGCCAACATGGCCACCAACGGGGTACTGCTGAACCGGAAGCTGGCCATCGATCTCGAAGCCGCCGGGCTCTGCGGGGCCCAGATCACCCTGGACGGCAGCCGCGCCGATCACGACAGCGTGCGGGTGAAGCACTCGGGGGCCGGAACCTTCGATGCCATCGTGAAGAACGTAGCTCGCGCCACCGAGGCCACCGACCTGCGCTGGAACCTGCGGGTGAACGTGTCGCACCACAACGCCGAGCGGATCGGCGAGCTGTTCGGCCAGCTCGACGGCGCGATCGACCCCGCCCGCAGTACCATGACCTTCGCCTGGGTCGGCGACTCCGGGGTCGGATACGCCAACGATTTGCGCCACCAGGACAGCGTGGCCGACCGGTTCCTCGACTGGTCGATCCAGGCGCTCGAAGCCGGATACCGCATCGCCCGGCCGACGATGCGCACCACCTGCCAGACCTGCTCCGACCCCGGAGGCCGGCACGGCGCAGTGATCAACGCCGACGGAACCCTTTACAGCAGCTGGCAATCCGCCGGCAAGGAAGGCTGGCAGGTCGGCACCGTGGACTCGGGCTACCTCGACGTCGACAGGGTCCGCAACCGCTGGGTCACCTGCGGCTACGAATACCAGCAGGCCGACGGGACCCAGGTGGCCCGGTTCCAGGACAGCGTCGACGGCCGGCTGCTGGACTACCTGCTCGCCTCCGATCGGCTCTGACGCCGTGATCACCGTCCTGATCGGCCTGGTTCCCGCCGTGCTGCGGCGTAACCCTCTCTACCGGAGGATCTTTCTCTCCGAGTTCGTCTCGACCCTGGGCTCGTCGATGTCGACGCTCGCCTTTCCCCTGCTGGTGCTGTCCACGGGTGGCAGCGCCGTGCAGGCCGGGTCGATCGCCACCGTGGCACTGGGCACCCGCCTGGCCTTCCGGCTCCCGGCCGGGTCGCTGGCCGACCGGTGGGATCCCCGGCGGGTGATGATCGCCACCGACCTGGTGCGGCTGCTGGCCCTGGGCAGCCTGCCGGTCGTGGCCCTGACCGGCGAACCCCATTTCGCCCAGATGGTCGCGGTGGCCGCCGTCGAAGGGCTGGCCGGGGCCCTGTTCAGCCCGGCCGCCGGGCTGATGACCCGCGACGTCACCGCCACCCACAGTCAGCTCACCGAGGCGATGGGCCTGGGCCAGATCGTGCAGGCCGGGACCAGCCTGCTGGGCCCGGCCCTCGGCGGCTCGCTGTTCATGATCGACCCGATGCTGCCGTTCCTGCTCGACGGTGCTTCCTATGCGGTCTCGGCCCTGCTGCTGGCCGGTATCTCCCGGCCCGCCACCGTCGTCGCGGCAGTCGCCGAACGCGGCGGCGTCACGGCCGGGATCCGCTGGCTGCTGACCGCCCGGCCCCTGCTGCTGGTACTCGTGTTCTGCGGTGTGATCAACCTGGTCGGCGGCGCGATGGAGCTGCTGATCGTGATCGACCTGCGCCTGCACGGCGCCACCGGCAGCATGATCGGTCTGACCATGTCGTGCGCCGGGATCGGCGCCGTGGCCGGTTCGGTGCTTGCCCTGCCCGTGACCCGCCGGCTGGGAGTGGCCTCGATCCTGCTCGGCCTCGGCGCGACCTGGGCGCTCGCGTTCACCGCATTGGCCCTGGCTTTCAGCCCGGCGCTGGCGGCGGGTCTGCTGACCACCCTGATGGTGCTCTCCCCGGCGGCCGGGGTCGTGGTGGGCACGACCGTGCTCGGCGGCACCCCCCGGCACCTGCTGGGCCGGGTGAACGCCGCCACCAGCCTGCTGCTGATGGGGCTGGCCGTGCTCGGCCCGATCACGGCCGGGGCCCTGGTGCAAGGGGTCGGGACCTCCGGGGCATGGACGGTGCTGGCCGCGGTCACCGCTGCCCTCACCGCCCTGATCTGGCAGCCCCTACGCCAGGCCTGGAGGGCCGACGCGTCCCCGCCGAACCGGAAGGACGAGCAGGACGACCTCGCTGAGGCCGCCCAGCCCGAGGTGCTGGCCCACCTGGCCCCCGACGCGATCGCTCCTGTCGTACCGGCCGACCCGTTGCTCTGGCTGGAGCAACGCGACGACCCGCGCACCCAGGAGTGGAGCCGAGAACGGGCGGTCGAGTTCGACCGGGCCACGGCCGGCTGGAGTCACCGGGACCACTTCGCCACCGAGATCGAGCGGCTGGCGCAGGTCAGTTCCCCGGTCTCGACGCCCCGCCCGGCCGGGGGACGATGGTTCGTCCAGTGGCATCCCACCGGCTCCGAGCATCCGGTGATCGCGGTGATCGCGCCCGGCGGCCCGGTGCGCACGCTGCTGGACCCGCACCGGCTGGACCCGACCGGCCGCACCACGCTCGAGGCCTGGCACCCCTCCACCGAGGGGCGCCTGCTGGCGTACCAGGTCGCGGCCGGGGGCACCGAGAACGCGCAGCTGTGGGTGCTCGACGTCGACACCGGCACCGTGGTCGACGGCCCGATCAGCCGGGTGCGCAACTCCACCGTGGCCTGGCTCCCCGGCGGGCAGGCCTTCTACTACGTGCGGCGACCGGATCCGGCGCAGCGGCCTGGGGAGGACCAGTACCACCGCCGGGTGCGCCTGCACCGCATCGGCACCGATCCGGACCACGATCCCGTGGTGTTCGGCGAGGGCCGCCGATCCACCGAGCACTACGCCGTGCGCACCGATCCGGACGGCCGGTGGCTCGTGGTCAGCGCCTCGGCCGGGACCGATCCCCGCAAGGACCTCTGGCTCACCGACCTACGCAGCAGCGACCCGGCCGCCCCGCAGTTCCGGGTCATGCACGAAGGGATCGACGCCCGGACCCGGCCGAACCCGCGCCCGGACGGCATCTACGCCCTCACCGACCTCGGCGCGGACCGCAACCGGCTGATCCGCTGCACACCCGACGCTCCTGAGCCCGGCTCCTGGAGCGACCTGGTGCCCGAGGACCCTGACGCGGTGCTCGACGACTACGCCGTGCTCGACCACCCCGGCCTACCCCGCCCCCTGCTGCTCGTGTGCCGGGTGCGCCATGCCGTCGGCGAGCTCACCGTGCACGACCTGCGCGACGGCACCCTCCTGAACGTCGTTGCCCTGCCGGGGAACTGCTCGATCGGCCAGCTACGCACCGAACCCGCCGCAGCCGACGCGGCCTGGTTCGCCGTCACCGGCTTCGACCACCCCACCACGGTCTACCGATTCGACGCCCACACCGCTCTGGCCGCCCCCTGGACCCCGCCCGCCGGCCTCGGAACCCACGACGCGCGCACGCCCGACGGCCCGCCGATCCGCACCCGGCAGCTGACGTACCCCTCCGCCGACGGCACCCCCGTACGCCTCTTCGTCGTCACGGCCGATCCCCCCGACCCGCAGACTGCACCGGCCCCGAGGCCCCCGGCACCGACGATCCTGATGGCGTACGGCGGTTTCGGGCAATCGACCACCCCGAGCCACGCGCCGGACGTGACAGCCTGGGTACGCGCGGGCGGCGTGTACGCGATCGCGGCGGTGCGCGGTGGCGGCGAAGAGGGCCGTGCCTGGCATCGGGCCGGCCGGCTGGCGGGCAAGCAGACCAGCATCGACGATCTGAACGCCGCCGCGCAGCACCTCGTCGACCTCGGTCTCACCACGCCGGGGCAGCTGGGGGTGTGGGGCGCCTCGAACGGAGGGCTACTGGCCGGCGGCGCCCTGACCCAGCACCCTGAGCGCTACGGCGCCGTGGCCTGCCTGGCGGCGCTGCTCGACATGGTGCGCTACCAGCAGTCGGGCCTGGGACCCAGCTGGGTCGGTGAGTACGGCGACGCCGCCGACCCCGAGCAGTTGGCCTGGCTGCAGGCGTACTCGCCCTACCACCGGGTGAGACAAGGGCAGGCCTATCCCGCCGTGCTGCTCGCGGTGTTCGAGGCCGACACCCGGGTCGACCCGCTGCACTCCCGCAAGATGGGCGAGGCCTTGCGGCGGGCCGGGTCCGGCGCCGCGCCGGTGCTGCTGCGGTCCGAGGCCCACGCCGGGCACGGTGCCCGGTCCCGGTCCAGCCTCACGGCCCTGCAGGCCGACCTGCTCGCCTTCTTCGCCCATGAGCTGGGGCTCGGCTCGCACGCGCGTGGCTCATCCCCGGCTGAGCACAGTGATCCTGAAGTCTCGTGAGGAGAGGGACCCGTCACTGCGCCGAAGCTCGCCCTGACCGATGATGCGGCCCACGACCCGGAAGCGGCCTACGCATCGTGCACGCCCACCTACTTCCCGTGGACCGTCGGCTCCGCAATGCCGAAACAGCAGACCACATACAACCTCCCGCGCCCCCAAACCGTGTCTAGGTCGCAGATACGGAAACGGGCAAGGGAGCAAGGATGCAGGTCGACACAACGCCGTCCACCCGGAGAACCGGGCGCCGGCTGGTCGGGGCGCTCGGCTCCGCCGCGCTCCTGGCGATGACCGGGTGCGCGCCGGCGCCCCACCCGGTCGCGAGCGCTCCTGTGGGTCTCGCCCGGGCCGCCTCGACGTCTCCGGAGCCGAGCACGACGGTGGAAGTAGTTCCCAGTTCTTCGCCTTCGCCTCCGGTCACCTATCCCCGCTCCGGTTCGGGTCGCTGGCGGACAGCTTCGCGTGAGGCTCGGGTCGCCGGCGATCGGGGCCCGTTGCGCCGGTACCGGGTGGCGGTCGAGCGAGGTATCACCGGTGTGCGGATCGAGGATTTCGCTGATCGGGTGACGAAGACGCTGGCCGATGGACGAGGTTGGACCGTTACCGGGGAGGTTCGGCTCCAGCGGGTCGGGCCCCAGGATCCCTACGACTTCACCATCTACCTGGCGACGCCGGGCACGCGGGACGAGTTGTGCGGCGATGCCGCGGCCGGGGAGGTCGACGAGTACACCTCGTGCCGGAACGGGCCGAGTGTCGTGCTCAACGTTGCCCGGTGGGTGCACGGAGTTCCGGGCTACGGAGCGTCTTTGGGCACGTACCGCAGCTACATGATCAACCATGAGACGGGGCATGCCCTGGGGCACCACCACGAGCTGTGTCCGGGTCCGGGGCGGAAGGCTCCGGTGATGGAGCAGCAGACCCTGGGGTTGCACGGATGCGTGGCCAATGGCTGGCCGGTCGTGCGGGGAAAGCTGCTGAGTGGGGCTCCGGGGCAGTACAACGATCCGGTTCCGGCGCCCTGATCAAGATTGTCGGTGGTGACCTCTAACGTCGCACCTCATGACGGGCATGACGAGTATGACCGGTACGACGGGCTGGGGACAGATCATCGCCGCCATCGGGATCGCGCTCGGGGGTGAGCCTGAGCGCGGGCGGCACATGATGCTGGCGTGCTGGAACGCCACGGCAGAGAGCGATTTCGCGCAGCGGTGCGTGCTGGCCCATTACCTGGCCGACACCGAGGCCGTCCTGGATGACGAAGTGTCCTGGGACGAGCGGGCTCTGGCGGCGTTCGCCCACGTGGGGAAAGACGACCTGGCCGCGATCGGGATTCCGGACGCGGCTGGGTTGGCTCCCAGCCTTCATTTGAATCTGGGTGACGGTTACCTGCGCCAGCACCGCCCGGCCGAGGCCCGGGTTCAGCTGGACGCCGGACTGGCCGCGGCCGGTGTCCTCGGTGCGGACGGGTACGGGACGTTGATCCGCGACGGGCTGGAACGGCTGGCCGGACGCATCGCCGATGTACGGCAGGCGCAATGACCCGGGCACTCACGCGTGCGTCGACTTCCTCACCGGCACAACGCAATCCACCCGCGTCCCTGATGTTGAGGACGCGGGTGGATCGGTGGGGAACAGCTCAGCCGAGGCCGGCCTCGGCGTTGCTGAGAACCTTGACGCTCTGGGCGAACTTGAGCCACTGGGTGTCGTTCCAGTTCAGGGACGACGGGCCCTGGACCACGATGTTGTGGCCCTTGTCGTCGGTGAAGTCAACGCTCACCGACGTGGACCGGCCCGGGGTCCTGGACCGGTCCGGGGTCTTGGGCCGGGTCAGCCAGGCCTGGTGCCCGTTGACGGTGACCTCGGTGACGGTCGTCTCGAGGTCCTCCCCCTCCATCCCCCACGCCTCCAGATCGGCCTGGGTGACGGGTTCGTGGTCCGGAGCAGCGTCCTTGGACTGCAGCAGGACAGCGATCTTGCCCACCCACTGGTTGATGTCCTGGTTCTTGAAACCCTTCGGGGCGATCGCCAGCACGGTGCTCGATCCGCCCTGGATCTCCCAGCCCTTCGGCACGAACCCGACCTGGTAGCCGGGCACCTGCTCGCCGGTGTAGGCGACCAGCGCGATTCCCGGGAGTGAGTCGTCCTTCGTTGCCGCCGTGGTGGCCGCCGGCGCCGAGGCGATGGCGGGCACCGGGGTGACCGTCTGGGTGCCCTGGGTGGACAGCACGCCGCCGACGGCCGCGATCACCACCAGTCCGGCAGCACCGGCACCGGCTCGCGTCATGCGGCGCCGGCGTAGCTGACCACGCGCACGGGCGAGGTCAGCGGACGGGTCCACCGGTGCGTCGTCCATCAGAACGGCTCTGTCGAGAATGTCTTTCAGATCGTCCATGGCTTACCTTCCCGTCTGATATCCGGGCGCCGTCGGGAGTGACGGCGCGGTGAGGAGGTCGCGTAGTTTCGCTGTTCCCTTCGCCGCCTGGCTCTTGATCGTGCCCTGGGTGCACCCGAGCATGCGGGCGCTGTCCTCGACGCTGAGGTCCAGCCAGTAGCGCAGGATCACCACTGCTCGCATCCGGGCGGGCAGGGTCGCCAGCGCGACCCGTACCCGTTGCCCGTCGGGCCCGAACCGACCGTGCTCCAGCCCCAGGATCCCGTCAGGACCTTCGTGCGCGGCCATGTCGGGCAGGACGGGGGTGGACCGTTCCCGTCGCCAGCGCGGGCGGCGGGTCTCATCGATATGGCTGTTCAGCAGCGTGCGCCGGGCGTAGGCCAGCTCACCCTCGCTGCGTCGCAGCTTCGGCCAGGCCAGGTACACCTTGGTCAGGGCGGTCTGCACCAGGTCTTCGGCCTGGTGCCCGTCCCCCGCCGTGAGCAGGCAGGCGAACTTCAACAGCGACGTCCGATGGTTCTGGACGAACGTCGCGAACTCGTCGTCACGAGTGGGGCGCGGCATGTCGGCACCTCCTTCGCCCCCTGTACGGATCCAGCACTCCCCCAGGTTGCCTGGTTTCAGAATCTTGGTGGACGCCGGTCGGCCCCCAGGGGGCCCCGCACCTGCCCAACGTGACCCGAACGGGCTCTGGACGTGCTCGTCCATTTGCCCTTTCCGGGTGAATCTCCTCGACCCGCCCCTCAGTCGCGCCGATGTTTCTCCGTAGTAATCGGTGGAGTGCAGTGCCGCGCCCGGTAGATCTCGGCCGGTTCCGCCGGGGCGGACCACGCAAGGAGAGCTCATGAGACGCGTCCACTCGTTCAGCGCCGCCCTCGCGGCCGCCACGGCGATCCTCGCCGGTGCGGCCGCCGTGGTGGCCCCGGCGGTGGACGCACCCGGTCGGCCCCCCGCGTCGCCGGCCCTCAGCTACGACCTGGTCGCGGAGACCGGCCAGGCCCCGGATCCGACGACGTACGCCTCGGGCCTGCCCTGGAGCGATGGCGGGTTCTTCGGGCACTCGGCGACCAAGGCCCGAGACTTCGCCACCTGGCGCGGCGCCCCGGTCGACAATGTCGTTGCTTACACCACGCGCACTACCTGGTCGGCGGAGCTGAACAACTGGTGGGCCTCCAGCGTGCCGGCCGGCTTCGACCCCGCACGTGACGACTTCATCCTGTCGGTGCCGCTGTGGACCGACGACGGCATGGCCGGCGGCGACCAGGGGTGGAAGGAACTCGGCCGGCAGATCGCGGCCGTCGACCCGAACGGCCTGGTGCGCCTGGGCTGGGAGATGAACTGCTGTTTCTCCCACGCCACGAACGTCGCGCAGTGGCGCAAGCAGTTCTCCCGGGCCGTGAACCTGATGCGGTCCACCGCTCCCGGCCTGCAGATCGTGTTCAACCCCAACGAGGGCGCCGCGCAGAACGGCACGGTCAGCGCCATCGAAAGCCTCTACGTCAAGGGCAAGGTCGACATCATCGCGCTGGACGCCTACGACTGGTGGGCGCCGTTCACCACGCAGGCCAACATCAACAGTCACTTCACCAAGAAGTACGGCTGGAACTACTGGTACAAGTTCGCCCGCGCCCGGGGCCTGCCGTTCGCCCTGGCCGAGTTCAGCGTGTCGTCGGCGGCCGCGGGTTCCGGCGGCGACAACCCGAAGTTCTTCGACGCCACCTACTCCTGGTTGTCGGCCAAGGCGAAGTCCGACCCCGGCTCCATCCGCTTCGTGTCCCTGTTCGACGAGGGCGCCAGCTACTGCGGGTGCGCCATCTCCTCGAGCCAGAACCCCAAGGCGGCCAAGGCGTACAGGTCCCGGATCCTCGGGCTGCGTCATCCCTGAACGCCCCGGCCCCCCGGAACTGACTACGGGTAGGAAGGATCTTGACTTGTGCAAATTCACGTTCAATCCATGGAGTCGTTCGCGAACAGAGGGACTTTGGACGTGGACACCGGCATAGTCACGCCCCTGACCAAGGAGCGATGGAAGAGAGCGCTTCCACCGGGACCAATACGGGGACATTTCGCTCTCGTCAACGACAAGGACATGGTCCTGTATCGACGCGATGGCGGCCATCTGCGCTTGTCGTACTCGGGTCAAGACATTTGCTTGGACGACAGCGTGAGAGTTACGTGGACAAGAGTTGACACCCACTCTGCACAGCTCGAGGTTTCAGGAAGCTCGACTCTTGAAGTACGGTATTCATCCGACGAGGAAAAGATTGCACGACTTGTGGCAGGGGCCATCATGTCCGAGCCGGAAGATTACGACTTCGGTTTGTTCGTGCGAAACGTTTCCTCTGACGAGGCGCGCCGAAATGGCATCTACCAGGAATAGATTGATGTCGATGATGTGATGGCGCTCGCGGGATTCACCAAAACGCTATCCGCTGGCCGTTCAGCATCGCCGGCAGAAAGCCTCCGCTCAGGCTTCGTCGGGGTGGGACCGAGCGATGACGTGCAGCCAGTTCTCCGAGCGGCCGACGACATGGTCGACAGCAAGCACCGACCACCTCGCCCCCTCCAGAGCCTCACGGACGGCCGCTTCCCGCCAGTAGGTGAAGTGCCTCGGCAGATCTACCTTTTCCGTGCTCCACCCGTCGCCATCACCCTCCTTGAGGGTGAAACCCAGCAGACCGTCGGGCACGACGGCCTGCCCCGCACGCCGTAGGAAGTCCTCAAACCCGTTGCGGGGCAGATGGAGCAGCACAGCGTCGGCCAGGATGGCCTGGTAGGGACCACCCAACGGGTCGGTCCGCGCGTCCAAAATCTGGGCATCATGGCCCCGGGCCCGCAAGCGCTCGACGAATGCCCTGGTCGCGTCGGTCCGGACCACCCGCAGCCCGCGGGTCTCCAGATGATCGGCGTCCCAGCCCGGTCCGCTACCGATCTCCAGGACCGTGCCCCCACCGATCAGAGCCGCCAGACGGTCCAGGAATCCCAGGACCGTCGATCCAGGGAGCCCACTCATGTCGACATAGGTCTCGGCCGCAGCCTCGTAGGTAGCCAGGGTGATGTCGACCGGATCTTCCACCGTTGACTTCTACCATCCGTGACGGCTACCAGTGGATGCGGCAATGGGCCGACGGCGGCTTCGATCATCTACTGACATAGGTTTCGCTCGGAGCGATGTTCAAGGTCATCACCGAGAACTCCGGCGTACCGCGAGCATCACTGGCCCCGGTCCGGCCGCTTCGAGGCCATAAGACGGCCGTCACAGGTCTCACCTACGCCTTGATCACATCGCCGTGCACCGATAGCCATGAACCGTGACGGATCGAACTGACGCGATGGTGGAGTCGCTCACGTGGCGCTCGGGTATGAGAACGGCGCCGAACATCTTGCCCGAGCTATCGGTGATCTCCGGGTCCCTACCTACATAGGATCTCCGATACCGCCCAGGTCAGTAACCCCTCGCACTCACACGAGGTGTCCCATCCCATCCTGACCAAGAGGGGCCTTGGATGCTGTGGCGGACACCGACGTCATCGCCCGCTGGGCATCGTCACAGCAGATGCCAGGGGTGGCCGACTTATCACTCGCCCGCTCCCAGCATCTTCGAAACAACCCCTCAGTACAACAGAGCCCAAACTACGCGGTCATTTTCGCTGTACAGGTTGACGCGCCGAAGGTCAAGATCGTCTGTTCCGGAACGGCATTCTCCATCTTCTCCAGCGATTCTGACTGTGTAGCCGCCTTGCTTGGCCTGCTCCGTAGCCTCATTTAAGTTGAGCCCTTCCAACTCCGACATGCCTTCCCAGTCTCCGTTGGGACCACATGGAAGATCAGCCGGCCGTGATGCCGGTTCAGTCGTTGCCAGATCATCTGGCCCAGGAGTCGCGCTCGTTGTAGACACTGCTAGCTTCTGGCTGGCACCCACTTGCGTGGCACTCCCGTCAGCGCAGGCGCCGAGCAAACCCACCAACGCGCTGGCCAAGATCACACTACCGATTATTCTCATTGTGGCTCCTGGTCAGTGACCGTCTGAACGGCGCCGGCCACGAGGCCAGCGACTCGATCAGGGTATCGGCGAGGCCATCAGAGTTCTTACCCTGGGGCAGGCCCAGTATGGTCGCGAACCGTGTCGTGCGTTCAACGAGAGTTGCTGCAGCACTGACATTTTAGGTGCTAACAACCAGGTCACCTTCCCAGTGTCCCGGGAATTTCCGGTCATCGGCCTCGGTCAGGCGCTTATCGATCGAGGTCATCCCCACGATCGGTCCTGGGCGTTTGCCCAGCTGGGCACGGGGCTGCGGCGGGTTCGGCCGGAGTACAGGAGGACCCATGCCAAGTAATCTCGCGCTTGGGCGGGGCATACATCCAGGCGTAGATCGCTTCGTGACTCACCGTGCGTCCTCGTCCCTGCGGGCTGCCGACCGCTGTCTGCAGCCCAGGATCGCCTACCTCGGCCATCAGCCGGTCAACGATCTGCCAGGGCGAACGCCAACGCCGCAAGTCCGACCAAACACGTTTCCGGACAACCGTATCAGTGTCAATCTTGCGTTCCTGCGGGCGCCGACGTCGCTTCTCTGCCTTCACATCCGCGGTGACCGGAACGTACCGGCCGTCCGCACCGCCGTTACGCGAGACGTCCCATGACACGACCGACACGTCCCTGTCGATCAACCGAGCGATCTGCCGCAGCGTCTGACCCGACTTCGGACCGGGTGGAGATCTCCACCCGGTCCGAGACCGTCAGTACCCGCCGACCCAACCCATGCTCCAACCCTGACCTGCTCTGTTGCTAGGCAAACCACGATAGGACACCGGCCTTGGACCAGACCATGACCTACGTGGCATCCCGCTGATCCAGCCAGTTCAAGATCGCCTGGGTTGTTTCTTCCGGCTTCTCCTGCTGGATCCAGTGACCGCAATCCAGAGTCATCACTTCCGCACGGGGCACGAACGTTGTGAGCCTTTCGGACTGCTGGACCGCATCTCGCTCGCCGTAGATCATGAGGGTCGGCTGGTGAATGATGGGGTCCACGTCCGCCAGCAGGCGCCAGTTTCGGTCGAGGTTCCGGTACCAATTGATACTTCCCGTGAACCCTGATGCTTCAAAGGCGGAGACGAAAACAGCCAGTTCGCTATCACTCATCACGGGCTCGCCCAGTGGTTTTTCTGCGTTGGCGAGATTGATCATCGCCATTCCCGGTTCTGGCGCTGCGAGTGGCACGTTCTTCCGGTACAGGTTGCGAAGAAAACGGAACGTCTTCGCGTCCAGTAGTGCGTCCGCGACTCCTGGCTGCCGATTGAAGTGAACGAAATAGAAGTCTGCGCCCAGTATTTCTTCCATGAACTCGATCCAGGGCTTCTCTCCGCGCTCCTGGTACGGCAGGCTCAGGTTGATCACCGTGTTCACGCGGTGCGGATGCAGCAAGGTCAGCCCCCAGACGACCATGGCACCCCAGTCATGGCCGATAAAGGTGGCATCTGGATATTCGTAGTGATCGAGAAGTGCGACCAGATCACCCGACAAGTTTTCGATGTCGTAATCTGTCATCTCGGACGGCCGGGACGAGTTGCCGTAACCGCGCTGGTTGGGAACGATGACGTGGTATCCCGCTGCGGCCAGGGCGTGTATCTGATGGCGCCAGGAAAAGGCATGCTCCGGCCAACCGTGACACAGCACAATGGGTTTTCCTGGCCGGCCCGCTTCAAAGACTTCAAGTTCCACACCATTGACGGCGATGAGGGTGGGCTGGGGAAAATTGGCTGGATCGAACACGCTATGTCCTCGGTATCTCTTCGGGATGATCAGGCGACGACGGTGCCCGTAGGCAGCGTCGTCCCCGCCCTGACAGGCCCCGGGTCGATCCGGTGGTCGCAAGGCGGACTCGTCGGTGAGGCCATGTCGCCATCTTGGCGACGGAAACCGGTCATCTCCTGACCGGTTTCCTGTGGAAGTGTTACCCGATGCGAGCTGACCGGCTGATAGCCATCCTCCTGTTGCTGCAACAGCGCGAGCAGGTGACGGCACCAGAGGTCGCCCGAGAACTGGAGATCTCCGAGCGCACCGCCCGCCGCGACCTCGACGCCCTGGCCATGGCCGGGGTACCCGTGTATTCCACCCAAGGTCGAGGCGGCGGATGGCGCCTCGTGGGCGGCGCCCGCACCGACCTGTCCGGTTTGACCGCGAGCGAGGCCCGAGCACTGTTCCTGGTTGCCGGCCCGGCCGCGCCTGCGACACCGGCCGTGAAGGCCGCTCTGCGCAAGCTTGTCCATGCCCTGCCGGAGCCCTTCCGGGTGCACGCCGAGGCGGCGGCAGCATCGTTGGTGATGGAACCGCAACGATGGGGCTCACATCAGGTCGAGCCTCAACCACCTCGTTTCCTCGACGAACTCCAGGACGCGGTCATCCGTGGCTTTCAGGTGCGACTCGGTTACGTGGACCGCCAGGGCGCCGCAACGCAGAGAAACGTCCACCCACTGGGCATCGTCGCCAAAGGTCCGTCGTGGTACCTCATCTGCACCACCGAGGCCGGCCGGCGGACCTTCCGGATCGACCGCGTGTCGTCCGTCGAACCGACCGATGATCCCGTGCACCGACCCGAGGATTTCGACCTTGCCGAGAGCTGGCGCGAGATCGCCGAGGAGGTCGACCGTCAGCGCATGCCCCTGGAGATCCAGGCGGTATGCGTGCCCCATGGAATAGGCCTGCTCCGCATGGGGTTCGGCAGTCGGCTCGTGGTGGGAGGTTCCACGGCGGATGGCCGCATCGAGGTCGTGATCCGCGGCTACGACGAGTACACCCTCGCCGGAGAGCTTTCTGGGCTGATCGAATGGCTCGAGGTGACCGGCCCCCAGGGCGTGCGAGACCATTTGGCCTCGATCGGCAACGCGCTCGTCGAACGTTACGGCTGAGACCGGAACGAGCGCTCATCGACGGGTGCGCCAGCGAGCTCGGCTGCAGCACATGACAAAGCTATTGACCTGCAATCATAATCAATGATTATGGGCCAGGATCGGGCGAGTCTTCTCCGGTAGACAATTGCCGGATCCGCGCGGGGCCCACAAGGTCGCCACCCTCAACGCAGACGACAGCAGTGACGCCGGCATCAGCGTGCACGCCGACCTACTGCAAGCAGCCCTCCCCGCGCACCTCAGCAGGACTGAGATTGCTACCCGTTGGCGACCCACTCGAGTGCAGTGTCCATGCTCTGGTCCCTGAGCCAGCACTCCACCGCTCCCAGAGCGGCCTCACGGGGCACGAACCAGGACGCCGGCAGATCGTCGGGCACAGACCACACGACAGCGTACGAGCCAGTGGCCTCCTCATCCCCAGCGGTGCGCCAGGATGCGTCATCCCCGTCCCACAGGACCAAACTCCAGCCGTCCGGGGTTACCCCGAATGCCAGACTCTCCGAGGCTTCTTCGCTGATCTCCAGCGCCATCCCCGGGTACCGGTCAGGAGCCTCCTGGGCATAGATGCGCAGTTGCTCGTCGACCTTCGCCACCAGCTCTACGATCCCACCGGTGAAGGGTGCCCTCTGTTCGATGCGAGTCTTCGCGTCGGTCCAGACCAGGTTCACGTGCTCAGAGTTCCTTCCATCGTTTGATGCCACCGACGAAGCGCCAGGTCTTCACCCGGCCGCTGTCCACCTCATCGATGAACGTCACGTCCAGCACCTGCCCTGGGCCCAGCAGCTTTTGCAGCACGGTCGAACAGTTCGCCGCACCACGCCCACAGGGCCGCTTGTTCAGGAAAAGACTTCCATACTTCGCCCCCGTCTTTCGCATCAGCCCAGCAGCGTGCCCCTCAACATGGGTCGTAGCCCTGGTGCGCCCCGAGGTCGGACCACCAGGATGATTGCCTCCCTCGTAAAACCATTCCCCATGGCCCTTCTCGCCAGAGACGAGGTCGGTCTCCTGACCCCCGATAGTGATGATGCCCCTGACCTTCTCGCCGTCAGGCGGCGTCGGCGGGACGCGAGGGTGCATCGGGCGGGGCCGCGGCTCAGGAACGAGGTCCGGATCGCTGGACCCAACACTTTTCCCGCGTCACCACCGCCACCCCCGGTAGCCTGACCGGCCTGCATCGACGCCGCCAGCTCGGCTGCCAGAGCCTCGCTGACGACGTTCAAGCGTTGCGCCGCGTCCAGCAGATCCCGCTCCAGACTCTGCAGCCGACCAACCAGCGACGCATCCTCGGCGGCCTCCAGGTGCTCCCGGGCCTCACCGGCGCGGGCGCTCGCGCCGTCATGCGCAGCCCGGGCACCATCGACCGCCTCACGGGCCTGACACAGATGATCGGTCACGTCGCCTTGTGCCGTCTCGGGCGAGATATTGGTCAGCGCAGTCACAGCCACTTCACCAGCCTCGTGCACCACCGCAAGCTGACCAGCGGCGTCCTCCAAGTACTCGCGCGCCGCTTCGTATTGGAAGGCCAGGCCGTCCCACCCGTGCCCGTAGCTGCTGAGGGCCAACTGCTCACAGGAATGCATGGCTCTCTCGGCCGTCAATGTCGCTCCGAGGCTGCCCGGTACCCACCCCCGCTGCCGTTAGGCGATTTCGGTCAGGCGGCGTGTCATCGGTGGGTGAGTCCCTCGACCAAGGTCGCCGTCGGACGGCCGATCAGACGGGCGAGGTCGTCGCCGGCCCGGGCGAATAGACCTCCGGCAATGGCTTCGTCGAGGCCGACCAGGAACCCGGCCATCGCCTCGTCCATCCCGGAGTTCACCAGCATCGCGTTCAGCTCGTCGGGAGTCACCGGGGTGTAGGTGACCTCGCGCTCCAGGACGACGGACATGGCCCGGGCGATGTCCGCGTAGGTGAAATCGGTGTCGCCCGAGAGGTGGTAGGTCACGTTGTCGTGCCCATCGCTCGTGACGACGCTCGCGAGGGCGTCGGCCAGGTCTTTTCGGCTGACGGCTGCGACGACGGCATCGCCGACTGCGGCCGCCAGCACTCCGGTGTGGCGGGGCCCGGCCATGGCCTGAAGGTAATTCTCGATGTACCAACCGTTCCGAAGGATGGTGTAGGTGACCCCGGAGGCGATCAGGGCGTCCTCAGTGGCCTGGTGGTCGGCCCCGATCGCGAAGCGGACGTCGTCGGCGCGCAGTCCGCTTGTGTAGTAGAGGTGCTCCACACCGGCTTTCGCCGCGGCTTCGATGACGGCCGTGTGTTGCTCGAGCCGGTGGGAGTCTCCCCCGGAGATCAGGACGACCCGGCGGTGGCCGGCCACGACGTCCACCATTCGATTCACGTCCGACAGATCTACTGTCGCCGTGGCGAAACCGGATTGGCCCAGTTCCTGGAGACGTTCGGGGTTGCGGCCCGCTGCCGTGACCGTCGCCGGGTCCACTCCCCGAGTGATCAGGGAGTCCAGGACGTGTCCTCCGAGTGCGCCGGTCGCCCCGAAAAGGAGCGTCGTCGGCTCAGCCACGGTCGTGGAGAGTGATCTGGTAGCCGTCGGGGTCGGCGAAGGTGAAGGTGCGGCCGAAGGGACCGTCGATCGGCGCGGACACGATCGTCGTACCGGCGGCGACCAGGGCGTCGTGGATGGCCTGCACGTCATCGGCGTGCAGCCAGAGGGCAGCGCCGATCCCGGGCTGTGCCACCGCGTCGAGGTCGACGCCGGGCACCAGATCGCGCAGGGCGAAGGCGATCGGCTTGGTCTCGAAGACCACGGCGTGCGGAGGGCCGGCCTGCGATCGGACCAGGCCGAGGTGCTGCTCGTAGAACGCTGCCGACCGTTCGAGGTCGCGCGCCTGCAGGGAGATGAAGTCGGGGCCCGTGACGGCCATGGTGAAGCTCCTTCGTCGTGTCAGTGTGTTGACACGCATGAAGCTATGTCAGAGTCCTGACATGAGTCAAGGCGGCAGGCGGTTGCCCTGGAGACGTCGCTGGGTCGCGGCCCGGGCCCCCCACCTCCGAATTGGTCCAGGATGCATTCGTTCTGGGACTCTCGTGCGGTGACTGCAACGAAGCTCCCGGACTACGACCATCACTCCGCTGCAGCAGCGGAGGAGAATCGCCAAGGAGCCCACCGCTCGAGGACCAGAACGATCTCTGCCGCCCTGCCGGTCATCGCGGGCATCGCCGTTGTCCTGTTGTCGATCGGCGCAGTGTCCATGGTCATCGGCAACCGCCGCTCCGCGTCGAGCGACAGCTCGGCCTCCGGCCAGGCACTGACCGAAGACACCGCAACCACGGCGGCACCCACCGCGAGTGCCGATCCCGAGGCAACGCCTGTTGCCGATGGCGGCGACGCCGCGGTGGACCCGTCCGTCGAGGTGGTCCTCCTCAACTCGCTCAGCGTCAACGGCCTGGCCGGGCGCTACCGGGCCAAGCTCGAGGACCAGGGCTGGAGCATCTCCCTGGTGGACGACGCCAAGAGCCGGAACCTGTCGGTCAGCAAGATCTACTACCGCGACGCCGACATGCTGGGGACAGCTCGAGCCGTCAAGAAGGTCATCGGAGGTATCGGGGTGCTCACCGAGAATGCGACGGTCTACCCGGGCCGCGTGACGGTCGTCCTCGGGCAGGACGCCCAGTAGGCCGGCTCACCCTCCCGCCGGGCGGCAGGAACGCGTCAGGTAGAGACCGGACGGCCCGGTCGATTCGAAAGCCTTTCCATCGCTTGCTAAATCACCCGCGGTCTCCAGATCAGTGACGCCGCTGCGGCTCTGTGGGCGGGGAAACGGTGACGACCCGGACGCCGGCGTCCCGCAAGCTCGCGAGAACCTCGGCCGGGGCGGAGGCGTCGGTGACCAGAATGTCGACCTCCTCGAGCGCGCAGACCACGGCCAGGGCGCTGCGGGTGAACTTCGCACCCTCGGCGATCAGGATGGTGCGTTCGGCGGCAGCCCGCAGGGCCCTCTTGATCGCGGCGTCCTCCAGGTCGTAGGCGGTGACGCCGGCTGCGGGGGCGGCCGCACAGCAGGTCAGGATGGTGGTGTCGAAACGCAGGCCGGTGAGGGTCTGCTGGGCCAGGGGGCCGACGATCGTCCCCTCCGGCAGGCGTACCGATCCCCCGGGCAGCAGCAGGGTGACGGTGGAACTGGCGGCCAGGGTGGCGATGGCCTGGGTCGAGAACGGCATTGCGGTGACTCGGCGACCGGCCAGGACGGCGGCGGCCGCTGCCCCGGTGGTGCCGCTGTCGACAGCGACCGCCTCACCATCGGCGATCAGGTCGACGGCGGCCTGGGCCAGCTGCGCCTTCACGGCAGATTCGTCGACCGCCCGGACCGCGAACGGGAGCCCTTCCCCGCGTAGCGAGGTGGTCACCGCTCCGCCCCGCACGCGGCGCAGCGACCCGGCCTCGGCCAGCTGATCCAGATCCCGGCGGATCGTGATCGCCGAGATCCCGATCCTCTCGGCGAGCGCGAGTACCTCGACGCGCCCTTCGCGGTGAAGCTCGTCCAGAATCTCTTTCTGTCTCTGGTGGCTCCCCATGTCCCATCCGCCCTGATTGAATGATCTCTGTGGATGATCGAATAATCATAACGGCGGACGCCGTCGATCGCCGCCAGCTGGTGCGCTGGCGCAACGCGATCTTCGCCGCCTTTGCCGTGGGAGGTCTGGCCCTGTCGACCTGGGGGCCCCGGCTGCCCGCGTTGCGCCGTGACCTCGATCTGGACACCGGCGGGATCGGCGTCCTGCTCGCAGGGATCACCGTCGGCTCGGTCGTCGGCCTCACGGCCTCCACTCCCCTGCTCCTGCGGTTCGGTGCCCGGCGCGCACTGCCCGGGGCCATGCTCGTGATCGCCGCCGCCGTGACGAGCATCGGGATCGGTTCCACCGTGTTCGCGTCCGTTCCGGTCGTCGCGGTGGGATTCGTCGTGGTCGGCCTGGCGATCGGCACCCTCGACGTCATGATCAACGTCGAGGGGGCGACCATCGAGCGAGCGATCGGGCGCACCCTCATGCCGCTGATGCACGCGGCCTGGTCGGCCGGTGCCGCGGTGGGTGCGGGCATCGGCGCCGCCGCGGCGGCCCTGTCCATCAACCCGGCCACGCAGTTCACCGCCGAGGCGGTCGTCATGGTCGCTCTTGCGCTGTTCGCGGCCGCTGCCATCCCTGACGGACCGCGCGGCGAGCCGGAAGAGGCTGGTAGCAAGCTGTCCCGCGCCGACCGGTTCCGCAGCTGGTTCAGCGGCTGGAGCGACTGGCGTCTGCTCCTGATCGGCGTGGTCATGCTCGGCGCCGAACTCGGTGAGGGATCGGCCAACAACTGGCTCACCCTCGCCGCCAGCGACGGGCACGGCCGCTCGCCCTCGGTCGCCGCCCTGTTCTTCGCCGCGTTCGCCGTCGGCGAGACCACTGCCCGGGTGCTCGGCGGTCCACTGGTCGACCGCCTCGGCCGGGTCCGGACCGTCCAGATTACCTCGTGCCTGGGTGTTCTCGGCGTCGTCCTGTTCATCCTGGTCGGCAACCCCGTGGTCATGCTGATCGCCGTCCTGCTCTGGGCGATCGGTGTATCGATGGGCTTCCCGCTGGGGATGTCCGCCGCGGCCGACAGCGGCCCGAACCCGGCGGCCCGCGTCAGCGTGGTGGCCAGCATCGGCTATTTCGCCAACCTGGCCGGGCCACCGGCCGTCGGTTTCCTGGCCCAGGCCACCAGTCTGCTGAGCGCGCTGTGGCTGCTGGCCATTCTGTTCGTGGTCGCCGCGGTCGCGGCCGGAGCGCTGCGACCCCGCAGCCCTCGCACGGCCGAGGAGCCGGTCAGTCCTTGAGGTCCCCGTCTCCTCAATCCGCGCGTTCATGAAACTTTCGGCCATCTGAAGAGCTGGATCCCCACGTCCAGGTCGTGGGGACCGGCCATCCGGGCCCGGGTCCCTACGACTTGCGGCATAGCCGGCGGTAGACGCGCGAGTTATGGTGGCGCGCACCGGCGGGAACCATGCTTCCCGACATGACTTCCTTCCAGGCGGCTGCCCCCGGTCCGCACCCTCTGCACTGGCTGCTGGCCGCCGCGATCATCGCCGGGCTGCTGTCCCTGCTGGTGATGTTCGTGGCCGTGGTGTCCTCGATCCTGAACTCCGGACTCTCCCTGGGCATGAAAGTGTTGTGGGTGCTGTTCGTGGTCTGGATGCCGGTGCTGGCCTGGTTGGCCTGGTACTTCATCGGGCGCCCGGAGACCCGCCGCCACAGTCTCGACCCGGCGTAGTGCAACGAACGAAAGAGCTCTGATGCTGTCGACGTGGTGGGCCGAGCTCAGCCGGCCCGTGACCCCGCTGCGAGGCCGCGGTCGCCGGTCCTGGGCGCTGGACGGCCTGCTGGCCGGGTTGGTCGCGGTGCTGTCGGTCGATTCCGTCAACCTCCTGTCCCTCACCATCGTGCTGGTGGTGGCCCCGCTGCTGCTGGTGCGCCGGATCTGGCCGGTGCCGGTGAACCTGCTGGTGATCCTCATCGCCGTGAGCACGTTCGGGACCGGCAATCTGATGCTGCAGTTCGGCGCCGTGGCGGTGGCCCTGCACACGCTCACGGTGCTGGGCCCGCGCCCGGTGGCGGTGACCGGGCTGGTGCTCTCGATGATCTGGCCGGTGGTGGCCACACTCGGCCCGATGTCCGCGCTGAACTCGGTGGCGCAGAAGGTCCTGATCTTCATCGGCCTGTCCACGCCCCAGATCCTCGCCTTCACCCTGGGCGTCTACCGCCGCGACCGGGACCAGCGTCACGCCGATCTGCAGGCACGCAACCGGCTTCTGGAGATCGAGCGCGAGCAGCGGGACGCCCTCGCCGCTGCCGACGAACGGGCCCGGATCGCCCGCGAGATGCACGATCTGATCGCTCATCACCTCACCGTGGTGGTGGCCCTGAGCGAGGGCCTGGCCCGCAGCGGAGAGATCACCAGCGATCGTTCCCGTCAGGCGGTCACCACGACCGTCGCGATGGCCCGGGCTGCGCTGGAAGAGACCCGCCAGTTGCTCGGCATGATGCCCCGCGAGAAGGATCTAGGTGGCGCGCGGCAACCGGTTCCGGATCTGCGGTCCATCACCGGGCTGGTCAGCCAGGTCCGGGCGGCCGGGTTGCCGGTCACCTTGGAGACCGAGGGCGAGCCCTGGCCCGATGGGGCCTCCAGCGGGCTGCAGTTGACCATCTACCGCTTGGTGCAAGAGGCGCTGACCAACTGCATGAAGCACGCCCAGGATGTCACCCGGGCCGTGGTCCGGCTTCGCTACCGGCCCGATGCCCTGGCGATCTCGATCGAGGACGACGGACGCACCGTGGGTGCCTCGCAGACAGACGGTCTGGGACGGGGCGTTCTGGGGATGCGGCAGCGGGTCCAATCGTTCGGGGGAACGGTCGAGGCCGGCCCCGGGGCGAGTGGTGGTTGGATGGTCAGTGCCCAATTCCCGCTGAATCATCAGGTGGATCAATGACTATCGGCGTCCTGCTGGTCGACGATCAGCCATTCCTGCGGCTCGGACTGCGGATGGTGCTCGAGCCGGAAGAGGGCATCGAGATTGTCGGGGAGGCCGAGGACGGCACGTCGGCGGTGCCGATGGCGGCCGCGCTGAAGCCCGACGTGGTGCTGATGGACATCCGGATGCCGACGATGGACGGCATCACCGCCACCGAGAAGATCCTGGCCGGCCGGTCACAGACCAAGGTCCTCATCCTGACCACGTTCGATCTGGACGAGTACGTGTTCGCCGGTCTGCGCGCCGGGGCCAGCGGTTTCCTGCTGAAAGACGCCCCGCCCGAGGTGCTGCTGACCGCGATCCGCACGGTGGCCACCGGAGACGCGGTGCTCGCCCCGTCGGTGACCCGCCGGCTGCTGGAGCGTTTCGGCTCGGTGCTGCCGGGAGCCCAAGGCGCGCGGCGCCGCGAGGAGGTACTGCAGCTGCTGACCGAGCGCGAACGGGAGGTGTTCCTGGAGCTGGCAGCCGGGCAGTCCAATCAGGAGATTGCCCGGCAGCTCTACCTTTCCGAGGGCACGATCAAGGTTCACGTGGGACACATCCTGACCAAACTCGGTCTGCGCGACCGGGTGCAGGCCGTGGTGCTGGCCTACGAGGCCGGGGTGGTCGTGCCAGGTTCGCACGAACTCGGCTGATCCGGGCCTGTCCGTCCGCCTGCTTGCCTGCCTGGTGTCGGGGAATCGTGGAGCGGCCCTCAACCGGATGATCGAACCGGCCCGAGGACGGCCCGGCATTTTGTCGTACCTCGTGGCTAGTGTCCGGCTCCGTAACGATTGCGGCGCACCACCGGCGGAGGGCCACAGACATGCGTGAGTTCGAGTTCACCCCAGCCTGGCAGCAACACGTGGCTGCCCGACGGGGAAGCCTGGGAGCCGAGCCCTTCACGCCCAGGGCGGGGGCCGACACAACGACCGAGGCTTTGTGGACCCTTGTGAAGCCGCAGGTCTCGGCCCTGCTGAGCGCATCCGACGACCGCGTGCGCAAGGCCGCTGTCGAACTGAGCATCGCTGCCTCGCAGGCCTCACCGCTGGCCGTGGCTGCGCAGGCCCTGGTCGTGATCAGGAATCGCCAGGCCGATCCGGGCGAATCGTGGATCGCCGATGCGTGGATCGCCGAACGCGGACTGGCCTTCGCCGCGCAGGCCGCCGTCGAACTGTTCGGGCTGACCGTCCGCGACGACGGGATCGTGCATCTGGGGCCTGGGCAGGAACTGCCGCATTACCCGGGTGAACCCCAGTCGCGGATCGAGGTTGTCCTGCGGGTCCGTGCCGCGCTGGCCGTCGCCGCGGAGCCCGAGTACCGGCGCATCGTCAGCGACCTGGCTGCTCACCGTTCCCGGCACGCCTACCACCGCCTCGCCACGTCCATCCTGGCGCCGACCGAGGCGTCCTGGGTCGAGCAGGACCTCGCTGATGCCATCGCGGCCAGGGACGACTGCCGTCTCGTGGCCCTGACCCAGGTGATCAGCCGGTCGGAGCAACGCCACCGTCTGGATGCGGCCAGGTCCTCACCCTGGACCTTCGATGCGGTGCTGGCGAACAACGACACCTACCTGGCCACCCTGACCGACGGCCTGGGCGTCGACGTCCTGCCGGTCTTCCTGCGCTGGGTGGACGAGAGCTACCTCCAGGACCCGGCACGCCGGCGCCTGCTGTCGCTCATCGCGCAGATACCCGCCGAAGCGGCGATGCGTGCGCTCACCGACCGGGTGCAGCACCCCTTCGCCACTGACGCCTTGATCGAGGCCGGCGAGCGTTTCCCCGCGCTCGCCCTCCAGGTGCTCGCCGGGTGCGAGAGCCACGGGCAGCTCGCCGACCTGCTGAGCGCCCTGGTGCGCACCCACCCTGAGCTCGCCGAAAAGCACCTGGCCAGTGCCTCGCCGCAGGCGGCGAACCGGGTGCGGGCCGCGCTGGAGCAGATCGCCTCAGCCCCCGAGGCCCCCGCGCAGGCGGTGCCCCCGATCCTGATCGATCCGCCGTGGCTGAACCGCGGGCAGCAGGCCGAACCCGTGGTTATGAACGGTCTGACCTGTGCCGATGGGCCCACGATCAGCTGGCTGGACGGCGAGCTCGACGTTTTCGGCGCAGGGCCCCATCACCACTACTCGCCCCAGGACACGGCGAGCTGGCACGAGCGGGCCCAGAGAGCTACCGACGGCCAGGGCCCGTGGTGGGAAGACCTTGCTTTCTTCACCACGGCACCGCCGGAGCTGGCCCGGCCCTGGCTGGAGGTGTGGACCCCGCATGAATGGATCGAGGCTGACCACCTGCGCCCGGTCGCTGCCCGGTTCGGTGTGCAGGCATTGCCGGCCCTCCTGCGTCGCGCGCGCAGCACATCCGCCACCGCCGGGCCGGTCCTGATGCCCTTCTCCTCGCCGGAGCTCGCCGTGCTCATGGCCGATTGGCTGGACCGGCTCAAGAGTGGGCGCGCCCTGGCGGGTACGTGGTTGCAGCGGCATGCGCAATCGGCCGCGGTGGCCCTGCTGCCCCCGGCGCTGGGCGATCCCGGCAAGGAGCGCCATCAGGCACGAAAAGCTCTTTTATATTTGGCGTCTCACGGCCATCGGGCTGCTGTGGTCAACGCCGCACAGGTGTACGGCGACGAAGCGGCAGCGGCGATCGAGGTCCTGGTGAACGAGGGAGCGTTGAGGGTTCTTCCGGACCGGATTCCTGCCCGGCCGCAGTGGCTCTCGATCCCGGTGGCGGCACCGGTTCGGCTCAAGGACGGCTCGGGGGTGCTGACTGTCCCGGCGAAAGAGCATCTGATCACGGTGTTCGCCCTCAGCAGCATGGACCAGCCCTACGCAGGGCTGGCCGTGGTGAGCGAAGCGGTCCACCCCGAAGATCTTTCCGCCTTCGCCTGGGCCCTGTTCCAGCGATGGCACGCCGCCGGGGCCCCGGTCGAGGGCAGCTGGGCACTCGACGGGCTGGGCCTGGTCGGCGACGACACAGTGGTGCGCGAGCTGACCCCGATGATCTTGGCGTGGCCCGGTGACGGCAGACATGCCAGGGCGGTCAGCGGGCTACAGGTCCTGACCGCCATCGGCACCGATGTGGCGCTCATGCACCTGCACAGCATCGCTCAGCGGGCCAAGTTCAAAGGCCTCAAGGCCGCCGCCCAGGAAAAGATGCGCGAGCTGGCCGACGGTCTCGGCCTCACCGGCGAGCAACTGGCCGACCGTCTGGTGCCCACCCTGGGGCTGGACCACAACGGCAGCCTGCACCTGAACTACGGGCCGCGTACGTTCGTGGTCGGATTCGACGAGCACCTGAAGCCGTACGTCACCGCAGCCTCGGGCAAGCTACTCAAGACGTTGCCCAAACCCGGGGCAAAAGACGACGCCGAGCTGGCCGAGGCCGCCTACCAACAGTTCTCGATGCTGAAGAAAGACGTGCGCCGCATCGCGCCCGACGTCATCCAGCGCCTGGAAAGGGCCATGGTCACCGGCCGGCGCTGGAGCGGTGAAGAATTCGGCCGGTTCTTCGTGGCGCACCCCCTGCTGTGGCACATCGCGCGGCGTCTGGTCTGGGGCCGCTACGACACCGACGACCACCTGATCGGCGCGTTCCGGGTGGCCGAGGACCGCACGTTCGCCGACTCCAGTGACGAGGAGGTGACGCTCGTCGATGACGTCAGGATCGGGGTGGCCCACCCCTGGCACCTCGGTGCCGACGCCCCGGTCTGGGCCGAGCTCCTGGCCGACTACGAGATCCTGCAGCCCTTTCCGCAGCTGACCCGGGAGGTCTTCGCGCTGACCGAGGCAGAGGCACAGACCGGTGTCCTGGAGCGGTTCGAAGGCCTGAAGATCGCCACCTCCCGGGTACTGGCACTCGAACGGCGGGGGTGGCGGCGGGACGATCCGATGATGGCGGGGGTCCAGGCAGGCATCGACATCTCCTTCGCCTCGGGCCTGGAGGCCGGGATCACCCTGTCCCCCGGCATCTTCATCGGCCAACCCCATGAATGGGACACCCAGACCCTGCTGTCCGTGGGCTTGCACCACCGCAGCACGGGGGCCGACGAACAACGTCAACAGACGGGGCGCCCCCTTCCTCTGCAACCGGCCGACCTGGTGGCTGTCTCAGAGATCCTGCGCGATCTCGAGGAGATCACCCGGTCGCCGGGCTGACAGGTTTCAGGGCCGTTCCGGGCGCCGCCCGCTCACCCGGGTCAGCGCCGAGCAGGCCGCTGGTGGGGCTCCGCACCATCACACTTCGAAAGTGCCGGGTTGCCAAGCCGGTCTCGGCCACGTACACACCTCACGCCCTGACCCGTAGTTCACCGGGGCGAGTTCGGTGATCCGACCTCCCGAACTCGCCCCTCAGCTGCCGAGCACCTGCTCCCACCCCGGCGCATACGGTCTGACCCGCAAGGGCATCCCGGCCTCCGACGGCGTCCGGTCACGCTTGCGATGGTTGCACCGCGCACAGGCCGCCACCGTGTTCAGCCAGGTGTCCCCACCACCGCGCGACCGCGGCATCACATGGTCAACCGTGCTAGCCCGTCCACCGCAGTACGCACAGACGTGCTGATCCCGGGCCAGCAGCGCCCGGCGGCTCCACGAAGGGCCCGATCGGTACCGCCACCGCATCGCCACATACCGCAGCAGCCGAACCACTTTCGGCCGCGGCCACGGTCCCAGCGGCCGACCGTCAGCGGCCTCTTCGACCACCGCCACCTGCCGCACCAGCATCCGTACGGCATGGGGCAGGGAAACGTAGTGCAGGCGCTCGTAGGAAGCGTTCAGCACGAGAACCGTGGTCATCTGGACACCTCCTTCGTTCGTCTGAAATACCCTGAAATACAGGAGACCGGCGTGCCCGCGGAGGGATTCGAACCCCCACCATCTGCGTTCTGAACGCAGCGCCTCTACCAGTTGGACTACACGGGCAAAACATGTTGCTGGAAATGAAAAGACGCCACTGCCGGGATCTCCGGGAGCAGCGTCGCCGTGGAAGCGCGAGATCAGCGCATCACGACAAGTCCCCGGCTTCCGACAGACCCAGGGCGCCCCGAAGTCGGCTGTTCAGGGGTGACGTCATGAACATCCCCGCGACTCCTCTCCTTCGAAACGCTCCGGCTGACTGCGGATGAAGACTGGCACGCCTGTCGCGAACGGGTCTACTGATTTTTGACGATGTGGCCAGCCGGTGCAGTCGGCTGGCAGTTCTCAGGGTTGAACACGTTGGCTGACCGTTCACGTGGGCTGTGTGACCCTGGCGCTTCCCGGGCGGGGCACCGCTGGTCGTGTTCGCTGACCCGGGCCGTGAACCTGCCGTTTCATGCTGGACATACAGGCCGCGGCGGGCGACGACGAGATCGTGGTGGGCCCGTCGTCGCCCTGTCGCTTCGAGCCCTAGCTGATGATGGAGGTGCCGGCCAAGTAGCTGGCCCGCTGCTGAAGCAAGGTCCGCAGCGACTGGACCTCGCTGTCGATGGCCTGCCGATCGCGTCCGTCCACCGTGCTCAGCACCTTCGCGATGGCGTCCACCGCCTTCGTCGCCGCATCGTGGGCGTACATCTGATCGTAAAGATTGCGGTAGGCCTCCTGATAGGCCGGCATGAGGGCGTCCGCGGCCAGGAAACGCTCTTTGAGCTTGTGCCCTCCCAGCCCGCCCGGCATTCCACCTCCACCCGGCATCTCCATCCCTTCCGGAAGCTCCATCCCTTCCGGAAGTTCCATACCCTCCGGAAGTTCCATACCCTCCGGAAGCTGGAGCCCACCGCCGTCCTGACCTCCCTGACCAGCCCGTGCTCCCCCGAATCCACCCATGCTGACCGCGGCGTTCGGATCCTGCTCGGCATTACCGGTCAGGGCCAGGTTGTAGTCCCAGCCGATGACCGAGAACTTCCTGGTGTCGAGGTCGTACCAGAGGTAGTAGTTCTTGCCCGGACCGGCCATGTCGTCGGAGTTCACCAGCAGGTTCTGCGCGGCCAGGTACCGCGCGAACGAATCCACATCCAGATGATCGTCCAGGTCCGCGGCGAACTCGGCGTCGCTGCTGCGATCTACCCACCGCATCAGGTCGATCACCGGCTGCAGGTCCTGACTGCCCTGCTGGGTGATCTGCTTGAAGTCCTCCGTGTAGTCCGTCGGATCATCGCCCTTGTAGGCGAACTCGCCGGTGGACAGGCTCTTGTACAGGACTCCGTTGCCACCGAGGTCTGCGGCGAACTCCTCGTCCGGGTGCTCGACCACCAGCCGGGCCACCGTGGGGCGGCTGTTCACCGTGAAGCTGGTGTAGGCGTAGCCCTCGGCGCTGATCCCGGCATTGGCGAGCAGTTGCAGCGCGGTCGCCTCGTTCACCACGCTCTGGCCACCGCCCATGCCGGCCACCCGCACCGCGATCTCGCGATGTCCCTGGTACCGGCGGCCTTCGACGAACTCGTCGAAGCGGATCAGCCAGGGCAGGGTCTCGGGTTCCTCCGACTTCAGCAAGGACATCCCCATACCTCCACCCGCCGGTGCGCCACCAGGAAATCCTTCCGGCCGGGCCTCGTCCGCCGCTCCTGCCTCCTGGCCACCGGGGAAACCCCCGGCTCCACCGGGAGCGGTACGTCCATTGGTCCGGGCCTGCCCGTCACGGGTCAGACCGGACAGCGTCGAATTGCCCTTGAGCCGGATCCCGACGCTCTGGACCAGTACGCCGTCGATGGTGATATCGGCCTCGACGTAGTCCTTCTCACCCTGGTCGAAATAGTCGTCGAGCATTCGCTGGTATGCGTCGTCGCGGAACGTCAGATCGATCTGGTGGGCGATGCCGGAGTCGAACAGGTCGGTGGTGCCGACGATGTTCTGCGTCACCCTCCCGGAATTGGCCGAGCCCGTGCTGGTGACCAGGGGGGCCACCCGAACGGTGCTGAAAACCACGCCGAAGGTGACGATCACGGCCACGCAGATAGCCAGAAGCTTCCAGTAGTGCCGGATCCGCACCGGGATCCGGTGCTGCCACCGCGCCCGCATCACAGATCGGTCTGGTCGTATCCGGTCAGGACCGTCACCCGCTGGCCCCCGGTCCGCTCCCCCAGGGCCGCGATCAGCTGGCCCGGTTCGTGGCCCTTCTTCAGTCTGACCGTGTACATCATCTCGGTCATGCTCCCGGCCCGGATGGATTCCAGGCTGACCAGCTCGAACTCGTCGGTGTGCTGGATCAGCACGTCCTGGATGTGCTCGGTGTAGTTCCCGTCCGATGGCACCTGGACCTTCACCACCTGCCGGTGAACGCTGGAGGCGAACCAGTTGAAGCGGAACATCACCACGATGACCAGGCAGATCGACACTGCCGCGACAGTCGCGAGGCTGTAGAAGCGGGTGCCGGCAGCCATCCCGATGCTCATCACCAGGAAGATGAAGCCGACGTCGCGGGTCTCCTTGATCGCATTGCGGAACCGGACCACCGACAGCGCTCCGACCAGGGCGAAGGCCCGGGCGATGTTCGAGCCGACGACCAGCATGATCAGCGAGATCAGCATCCCGAGGATCACCAGCGTCTGGACGTACGACTGGCTGTAGGAGACGTTGCGGTGGGTGTAGCGGTAGACATACCCGATCATGCTGCTGAGGAAGAACGACAGACTCAGGGCGAGGGCGACATCGCCCATGCTGAATGTGCCGGACAGATCCTGGACCTCGAAAGGCATGGGGAGACAGACCTAACTGTGGATAGCGACCGGCAGGACGCCGGCCGGCTCGTCGTCGGGAACGTGGAAGATGGAGCGTGGTGCACGGTCATACGCTTCGATGCCCTGGCAGTACTTCGAGACCCGCACCACGGAGAGGTTCATCCGGGCAGCCAGGTCGGTGAGCCAGTAGGGAACGCGTTCGTCGGCCTTGAACTCGACCACCGACAGTCCCGCCGGGACGATGAGCCGGTTCTCTGCCGATGCGGCGAAGTGGAAGTCGCGATCGCGGCCCCGGACCCGATGGTCCATGGTCACCCGGATGCCCTCGTCGGCTTCCCGGCCGACGAAGGCCTCACGCTGGTATCCCGTCATCATCACCGGCCGAAGGTCGAGCATCGAGACGAGTTCCAGGATCTCCTCGACGAAAGCCTTCTGGGAGGAGTGGTGCTCGATCATCCGGCGTCGGTCACACAGGTCCTGTGCCTGCGCGTACGGCAGGGCGATGCGACGCTTCTGGGTGACGCGGTTGACCCGCTGCTTGATCTCGACGTGTACGGTCGAGTCGTCGCTGACCGCGAACCGGTCGCCGTAGTGCCGGATCCGCAGTTTCCGGCGGAATTTCAGGCCCTCGATCTTCTCCCAGTAAAATCGCAGCTGGCGGGTGTCGTAGTACGTGCTCCAAACCCCGTATCCGCCGTCCGCCCCGTGGCTGTCGAAGTCGAGTCGCCGGGTCAGTTCCCCCCGTAGTTCGGGGATCTGGTGGCTGGGCACGAGGTACTTGATCTCGTACCGGTTGAAGGCGTGCAGCTTGCTGGGTGTGCGCAGGGCATGTCCGGTTGTGTCGTCGCTGATCGGGTGCCCGGGCGTCTCGCTCAGCATGCCCACCGCGACATTCTGCGTTGCGTGGTCCGGGGGTTTCTTTCTCTGGAACCACATTCCGGAAGCTTCCAATCGTCGTTTCTCCAGAACTGCCGATGCCTTGACCAACTTCAAACGTGAGATGAAGTCAAAGAATCCAAAAGGTTGACATCGAGCGGGTCAACGATGTCGCAGAGGCCCGACCGGCACCATCCTCCGATCGCAGGCAGGCCCGGGACCTGCGTCTACTGCGATCGCGGTAGACGCCCGACCGGAACGCCGCAGTGCAGCTCTCCTCACAGCATGTCCACAGGTTCACCGGGCAGTTCAGGCCCCTGACCGGCCACCGCGGTCGACTAACGTCGGGAGTTATGGTCGCCAACGTGGTCCGCCGGTTTCGACGCGGTCGTCCATTGCTGGTGGACACGCTCATCGGCGGGCTGGTCGCCGCGCCCCTGGTCCTGGGCGATCTGCCCGTGCGGGGTTCGACCGAGCCGGAGACCGGAGAGCTCTGGATGGCAGCCTGCATCTGGGCGGCCGTGGCACTGCGGCGTATCCGCCCGCTGCCGGTGCTGGCGGCCTCCACCGGCCTGGGCGTGACGGCGATCCTGACCGGAGGGTCGGCACAGCCCGGGGCGATCGTGGCCCTGGTCCTGGTGGTCCACACCGTCGCTGCCGACCCCGAACGCCCCGTGTTCTGGTTGGTGGCGGTCGCGTCCACCACCGTCCTGATCTATCTCGCGGCGACTCTGGTCTCCACCGCGGCCTGGTGGGCTCCGCAGAACCTCGCGCTGGTGGCCTGGCTCGGTCTTGCTGTCGCCGTCGGCGATGCCACCCGCTCCCGGCATGCCTACGTGACCGAGGTGGAAGAGCGGGCCCATCGCGCGGAACAGACCAGGAGCAGCGAGGTGCGCCGCAGAATCATCGAGGAACGCATGCGGATCGCCCGCGAACTGCATGACGTGGTCAGCCACAACATCGCCGTCATCAGCGTCCAGGCCGGTGCGGCCCGGCACGTGCTGCGCGAACGCCCCGAAGTCGTGGACTCCTCGCTGGAACACATCCGGGCCGCCTCCGACACCGTGCTGAAGGAACTCTCCTCGATCGTCGGGATTCTGCGCGATTCCTCCGATCTGGAAGCTTCCAGCGGCCCGACCCGCGGACTGGCCCACCTACCGGAACTACTCAGAAGCGCGGACGCCTCCGGCCTACGGGTGAAACACGAGGAGATCGGCTCGCCCCGGGATCTGCCGGCAGTGGTCGACCTCGCCGCGTACCGCATACTCCAGGAGTCCTTGACCAATGCCCGCAAGCACGGCATCGGGCCGGCCTGGCTGCGTATCGAATACGCCGCCGGTCACATCACTCTGGAGATACGCAACCAGATCGCCTTCAGCGGTGCAGTCGACGGGCCCCAGGGCTACGGTCTGGTGGGAATGCACGAACGAGCTCAGGCCGCCGGGGGCAGACTGAACACGCAGTTGCAGTCCGACGACAACTTCTGTGTGCGCGCCGTGCTCCCGGCGGTGAACGCATGACCAGGATTCTCCTGGCCGATGACCAGGCCCTGATTCGCGCCGGCTATCGCCTGATCCTCGAGAACAGCCCCGGTATGGACGTTGTCGGTGAGGCCTGCACGGGCGTGGAGGCCGTGGACCTGGCCCGGACCACCCGCCCCGACATCATTCTCATGGACCTTCGGATGCCGGAGATGGACGGACTGGAAGCCACCCGAACGATCGCGGCCGACCCCGCCCTGGACGGCGTGAGGATCCTCGTCCTGACCACCTTCGAGAACGACGAGAACGTGGTCCGGGCCCTGCGCGCGGGGGCCAGCGGATTTCTCGGCAAGAATGTTCAGCCGGTCGACCTGGTCCAGGCCGTTCACACCGTGGCCGGCGGCGAGGCCCTGCTGTCGCCCCAGGCGACCCGGGCGCTGATCGCCGAGTTCCTGAGTATCCCGGAGGTGGAACCGCTTCCGGATCCTGATCAGGACCTCATGTCCCGGCTGACCGAACGGGAGCAGGAAATCCTCGTCCTGGCCGCCCACGGGCTCTCCAACCACGAGATCGCCCGTCGGCTCTTCCTCTCGCCCCTCACGGCCAAGACCCATATCAACCGCGCGATGAGCAAACTGGGGGTGCGTGACCGCGCGCAACTGGTGGTTCTGGCCTATCAGGGAGGCATCGTCAACCGCGGCGATCAGCTCTCATGACCCGGCCGGGTCAGCACCTGCTCTGGAGCCCCCGCAGCAAGGTGTCCAGGAACACCAGTTTCCGTTCCGGCGGAACGTCGTCGTTACGGGCCAGCTGAACGAGCACCCCGGCCGCCACGACGATGTCATTGCGATCGATCCCGGCGCGGATACGGCCACCGGCCTGGCCGCGCTCAAGGATCTGGTCGAGCGCGACCCGGATCTGCATCCGGGCCTGCTCGATCTCGGCGCAGTCAGGCGTTCGCCCTTCACCCAGTTGCAGCAGGCACAGATCGGCGGTCTCCAGCGTCCACAGCAGGAACCGGCGCAGGCCCTCCACCGGGTCCAGGTCGTGGAGCCCGTCGAGCAGGTGGACGACCTGGCAGGCCCGGTCGAGGAAGACCGCCTGTTGCAGTGCCTCCAGGCCCGAGAAGTGCCGGTAGAGCGTGGCGTTGCCCACACCCGCACGCTGCGCGACCGCATTGAACGAGACCTCGAAACCCTGCTCGGCGAACAGGTCCGCTGCAGCCGCCACGATGCGCACCCGGTTGGCCCGGGCATCGGCGCGCCGCACTGAGGTCTCGGTCATCACAACAGCATAACGGGCGTCGGTGGTATCCGGGGAAGCCTTCCCCACTTATAGTGGTCGCTGCCCCGACAGGACCGAACCTGTCCTCGTGAAAGCAGCTACGCCATGGTCATGCCCCTTGCCCAGAAACGGCCCGACCCCCCGATGCCGTCCCTCAGCCGTCGCCTCGCAGACCTGACGCCCCGCGAGCGCGAGGTCATGACGCTGGTGGCCCGCGGCCTGACGAACGACGAGATCGGCGCCGTGCTCTTCATCAGCCCGACGACGGCCAAGACGCACGTGAACCGCGCCCTGGCCAAGACCGGCTGCCGAGACCGCACCCAGTTGGTGATCCTCGCCTACGAGACCGGTGTGGTGCGGGCCGGCGAGCGTACGGGCCAGTGCAAGACCGATCTGGTGCAGCGGCCGCCGTACCTACAGCGCTCGGCGTAGTCAGCGGCCGGGGCCGCGTTCAGTTGGCCAGGGACGATGCCGATCGATCGCGGCCGCCATACGAACCGGAAGCTGCAGGCTGCCGGGAGCAAGGCTGCACCCACCCCTGAGCGAGCCACGAACCGCCCCAAACACGTCGAAGCCCACCGGCACACGACCGGCAGGTCACCCGCAATTCAGTCCCATCCGTGCCCCGAACTCACCAATATCGTACACTCTGCGTAATTGGTTGCGAGCGAGGAGTAGCGGACGTCAGGGGTCGAGCAGCTGACCGCCGGTGTCCGTTCCTTGTCCGCTGCGCTGGAGGAACACCAGCAGCATGTTCAAGGACGCTGTGATCGTGCCGGCGAGATAGCTGAGGATGCCACCTGGCACGGCTGGGACGGCATCACTGGGGTCATGTACCAGGCGATCGAGACCCTGGAAGCTCTCCAGGAACCGCTTGTAGAGGCTCAACAGAGTTGCGAGTCGGCGATCCTGACGTTGGATGCGGTAGCCGCCCAACTCGGCGCCAACGGAGTTAAAGCCTGCTTGCGTACAGCGCACCGAGACCTGTCCTCGGCCGCACATGAACTCCATCGCGCAGCCGCGATGAGCCAGGAAGTCCAGGACCATGTCCAGAGCGCCGCGCTGGAAGAGTTCGCTCAGACGATCGCCGCTCTACGCGAGAATCTGCACATCATCGCCGATGTCTTGGAGAAGGCACGCGCGGAGATCGATGTCGAACTCCAGGTCCTGAAGTCCTGGAAGTCCCCCGATCCATCTGGCCCGGACGAGACCGACGCTGGTGCGGCGGGAGCGTTCGTTCGTGCTGTGCGGGAGGCTGCCGACGCCTTACCGGTTCGGGTGGGCAACGTCGGCAAGACCACGGGTCTGGTTCTGGACATGCGTGGTCGACGAGCTTCAGGAGGCCCGATCGTCTCCGGCCGGGATCCCACTTTGATCGATGATCTGGTTCTGTCTCCCAGAGAAGCTCTGGCCGACCCCCTGAAGTCGCATGTGGAGGCCTATGTCGCCCGGGGCGTACGACGCGGTGACTTCCCGCGCGAGATCGTCCTGGTCCTCAATAACCGACCCTGCTTCGGACCCAACGGGTGCGATCAATGGCTTCCCCGCATCCTGCCTGCTGGGGTGCGCATGCACGTGTACGTTGCCGACGACCGGCCCTTGAGACTGCACAAGACCTACGAAGGACACGGACGAAGGATCAGACAGTGACAACCTCCTCCCCCGCGCATGACCGCCACACCGCACGATCCGCCAGCAACCCGCGGCCTGCTCTGACCTTGGCCTGGGGTGTCAACCCCGAGGAGACCGACCAGAATCAGGTCCAGGTCACCACCACTCGCGAGCTCACCGACATCCTGGCCACCATTCACGCGCAAGCTCTGCGCCGGGGCGTCGCCCAGCAGATCGACATCTGGGAGGGCCTGTTGCCGGACCCCACCATCAACGGCGCTCCCGGTGACCCGGCCGAACTCGACGACTTCCTCCCCGAGCCGTTCCTCCAAGCCGTCATCGGTCATCCCGAACGGGCTGGGTTGCGTTGGCTCGGACGCGATCAGCAGGTCCAGGCCATCCATCCCGCACTGCCGCTCCTGGCCGAACCGGTCCTGTACGACAACGGCGGTGCCACCGACCCCATGCCGCCGGAGCTCCTGCCCCTGACCTACACCGACGTCGAGCACATCCTCACCGTGTTCCTCCTGCACCGAACCCGCGCCGACGACGTCACCTGGACCGATCTCTCCGAAATCCTCTAGAGCCAGTCCTATCCGGCCTGGGGTTGCCGGATACGCCCCCGCTCCAGCTCGATCGCACAGCGATGGATGGTGCGAAGTACCCTCGAAGGCATGAGCCTCACCCCGGCCACCACGTTCCGTCTGGACAACCGCTTCGCCCGTGAACTCCCGGAGATGGCGATCGCCTGGACCGGCGAGGCCGCCCCGGAGCCCCAGCTGCTGGTGCTCGACGAGAGTCTGGCGAAGGAACTGGGTCTGGACCCGGCCTGGCTGCGCAGCGCCGAGGGCCTGGAACTGCTGGTCGGAACCGGTGTGGTGGACGGAGCGACCCCGGTGGCTCAGGCCTACTCCGGGCACCAGTTCGGCGGATTCTCCCCGCGGCTGGGCGACGGGCGGGCTCTGCTGCTCGGCGAGCTGACCGATGCCGACGGAACCGTCCGCGATCTGCATCTGAAGGGTTCAGGGCGCACGCCCTTCGCCCGGGCCGGTGACGGCCTGGCGGTGGTCGGCCCGATGCTGCGCGAATACATCGTCAGTCAGGCCATGCACGCCCTGGGCATCCCGAGCACCCGCTCGCTGGCCGTGGTCGCCACCGGTCGCCCGGTGCAGCGCGAAACGATGCTTCCCGGAGCGGTTCTGGCGCGGATCGCCAGGAGCCACCTGCGGGTCGGCAGCTTCCAGTACGCCTCGCTGGCCGACGATCCGGACCTGCTGCGCCGCCTGGCCGACCACGCCATCAACCGGCACCACCCGAGCGCCACCCAGGCCGAGCGTCCCTACCTGGCGCTGTTGGAGGCCGTGATCGCGGCCCAAGCCGATCTGGTGGCGCGCTGGATGCTGGTGGGGTTCGTGCACGGGGTCATGAACACCGACAACATGACGATCTCGGGCGAGAGCATCGACTTCGGGCCGTGCGCCTTTGTGGACGCCTACGACCCGGCTGCGGTCTACAGCTCGATCGACCGTGAGGGCCGCTACGCCTACGGCAACCAGCCGGCGATCGCCCAGTGGAACCTGACCCGGCTGGCCGAGACCCTGCTCCCCCTCATCGACGCCGACCAGGACACCGCGATCGACCTGGCCACGACGTCCTTGCGCGGGTTCGCCGGACAGTACGAGAACGCCTGGGCGAGCGGGATGCGGGCCAAGCTCGGCCTGAGC
The DNA here is from genome assembly GCF_030269305.1 of Kineosporia sp. NBRC 101731. Lineage (NCBI taxonomy): Bacteria > Bacillati > Actinomycetota > Actinomycetes > Kineosporiales > Kineosporiaceae > Kineosporia > Kineosporia sp. NBRC 101731. The sequence continues at coordinate 584,258 of NZ_BSTC01000004.1, forward strand.
GAGGGTGCGGATGCCACCGCGCTGAGCGAGGAACTGCTGGATCTGCTGCGGACGCACCAGGTCGACTACACGTCGTTCTTCCGCTCGCTGTCCGGGGCGGCCCGTGGCGATGCCGAGCCCGTCCGGCGCCTGTTCCCCGACCCCACGAGCGCCGACGGCTGGCTGGCCCGGTGGAGCGCCCAGGAACCTCAGGCGACCTTGATGGACGAGGTCAACCCGGCGTACATCCCGCGCAACCACCTGGTCGAGGAGGCCCTGACCGCCGCGACCGACGGCGACCTCGACCCGCTCGAACGGCTGCTGGAGGCCGTGACGAGCCCGTTCGACGAACGACCCGGGCTGGAGCGTTACGCCCGGCCGGCGCCGCCGGACTTCGGCACGTACCGGACCTTCTGCGGTACGTGAGCGCCTGAACTGATCAGTGCCGACGGTGCGAGAACCTGGAGCGGTTGGCCTCGGCCTGTCCACCGGCCGCGAGGTCCTGGCTCTTCTCGCTCCGCCGGCCGATGAAGTTGCTGGCCGAGATCAGGGCCCGCGACACCGTCGTCGGCCCGTTGCGCTTCTCGATGCGATGCGCCACCGCCCGGGCAGCGACCGCGAGCGCGGGAACAGCGACGGTCAGCAGCAGCCAGGTGCGCAGACGACGGCTGAAAAACGCGAACATGTAAGCCTCCTGGGCCTGGGTGGGAACCTTGGGGAAGCATCTCCCGGCCCGTGCGCCCCTGCGATTCGAGGCGTGACGAGAACCTTCCGCACAGCGGCTCGCCCTACGGTGGTCGCTGCGGCATCACGTAGTGCCGCGGCCTCGTCAGGGCAGCTTGGCGAGCCGCGCCGTGGCCGTCTGGGCATGTTGGGGATGACCGGACGACATCACCTGCTGGTAGATCCGGCGCGCCTCGGTGACGTCTTCACGCCTGACGAGCACCGCTGCGAGGTTGAGTGCTCCAGCACCACGGGCATCGGGATGCTCCGACTCGGCGGCGAGCCGAAACAGGCGCTCGGCCTCGATGAAGTCACTGCCGTGCACAGCCATCAAACCAAGGTTCAGCGCAGCCGCACCGGCCGAGATCGGATCGTCTCCCCGCAGCGCTGCCTCGTACGCCTGCCGGGCGCCGTCGTGATCACCACGCTGTTCGCGCAGCAGGCCGAGATTCAGCGAGGCCAGGGCCCGGGAGGGCCGGTTGCTGTCCGCCAGCGGACGCAGAATGCTCTCGGCCTTCTCGGTCTCGCCCTTCTCCTGCTCGGCCGCGGCCAAACCAATCGTGACCTCGTCGAAGTCCTTGACCAGGAACGTGGGGATGCCGATCCCGACTGCCTCGGCGGCGATGTCCAGCGTGACATTCTGAGCGACAGATTCTTGACCGGCCGGGCCATGGACAACTGCGTTGTGGTCAGCGCCGTCGTGGTCGGCCGCGTTCTGGTCGGTAGGGACTGCGTCGGTGGGGCTGTCGGTGGGTCGTGTAGTACCGAACGGCCGCCAACGGCGCTTCTCACGGCCGGCCCGGCGAACCGCGGGTGGGGCCATGCCCTGGTCCGGAGCCGGCTCTGCTGTTCGCGTCAGCTGCTCCTGCCGGTCGATGAGTTCCAGGTTCGCCAGAGCCAGTTGGGTCTGCTCGGGATCACCGGACGCGATGGCTCGCTGGAACGCCTGCCGGGCCCCCGATGCGTCCTGCAGATGGTGGAACCGGATGCAACCGATGTTGACCTCGGCTTTCGGGGTCAACATCGGATCGTTCGTGGCGAGCGTCCTCTCATACGCTTCGACGGCCTCGGACCAGGCCGTCCGCCGCTGGTGCAGCAGACCGAGGTTGAACCAGGCAGAGGGGAGGAACTGCTCGACACCGGTCTCGGTGACCTGATGAAAAGCATTGATAGCCAGCTCGGTCTGCTGCCGCTCGGCAGCGATGAGGGCATACACCAAGATGGCACCGACCGACCACTGCGGGTGCCCCGAGGCCATCGCGATGATGACGTAGTCATCTGCCTCGGCCAGCTCACCCCGATCCAGAAGGGCCATCGCCCATCGGTAGGCAGCCCTCGGCGACCATTCTGGATCCGCCGCTTCGATCGCCGCGACGAAGGCGCCCCGCGCGATCTCGAACGGGTCACCCGAGCCGAGGACCACCTCACCCGAGAGCAGAGCCACAGCCAGGGCGAAGGAGTCTTCGGCCGATCCGCCGGGAGAGTTCGTCATAGGATGATCTTCGCAAGCAGAACACTGCTGCAGAAGCAATTCCGGCAAGTCGACCATTCATGACCGTCGATAGCCCCGGCCCGGTCCGCCGCGAGGCGCAGATGCCAGACGGCCCACCCGCTGCGCTTCATCGACGAGCGTCCACACCAGGGACGGAAACGACTGCACGAAATATTTCGAGGTCAAAGCGGGCCAGAAAGACGGGAGTTGCGCAGAGTGTCATTCGCTCGAATTTCTTGGGTTGCCCTGGTGGCTTCCAGCCTTTGCTCCTGCGCTCTTGTGGGGCCCAGTGATCCGGATAACCCACCGCTAGGCCTGAGTCGCGTCGGCAATGCCTACGAAATCCGAATGCCGGAATGTGCGACCGGTATCAGCCAATCCGTGACCCTAGAGGGCGTCGCTTCTCCGGAAGTCCCCGATCCACAGATTTATTGGGAAGTTGAGCGCCCCTGGCCCGAGAACTCAGACACAGCGCACCAGATAGTCGTGGGTCGCGTCACGCCCGACATGAAAGTCATCCACGAGTACACGCCGCCGCCCAGCTCTTCGGAAGTATATGTAAGCGTCGGTGGGGCAAAGGGGTCCGCCCTGTGGCTGGGGTACTTCGATCTGTCGAAGGTCGGATCTACCCTGAACCTGGGATTGGACTACGATGACGCCCCGGCAGTTCCTGATCCTGAAGTTGAGCTCAACGAACAAGCCGGCTGTGAATGATCGGTCAGCGGCAAGCCCTCACCATCACGTTTCGCTTCGTCTGCACCGGCGGCGCCGTTGTCTCGGTGAAGGCGGTGCCGGACATTCGTGAGTTGCCTGCCGCCGATGCGGAAGAGGTCACGTGCGACGGCTCGGTGGCGAGCATGAGCGTGGCTGTCGACGGCCCCGGTCAGCTGCGAAGCGCAGATGCCAGACGGCTCACCCGCTGCGGTTCGTCCACGAGCTTTCCTACAAGCGGACGACGTCGGCCAGAACCCCGCCCGGTGTCAGGCGTTCGGGAGCCGGGGAGTCGTAGACCACGAGCAGGTGGTCTTCGTCCAGCAGGGTGATGCCTTCGGCGTGATCGGCGCCGTCCCCGTGCGGCAGCGACATCACGATCTGGAGTTCGTCCTCGCGCACGATGTCGGCCGCCTCCACGACGCACCCTCCGCGCCAGCGCACCACTTTGATCGGGCCGGAGATGCTCATGCTCGGGCCGGCCAGCAGCAGAAGGTCGTCGCCGTGCGGGCACAGGTCACGGATGCCCAGGCCGCCCAGGTCCAGGAAGTGCGTGCGGTAGCGCTCGCCGTTCTCGAGAGGGGCCAGGACGAGGCGGTGTTCGTCGTCGGGGTCGGTCACCGGCCGGATCTCCAGCAGTGTCGCCCATCCCCGCAGGACCGGTCCGCGCAGGCCCAGGTACAGGCGGTCGCCGTGGGCGGCGATGCCCTCGATGTCGACGCCGTTGTCCTTGCCCGGGATCTCCAGGAACGGTTCCAGGTGGGGGTCGTGTTCCTGGGCCAGCAGGTCGGTGATCGAGTCGCCCCGTCCACCGAGGACGGCCGATGTCAGCCGCCGGCCGCCCGAGGTGGCCGTGCGGGCGAGGCCCGGGCCACCATCGGGGTCGGTGGTGACCGCGAGCCGCAGCAGGGTGTAGCGGTTTTCCTCGCGCAGGACCTTGGCGAGGCGTTTGCGGGCCTTGGCGTCGGGGTGCGTGTCCTTGATCCGGCGCCGTTTGAGACTGTGTGAGCCGACCGCCCACAGCCAGTCACCGCTGCGGGCCAGGCCTTCGATGTCGGCCTCACCGTCCGCGTCCTGACCGGGAAGCTCGACCAGATCGGCCAGGCGCACGGTGCGGTGGCCGTCGTAGCGCTCGGTCGTGGAGCCCGCGGGAACGGCGGTGAGCCGCTCGAGGGTGGCGGTCTCGTCCCCGGCGATCCAGAGGTGCTCGCCGTCGGTGCGGATCCCAGACAGGTTGGTGTGGGTTCCGGCCTCCTGCGCCGTGGCGTCGAAGACCAGCTCGATCTGCCGCTCGGGCAACCGCCAACCGTTCATGCCGCCATCCTGCACCGGCGGGCGAACTCGGCGGGGACGCAACGCCGCAGGTGAAGGGCCAACCTGCCCTCTTCTTGTATTTTACCGAACGAACGGTAAAGTATGGCCATGGGTCGTACAGCGAGTGTGGACGAGGCAGTGGTTCAGGCCCGCCTGGCCGAGGTCTTCCGGGCCGGCGGATATGCGGGCGCGTCGCTGTCCGCCCTGTCGGCGGCGGTCGGTCTGCAGCGTGCGAGCCTCTACCACCGCTTTCCCGACGGTAAACCCGCGATGGCGCGAGCTGTGCTCCAGGGCATCGAGGCGGAGCTGCAGGAGACGCTGCGGCCACTGCACGCGGAACCGGACGTGGCCGAGGGCGTGGCCGAGATGGCCCGGCGGATCGCCCGTGGTTACCAGGACGGCCGGGTGGCCTGCGTCCTGGACACGATGACGCTCACCGGTGCACCCGACGACATCACCGCCCACGCCGCGCGGCTGGCCCGGCAGTGGCTTGCGGCCATGGCCGATGCGTCGCTGCGGGCGGGCGCGGACCCGCAGCAGGCGAACGCCCGGGCCCAGGCGGCCCTGGTGCGCATCCAGGGAGCACTGGTGGTGTCGCGCGTGCTGCACGACCCTTCTGTGTTCGAGCAGACTCTCACCGAGCTGCCCGCGCTTCTCCTGTCTGATCGACGAGCCCTGTAGGAGCATCGGATATGTCGCACCAGGTCGATCCAGAAGCCCTGACCTTCCAGGAGACAGGGCGCGAGGGCGCCGAACATCCCGGGGAGCAGGCGGTGCAGGAGCACGCGCACGAGGGCGGCCCCGGATGGGGTTCACCCATGTTCGGAGCCGAGATTCCTCACGGGTTCCAGCCTTTCCTGCGGGCCCAACGCATGCTCACACTGGCGGCCACCGATCATGAAGGACGCGTATGGGCCACGACGGTGTCCGGGTCACCGGGGTTCGCCGGCGCAGTGGACGATCGGACCCTCTTCATCGATGCGCTGCCGGCTCCGGGCGACCCCCTGCGGGAAGTCTTCGAGGAGCAACGGGATCTGGGCCTGCTCGCCCTGCAGCCGCAGACCCGGCGACGGGTGCGGATGAACGGGGTGGCCCGGCGCGACGGCGAGCGTCTGGTGCTGCGGACCGAGCAGGTGCTGGGCAACTGCCCGAAGTACATCCAGACCCGCGAGATCACCGCCGTCGACCAGAGTGCTCCGGCCGGAACTGCCGTTGTGGCAGAAGAACTGACGGCTGATCAGCATGGGTGGATCGAGCGGGCCGATACCTTCTTCATCGCCAGCCGCTCCCCCGGGCACGGTGCCGATGCCTCCCACCGCGGCGGGATGCCGGGTTTCGTGAGGGCCGGTACGCGCCGGCTGCGCTGGCCCGATTACACCGGCAACCAGTTCTACATGACGCTGGGCAACCTGCAGTTGAGTCCCGCGGCCGGTCTGCTGTTCCTGGACTGGGAGCAGGGCCACACCCTGCAGGTGACCGGAACGGCCCGCATCGACTGGGATCCGCGCAGCGCCGCCGCCTACCCGGGTGCCCTGCGGATGGTGGAGTTCGACATCTCCGGGGTGGTGCAGATCGACCGGGCCAGCCCGCTGCGGTGGAGCCGGCCGCAGTACTCCCGCTTCAACCCGCCCGCGGCCGCCTGAGTTGCACCGACCTCACCGGTGACGCTGGGCGGCGGCGAGAGTGACGGGCGCGCCTTCCCCGGACGACGGTGAGTGCCGGGCTCACGTCTACATCGGCGAATCAGGCAGGACCGCCACGACGATCTCCTCATCCCGGCCGACCGCCACGGCGCCGAGCGAACCGTCGGGCGCCCAGACTCCTGAGCCACCGGCGGATCGCTCCCCCACCGGGTGGCCACCGAGATTGGCGGCCAGCGACCACATCCTGTGGTCCCGGGCGCGAGCCGCCATCCGGTCGGACATCTTCTGTTCCTCTCCTGCGGTGTAGAGCACTGACGCCACGTACACCTGGGCCCCGGCCTCCCGGGCGGCCTGGGCGTGCTCGGGAACGCTGGTGTCGAAACACACGGACAGGCCGAGCTTCCAGCCCTCGACAGTGATCACGAGCGGCCCGGTCCCGGCCTCGACGAGCTCGTTCTCGGCCCCGTGCAGGTGGGTCTTGGGCGCCACCAGGTCCGGGCCGGTCCCGGTCACCAGCATCGCGGCGATGTAGCGGTGGCCGTCCACCTCGACCGGGGCCCCGAGCACGACGGCCGTACCCCGGGCGGCCGCGGCCCGCCGGATCCGGTTCAGGCGCTCGTCCCCCGGCCGGAACCACACCCGGGGTTCGTTCTCCAGGAGGTCAAGGTCGTAGCCGGTCACGGACAGCTCCGGGAACACCACCAGGCTGGCCTCGGCCGCCTGCACCAGGAGTTTCTCGGCGCGCAGCAGGTTCTCCTCGACATCGCCGAGCACGGGCACGGACTGCACGGCGGCAACGGTCAGGGACGAGGTCACGCGCCCATCACCCGGGCCCCGGCCAGGTAGGGGACCAGGACCGTGAACCGGTCACCGTCCCCGGACGGTGTCAGGACCGACGGCACGGCCAGGGCGATCATCACGACGGCAGACATCAGTTCTCCTCATGGACTGTTGCGGTGAAGCTTGTTCCAGCCTGACAGCGAGGCATCAGCAGATCCCCGAAGGGTCCCGACCACGGTGCGGCCGGCCCGCAGCGAACCTCAGCCGTCCGTGAGCTGGCGTGAGGCCACTGTGATCGCTTGCGCGTCGCTGTCCAGGAGCGACCGCTCGCGATCCAGCGTCTACGGGCTGATGGTCCAGTCGCCTCCCGCACACCGGGGGATGACGGAGTGCTGACGATTCAGTCCCGCCACCCCCGGTCGCGACCGCCTGCGCCGGGGCGGGCAGCAGCCTCAGCTCACCGCCCGTCACCCGGCGCTGGGAAGCGGCCGAACTTTCTGATGATATCTTCAGTTCTGTGGATTCATTCATTTTAGTTGTGGCGAGGTCCCGGCCGGGACGAGGTCAGGGATGACCCCCGCCAAGCGCGACCAGGCCGAACCGGCCGGCCCGTCACGGCGGGCCGTTCTGAAGGGTGCGGGGTTCTCCGTCGCGGCAGTGGCCGGCACCGCCTCGGTAGCAGTTCCTTTCGCCGCAAGCCAGACCAGCAGCACTCCCCCGCGAACCACCGTTCCGGCGGCACAAGCCCTTCGAATCGACCATGTCACGGTCGTCGATCCCCGCGATGGCCGCAGGCGTCCCGACCGGTCGGTGCTCGTGCGGGGCGGAAAGATCGTGTCGGTCACGGCCGCCGCCACAGCACCGGCTGCGGCCGGAGTACGGGTGATCGATGGGGCCGGCCGTTTCGTGGTCCCCGGCTACAACAACATGCACACCCACGTGCTCCAGGAAGGCCCCCGCTCACGCCTGTTCCTGGCGACGATGCTGGCGGAGGGCACGACGGGGATGCGCCAGATGGCCGGCAGCGATCAGCTGCTGCGCAACCGGGCTGAGAACCGGCTCGGGCTGGACGAGTACGCTCCCAGGCTCCTGGCCATGCCCGGCGCCCTGCTCATGCCGTTCAACGCCCCCTCAATCGCCAGAGCCCGTCGGGAGATCAGCCGGCAGAAGGCTCTCGGCGCCGATTTCATCAAGCTCATCCAGGTCGAGCCGGACGTCTTCTTCGATGCGCTCAGCTGGGCGCACGAGAACGGGCTGAAGGTGGCCGGACACCTTCCCGCCACGGTGAGCCCGACGCAGGCCGCGGAGGCCGGGTTCGACTCGCTGGAGCACCTGGGCACCAGTATCAATATCTGGATCGAGACCTCTCGCGAGCGAGAGGCCCTGCGCCAGGAGGAGGACACCGCCAGCCCCATCCCCAACTGGCTGGGATACGTGCCCTACTCCCAGCAGATGTTCACCAGCGGCATCGCCACGAAGGCCACCTCGAAGACCTTGCTCAACCCGGCTCTTCTGGAGTCGCCGGACGACATCGCCCTGCTGCAGCGGGCACTCGACTCGTTCGACGAAGGCGCCGCTGAGGATCTGGCCAGAAGTTTCGCGAGGAACAACACCTGGCAGACCCCCACCCTCGTGCGACTTCGTTCCGAGTACCTGGCGGATGCACCCGAATACGCGAACCACCCGTGGCTGAGCATGATCTCACCCGAGGCGCGCAGCAGCTACCAGGACATGCGCCGAAAATTCCTGGCCCTGCCGTCAGCGACCCGGTCGGTCTTCCACCGTTACTACGAGACGACCCTGAACATGATCCAGCGCATTCACGACGCCGGCACGCCGATCATGAGCGGCACCGACGGCCCGTCCGGAAATCCCGGGCACGACCTGCAGTCCGAGTTCCGGGAAATGGCCCGCGCCGGACTGACGCCCCTGGACATCCTGCGCTCCACGACCACCGTGCCCGCGGCCTTCCTCGGACGTTCCGACCGGATGGGTGCCGTGGCCAGGGGCATGGACGCCGATTTCCTGCTGCTCGAGGCCGACCCGCTCGCAAAGGTCGAGCACCTGGGAACCATCAGCGCCGTGGTGCGCGAGGGTCACTATCACACCCGTGAAGACATCGGCGAGACCGTCGATCGTCTCCTGACGGCGGCGGAGGCGTGATGAGGATCAAGGTTCGGTCAGGACATCGGCGGATACGCGTGCGTGCACTGGCATGGTCACTGGTGGCCCTGGGCGTCCTGGTCTCGTGGGCCTGGTCCACCGAGCTCTCGATCGCCGGCTCGTCGGCGACCGAATTCATCGCGGGGATAGCGACCTTCGCGCTGCTGGCAGGGGGCATCGCACTGCTCTGCCGCAGCCGGACCCTTCACCATCGGCCGGTGCGGGTGGCTTACCTCCTCGCGTTCGGAACCTGCGTCGCAGCGGCGCTGGCAGCCGCGGCAGTGCCGCCCGTGGCCACGAGAAGGTCAACGGAGAGCGTGAATTCAACGATCGGCCCGGTCACCTTCAGCACCTTCTGGCTGGCCCGCACCGCGGGCGTCACCAGCGACCAGTACCGGCGAACCCACCTGAGCATCACCGTGCACGCGCATGAGCTCAGCGCTCCCCGGTTGCAGGCGACCGTGTCGTTCACGGACGGAACCCCCGACCTCAGCTGTGCCAATACCCAGCCGGTGTGGATTCACGAGGTCGCGACCCTCACGCTCGGGTGCGACAGCTTCACGCCCGCCTCGTCCCTGCGATCCATCAGGGCCATCACCATCACCGAACCGTAGGAACGCCCGGACGAGGTGACAGTTTCTTCAGAAGTGAAGCCTCCGGCGTAGAATGGTCGGCGTGAGCACTCCTGGAACCGCCGGGGCAGACGCCGAGCCGGGGCGCAACGCGCGGCGCCGAAGCCGCACCCGCGCAGCGTTGATCGGGGCCGCCCAGCAGATCTTGATCGAGGGCAACGGCGCCAACGTGAGCATTCAGGCGATCACCGAGCGGGCAGACGTCGGGCTGGGCTCGTTCTATAACCATTTCCCCGGCCGGCCAGAGCTTTTCGCCGCTGCCCGCGAAGATGCGACCGCCCGGTTCCGGGCGTGGATCGATGAGCGGATCGGCGAGGAGACCGATCCGGTGCGGCGCCTGACGCTCAACATCCGCCTGACGGGACGCTTCGCCGCAGCCCACCCGGACGTGTCCCGGGTCCTCCTGAGCCGTCTTGCCGATCCTGATGTTTTCTCCACAGCGATCGCGCCCGGGCTGCACCGCGATGTCCTGGCGGTGATCACCGCGCAGGGTCTGGACGACGACGACCCGGACGTCGCCGTGATCGCCGTTTCCGGAGCGATCGAGGCCGTCATCAATGCTGCGGTGCGTCAGGGGCCGGCCGACCTGACCCGGATGGCCGATGCCATTGCCAGGAACGTGCTGCGCATGCTCGGCGTCGCCGAGACCGACCTCACGAAGGTGCTCGCCGCTCCCTTGCCCGGCGCGTGAGGATCGAGCCTGTCGGCCAACAGTGGTCGACAGGTTTTACGTGCCAGACATATCAACACGAAAGGGTTCATCCAGGCCAAGGAGGGCTGTCGTCCGTTTCACCGATGCCCCTGGAAGGACCATCGTCATTTCCGCCTCCGGAAGACACATAGCTCTGGTCGCGCACGACAACAAGAAGGCCGACCTGATGCGCTGGGCCGAGCACAACCTGCAGGCCCTGCACGGTCACACCCTGTACGCCACGGGCACCACCGGCACCCTGCTGGAGTTCGAGCTCGGCCTACCGGTCACCCGATTCCTGAGCGGCCCGGTCGGTGGAGACCAGCAGATCGGCGCCCGGATCGCCGAGGGCAGCATCGACGTCCTGATCTTCTTCTGGGACCCGCTCGAACCCCAGCCGCACGACCCCGACGTCAAGGCACTCCTGCGCATCGCGGCGCTCTGGAACATCCCCGTCGCCTGCAACATCGCCTCGGCCGACATGATCATCACGTCACCGCTGCTGATCGACGTGGTGGGATACCAGCCGCTGCGCCCCGACTTCGGCCCCCGCACGATCGACGAGTTCACCACCGCCGAACTGGAACCGATCGGCTGACCCACCCGCATCCGGCCCCGCCAGGGCGATGACCACGAAGGTCGCCCACCTTCTCGTTCGTGATCATGCGATCCCCCAGCCTTCCCCGGGAAGGTTCGCATGATCACGGACGAAGAAGTGCCTGCGGACCGGGACGCCTCGCCCGCGATGCCGCACCCGCTGGCCATGACCGGCCGACACCGGTCAGCTGGTCAGCTGGTCAGACAGGCGCTCACCCGGCGAACCACATCGCCCAGCGCATCGTCCTCCCGCAGGTCGACCACTTCGGCGTCCACGACCATGACCGGGCTGCCGGTGTAGCCGTCGACCACGACCAGACGGGCAGTCCAGTTCGTCGAATCGTTCGGATGGCCACGGGCCCTCGAACTGCGCCAGATTCCCGTTCCGGCCGTCGGCCCGGGGCAGGTCCGCGTGGAGGTCACCGCCGCCGGGCTGAACTGCTGAACCCGATGGACTGGTTCTTGAACATACTCCCGGCCCTGAAGGACCGGGATTACAACGACTACGCGACCTGGGGAGACCGGTTTCGTTGAGATTCGCGTTTCATCGACCGGGCCGACTTCACCCTGTCTTCACGCGCTGTCATCGCAAGTCCTGCGGCGATATTCCGTGCCGCGTTCACGTCGGCGTTGTCCTGATGCCACTCAACGATCGAAGGTCTACGTACCCCCAAGGCCGCTGAACACATCCCCCGCCATTTCAGATCAGTAGGGCCGGTCCAGCAAAATGTGAGGATACCCCCGAGTGACCAGATCCCCCAGCTCTACGCTCAGCTCGCCAATCAGGTGATCGAGGGTCGCGGTTGCTTTCTCTATGCTGTCGGCTTGTCCTTTGTACTCGAATTCGACGAAGTCACCGGCCCCGGCGACCTGGTCCAGTGCCACTTCGACGTCGGGTAGTTCCCAGATCGTGCGGGTCTTGTCGACGGTGACCAGCGGCGTGAAGCCCAGCGCGATGAGGGTGCGGCGGATGGCTTCGGGGTCGCCGACCGGTGACTCGTATTCGTCGGCGTGCGTCTTGAGCTGCGCCCCCGTCGGGTGCCAGAGCTTGTAGTTGAGCGAGGCACCCCGCTTGCTGGTGCGCAGGCGCAGCCACTCGTCAATGGTGTCCGCCGCAGTGAAGTCGCGGTGCGGGGCGTTGTAGTAAGCGTCGATCTGCTGCACCGGATCGCTTGGCTGGGCCCCGGTCGCCGCGAGCCTGGCCCGCAGCTTCTCCGCGTTCGGCAGGATGAACTTCTTCTCCACCTCGATGTAGTCCATGAAGCCCTTCCGCTGTGTGATCTATGGTCTGACGTGCGGGTGAATGATCGAGCGAGCCTCTTCCAGCTCACCCGGCTGGAGCGGTTGAAGGAGGCTACCGACGTTCATCGTGATCTGGTCAGGGTTCCGGAATCCCGTCAGCACCACTGCGTCCGGGGTGCTGTGGAGCGCATAGCCTAGGGCGACTCGCACGAGGTCTGCCGTGTCAGTGCCGAAACGGTCTCGCAGTGGGCGCAGTCGATGGGCTACCTCGGCGAGTACCTCTGGTCTGAAGGCGGTCGGCACTGCGATGGTCCTGAGCACTGAACACCGGCGTGGGATGCGAGGAGTAGTTGCGCACCAGGCGTCCCTGCCCGAGGGCCTGCTTGATCAGGACACCGACATCGTGCCGGCGCGCGAAGGCGAAGATGTCTGTCTCACCTTCGTGGGCAGGTGAGCTCAGGAGGTTGTAGCGGACCGCGATGACCTGGGGCTGGATCATGTGGAACAGGTGCAGCCAGCGGGCAGTTCGCGTTGCGGTCGGGCCTTCCCCTCTGGCCCATTCTTCGGCGAAGGTGTGCGGTGCCCTCATGCCGATGGCCCGGATGACGCGCATGTCCCGCAGACCTCGCAGCAGTTCGAGTGCCTGCTGAAGGTATTGATCGTTAGGGCCGAAGTTGCTGCTGTGCAGGAAATAGCAGTCGATGTAATCGGTTCCGAGGTTGGTCAGGCTCCTCAGGATCTGGCGTTGCAACCGCTGTGGTTCGTAGGGGTGTTCACCCTTCTCAGCGAAGAACCCGCCCTTGGTACAGATCACGACATCTTCCCGCTCGGCGCTAACCAGCAGTCTGCCGAGCAGTCGTTCGCTGGTCCCGTGGCCGTAAACATCTGCGGTGTCGAACAGGTTGATGCCCAGTTCCAGCGCTCGCACGAGAGCGGCGAGCGCGGTCTGCGGGTCGACGTCGTCCCATCCGATCGGCATCCCGGCGTTGGTGGCGGGTCCGCTGATCGTCCAGCATTCGTCCCGTTCCCCCTGAGAGTGTCCTCACGACGCACGAACGGTACGCCTATCGATGTGACGGCACTCACGCGACACACAGGATCGCTGCGGCACGCCGGGCGCAGCCGAGACCGGTCACCTGGCCAGGTGGGCACTCACCCGCCGGACCACATCGTCCAGTGCTTCGTCCTCCCGCAGGTCGACCGTTCCGGTGTCCACGACGATGACCGGGCTGCCGGTGTAGCCGTCGATCCAGCGGTCGTACGCCTCGTGCAGCGCCTGCAGATAGTCGAGACTGATCCCTGATTCATAGCCGCGACCGCGGCTCTTCACGCGTTCCAGGAGCACGTCAGGCTCGGCCCGGAGGTAGACCAGGGCCGCCGGGGCCGGCAGCACGGTGGCGAAGGAATCCAGCAGCGTGGTGAATGTGGCCCGCTCGTCGTTCGTGGCCAGACCGCCGTCATGGGCCACCGCCGCGAAGACGGCACCCTCCAGATAGCTCCGGTCGAAGACGGTGGGCACCCCACCGGGGCGGTACTCACGCCCGACCGTCAGCGTGCGTTCGGCCAGGAAATGCACATCGACGTGGAAGGTCCATCGGCGCATGTCGCCGTAGAACCGGTCGAGGTAGGGATTGGTGTCTGCCGGTTCGGTGACCAGTCGCCCGGCCAGGGCGGACGACAACCGGCTGGACGTCGTCGACTTGCCCGCCCCGATGTTGCCGGCCACGAAGACCAGGTTCGACGTCTGGATGTCAGCGTCCACTCCTCACCCACCTCGCTCTGCGGCCAGGAGGCCGATCGTCGGGATCACCGCGTCTTTCATCATGTACCGCCGGGGTCAGGGGCGCGTTCCCCGCGCCCGGCTGTCATCCGGTTCGCAGGCCGTGCAGGAGAACGCCCAGGAGGCGATCGGCCCGGGCGGCGTGCTCAGGTAGTGGAGCGACCGTGAAGATGCCGATGAGGTGGGCGGCGACATCTTCGGCGGTGACGTCGTCGCGTAGCTCCCCGGCGGTCCGGCCTGCACGCAGCAGGCTCTCGATCGCGTTGATCAGGTTGGTGTGGGTCTGGGCGTGGGCGATCTCGTCGGACTCGATCATGGCCAGCAGCGTGCTCAGCATGCCGTCCTTGGTGGCGATCCAGTTCCCGAAAAGGTCCATCCAGCGCCGCAGGGCCTGCGTGGGAGGCAGTGTCGCCAGGAGCTCGTGGGCGCCCTCGGTGAGCCGGACCACCTGGTCGGCGTAGACGGCGGCGACCAGGGCCTCGCGGGTGGGGAAGTGCCGGTAGAGCGTGGCGATGCCGACCCCGGCCTCGCGGGCGATCTCTCGCAGCGACGGCTCGGGGCCGGCTGCCATGAAGACGCGGGTGGCCACCTCCAGGAGCTGCGTGCGGTTGCGCGCGGCATCCGCCCGAGGGGGTGACGACGGCATCTCTTTCAAACGGATCACGCTCCGGTTGTGTTATGTTCGTTGAACCGGAGCATAGTCCGTTTCTTCGTCCGAGTCTTCTCAAGGAGCTTGACCAGCATGAACACCTCAACCATCACCGGCCGGGCCGTCCAGTTCGTCGAGTCGTTCGGAGGGCCGCAGGCCCTCGAACTGCGCCAGATTGCCGTCCCGGCCCTCGGCCCGGGGCAGGTCCGCGTGCGGGTCACCGCGGCCGGGCTGAACCCCATGGACTGGTTCATGACCTCCGACGCCGACGCTGCGGCCCGTTTCGGCCTGAGCCTGCCGTGCGGGTTCGGGAACGACTACGCGGGCATCGTGGACGAGGTCGGTGACGGCGTCGATGGCCTGTTCACGGTCGGCGAGCGGGTGTTCGGCGGCGCCTTCTCCCGCAGCGTCGCCGACTACGTGGTCGTGGACGCGCCCGGTCACATCGGCCGGGGCGGCGACATCCACCCCACGCCGGACGACCTCGACGACCGCATCGCGGCCACCCTGTCCATCGCCGGGTGCACGGCCGCCGCCGCACTCGCCGTCATCAACCCCGGCCCGACCGACACCCTGCTGATCGGTGGCGCCGGAGGCGGCGTCGGCGTCTTCGCCGTCCAGCTTGCTCGCCTGGCCGGCGCGCGCGTCATCGGGGCCGGATCAGCCGCCTCGGCCGACGCCCTGCGGGCGCTGGGGGCCGAACCGGTCACCTACGGCGACGGCCTGGCCGAGCGGGTTCGCGAACTGGCCCCCGAGGGCATCACCGCAGCCATGGATCTGCACGGCACGGACACGATCGCCGTGGCCCGCCAGCTCGGCGTACCGGACTCCCGCATGACCACGATCGCCGCCGTCGTCGAGGGCATCACGCCCGCCAACGGCGCCAGCGCCACCCCTGGCGCCATCGAGGAGATCGCCCGCCTCGCCGCGCAGGGCCGACTGCGCGTGCCGATCGCGGCGAGCTTCCCCGTCCAGGAGATCCGTGCCGCCGTCGAGCTGCAGGCCGGACGGCACGTGCACGGAAAGGTCGTGATCAACCTCGTATGAGAATCCGGACCGGACCCGCCACCGCCCCGGGCGATGCGGACCACATCGAGCACGCCGTCTGGGTGACGGCCTTCACCATCATCGTCGGGGCCATGGCGGTGGTCTTCGACGCCACCATCGTCAGCGTCGCCCTCCAGGACCTGACCACCGACCTGCACGCGTCACTGAACACGATCCAATGGGTGAGCACCGGCTACCTGCTGGCCATGTTCGTCACGATCCCCGTGACTGGCTGGGCCCAGGCCGCCCTGGGCGGCAAGACCCTCTGGCTGGTGTCCCTGTCGACGTTCCTGCTCGGATCGGTCCTGTGCGCCGTGGCCTGGGACGCCCCCAGCCTCATCGCCTTCCGGGTGCTCCAGGGCATCGGTGGTGGCGTCATGCTGCCCCTGATGACCACGCTCATCATGCAGGCGGCCGCAGGTCGCAACGTCGGCCGGGTGATGGCCGCCATCACGTTGCCGACCACCCTGGGGCCGATCATCGGACCCGTGATCGGAGGGGCCATCCTGGCCGTCGCCGACTGGCGCTGGCTCTTCTTCGTCAACGTCCCCTTCTGCCTGGCCGGCCTCTGGCTCGCCCACCGCAACCTGCCCGCGCAGGCGCCCCGAGGCAACGTGCGCCTGGACGCGATCGGCCTGGCGCGCATCTCCCCCGGCATCACCGCGCTCATCTACGGCCTGTCCCAGGTACCCGGCAGCGGCGGGTTCACCAGCGCCCGGGTCGAGGTACCGCTCGCCATCGGCATCCTGCTCGTGCTCGCCTTCATCGCCTGGGCCCGCGCCCGGGGCTCCCGGGCACTCATCGACCTGCGGCTGCTGAAACACCTTCCGCTCGCCTCGGGATCGCTCCTGGGCTTCCTCGCCGGCGCCACCCTGTACGGCGCCATGTTCCTGCTGCCGCTCTACTGGCAACAGGCCCGCGGCCAGGACGCGCTCGGCGCAGGACTGCTGCTCATCCCCCAGGGCATCGGCACCCTGCTCTCGCGCAACCTCGCCGGCCGATACACCGACCGGTTCGGGCCACGCTGGGTCGCCCTGGCCGGGTTCCTGCTCGTCACGATCGCGACCATCCCCTTCGGCTTCGTCACCAGCGACACCAGCTACATGCTGCTCATGCTCTCGCTCCTGGTCAGAGGTTTCGGGATGGGAGTGGCGATCGTGCCACTGCTCGGAGCATCTTTCGTCGGCATCTCCCACGACGACATCCCCAACGCCAGCATCATCACCCGAGTCGCCCAGCAGATCGGAGGATCCATCGGAACCGCCCTGCTCGCCGTCGTGCTCCAGCACACCTCGTCCAGCAGCCCGGCATCGGGCGGCGCCCCGGACTTCGGCAACGCTTTCTGGTGGGCGATCGCCTTCACCGCCCTGGCCACCCCCGTGTGCCTGCTGCTGCCCGGGCGAACTCTCCCCGCACGTTCAGACCTCACCGGCCCCCCGTCGCCATCGCCCACCTCGGTCGCGGGAATGACATCCCGGGGATAATCCGTGCCCGGTCATCAAGCCCGATGAGGGGCCGGTGCCCCGGTCAGGGCCGGGGAGACGTCGACGGGGCCTGCTCGATGCGGGTCCAGCCCTTCCATCCGCGCCCCTGCAGGATCTTCAGGATCCGCCCCGAGATCGGGGACGCCTCACTCATCGCCGCGTCCATCAACTGCACGAACGGGTCGTCGAGGCCCTGAGCCCCGCTCTCCCCCGCCTCGACCGCCCGGAACATCAAACGCTCCAGCACATCGGCGATCTCGACAATACGGGGCTCATCGGGACTCCAGTCGATCGCCTCGCTGAGCAGGCGGTAGAGCTGGACCATGTCCGCGTCCTCGAGCTCGGCGTTCTTACGGGCCACGATGTCGTCGATCTGCTCGGGAACCTGGGCGGCCAGCATGATCCAGGCCGGCCGCTCCAGATCCAGGTAGCGCTCGTTGATACCCAGCGCGCGCAGCCGGTCGAGGTAGGACACGACGACGGCCGGCAGGGCCAGGTGATCGCCCGCGGCCAGCCGCGCGATCCGGGTGCGGTTGTCCTGCAGCCGCCGGATCTCGGAGCGCAACTCCTTGTCGATCTCCTGCACGCCGCGAGCGAAACCGGCGTCGTCGGCGTCCAAAAGCTCCTGCACCCGGGCCAACGGCACCCCCGCATCGGCCAGGGTGCGGATGCGGATCAGGCGCACGACCGCTGCCGCGCCGTAGGTGCGGTAGCCGGAGGCATCACGTTCGGCCTCCGGCAACAGCCCGATCTGGTGGTAGTGCCGCACCGCCCGCACCGTCACTCCCGCGTGCCGGGCCAGCTGGCTGATGGTGATCATTGGGACATATTTCCTCAGCCGATGCGGCGGCGGTAGTTCCGCCCGGCGAAGGCCCAGGCGATCACCAGCACCCCGACGCACCAGGCGAGCGCGACCCAGATGTCGTCACCGGCCGCTTGCCCGCCCAGCAGCGCGCGGACGGTGTCGACGATCGAGGTCACGGGCTGGTTCTCGGCGAAGGCCCGCAGCGGGCCGGGCATGCCCTCGGTGGGGACGAAGGCGGAGCTGATGAACGGCAGGAAGATCAGGGGGAAGGCGAAAGCGCTCGCTCCGTCGACGGATTGGGCGGCCAGGCCGGGGATGACGGCGATCCAGGTGACGGCCAGGGTGAAGAGCGCCAGGATGCCGATGACCGCGAGCCACTGCAGCAGGTCGGCGCCGGAGCGGAACCCGATGAGCACGGCGACCAGGACGACCAGGGCCAGGGAGATCAGGTTGGCGACCATGGAGGTGAGCACGTGGGCCCAGAGCACGGCCGAGCGGGAGATCGGCATCGACTGGAACCGCTCGAAGATACCGCTGCTCAGGTCGGTGTAGAGCCGGACCGCGGTGTATGCGACGCCGGAGGCGACGGTGATGAGCAGGATGCCCGGCAGCATGTAGTCGACGTATTTGACGGGGCCGGTGTCGATCGCGCCGCCGAAGACGTAGACGAACATCAGCATGATGGCGATCGGGGTGATCGCGGTGGTGACGATGCTGTCGAGGCTGCGGGTGATGTGTTTGAGGGATCGCCCGGTCAGGATCGCGGTCTCGGTGAAAAACATTACTGCTCCTCGTTCTTGGTCGAGCCGACGACGGCCAGGAAGACATCGGTGAGGGTGGGCTGCTTCTCGACGTACTCGACCTTGGCGGGAGGCAGGAGCTGCTTGAGCTCGGCCAGGGTGCCATCGACGATGATCCGTCCCTCGTGCAGGATCGCGATCCGGTCGGCGAGCTGCTCGGCCTCTTCCAGGTACTGGGTGGTGAGCAGCACGGTGGTGCCCTGCGCGGCCAGTTCCCGCACCGCGTCCCAGACCTCGATCCGCCCCTGGGGGTCCAGACCGGTGGTGGGCTCGTCGAGGAAGATGACCGGCGGGTCGCCGATCAGGCTCATCGCGATGTCGAGCCGGCGCCGCATGCCACCGGAGTAGGTGGCGACCTTCTTCTTACCGGCCTCGCTCAGCCCGAACCGCCGCAGCAGCTCGTCCGCGATCTTGCCCGGTTCCCGCACCCGCCGCAGCCGGGCGATGAGCACCAGGTTCTCGCGTCCGTCCAGCACCTCGTCGACCGCCGCGAACTGCCCGGTGAGGCTGATCGAGCGGCGCACGTCGCCCGGCGCGGTGGCCACGTCGAAGCCGTTGACCAGTACCGTTCCGGCGTCGGCCCGGGCCAGGGTGGACAGGATCCGCACCGCGGTGGTCTTGCCCGCCCCGTTGGACCCCAGCAGCGCGAACACACTCCCCCGCTGCACCTGAAGGTCCACCCCGCGCAGTACCTCGTGGTCCCCGAACGCCTTGCGTAACCCTCGAACCTCGATCGCGAGGTCTTTGCTCTGTTCTGACGACATCGTCTTTTCCTCCGCTCCCGGCTGGTGATCACCAGGGTGGAGGGTTGACCCTGCGTCAGGGTCAAGTCGCTGCGGGAAGCAGTTCCTGACTCCGGCAGGCCGGCAAGCCGCTGTGAGAGCTGTCCGGCCTGCTGCGACCACGTTGTGATCCAACGTCCACTCAGCCCGGATCCGCCGACCCGGTTTGAGTGGCCGAGTGCGGTCATTTCCTGATCGTGATTTCAGGTATTTCCTGGCGTGGGCGTGAGTGATGACCCGGTCTGCCCGGGTTTTCCACTTCGGTTCCTGG